>DAIMXP010000001.1:0-69192 GCA_036734945.1 Chloroflexota bacterium
TGAGACGCTCCTCATTCTCCTAGGCACTCGTCACGCCCGCGAACCGCCGCACTGCACCCGGCCGGTCACACGACACGCTTTCCTCTTCCAGACGACTGCCAACCCAAAGACGCAGCCTGACCACGAGCTCACCCGCCTACGGGCAGCCCAGCCACCCCCCAAAGGGCAGCCCAGCCAGACCCACGCCTCCTCCCCATGTCTTCATCATCTTCACTTGCTAACGTGCTGCCCCTGTGGTGGTCGCCGTTTGGCTTCCCTCCATTCGGGGCCTGTTAGCGTAACGGCTGGCGCGCCTGATGTCAAGTGTTTTTGCTCTGGTGATTACCCACATCTATGTCCCGCCTCTGGGGAAAGGGTAGTGGGCGGCATAGGCGAGGGTGGCGGCGGTGACAAAGACGGCGCGGATGCCGGCGAGGAGGAGATAGGGGCCGTCGCGGTCGATCCGCAGGCCGAGCTTGCACGGCCGCCCTGCGGGCGTCGGCGGACAGCGCAGCCAGCGGACGGCTGGCTCGGGCCAGGCCAAGCCGAGGTGGTAGACGAACATGGCGGCCAGCAGGACCAGCAGGAAGAGGCGACGCATGCGCTCCAGCTTGCGCACGCGCATGTCCTCCACGTCCAGGCCGTCCTCCTGGTCGAAGCGGTAGGTGTGCTCGATCTGGGGACGATGGCGCCAGTCCGTGTAGACCGTCTGGGCATCGAGAGCGGAGCGGATGGGGACATTGGTCAGCAGGACCAGATCGCGATCCAGGTCGGGGTCGTGGGCAACGAGCAGCCACAGCGGCCAGTCTTGACCCGGCAGCCGGATGGTGAGCCAGCCGCTCTCGACGGTGACCCGACGCTCTCGCCGGGCATGCTGGAAGGCCGCCTCCAGGCGCAGGCCCAGCGGCACCGTCGCCACCAGGTCCGCCAGTGCTGCCGTCTCCCAGCGGTCCAGGCGGGCGTTGTACACCTCGACCAGGCGGTTGAGATGGCTCACCCGGACGACGAACTCGGCCTGCACCTGCCGCACCTGCGCAAACAGTTTCTGATCGTCCAGCCCGCTGTCGCCCACGAAGCGCAGCCGCCGCCGGGGGAACACCAGCCGCGTCGCCCGGCGCTGACGCCCGCAGGGCGGCCGTTGCCACAACTCCCGGTTCTCGCTGCGGAAATCCTTCGCCCGGTAGGAGAACCAGTGGGCGTAGCAAACGACCGGCGAAGGGAGATTCACCACCGCCGCCGTGACGGCCGGATAGCCAGGGGTGAGCCGCTTCTCCCCCGTCCGGTCCTGGCGGCGTACTCTTCATAACGGTGCAGACCGCCTCCAGCTTTTTGGTGTAGGGCTTCTCGAAATTGACCGGGTCCAGTGCCACCACCAGGTAGGCCGGGTTGACCGCCGCCACCGCCCGCCGAGCGATTCGCACCAGGCCCCGCAAGAGCTGGCGGTGGCCGAAGCGCCCGTTGGCGAGGAAGCGATAGATCCGCTTCGCCAGCGGCCAGGCGTGCTCCTGCTCCCGCTCTACCCCGCGCGCCACCGCCGTCACCACCGGCGACTGACTGCCCACGATCCCCTGCACCGCCTGCACCAGCACCCGCCGCAAGCGCTCGTCCGGCAACTCCGCCGCCACCGGCGCGAGGAACGCCTCCAGCGCGTCCTCCAACTCGGCCACCGGGAGCGGCGTGTCAACTCAAATGAAAATGCTACCGAGGGGGTCGTAAACGGCACAGTTCCCTCAAAAGAAAATGTGACCAGGGCGAGCCTCTCCTTTCTGCTACGGCGCTTGGTCGCCACCCCATGCAGCGACGGGGCGGCGCACCGCCCCGTCTCGCCGGCGCTAGCCGGCGATGTCCACGTCTTCGGTTGCCGTCCTTGGGTCCGCACCCTCCCTTGGCGACGCCAATCTCCAGAGTTGCGGGATCGCCTGGTAGATCTGGCGCCGTAACGCGCGGGGATTGGTGATGCGCTGGAGCGTCGCCAGGCGCTCCTGTTCATCTGCCGCCAGCACGCCGGTTTCGAGCAGTCGCTGATAGGGCGGCCTGGCGGCGTCCCATTTGCGCCGCAGCCGTCCTCGCCCGCCCCCCGCATCCGGCACGACCTGCTTCTCCACCAAATGCAGCACCGGTTGGAACAGGTTGTAGTAGGTCCACATGGCATCGAAGAGATCGTTGAGTGCCTCAACTTGGGCGGGCGTGTCCAGCCGGGCGCGACCGAGGTAGGCGCGGACGAGCGTATCGTTCTTCTGCTCGATGAAGCGATTGTCGTTCTTGTGGAAGGGCCGGCTGCGACTCAGTTGCACGTCCACGATGGCTTTCCCCCAGTAGCGCACCAGATGATGATTGAGGAACTCGCTGCCGTTGTCCGGATGCAGGTGCTTGATCGGGAAGGGCAAGCGCGCCAAGATCGCGACAAAGTCTGCCTCCATCGCCCGCTGTCCGCGTCCCAGGATCGCCACCCGCTCGCTCCAACCCGTCGCGATGTCCACCATCTGTAAGGTATGGATGTAGTCACCGCTTGCCACCGGCCCGCTGTGGTGGACCAAATCCACCTCGAAGTGCCCCGGCTCCGTCGTGTCCCAGGCTAATCGGCCCATCGGCAACGTTCGGGCAACCTGGTTGGCCGCCTCCGGCCCGCGTCTTGGCAAGCGCGGGGTGTCCTGGCGCAGCGTATCCAATCGCCGCTGCACCGTCGCCCGACTGATCCGCCCCAGTTGCTCCCGCAGCTCCGGCGTGAGCCGTACCTCCCCGAAGCCCGCCAAATGCTCCGCCGTCGGGAGCAGTGCCGGCGCCAGGCGCTCCGCACACACATAATCCAGACTCTCCCACACCACGCGAAGCACGTCATCGACTGCCGCGCCATACGCCCGCGCCCGTTCCTTCCCGCGTCGGCGGCGAATCAACCCGCCCGGCGCCAACAACCGCAGCAGATGCTTGCGATGTAATCCCGTCACCACCTCCATCTCTGTCAAGAGCACCCCGCGCCCCGCCCGGTCCGCCACCCGGTATCGGCTCACCATCTGCCCCAGGTACTTCCGTCGCTCATCCAGTGTCATTCCCTCGTCGGCTCGCATCGTCCCCTCGGTAACATTTTCAAATGAGGGAACTGTAGGTCGCTCAGTAGCATTTTAGCTGAGGGAAAACGGACACTTGCGCGCCAGGCAGCCGACGCACTACAATAGGCCGTAGCGCCCCGGAATGGGGTGGCGACCGATGAAATGAGGTGTGCGCCCAGCATCGACGGCTGCGGCTTCAGGGACATCGACCCGCTTGAGGGTATTGAAACTCGCAGTCTACGCAATACCCGATGTAGGTAGGCGCTTATGGGATCGGCGGTTTGACACGGGCGGTAGCCGAGGAGGTGCGCAATGGCTATGTCAGCGGAGCAGACACAGCAGACAATGCAGGCGTTTGCCAATGCTATGCAGGGTCGCGGGGACTTCGCACAGTACTTCAACGATGACGTGATGTTAACCGTTGAGGGCACGGATCAGCGCTACCAGGGCCGGGAAGCCGTGCGCCAAGGGATTACCGGTACCGAGTCGTTAGGTGAGATCAAGCTGCGGAGCCTGTTTTGGAGCGAAGGACACGCGGCAGTTGAAGCGGATTTCATCCGCAAGGACGGACATCATGTGCCCTATTCGGTGATCTATGACCTTGCTGATGGCAAGATCACGGCGCTCCGTCTTTACTTTACGGGACCTATTCAGGCCTGAACAGGCGCCTCTAACGGCCGGTTAGGGTCTTTTCATTAGGGTAGAGGGCGGCTATGCTTGGGCAGCAATGGTGGATCGGGAGGGGGACATGGCGGAGCAAACATTAGCGGCGGCGCTGGCCACGATCCCGGATCGGCGGCGCGCGCACCTGCGGGTGCATGAGTTTGGTGCCGCTGTTGCAGGTGGCGGTGGCAGCAATGCTGTGTGGCGCCCGCAGTCTCTATGCGATCGCGCAGTGGGGCCGGGAACGGCTGGAGGACAACCCCGGGCTGCTCGAAAAGCTCGGCCTGCGGCCAGGGCGCAGTCCCTGTGTGGCGACGCTGCACCGGGTGTTCAAGGGGTTGGACGTGGCCGCGTTCGAGCGGGCGGTGGGGGGCTGGCTGGCCTAGACCGGGCTCAAGCCGGACGAAGTGTTGGCGGTGGATGGGAAGACGCTGCGCGGCATTAACGGCGAGCGCCTGCCGGGGGTGCATCTGGTGGCGGTGTATGCGATCCACCATGAGGTCGTCTTAGCCGAGGTGCTGGCGCCAGGCAAAGGGCAGGAGTTGGCGGCCACCAAGACGGCCCTCGCTCAGGCGCCGCTGGCGGGGGCGGTGGTGCTCGGGGACTCGCTGCAGACGCAGCGGGAGGTGTGCACGCAGATCGTGGCGGCGGGCGGGGATTACGTCTTCCCGGTCAAGGAGAATCAGCCAGCGCTGCTCGCGGACCTGCGCCGGGCCTTCTCCCCCCCTGTGCGCCGGTAATCCGGCCGCGCCGGTCCCGCCGCGGTCTATACACCGCCTGGCCGCTGTGGGAACAGGGAGCGTGGCGCGAGCGCGGGGCGACGCTGACGGCGGCGGTGCAGGCGCCGGCCAAGCCCAGCCACGGGCGCCTCGAGCGGCGCGAACTCTGGGCGCTCGCCGACCCGGCGTGGAACCGACAGGTGGGGGAACTGGGGACCCACGGCCAGCCCTGGCCCCATGTCCACCAACTCTGGCGGCTGGTGCGCCGTCGGATCGACACGCACACCGGCGAGATCACGGAGGAAGTGACGTTTGGCATCAGTAGCCTGCCACCCGATCGGGCCGACGCCGACCACCACTTGCGGATGATCCGCAGCTACTGGGGCATCGAGAACCGCTTGCACCGTGTCCGTGACGTAACGATGGGCGAGGGTGCCTCCCAAGTCCGGACCGGCGCCGCCCCGCAGGCCGTGGCCGGACTGCGCAATCTCGGCCTGGCCCTCCTTCGTCGCTCCGGCGTCAGCAACATCGCCGAATCCCTGCGTACCTTCGCCGGCCGACCCACCCACGCTGTCGCACTCGTCCTCGGCCGTGCGCCTCCCTAATGAAAAGACCCTAATCCTCAAGAGGGGCGAACTCGTACCCTCCGCTCTTGATGGTGACGATCCAGTTGCCCAGACCGCCCGCCAACTGCAGCTTCTTGCGCAGCCGCTGGACGTGAACATCGATCGTCCGGCTCGCCTGGTCGCCATCGTGATGCCATACGTCGCGACTCAACTCTTCCCGGCTCAGCATGCGCCGGGGGCTGCGCGCCAGCTTTTCGAGCAGGCCCGCCTCCATCGGCGACAGTGACACGAGCGACCCTTTGTAGGTGAGCGATCGCCGTGCCATATCGAAGCGCAGGCCGCCATACTCCAGCACGCGGTCCGCCCCGTAGGTCGTCGCGCCTTGCCGTGCCCGCCGCAAGACTGCACGAATGCGCTCCTCAAGCTCATCAAGGTCAAAGGGCTTACCGATGTAGTCGTCGGCGCCGGCACGGAGGCCGATGATTCGGTCGAAGGATTCGTTTCGGGAGCTGAGCAGGATGATCGGTACTGCTGAGCGCTCGCGTAATAGCCGGCATATGGTGATGCCGTCGATGCCGGGCATCATGACGTCGAGTACCACGAGCGCCGGCTGCTCCCTCAGGATGGTTTGCACTGCGTCGTGACTGTTCGTACAGGTGACTACTGGCCACTCGAGGCTACCAAGATGGGCGTCCAGAAGCTGACAGAGGTCGTTGTCGTCGTCGACCACCACTATTTTGGCATGCATGTCTTTTCCCCCGCTGCGTCTACCAAGCGTGCGCTCACTATAACCGTGTGGCTGTTTACGTGCAATGGCGGCAGTAAATTGGGGGATACACCGGAGTTACCGCACTCGCTGCACCGTGCCTGATCGTCCGGTGACGCAGCAGACTCCGAAGGCGCGAGCAGGGCCGCGACTGCGGTCTGCGGCCAAGTTAACGGGGCGACTGCGGTCGCGTGTGGCAGCGAGTATCAACGCGCCAGCGACCGCAGTCGCCCCTCGTCGCTTGGCCGCAGACCGCAGTCGCGGCCCTGCTCGCGCCTTACTGAACTGTATTGGACCTAGTTCAGCGCTTCCCTGTCGTCGTCCGGTTCCAGTTCTTGCCACCGGCCGTGCGCCTTCATCAGGGTGATCAGGCGCTCGTCGGCGTCCTGCTCCCGCACGTTCCGCTCGACGCAGGTCTTGCCGACATACAGGTTGACGTGCCCCGGGCTGCCGCCAACGTAGCCGAAGTCGGCATCCGCCATCTCGCCGGGACCGTTTACCACACAGCCCATTATGGCGATCTTGACGCCTACGAGATGCGATGTTCTGGCTTTTATGCGATCGGTGGTGCTCTGCAGGTCGAATAAGGTCCGGCCACAGGATGGACAGGCGACGTAATCAGTCTTCGACAGGCGGGAACCGGCTGCCTGTAACACGTTGAAGGTGAAGCGCACTTCCTCCTGGCCGGCCTCGGGGACGGTAGCCTGAACGGCATCGCCAAGCCCATCGCAAAGCAAGCTACCCAGGCTGACCGACGCCGGGATCAGCGGCTCGGCGTCCGGCCGGGTTGTGAGCAACAGGGGAGCGCGACAGCCGGTAGCAGCCAGATCGGTGACGAGCCGTCGTTGCGCTGTGATCCGCAACGCTGCAGTTGGCGCATCCATACTCACAAGGAAGCAATCGCCCAGTTCGGCTCTGGCTGCCGCCACGGCCTGCAGCAAGGAAGCAACGGCATCCTGCGCCGGCACATTGGCTTCCGCCAACGGGCTGCCAACGTCACCGTGCAGGCTGAGCGCCTTGCCGGCGGCTCGGGATGCTCGCGCCAGGTCGCGGGCAGTCGCTGCATCCGGTTGAATAAGCATGACGCCGTCGGCGAAGGCCATCGCCCGGTGTAAGTGACCCGGTTCCCGACCAGCCGCGAGGATGGCGAGTTTGGGCAGGGAGGTGTCACCCCCATCCGGCATCATCGCCAGCCCGCGAGCGCTCGCCAGGCGACCGTGCAGCCGCCGCAATGCCTCAACGTCCGCTTCGCTATCCACCGGCCACAGCACGACGTCCGGCCGTTGGAGCCGGCGTGCGCCGGGGCTTGCCCAACGCAAGACCTGAGCGGTTGCGGCGTCGGTGGTTACCCCAGCCCGCGCCACTACCGACACCGTGTTGCTACCGCCAATGGTGATCGGGCCGATAGTCACCGGCTGGCTTTCCCGGCGGGCGTAATGGAACGGGTCCCAGGGCGGGGCATCGCCCCCAAGAGACTCTCTAGGGTGGGAGGTGAGGTCCCGCCGGGCCAGCGCCTGAGCCACCGGAATTTCCGCCTCCGGTTCTTCGGCCAGCGATACGCGGATCGTGTCGCCGAGACCATCCGCTAACAGGCTGCCGATGCCGATGGCGGATTTGATGCGGGCATCTTCGCCGTTTCCGGCTTCCGTCACCCCAAGGTGGAATGGATACGTCATGTTCAGCGCCGCCATCCGCGCTGCTAGAAGCCGGTAGGCGGCGATCATCACCTTGGGGTTGCTGGCCTTCATCGACAGGATGACACTGAAGTAGTCGTACTTCTCGCAAATGCGGACGAACTCCAGGGCCGATTCCACCATCCCTTCGGGCGTATCACCGAAGCGGTTGACGATACGATCCGACAGCGATCCGTGGTTCGTGCCGACGCGCATGGCCACGCCACGGGCCTGGCACTTCAGGACCAGCGGCGCGAAGCGCTCCTCGATGCGTTGGAGCTCGGCTGCGTACTCACTGTCGGTGTATTCCCGCACGGCGAACTGACGCGAATCGGCGTAGTTGCCCGGGTTCACCCGCACCTTCTCGACGTGGTTGGCGGCTTCGATCGCCGCGTCCGGTGAAAAATGGATGTCGGCCACCAGCGGTACGGAGACACCGCGCGCCGTCAAGCGCTCCTTGATGACGCCGAGGTTGCGCGCCGCCTTGACCGTTGGCGCGGTGATGCGCACGATCTCACAGCCCGCTTGAACGAGACGGACGGCTTGCTCGACGGTCGCTTCGGTATTGAGTGTCTTCGTGGTCGTCATGGATTGGACGCGGATCGGCTGGTCGCCGCCCACACCAACGTTGCCGACCATCACGACGTGGGTGCGCCGTCGCGCGTAGGCGTAGAGCGACGTGCAGTACGGGGCAATCTGCCGGGCAACGCCGACAGTCGTCGTCAGATCGCGTTCTGCAGTAATCGCCATCGTTCTGGTATCCCTCCATGCTGCCGCGGTCGATGTGCCGCGGGCGGCGCGCGCGCACTGGCTCGCCATCAGGATACCAGGGGACGATCCGCTGCCCCGCTGTCGTGCGGCTACAGCCAGCCGCGCAGGGCAGCCAGCACCTGGTTCAACGCCGGCAGCGGCGACCCCGCCTGGAAAAAACGGGCGGCGAAGCCCAGCCCGATCAGGGCCGATGCCAGCATAAGCGCCGCCTCCATAACCGTCTCTCGCTGCAACGCCCGACGCCGCTCGCGCGCCAGGATGGCGCTATGCAACTCGCCAAGTGTCTGGTGATAGCGATAAAAGCTCATGCGTAATCCTCTCTCTATCATCCTCCTCGGTGCTTACATAACCACATCGCCTGTAGAATAGGGGCCGAGACCACTGGTGGTACTGGCGGTGGGCGGTCCTTCCGGTTCACAGCCAGCAGGAATGCGAGCGGAGCGGGCGTGAGCAGCGACGGTCATCACATGCTGCGCTTGATCGAGAAGACCAAGCAGCGACGCGCTTTGACCAGCGACGAGGTCGGCTGGTTGGTCAGGAGTTACGTCCGCGACGAGCTACCTGATTACCAGGTGGCGGCCTGGCTCATGGCCGTCGTGTTGAATGGTCTCAGTGCTGACGAAACCGTCGCGCTGACGGAAGCGCTGGTCGCCAGCGGCCAGCGCCTGGACCTGGCGGCCCACGGGCTTGCCGCCGCCGACAAGCACTCGACCGGCGGCATCGGTGACAAGACGACGCTGGTCCTCGCCCCAATGGTGGCGGCGGCGGGGCTCACGGTCGCCAAAATGTCCGGTCGCGGTCTGGGTTTCACCGGGGGAACGCTGGACAAGCTGGAGGCCATACCGGGTATGCGCGTGGTTCTCAGCAGCGAGGCATTTTTGCGCCAGGCGCAGACCGTTGGCCTCGTCGTCGCGGGCCAAACCGCCGATCTGGCACCAGGTGACGGCAAGCTCTACGCCTTACGCGACGTAACGGGCACCGTTGACTCCATTCCGTTAATCGCCGCCTCCGTGATGAGCAAGAAGATTGCGGCGGGCGCTCGCTACGTGGTGCTGGACGTCAAGATGGGTGACGGGGCCTTTATGGAGCAGCCCGCCGCCGCCCGCGAGCTGGCGCAGACCATGCTGGCCATTGGCAAGTCTGCCGGGTTGCACATCGCGGCTGCGTTGAGTTGGATGGACCAGCCGCTGGGCCGGGCGATCGGCAATGCCCTGGAAGTCACTGAAGCCGTCGAGACCTTGCGCGGTGGCGGCCCGACCGATGTACGCGACTTGTGCCTGCAACTGGGCGTGGAACTCCTGCAGTTGAGCGGGTTGGAGGGGAATGCTGTTGCTGCCCAGCGCCGGCTGGCGGAGGTCCTGGCGTCGGGTGCGGCGCTGGCCCGGTTGCGAGCGATGGTAGCGGCCCAAGGCGGGGACCCGCGCGTCATCGACGACCCTGCTTTACTGCCGCAGGCCCCGCTCCAGATTCCGGTTCGCGCCGAGCACGCCGGCTTCGTGGGCGCCATCGCCGCCCGCGAACTGGGCTATGCCGCGATTGCCCTGGGTGCGGGGCGAACGCGGAAGGGCGAGGCCATCGACCACGCCACCGGCTTCGTGTTGCAGGCGAAAGTGGGGACGTCGGTGCTGCCGGGTGATCTCCTGGCCACCGTCCATGCCCGCAGCGAGCGCGCCGCCGAGCGAGCTGTGCAGGCGGTGCGCAACGCCTATCGCCTAGAAGGCCAGGCGCCACTGCCCCGCCCGCTTGTCGCTGAGGTACTGCGCTAGTGGCGCGTCCCGGCCTGGCGACTGAAGTCGCGGCTACCATCGCCAAGTCCGCCTGCGCGGACTGATTCAGCCGCCGAAGGGCGGCTTGGCAGCGTTAGCCGCGCCTTCAGTCGCCAGGCACGTTAGAACGTCCGCCCCAGGGTTTGGTCCCACGGTTGGGGAGCAGCGAGGCGCAGAACGACATCCTCCCGGTCCCGAACGTAGAGGTAGAGTTGGGCAAAGAACTCCTCTTCCGGCAGGGGATATGTCGGGTTAATGCAGAGATAGGGATGCGGCCAGGGCGAGCTCACCTCTGGCGCGCAGAGCACTTCGATCCTCCGCCCGACGCGCAGGCGATAGGTGATGCCGCGGTGCTTGCCGGAAGGGAGGTCAAGGTAGCCCTGCTGTTGGGCGCGATTCCACAAGGCTTCACCGAGCGTGGTGCGCGCGACCTCGCGTGCCCGCTGGTGCGCCTCACGGCGCTGGCGGGTGCCGAACCCTGGCCCGGGGGACCGGCGTGGCAGGTGCTCCCAGCGCGCGCGCCAGGGCTGTTCAATGTGCGCGAGGTCAGCGGGTTGGCGGTGGCCAGGGGTACCGCGTCCGACCAGGCTTCGCCACCAGGCCGCCAGACTAGCCGCCGGCGATGGGGGCAATGATCTGATACTCCTCAACGCGGGGATCGAAGGGGCGGGTATCGAGGACGTGTCGTGGCCCCTCCTTGCGGGAGACGAGACACCCTTGCTCCCGTGCTTCCCGCAGGATGCGCTCGGCTGCGGCAATCTGTTGCCGGGCTTCCTCGGTGTCGGTCGTTTCCCATTCTACTACCTGGTGACCATAGCGGTTAGCCACGATGATGCGGTGCATGGAACGCTCCTCTCACTGCTGCCCGATGCGGGTGGCGACAAGGATGCAGCGGCGCCTATCCCGACGCGCAGCGTGATTGTATCTTACACCCAATGCCCGGAAGACACAAGAAGCAGCCGGTGGCACAGGAAGCGCCCCCTTGATGGGACGGCGCGGGACACTGCCAGCGTGTTCCGCGCCGCGCAGGCCTATTCGGTAGGTGGGGCCGGGATCTCGGCAACCTCAGCCGGGGCCTCCTCCACGACGACGCGTGGCGCGTTGACTTTGGTAACGAGTTCGTCTGGATCGAGGATCGCTTCCACGCCGGCCGGCAACTTCAGGTCGCGGACGGCGATCGCGTCGTCGACGTGGAGGAGGCCGGAGATGTCCACAATGATCATGGACGGCATGTCGCCGGGGAGGGCGCGCACGCGCACATGACTGAGCAGAGGCAGGATATTGCCGTTCTCGTCCCGCACGGCTGGCGCCTCGCCAATAAGGTGGATCGGCACTTCCGCCACGATTGGCTCGTCCATGCGCACGTGGTAGAGGTCGGCATGGATCGGGCGCCGGGTGATGGCGTTATAGGTGAGGCGGCGGATCAGGACGTTGCGCACACCCTTCTCTCCATCGACGTGCAATTCCACCATGCCGCTGCTGCCGGCCTCGCGGGCCACCAACTCCAGTTCACGCTGGGGAATTTGCACCGCCTCCGACTGGCGGTTGTGGCCATAGATGTTCGCCGGCACCAGACCTTCCTGGCGCAGGCGCTTCACCTGCTTCCCCAGAACCGTGCGCGTGGTCGCCTGCAATGTGCGAGTAGCCAACGTTCTACCTTCCTTTTGTGTTCTATCTGGAGTAATCGTACCCGTGTCTCACCGCCATCCTGCGCCGGCCAGCCGCAAACCGCGTAAAATGGCGGAAAGGGCCGGTACGGTTCGGTGTAGGATTGTGGCTGTGTTCAGCCTATTCTCGAAAGGAACGCATGGCAATGATTCAGTCGCCAACGCTGACTGTTGCGGCAACTGACACGCTCGATACAGCCGCCGTGCTGGCCAGCCTGAAGCGTCAGGGCGTTACCCACCTCGTCTGGCTCCCCGACAGCGAATCGGCAGTGCTTTACGACCTGGTCCGGCGTGACACCGATGTGACGTTGGTCCAGGTGTGTCGCGAAGGCGAGAGTTTCGGCGTGGCCGCCGGGCTCTTCGTGGCCGGTAAGAAGCCTGTGGTGGTCATCCAGAGCACGGGCTTCTACGAGTCGGGCGACTCGGTTCGCGGGCTGGCGCTCTGGCTTCGCCTGCCGCTCTTGCTCCTGATCGGCTACCGCGGCTTTCAGCCCGACGGACTATCGGAGGATACCGCCGCGCTGTTTCTGGAGCCGGTGCTCGACGCCTGGCAGATTGAGCACCACACAGTTCGCTCCACGGCCGACGCCAGCGCTTTCGAGAGGGCGCTCGTGCAGGCGGAGACGAACAATGCGCCGGTTGCTGTGTTGATCGCGGCGGAATGGGCCTGAGTCGCGCACCACGTCATCGCCGGTACCGACGATAAAGGGGGGCCGTGTCCCCGAAGCTTTATGACTTTGTTGGCGAACGTCCGGCATCGGCGCGTGCGGTGAGACCTGGGCGTATGCAATACGCCCCTACGGCGTGCGGCGAGATGGCCGCGTGCAAACAAGAACGCCTGCAATCGAGGCCGTTAGGGGCGTATTGCATACGCCCGGCTCGGGTCCTGCCGCTTAACGGAGGTTCGTCAGGCCAGCACGCCAGGCGTGGCTGCGTGGCCCTGGTGTCAGGTACAGCGGGGGCCACGACGCGGATCGTTCCCCTGCGTCCGCACTCCCGATGACGCGGGCAATGCGGTGCACATCCTCGGACTTCAGGCACTGGTGGCAGGGCAGGAGCAGCCGATTACAATGGACAGCGGGGCCGCTCTCGATGCCGGCGCGTCGCAAGCGGCTAAGCAGCGCGAACTGGCGCGGCGCATGCAAGGCATACACCATAGGCACGCTCCCCGGCGTCAGAGGTAGGTCGCTGTGATGTCCCAGCTTGCCGAGGAGGGAGTCGAGGAGGAGCCAGTTATGCCGGCGGGCCGCGGCGATGTCGCCTACCATTGGCAGCACAGCGTCGAACTGCGCAGCAACTGCCGTATCCTCCGACCCGGCCGCGCTGCCAGTCAACCCCACTGCCAGCCCGCCCCGCGAAAGCGCAAAGTACTTTGGCAAGCTGAAGAGTGCGAAATCACCTAGAGTCCCCAGACGCTGTCCGGTAGCATCGGTGCTGGCAAAGGCGTGGGCAGCGTCCTCGATCAAGGGCCAGCCGTGGCGACGACACTGGTCACGAATAGCCGCCAGGTGCGGATGAGGCATCCCGTAGTCGTGAATGACGAGCGCAGCCACCGTCCGCGGGGCTGGCGCAAAGCCAAAACGGCAATATCGGGCCACGGTTGCCGTCACACACGGGCTGACATGCAGACCTCGCGCATTGAGTGTCGTCGTGATCCAAATTTCATCGCGCGGCCGGGGCTTGAGGTACACCAGAATGCGTTCCAGCGCTTCGCGTCCGCTGCGGGTGACGAGGACGGGGCGCCCGAGGGGCGGAATGGGGGCACGGGGGAATGGGCAGAGCACCTATGTCGTCCCCAATCTCCTCATCTCCTCATCCCACCGGCACAGCCAGTCGTGCCGCCACTTTGCTGATGCCGGTGCGGATATGGGCTTCGCTGGCGGCAAGGGAGACGCGGACCCAGCCGCGCGAGACGTCGCCGAAGGTGCTGCCGGGAGCGAGCGCCACCCGATCCTGCTGCAGCAGGGACTTACAGAAGGCCATGTCGTCGCTGGTTTCGGCGCTGACGTCGATCATCAGGTAAAAGGCGCCGCACGGTGGGTAGAAGGTAGCGGCCTGCTGTCCGAGTAAGTCACAGGCAATGTCGCGCCGGCGCTGATAGGCGGAACGCATGTCGGCCACGCATTGCTGCGGACCCGCCAGGGCAGCTTCGGCTGCCTTCTGGGAAATGGCGGAGGCGCAGGCGACGTAACCCTCCTGGACCTTGTTGCAGTTGGCGACGATCTCCTCCGACGCGACGAAATAGCCCAGCCGCCAGCCCGTCATGGCGTAGGTCTTGGAAAAACTGAAGACGCTGATGACGCGCGGGTCATCGGTCAAGGTGTAGGGGCTGACGTGCCCACCTTCGAAGATGATCTCCTCGTAGACCTCGTCCCCGATCAGATACAGGTCATGGCGCTGGGCAAACTCCACAAGATCCTGCATGGCGGTCCGAGTGAACACGCAGCCTGTCGGATTGGACGGGCTGTTGATGAGGAGCACCTTGGTGCGGGGCGTGACGAGGCGCTCCAGTCGCGCCACTTCGGGCTGGAAACCTGCGGACGGCTCCAGCGGATAGCGAACCGGGATGGCGCGAGCGCCGGTACACATCATCATGTAGTTGGGCCAGCCCGGGTCCGGTATCAGCACCTCGTCGCCTGGGTCGCAGAGCGCGCGGATGAGCACCGCAAGACCGCTCGTGGACCCGGCGGTGACGACGACCTCGTTCGGGTTCGCCCGAATGCCGTTACGGACCTCCAGCTTCCGGCACAACGCCTCGCGCAGGGAGAGGAAGCCGGTGGTGGCCGTGTACCGTGTCCAGCCGTCGTGCATCGCACGCTGGGCTGCCACGCAGATGTGCTCCGGCGTCGCAAAGTCAGGGTCCCCAATCTCCAGGTGGATCGCGTCCGGCATGCCCAGCGCGAGCACCTGCATCTCCCGAATACCGGAGGAGGGAATGGCGCGAATGTCGTCCGAGATCGCTTTCACGGCAACTCCTTGTCCTGAATGGTCGTCTTGGACGCATGATAGCGACCTGGACGCCATAATAGGACCGTCCGGCGGGCCGGCCGGCGTAGCCAGGCATGCGGTGCGGTACCGCGAGCGGGACGGAGGATAGGTGATCGAGCGAGCAGCGACGGCAGCGGTAACTGCAGCAGGAACGGTGACCCCGGAAGCGGCGGTAGGGCCACTGGTGCTTACCCTGGACATCGGCACATCATCCTTGCGGACGGAACTGTACGATCGCCACGGGCGTGCCGTTGCGGGGCCTGGTGCGCGAAAAACCTATGAAGTGGTGACGACCGCTGATGGCGGCGTGGAACTGGACCCCGACGAGATCGTGAAGGCGGCCGTCACAGCGATTGATGAAATCGTGCAGCAGGCCGGCCCTCTGGCCGGACGCATCGGCGCTGTCGCTACCGACACGTTCTGGCACAACATGATCGCCCTGGACGGTGACGGGCGGCCGCTCAGTCCGATCTACACCTGGGCCGATACGCGCGCAACTACCGCCGCCGAGCAACTCAAACAGGAACTGAATGAGCGGGCAGTGCATCAGCGCACCGGCTGTGTCCTCCACGCCAGCTACTGGCCGGCGAAGTTACGCTGGCTGGCCGTCTCGCGGCCAGATCTCGTGCAACGGACGCAACGCTGGGCCTCTATCGGGGAGTACCTGTATTTTCGGCTGACCGGGAAGTGGAACTGCAGTGTCTCGATGGCCTCCGGCACCGGCCTGCTCGACCAGCACCGCCGCACCTGGGATGCCGAGGTGCTGGCGGCCTTACATCTGCGCAGCGAGCAGTTGAGCCCATTGACCAGTGGCAGCGAGCCACTCGGCGGGCTGCTACCCGACTATGCCTCGCGCTGGCCGGGCTTACGGCAAGCTGTCTGGTATCCAGCCGCCGGTGATGGAGCGTGCAGCAATGTCGGCAGCGGCTGTACCGACCAGAGTCGCTTTGCCCTGATGATCGGCACCTCGGGGGCGATGCGCGTCTGCTTTGCCGCCGACGACGTGGCAGTGCGCTGGGGTTTGTGGTGTTACCACGCCACGCCGGCCTACTTCGTGCTGGGGGGGGCGCTGTCGAACGGTGGCATCCTCTGGGAATGGTTGCAGCGCACCCTGCGCCTGCCGGAAGGGGAGGCCGCCGAGCAGGCGATGGCGGCAATGGAGCCGGATGCGCACGGGCTCACGGTGCTGCCGTTCCTGGCCGGCGAGCGCAGCCCCAACTGGGCGGGGCACGCGCGCGCCGCCTTCGTGGGAATAAGCCTCAACACGCAGCCGATCGATATGATGCGGGCCGGACTGGAATCCGTTTGCTACCGCTTCGCCCTGATCTATGAACTGCTGCAGACGATTGTGCCGGGAAAGCCGCAACTGGTGGCGAATGGCGGCGCGGTACTCCATTCGCCGCTCTGGATGCAGATGCTGGCGGATGTCTTAGGGTCTCCCCTCACGGCGTCTGGAGAACAGGAAGCGACAAGCCGTGGCGCTGCGCTACTGGCTCTGCTCAGCCTGGGCGCCATACCCTCCCTGACCGATGCATCGGCGCCGGCCGCCCTTGGCCGGACCTACGAGCCGGATGCCGCCCACCACGAGCGCTACCACGCCGCCGCCTTGCGTCAACGCCGACTCTATGAGTTGTTGATCGTGGGCGGACAGGGGCTGGGAGCCTAGCCTCGCATTCCGCCATTATGCGGTGGTGAGGAGAGCGTCGGGCCAGGGTGTCGTCCGCCAGCACGAGCAGCGGCTGGTCGGCGGGCCCCAAAGCTTTAGCCAATTACACCGGCATCTGGCACCGCTTGCGCAGCGACAACCGCGGTCGCGCGCAGTAGCGACAGCATAAGGAGCGATTGCCGCTGCCTACGACACCCGCCGCCAGGGCGACGGCGGTGTGCTGGTGCGCCGGGCCCACACGCTGCACCTACCCGGCCACGACCCGACAGAATGCCTCTTCACTGTGCGCCAAGCAAGTAGGTCTTGGTGGCAGGCTCGTAGAACAGGCCGCCCTGCCGATAGTTGTTGCCATCCGTCGCTTGTCCGGCCGGTGGCTCGCTGGCGCTGCCCGTGGGGCAGTAATTGCAGGTGGCGACCACGTTGCCGTTGGCGTCGTAGCTGTAGGTGGCCGTCTTGCCACCGCTGGTCGCCGTCATCCACTCGTTGGCGGCGTTGTAGCCCAGCGTCGTCAGCGTGCTGTTAGCGTTGAGGACGGAGCCGCACCATAAATCCTGATTCTCGCGTTCGGCTTGTTGCGAGCGGATGGCCTGACATCGTGCGGGAGATCGCCTGTTTCCTCTGCCCGCGAATGTGTCGTCCTGCGGCGAACCGTGGGGAACGACCTCGGGCGAGGTCTCGTGCTTCATTCGGATCTGCCGCCTGTACGATGCGGTTCGATCCCTTTGATTTGAAGCGACAATCGCTGCAGTTCGCGATCAACAGCCGTTATGGCAGTTAGTTCCGCCGTGAAGAAGGCATCCCTCGTCCGTTCAGGTTCCATCAACTCTGTCCGACGCAACCAGAGGGCATTTTGGAACTGGGAGAGTGCTGCCAAGATGCTTGCCACGCGCTCCTCTTCACTTGGCACTGGTACCGCGTCAATTGCTCCCGGATCGCGGCGCGCCCACCGGCGTGGCGTGTAGCGCTGCCCAATGCGTACGACGCCGCCCCACTTCTCTACGGGCTCAATAACCATGCGCTGCGCTGCGGCTGGGTAGTACAGATCGCTGGGCAATCCGTTGGCCGCCCAGCAAGCCTGGAGTTGCGCGAACTGCTTGGGACTGAGCGTGAGGAATCCGTATGCCATGCCGTCGCTTTGATCAAGCAACAGCTTGTCTCGCTGGTAAAGATTCAAGACATCCCCCAAGATAGGGTCTGGAAGGACAGCCAGCCAGGCGAATAGCTCATCAACAAATAGCTCCCGTTCCTCTATCGAAGACGGGAGCGCCCCTTGACGAAGCAAATCACGCTGGACACAGGGACGAGCCAGATAGCGATCAGCCCACTGCGCGACACAACGGGCGGTGATACGAACGGCGCGCTCGAAAAGGGCCATATCCATCGCGAAACGGGGCTCGGCGTCGTTGAAGAAGTAGTCCGTCTCGAGCAAATAGTGCGCGTGGCCCAGTCCCGGAGGCCGCGTCGGCGGTGGCATGGTGCGCGACTCCGCACCAGCGCTCATCATCTGTCACCAACGGATGATCCATGTTCTCACGCATTTCCTCTCACATTGATCAAGTCTCCGAAACGGCTGCACCAGAAAGGAAACCAATGATACGCGGTGCTGGCGGCGGGCAAAGTGGCCGGATCAGTGTTGTTCGCCCCGGGCGGTAATAGGGTTGGGGTGACCCACGGTCAAGGCCACTTGATACTTTTTGTGTTCGCTCCATCGCGATGCGGAAGGACACGATACCTTGAACTCGGTCACCGCAACAACCTACCGAGAGAGTTGATCCCCACTACTGATGCTCCAGTACCCCCGGTACAGTATCGTCCTGCCCGGTGCGTGCCTCCTCCTCATCGGCGCGCATTCGCGTATCGGTCACTAGTGCCATGAGCGCGTTCAGATCTGCGAGTTCGGCCGGATCTGGTCTCGTGCCGGGCTCGTTCAGTTCTGCCTTTCGTAGTGATATGGCCTTGGCAAACCGAAAACAAGCGGCGAAGAATGCTTTATCCTGTTGCTTCTGCACAACCGTCGGTGCCTGCTGGCGTCGGCCGAAACTGATCTGTCGACCAGCATATCGTTCGTAGATCCGCATGGTTAGGTCGCGCAGTCGTTCAAGCTCTGCTTGGTCCCTGCCTTGGACAGCCATCTCAGATTGCGGTACACAATGCAAGCGCGTATTCAATACGTTCAGGAACCTTCGGCACGCCTCCGCGAATGTTGTCCGGCGTTGATCCTCACTGGGTATTAGCAGCGACGATGTCGCTGCAGCGTCTCGGCTAGACCAGTAGAGCGGAGTGTAGCGCTGGAGCATCCGCGCCACCCCGCCCGCGTACGCCACAGGTTCCACGATCTGCCGCTGCTTGGTGGACAGATAATACAGGTCCGTTGGCAGTGCCTCTCGCCTCCATACGCTTTGCAGTGCCCTGAATTCACGCTCCTTCAGCATCAATACGCCAGGGAAGCCATCGTACTGGTCAAGTAACGTAACATCGCCTTGATATAGATTTAGACCCATTGCGGCCACACTTTTCTGCGCGGCTGACCGTTCGATCCAACTCAGGACACTCTTGATCGCTGCCTCGCGCTCCGCCGAGCTGGCCGGTAACTGCTCTTGCTGCGATCCTTGAATGCCGCTCAACGAGCGTGCTAAATAGCTAGTCGACCATCGTGCAATGGCGAGTGCAGTTACGCGAGCAGTCCGAGCGGCCGGGAAGGCCGGCTCCTCAAACAAGTAATAGTACTCGGGGAGGTAATACGAATGCCCTGCCGCCGCCGGAGATTGCGGCGGCGGCGGCACTTGAAGCGGACCACGTCGGGCCAGGGAGCGCTCAGTCAACCGTTTACCCTCCTTAGCGATATGCTGGAGGAATATCAATGAGTTCGGTTAGCTTGGGCACAAGGTTAGCAAGTACAAAATTGTAGATCTGCCTTGCTTGCCGCGAGTTGCTGAAGTTGACGCCGGACACGATCGTGGCAACTTCCCCGCCGGCTTCCTGGGGAGTCGTTCCCACTCGGCCATATACATCACTGGTGAAGCCGTTCTCGGGGACAGAGTAATCATACGTGATGTGCTGGTTCGAGTAGCCGGCCGTGACACTCACATGGCAGCCTATGCCGTGGTTCTCTGGCCCGCGTACGTTTACGTAGATCTCACCAAAGGTCCTGTCGGCAAAGGCCCCCGCACTCGGACAGGGGTTGGCTTGCACCTGCTGTCCCGTGGTGGCCTGGGCGGTGCGTGGGCAGAGGAAGCCAAAAAGGCCACCGAATGGCCCGCCGAGGATGAGGCAGAACTGGGACTGGGTGGCATTGCCCGAGTTCGCATCAATGCGCAAGACGCCGTCCCCATAGGTCTGGGTGCCGGGATCCAAGGGCAGGCTGAACTGGCCAAAGTAGTTGCCGGCGGCGGCTGGTCCGCTCGGCGGCACGGCCGGGTTGCCGGTCGGGCAGTAGTGGTAGGTGGCGACGACGTTGCCGCTGGGGTCGACCAGCCGCACCACGCTGCCCTGGCCATCCAGCAGGTAGTGGTAGACCACCCCGTTCGGCAGCCGCTGGGAGATGAGCGTGCCGCCTGGGTCGCGGGTGTAGTAGGCGGTGCCCGTGTTGTCCGTGGCGTGCAGCAGCCCGGAGCCGTAGGTGTAGGTGGCGGGACCACCGGGGGTGTCGGGATTGCTCGCTACCCAGGCCGCCGAGACCCGCTCCGCCTGCCCCGGTCCGGTGTAGGTCATCGGGATGACGTTGCCCTGGGTATCCGTCACACTCGCCGTCTGGTTCTTGGCGTTGTAGGTGATCTTCAGCGCCTTGGTCGGGTCGCCGAAACCGTCGTTGCCCAGCTCATTGCCGTTGGCGTCATAGGTGTAGTTGGCCGTCTTGCCACCAGACGTGGCGGTCATCCACTCGTTGGCGGCGTTGTAGCCCAGCGTGGTCAGCGTCCCGTTGGCGTTGATGCTGGTGCGGTTGCCGTCACCGTCAAAGCTGTACTGGTAGTTCAGGGCCGGGAAGGTCGAGCCGCTGCCCGGCGTGACCACCCAACTGGTCAGCCGGTTGGCGGCGTCGTACTGCTGGGCAGTGGTGGTGAGGTCGATGCCATCGGTGCTGCTGGAGACCAGCATGCCGTCTCCACCGCCCGGCTTGGTGTAGCTGTAGCTGAAGTTCGTGAGCTGGGTGCCGCCCGCCGTCTTGGCCGCGATCGTCGCCAAACGACCCGAGGTGTCGTAGGTTTGACTCTGCACCACGCCACCAGCGAAGGTGGTGCTCGTGCGCTGGCCGTTGGCGTCGTAGCCAAACGTCGTCTGCCCCAGGTTGCTCGGCTCGGTGAGCGTCACCGGCAGGTTGACGGCGTTGTAGGCGTAGCTGACCGTGCCGCCGCTGTCCGTCAAGGCGGTCAAGTTACCCACCGCATCGTAGCCGTAGCCGACGGTCACGCTGCCCGGCAACGTCTTCTGCGTCTTGCGATTCTGGGCATCGTAGGTGTAGCTGGTGGTGCCGGTATTGTCCACCATGCTGGTCTGATTGCCGTCGGCGTCGTAGGCCGAGGTGATGGTCGAGCCATCGGCGTAGCCCACCTGCGTCACCCGGTCCAGTGGATCGTAGGTGGAGGTGGTCTGCTGCCCCTTGCCGTCGGTCGTGCTGGTGGGGCGGCTCAGCCCGTCGTAGCGGATGGTCATCCCACCGAGCGGCGCGGGCGGGGTCACGGTGGTGAGGTTGCCCTTGGCGTCGTAGCCATAGCTGGTGGTGTTGCCGTTGAAGTCGGTCGCTGAGGCCACCGTGCCGTTGGCGTTGTAGACAGCGGTCGCCCGGTTCTGGCTGGCGAGCGCATCAGTGATCGTCGTCAGGTCGCCGTTGCCGTCGTAGCCGTAGCTGGTTACATTGCCCTGGGCATCGGTGCTGCTGGTGGGCACGTAGAAGTTGGGGATGTTGGTGACGGTACCGTAGACGGCCTTGGTCGTGGCGCCGGTCTGGAGCGCGACCTGCGTGAGGTTGTTATTGCTGTCGTAGCCGTAGGTCGTCACCTTGCCGTAGGCATCCGTCGTGGAGGCAGGATGGCTGTCCGCCGTCCAGGCCGTCTGGAAGCTGTTCCCGGCAGCGTCCACGACCTTCGTGACGCGGCCCAGGTAGTCGTAGTAGTAGGTGGTGGCATGGCCGTTGGGGTCCGTCACCACGGTGTTGCCGCTGTTGTAGGTGTAGCTGTAGACGGCCTGCACCGGGCTGCCGGCGGCCAACGTGACGCTCGTCACCCGGTAGGTGTTGGCCCCGTCGTAGGTGAGCTTGGTGATGGTGCCGTTGGGGTCGGTGATCTGGATCAGTTCATTACTCGTGTCGTAGGCGTACTGCGTCACCTTGTTGTTCGGATCGGTGTACTGCGTCAGGTTCTTGTTGCTGTCGTAGCCGTACTGGTAGGTGCGGCCGGACGGGTCGGTCATGGTGGTGATCAGGCCGCTGCTGTAGGAGCTGGTGTGGGCGAAGGTCGTCACCCGCCCTTGCGTGTCGGTCAGCGAGACCATGTTGCCCGATTGGTTGTAGCCGTAGCTGATCGTGTTGCCGTTCTTGTCCGATTGCGACAGCATCAAGCCGCCGCCGCTGGGCCAGCGATACTGCCCGCCGCTACCGTGGAAGGTGAGGGTGTAGGTTCCGTCACCATTCTTGACCAACGTCGCATCAATCCCCGTTGGACTGGTAAAGCTGCCGTCGGGGTTGCGGGGGAAGAAGACGCCCCAGTTGGCGCCGTAGATATCCGCCCCGTCGCCCTGGCCGTTGCCGTTGAGGACCAGCTCGATGTCGCTGCCGGTGTTCAAGGCCCAACTGTTGCCGACATCCCAGGAGGACACGGAGAGATTGTTGTAGGTGCGGTTGACCGCCAGGGGCAGGCCGGTGCCGGCGATGCCGAGGTCGCTCGCTTGGAGCATGAGGTTGCCGTTGGCGACGTTGACGCCCAGCCCGGAGCGGTCGGTGAGGGGGTAGCTGTTGAGGGTGGAGTAGCCTTTGGCCCCCAGCCACTGCTCCCACTTGATATTCAGGTAGGGCCAGTGGGCGCTGGTGACATCCTCGCTGGAATCGAAGCCCACCCAGTTGACCGTACTCTCGTTGGGTTCCTTGAGCAAGAGGCCATCGTTGGTGATCGTGCCGTTGGTCCAGCCCTGCACCAACGAGGTGATGTACCACTGGTAGAAGACGCCACTACTGGTACCGACGTTGGTGGTCCAGAGCGGGCTGGCGGTGTAGGTCCCACCGGGGCTGGTCCAGGCGCTGCTGCCGTCGGTGGTGTTCCAAGTGGCAGCCGTGGTCCAGGGCTGGGTCACCTGCTGCAAGGCCATGGCGGGGGCGCTGTTGGGGTTGTCCTGGGCGGTGAGCAGCAGATTGACGGAGGCTTCCAGGATGGTGAAGTTGTTCGGGAAGGCCTTGCCGTAGCCGCCTTCGATGTTGAAGTTGAGCAGGGTGCGATAGAGGTTGCTGCCGTCATAGCCCGCATACAGCGTGTCCTGACCGCACTGGCTGCTGTTGGCGTAGGCGCCGTTGACGAGGTAGCAGTCGGCGGTGGCGCCGACGAAGGAGATGGCGTTGATGTAGACGGTGGGATCGATCGTCACCGGGTAGACACGGGCCGGGTTGGCGAGCCAGGTGGGGTCGGCGCTGAGGGTGACGGTCTGGCCGGTGGCGTTGGTCCCCAAGGTGAGGCTGACGGCGGAGGAGACGCCGGAGGGCTTGCCCGAGCTGTCTTTCATGTAGGGCGTGGCGAAGCTGAACTGGACCTTCCCCGCGCTGTCCAGGAAGGCAATACCGCCGTGGCCGTCCGCTTTGGCCGTGAGGCCGTTGGTCTGGAGGGTGTAGACGAAGCTATGGGGTGCGGCGGCGCTCTGCAGGACCACCGCCTCTTTGACGACATCGTTGCCGGCGGTGTAGCTGACGGTGACGCCCGGCAGCGCATTGGCGTAGGTGGCCGTGGCGGTCGCGGTGGCGGCGGTGGCGCTGCTCAACGCGCCGACCAGGGCGAACTGCACAAAGGCATTGCCGCTGCTCACCCGCACAGGGGCGCTGCCCAGCGTCTTGGGCAGGTGGACCTGGTAGCGGTTGGCCTGGTTGGTGTGGGCGTAGCCCGTGGTCGTATCCGCCACGAGGGTGTCGCTGATCGGCTGCCACTGGCCCGTCGCATCCTGGTAGTTGACGGAGCCCCGGTAAATGCGAGTCTCGTAGTGGGCGCCGACGCGGAAGGTCTGGCTGGTCTGCGTGCGGCGGCTGGGCACTTCCACCGCTGTGCCGGTCGGGATGCCCACCGCTGCCCCGCTCGGCGTGACACCGGCCGGCTGCGTCGTGTTGACGGTCGTTGACGGGCTGTTGCCGATGCCGGCGAGGGAGCGAGCGAAGGCGGGGGCGGCGGGACCGCCGGCGCTGAGCGCCATGCTCAGCAGGAGCAGCACCCGGAACCAGACCACGAGACGGAGCGGACGGCGCATAGCAACTCCTCACACGACGCTCCGCAGCGGCAGGAGCGCATGCCGAACGACCAACGCGGGGACTCGTGGGGACGATACCAGCGATACTGTGATCTGTCGATGGTACTTTGGCACTCAATATGTGCAAACATTGGCACTGCGAGCAAGTAGACACCGATGATAATACAGTCTTGTGGCCGACGCCGGGCCAGATGTGCTGCAGGTGGCAGGCTGCTCATTAGGCAGCCACAGGTCCAGCTCATCTGCGGTGCGGCCGCGCCGCAGGACGCCATCGTTTGCCGGTCGTTCGGGCGCCGCCTCATCCCCTCTCTCCGGCTAGAGCACTTGCGCGGCGTCGCACGAGACTCGTCCGTGCGAAGGAGGGAAGGGTCAGCTTGGGATCAGGGGGGCGTGCGTGTCAAACAAACGGACGACGTCACGATAATGGTGGAAGTCGAGCCTAACGGTAGCGGCTCGGCAAGATGCCGAGGGCGTCGCGGTACTTCGCTACGGTGCGCCGGGCGATGTGGAAGTGGCGCTCCGCCAGCTTCTCGGCGATGTGCTGGTCGCTCAGCGGCGCCTGCTCGGTTTCGTCGTCGATCAGCTCCCGCATGGTGTCCTTGATGCCGAGAGAGGCATCGAAGAAGTCGTCGTAGGAGATGGCGCGACCGTTCGGCAAGAGGACATACTTCTCGGCGGTGGCACGGCTGATCGTGCTCTCGTGCAGGCCGACCATATCGGCCAACTCGCTGCGCGTGAGCGGCTTCAGATAGCGCACGCCCTTGTCCAGAAACTCGCTCTGATAGTTGATCAGTTTGGTAGTGATCTGGCGCAATGTTTCCCAACGCTGGCGCACACAGTCGATAAAGAAGCGCGCCTTCGCCACGTGCTCTTTGATGTGGGCGCGATCTTCCGGGCTGAGGTGGGCGGCCATACCGTCCACATTGGTGCAGAGCGAACGGTAGCTGCTATTGATGCGCAGATCGAAGCGGACCGACTCGATCACCTCCACCTCGAAGGCGCCGGTCTGGGTGCGTCGGATGATGACGTCGGGCTTGAAGGACCGCGCCTGGGTGGCGGCGGCGTTTGATTGGTAGCCGTTGGCCGGATGCGGGTTGAGGCGTTCCTTAATGAACTTCCAGCCGTCCTTGACCTCCGTCAGGTTACAGCCAAGCGTGGATACTGCTTCCTGCCAGCGCCGTTCGGCCAGTGCTTTGAGCAGGTTGCGCTCCACGATGGCGCTGGCAACCGGGTTGGCGATACCGTTCTCCGCCAGCATGTTGAGTTGAATAGCCATGCACTCACGCAGGTCGCGCGCCCCGATGCCCGCCGGTTCGAGCGATTGCAGGACGGTCAACACCGCCAGCACGCGCTCTTGCGAGATATCCAAGGCACGGGCGGCATCTTCGACGCGAACACTCAGGTAGCCGCGTTCGTCCAGGTTGCCGACCAGGTACTCGGTGATAGGCAAATCGGCATCAGCGACCTGCGCCGCGAGACCGACCAGGAGCATGTCCGCCAGTGACTCTTCCGAGGTAATACGGGCCAGGGGGTCATAGTCGTCATCGTCGCCGCCGTTGCGACCGGTGGCAGAGTCACCATAGCGTTCAGAGTCCCAGTCGCTGACTTCCTCTTCCTTGGCGCCGGTTGTTTCCGTTTGTCTGGTGCAATTGACACAGTTCCCGTCTTCTAGCGGGCCGCCACAGGTGGGACACTGGCTGATTTCCTCGACTTCCAACGCGGGGTTTTCCATCAGTTCGTGCTGGATGGTCTGGGCCAGCTCCTGTGACGACAAAGCCAGGATTTTGGTTGAGGCGATGAGTTTCGGGGAGATCCGGACGCTAAATTCCGGTCGGATTTGTTGTTCGAGGTCCACGCGCCCGCCTTCCGGTAACCTGTGACGGCGGGAACCGGGCAAGGAGAAAGCACGCTGCTTTCCCATTGCATCCGTTCATGCCGCAAGTTTTATGCCATTCCTCGTTGTCAGAGCCTACCACAGTGATCGCCCCTCCGGCAAGTGCAAAGCCATTAGCAACGTTCGTGCCAGGGAAATAGTCGCGGCACTGTACTGCCTCCGCCGATTTGGCGGTGCTCCCGTCACTACGTATACTGTTGGTGACGGTACGGGCCGTCAACGCTGTCCACGCCACGGTTTCGGCCGGTGCAAAAGGACAGCGTCGGCAAGCAGAACAGGATGGGTTTTGGACGACGGGCCTAGACAGGGCGGACAGCGGTTCGCCCGTCACACGCGACCTGTAATGACGCGAACAGTCACACAGCGAGCAGTGGCTATTCCCGCGCTGAAACGGCTGATGTAGGCAACCGCGCTTCGCGGCGCTCGCCTCCCCGGCCGCCATCGGCCTGGGGAGTCACCTCGCATGGACATGGAGGTGGTGCGACGATGCCGTTTGTCAGCGAAGTGGTCAATGCCCCGGTTTTTGATGCCCGGCGCGAGCGCATCGGGAAGATCACCGACGTGCTGGTCCAGCCGACGATCCCCTATCCCACGGTGAGCGCCGTCGAGGTCACGGCAGGACGCAACGTCCTGCTCGTGCCCTGGTCGCTCATTAGCCAGTTCAACGCCGAAGCGGTCACGCTCTCCGTTGCCCGTGGCGAGGTGCCGACCAACGGGGTACCATCCGGCAATGGGCAGGTCCGGCTGGTGCGGGATGTCCTGGACAAGCAGATCCTCGATGCCGAGGGGTCGCGGCTCATCCGGGCCAACGATCTCCAGTTGGCCCAGAGCAACGGCAGTGTCCATCTGGTCGGCATCGATATCTCCGGCAAGGCGCTGATCCGGCGGCTCGGCCTGGGTCCCCTGGCCCGCAAGGTCGCCCAGCGCATGCCCGATACGGTCATCTCCTGGGACGACGTGGACCGCTTCGGCGGCAGCGGCGCTCCGGTGCGCCTGAAGGTCAGCGGGCGTTCCCTGGCCACCACACACCCGGCTGACCTTGCCGCTCTGGTCGATCAGCTTTCCGTCGCGGAGGGTCGCGCTCTAGTGCAAGCGCTGGACGACGAGACAGCCGCCGACACGCTGGAGGAGGTAACCCCGGAGCGCCAGGTGTCGCTCCTCCAGGACATGGAAAGTGGCCGGGCCGCCGACATTCTGGAGGCGATGGGACCGGACGATGCTGCGGACGTGCTGGGCGATATGGCGGACGCCAAAGCGCGCGAGCTGCTTGGCCTGATGGAAGACGCCGAAGCGCGGGAAGTGCGGGAACTGCTCGGCTACCCCGAAGATAGCGCCGGCGGCATTATGACCACGGACTATCTGGCGGTACCGCAGCGCATGACCGCGCAACAGACGATTGACGAACTACGAGCCAACCGAGCGCCGGCTGAGATGGCCTACTACGTCTACGTGTTGGAGGACCGGGAGAGTGAGCGCCTGACCGGCGTCGTGTCGCTGCGGGAACTGATCCTGGCTGACCCGTCCAAGCCGCTCACCGAGGTCATGACGCACAACCCGATAACGGTCAACGTCAATGACCACCAGGACGACGTTGCCAGGCTGATCGCCAAGTATAATCTCTTGGCGGTCCCGGTTATCGACGATCAGCGGCGACTGCAAGGGGTCGTTACCGTCGACGACGCTATCGACATTCTCCTGCCCACCGCCTGGAAGAAGCGCCTGCCGCGCGTGTTTGCCCGGCAGCCGGTGTCCTAATCGCCGCCGGCTGCGTCGGACCAGGCAAACACGCCGCGATAGCTGGCGAGACCGGAGTTGCCGAAGTTCAGGTGTGGCAACTGTTGCAGGCCGACAATGCTATCGACGACGGGATGCGGGTCCGAGCCGTCGCGAGCCACCACCCACAATTGTGCGCTGTCCCCCTCCTGGTGGACATAGATGATCTCCTTGCCGTCCTTCGACCACTGTGGAAAACTGTCCAGCGGTCCGGCACTGAGCGGCCGCCGCCCGCTGCCGTCGGGGCCTTCCAGCCAGATGCGGCGTGAACTGCCGGCAGCCGTGCTCGGGGATGGCAACAGGCTACTGGCGTAGGCAATGAGCACGCCGTCGGGCGACCAGGCCGCGTCCCCATCGGCTCGCCCCGGATCAGTCAGCTCGTGCGCCGGCCCCTGGGGGCGAACCGGCACCACCGTGACCTGGCCCGGTCCCTGATGGCCATCCCGTGTGCGTGAGGGCGCCACGGCGGCGAGCGCGTGGCCGTCGGGCGCCCAGGAGACGAAGTCCCGGTACATCAGGACGGCGGGTAGCATGACTCGCTCGCCCCCGTGCCTGGACCAGAGGGCCAGCGGAGCCGGCGTACTCGCACGTTGTCCCAGGCCCCGCGACGTCCAGAAGGTAAACGCCTCGCTTTGTGGGTCCCAGGTACCAAGGACAGGGAGCGCTAATGGGTCGCCTGGTGCTGGCGCGATTGACGCCCCGGCGACGCCGGTGTTCGCTGGTCTCGCGTCGTTCATCCCGACAGATACCTGCGTGATGCTGCCACCCCGGCTGACCAGCCAGATGGACTGGGCCGCTCCGCCGACGCCGCGCCGCTCCACCGCGACTTCGGAGCCATCGGGCGACCAGGCAAGGTTCGTGATAGAACCGCCGGCAGGCAAGAGTGGCCGGGGCGAATCGCTTCCGGCCTGCACCAACCACAGACCACCGCTGGACGATGCAACGGCGATTTCGTCGCGCCGAGGAGACCAGCGAGCGAGTCCAGAATCTGCCGGTGCGGGTAGGCGCCAGGGCGCCGCACTGGCGCCCGGTTGCAGCAACCGAAGGACCGCCGAGGATGCCGGTCCGGTCGATTCGTACAGCAGCCAGCGGCCGGAAGGCGACCAGCGCGGCGCCGTCGCTGCGCCGGCCGAGGTGAGCAGGCGGCTCCCCGTCGCGCTGTACACGCGGAGATCACCGCTCAGCACAGCGGCGATCTTGCCCGAAAGATGAACTGTGTCGCTCACGGCCGGCAGGGGGGTGGCAGTGACAGCGTACCCTGGCGCCGCCGTGGCGCTGGCCCGTGGAGCCATCGACCGCGCCATCGCGGCGGGAGTCACTATCGCACCAACCGGCGTGACCGTGGCGCCTATTATCGGTACGGCTGCCTGGTAACCAGGGTTCGTTGCAGCGACGGCTTCAGGGCGGATGTGTCTGCTTACAGCGAGAGGAATCAGCAGCGCCGCAAGCACACTGACCAACAGACCGAGCGCCGTGCTGCGACGCACCGATGCATCCGCCCGCGGCTGTGTTGGCCTGTGTGCCGCGACGGGCGTGGAACCGGCGGATGCCGGATCACCGAGTCGCTCCCAACTCGGCGGTCCACGGCGGCGGATAGACCCTGTCGCCGTAGGAGGCGTTGTTGCGTCCCTGACCTGGCGGGCGACCATTGCGCCAATGAGCGTGTTGGTGCGCTGACGCAGGGCCTGCCACTCGGCCAGGCGCGCCCGGCAATGGACGCAATTCTGCACGTGCATTTCGATGGCGCGACGCTCGTCCGGCGTGGCCTCACCGTCGGCGTACACCATCAGCAGCAGATCAAACCTGCTGCAATCCTCAGTCATCACCGTTCCGTTGCGCTCGATGAGTCGCTGGCGGGGAGGCGGCGTCGCGGGACTCGGCAGCATAGGCGGCCCGAAACGCGAGCCGGGCGCGATAGATGCGCTGTTTCACCGCCGCCACCGAACAATCGAGAGTCTGGCTCAAGTCCGCGTAGGTCAGACCTTCGGCGTGGCCAAGGAGGCATGCCACGTGTTCGGGCGGCAGATTGGCCAGGGCACGCGCAACGGCGTCACCAGCGGCGATATCGTCGCCGAGGTCACGCCGTCCTGAGCGGTCATGCAGGTAGAGGTCGAAGGGTACCCAGGCGACGATGCGCTTCCGACGGAGGGCGCTGATTGCCTTGTTCGTGGCGATGCGGTAGAGCCACGGTACCAGATACGCTTCATCCTGGAGGGTGGGCAACGCCTTGTAGGCCGAGACGAAAGTGTCCTGGCACAGGTCCTCAGCAAGTGCAGCATCGCGCACCATGCCGGCCAGGTAGCGCCCGATGGCCGGGCGGTACGTCTCGAAGATCGCCTCGAAAGAGAGCGACCGTGCCCGCCCGGCGACCTGCACCAGTCCGATGTCCATACCGCTGCCTCCCGCGCCAGCGCACAGCACATTCACCACATCGTTGTCGATCCAACGGTAGCCGCGCTGGAGCACGGTGGGCGTGCCGCAGCGATGGATGCGTCGCTCAGTCGTCCAGTCCGCCCATATCGTCGCCGCCGGGCATGTCGCCCAGCGCCGGGTCGCCGTCCAGCCCGGCTGGATCCTCACCGCGCTCGACGGCGTCGACCATCTCGTCGAACTCCGGGCCGAGGTCCTCGCCAAGTTCCTTCCCCATGCGCCGTGCCCAACGTGCCACGCTGCGCGGGTCATTCTCGTCTAGGTCGCCGAACATACTGGGGTCGCTCATTTCGTCGGCCCGGCTCTCTTCCGACTTCACCGTGGAGAAGAGCGAGACGAGTTTCTGCATGGGTTGGCCGCAGCGTGGGCAGACCGGGGCCTGAGCTTCGGCGTATGTCAGGAAAAAGGCGCTCGTTCGCCGTCGGCACGCCGGGCAACGGTATTCATAGACAGGCATGGGCTGTTCTCTTCCTACGCTTGCCGCATCGCAACTGGCTGGTGGTGCATTGTGCTCGCCTTCAGGCTACGCGCACTCGGCGGCGGCTGTCAATGGCGGCGGGAACGACGGTGCAGCAAACGTCCAGGCAACGCCGAAACGACGGAAGGTACAGCGCCACCGAACCACTGACAGGCCAATGCGTATCTGTCGTATACTGCATGCATACACGAAAAGGAAGGTGAATGATGGTCACGGCCAAACTTCGACGGAGCGGGAACAGCTTCATTGTCACGGTCCCTCGATCGGAAGTCGATCGACTGCGATTGAGCGAAGGCCAGACCGTGGCCGTGGAAGTACACGCCGTGGAAGTCCGACCGGTGTTGTCACCGGAGTTACAGGCTATATTTGACGAGGTCTTTCCTGAGATTGAACCGGCGCTGCGCTACCTGGCGGATCGCTAACCGTGGCTGGGGAGACGAAGTACCTGGGCGTCGCTGACGTCATCGCTCTTCATAATGCCATGATGGAGCGTCTCGGCGTCCAACCGGAACCCTTGCGTGATGCCGGTTTGCTGGAGTCTGCCTTGTTGAAGCCGCAGATGGCTGCTCATTACGAGCAGGCGGATTTGATCCGGCAAGCAACGCTGCTGGCTGTAGGTGTGGCGCAGAACCAACCGTTCGTTGATGGTAACAAACGAACAGCATTTACTGCATGTTCGGTCTTCTTGCGCCAAAATCACCTGCTATTTCGCGGGGATGTTATTGAGATGGCAAACCAATTGATCCTGCTTGCCGAGCGGACCGATGGCCTTGACGCCGCCACGGGGCGTTTTGAGGCGTGGTTGCGCGCACACGTCGTCGAGGAGACTCGCTAACAGCGGGGAAAGCCTGGGCTGCAGCGCGCCAGCGCGATGATGATAGGACTCTTGGCGCCCCTCAATTTGCTATTGTTGGCGTGCGCGCTGTTCCCTATGCTACTGCCGTAGCGATAGCTATAGAGTTGATACACGGCGTGCATCGCCTGGCACGTCTATTGCGTCATACTAGTTTCGAAGCGGAGGAACAGAGGAGACAGGGCATGCAAGCCACGATTGAACGCGACACCACGCAACTGATGACACGACGCCAGGTCGTTGTTGATGTAGCACCCGAGCGGTTGACGACGCCGTACCGAGCGCCGTTAGCCACGTTTCTCGCCCTGGTCGCATCAGGTCGTGCTAGCGCATGCACTGCTCAAATGGTCGACCGTGACAACCTTATGGGCGCCCACGCTTAACATATTCCTTCAGCCCCCGTTCAGCGCATGGTAACGCTCCTCGTTCAGCGTCTGATGCCTTCAGCCCTACTGCCCGCTTACTCTCGACCGGGAGATGCCGGCCTTGACCTGTTCGCCGCCGAGGCGTACGAACTGGCGCCCGGCGAACGGCACGCATTCGGTACAGCGATCGCCGTTGCTGTGCCCGATGGCTACGTCGGGCTCGTCTGGGACCGCTCAGGTCTGGCCGTTCGGGCGGGTCTCACGACCATGGGCGGTGTGATCGACGCCACCTATCGCGGCGAGATCAAAGTCCCGCTACTCAACACCGGGGACGCACCGTACCGTGTGCAGGTCGGTGACCGCATCGGGCAACTGTTGATTCAGCCCATTCCCGTCGTTGAGGTCTCCGAGGTACCGGACCTGCCTCCAACGCAGCGCGGGAGCGCCGGCTTTGGCTCCAGCGGCCGGTAGCACGCCAGGCAGCGCCAGGCGTGCGCTAGACTAAAGTGTGAGCGCAACATTGACGGGACGCAGGGACGCGCTGCGAGCAGACGTGCGCGGATACTGCCGTGACCGGCAACTCCTGTCCCCCGGCACACTGGTCGTAGCGGTTTCCGGCGGGGCCGATTCCGTTTGCCTGTTGCACGTCCTGCACGACCTGGCGCCGGAATTCGGCCTCACGTTGCATATCGCCCATTTCAACCATGAACTGCGCGGCAAGGAGTCCGATGTTGACGCCCGACTCGTCGCGGAACTGGCGGATCGACTCCAAATCCGCGCAGACTTTGGAACTGGCGACGTGGGGGCAATGGCGGCCTCGGCCCATCGTTCGCTCGAAGCTGTCGCCCATGACATGCGCTGGGCGTTCCTGGAGGCGGTACGCCGGCGCCAGGGCGCCTACGCCGTCGCCACCGGCCACACTGCGGACGATCAGGCGGAGACGGTGCTGATGCACCTCTTGCGCGGCGCCGGCCTGCGCGGCCTGGCCGGCATGGCGCCCCTAGGACCGACGGTGCGGCGACCGCTGCTGGCCACGCGGCATGACGCCTGCGTGTCCTGGTGCCGGGAGCACGGCGTACACTGGCGGGAAGATAGCTCCAACGCTGAGGTCTTCTGTCGGCGCAATGCCGTCCGGTTGGATGTGTTGCCTTTCCTCCGTCGCTACAACCCGGCAATCGATGCCGCGCTGACCGGGATGGCCGAGGCGGTCCAGGTTGATCTTGCCTATCTGGACACGCGCGCCGTCGACGCGTTGCACGCACTCGTTCGCCGGGCCGATAGTGGCGTGGAGCACCTGGCCCTGGCCGGCTACCTGGCTTTGCCCGAGGCGATACGCCGCCAGGTCCTCCTGAACTGGCTGGGACCTAACTCCCGGCGCGTACAGGTCACGAGTGTCGATGCCCTGTTGCGCACCGGGCACGCCGGTGATGCGGTGGCCCTGCCGGGTAATCGGCAGGTGGTCAAGCGCTACGACGATGCCATCCTGGAGGCGCGGACCCTGCCGCCACGTTTGCCCGCCGTGGCGTTGACGGTGCCGGGAGCCACCAGAGCAGTCGGCTGGAACTGGACTATTCAGACCGAATACCTCCCACGGGGGACTACCAGACCCGCCAACCGTTGGTCTATCGATCTGGACGCGGAGCGGGTTCGCCTGCCGCTCACGCTCCGCCCGCGCAGCACGGGCGATCGTCTTGACCTCCCCGGCCTGACCGGCTCGAAGAAGCTGCAGGATATGCTCGTGGACGCTAAAATGCCTCGGCGGGAGCGCGACCGCCTGGGGATCATTGAGGCCGCGAACGGGATTATCTGGTTGGCCGGCTGGCGCGCGGCAGCCTGGGCCACGGCCGACACGAACAGCGACAGCGTCCTGCGTCTGACTGTGGCGCATAGCGAGAATCAAGAAGCCGAATGAGCAGTTCCGGCGATACTGTCGCTGCGTCGCCCTTGCCCCTTGCCTCCGTCCCTGGGGCCCCGTCCCCCATGGACGCCGACATGTTGACGGTCTTGATCGGCTCCGAGGAGTTGCAACGCCGCGTGGGCGAACTGGCCGCCGAGTTGGTTGGCGTCTACCGCAACCGCAATCCGGTGCTTGTTGGCGTTTTGAAGGGGGCGATGGTGTTCATGGTCGATTTGATGCGTGCCATGGCCATCCCGCTGCAGGTGGAGTTTATGGCCGTCAGCAGCTACCAGGGCGGCACGCGCAGTAGCGGGGCCGTGCGCATCCTGATGGACCTCAAGACGAGCGTGGAAGGTCGCGATGTGGTCATCGTCGAGGACATCGTGGACAGTGGTCTCACCCTGCGTTACTTGCGCGACTATCTGCTCTCCCAACGGCCGGCCAGCCTGTGCATCGTGGCGCTGCTCGACAAGGAGATCGAGCGCGCCGATGGCCTGCGCATCGATTACACCGGTTTCCGCATCCCTGACCGATTTGTTGTGGGCTATGGCTTAGACTACGCAGAGCGGTATCGCAATCTGCCGTATGTCGGCGTGATCAAGCCGACCGTCCTCGGCGGAGAGCCGGCCGAGGCAGAAAGGCAGCCGTAGCGGTTGCTGTGTATGATGTCGATTTGGAGGGACAACCATGGCGGATGAGAAGCGCATCGTGCGGACCGATCTCGCACCGCAGCCGGTAGGGCCGTATTCGCAGGCCACGGTCTGGAATGGACTGGTCTTCGTTGCCGGGCAAGGACCGACCAATCCCGCCACCGGCCAGCGGGTGGAAGACATTGAGGGCCAGACGCATCAGGTCATGCGCAACCTGGCGGCGATCTTGGAGGCCGCCGACAGCGCGCTGGATCTGGCCCTGCGTTGCACCTGCTATTTGCGCGACATGAACGACTTCCAGCGCTTTAACGCGGTCTACGCCCAATACTTCCCGCAGAACCCGCCAGCCCGGACAACCATCCAGGCCGGTCGCCTACCCGGTGATATTGCTGTGGAGATTGACATTATCGCGGCGGTGAGGGCGAGTTAGGCGAACGGGCCGCGATTGCGGGAGAAACCGGGCCGCGATTGCGATCGGCGGCCAAGGACGGGGGGGCACTGCGGTGCCAAAGTTCCCGTGACCGCAGTCGCCCTCGTCGCTTGGCCGCCGATCGCAATCGCGGCCCGGTTCCCTTGTTCCCTAGTTCGACACGTGGCCGCGCAGCAGCGCTGAGACGTCTTCGTGACGCAGGCGGCGGAGCGCCTTGGTCTCGATCTGGCGGATGCGCTCGCGGGTGAGCCCCAACGTGCGGCCGACCTCCTCCAGCGTGTGCTCACGACCATTGTCTGTCAAGCCGTAGCGCAGGCGGATCACCTCGCGCTCACGCAGTTCCAGGACGGAGAGCGCCTGTGTCACGGCCGAGCGGCGATCTTCCGCTTCAGCGAGTTCCTCGGCGCCGGGATCGCTGTCGCGGATCAAGTCGCCAAGGGCCAGTTCCCCGTCTTCCCCCAGGGGGGCGTCGAGGGAAGCGACCGGCCGCGACGCCTGAGCGAGCGCCGTCACCTGCTCGACTGGAACCTGGGCTTCGGCGGCCACCTCGGCGTCGGACGGCGTCCGGCCGAGGCGTTCGCGCAGGGCTTCCCGGGCATGGTCAACCAGGTTGCGCCGGCCGGAGAGGTACTCCGGTAACCGCACCAGGCGCGACTGCTCGTTGAGCGCCCGCAGGATGGCCTGGCGAATCCACCAGGTGGCATAGGTCGAGAAGCGGAAGCCGCGCGAAGGATCAAACTTCTCAGCAGCGCGCATCAACCCGACGCTGCCTTCCTGGATCAGGTCCAGCAAGGACATGCCCAGGTTCTGATACTTCTTGGCCACGCTCACGACCAGCCGAAGGTTGTGCTGCACCAGGGCATGCACGGCACGACGATCGCCGTGCTGGGCACGGCGGCCCAGGCTGACCTCCTGGGCGGGGGTCAGCAACGGGGCGGCGCCGATCTCGGCAAGGTAGGCCGCCAGGCTGTCCAGTGCCGGGGCGTGGGGGTCTTCCTCTTCATAACGAGATCGAGCTGGGCGGCTGGACACGGGCAGCGCCCACTCAGTTGAATTTGCATCGTCGGAGGTGAGTGTTTCGCTCGCGTTTGTGTGGTACCATTCTTCCATTACTGCAGCCATTGAGCCACCTCCTCAGCATTGCTATCTCTGTGCCTGAAATTTTAAGGCTTAGTATGTTACCAGCAGTTGCACAATAACACAACCGTCAAGCGGTGATGACACCGGCCAGCGGCGCCGTGTTGCTATCGCTTTGCTACATGCAGTGACGCGCCGGATGGCGCGCGGTCACGAACCCAGGCTGGGTTGAGGATCGACCGTCAGTTCAGCGGCCAGATCAAGGCTAATCGTCCGCTCCGCGCTGCCGACGCGCACGCGCAACGGCTCTCGAAAGGGACCGCGGGCCAGGATTGTGACCTCGGCGCCCGGTGTGAGCCCCAGTTCGGCCAGGTAGCGGAGTTTGGCCGGGTCACGGTCGCTCACACGGCGCACCAGGGCTGCGACGCCCGCCGGAAGGTCGGCCAGGCGCCGCTCCGGTGATGGCGGCACCTGGCCGGCCAGCGTCGGGATGGGGTCACCGTGCGGATCGGCGGCCGGGTTCCCCAGTTTATCGGCAATCCGCTCCTCAAGGCGCTCCGACATCGCGTGTTCCAACCGTTCGGCGTCGTCGTGAACCTCATCCCATGCATAGCCAAGCACCTGCACCAGGAACTGCTCGGCGAGGCGATGGTGGCGAATTACCTCCAATGCCGCCCGGTTCCCCGATTCGGTCAAGCGCACGCCGTAGTACGGTGTGTGGTCGACCAGGCCGAGCTGGGCCAACTGCCGCAGCATATGCGACGTTCCGGCCGCAGTGATGTGCAACCAATCGGCGAGCGCTGTCGTACTCACCGGCTGCTGCGAGCCGCCAAGGTGATAAATCGCCTTGACGTAGTCTTCAACAGCCTGTGTGGTCGGGCGGCCCTGAGCGTCCTGCGGCATCATCCCCTCCAACTGCGGAGTGTACCTGACGGCGCGGAAGGCGCCGCAGCGTGCCGGCAGGCGGTGATACTCCGCCGTAGGTCCCATGCTCGTGACAGGAAGCGACCGGATGTAGTACGGTACCCGTGGGTCGATGGCCGCAGTGTGAACGGGATGGGATGCAGGTAACGGTGGCACGCCGACCGCCGCTGCCGGCAGCGGCCGAGGCCGAGGGCACGGAACGATCTCGGGCTGCCGAGCGACCCCGGATCCGTATCATGGTCTGGTCTGGCGGCGCGATAACCTTGCTGGCGTTCGGACTGCGCTGCTGGTTGCTGGGGTTACCCAGCTTCTGGTACGACGAGGGCGTGAGTTGGTCGCTGGCGCGTCAGCCCGTGGCAGCGTTGTTGTCCCAGCTTGCTCGCGCCGATTTCAATCCGCCGCTCTACGTTGCCCTCCTGCACGTCTGGCTGCGGCCTGCTGGTGACAGCGAGTACGCGCTACGTTACCTGTCGGTCACCGCCGGCACGCTGGTGGCGCCGCTCTGCTGGGTGCTGGCGCGCCGACTCTTCTCCAGCCCAACCGCTGCGCTGACTGCCGCACTGTTAGCCGCCACCTCGGTGTTCTTGATCGACTTCAGCCAGGAGGCGCGCGGTTATGCCCTGGCTGCCGCGCTGGGGCTGCTGTCAGCCTACGCGCTTGTGCGCCTCCTTGATGTGGCGACGGCAGTGCCGCCAGCACGCTGGTGGTGGGCCTATCTGCTGGCCACGACTGCGGCACTCTACACGCACTACGCGATGCTCTTACTGATGCCGGCCCACCTGCTCCTGGTGGTCGTGTATCGCCGCCGCCGGCTGGCGGTTGGGGCGGCCTGGGTGGCCGGCGCCGGCCTGTATCTACCGTGGCTGCCCTCCCTCGGCCGTCAGTTGGCGGCGATGCGTACGGCGCCCGACTTTTGGGCGGGGCACATTTCTCCGGCGCTGGCGCCGGAGCGGGTGCTGGCTGCCATCAGCATCGCTCCCGGCGCTCTGCCCGACCAGGCGCGCGCGCTGCTGGGGGGTGGTGCTGTCGGCCTCAGCCTGGCAACCTTCGCCGCACTCTGCGGGCCGGTCCGCAGCAGGATCACGGCGCTCTTTCCGGTTGAATTGGTGCTGTTGCCCCTGCTGGAAGCAGCGCTGTTGACCGCCATCTTCCCCAAGTTCATCGATCGCTACCTGTTACCGGTGGCGCCGTTTGCCTACGTCGGGCTCGCCGGCCTGGCGGCAATGGCGGTGGCGCCGATCGCCACGCGCCACCGTACGGCCGCGCTGGGCGAGCGTGTGCGGCGCTGTATCCTCCTCGCCTTCACCGGTCTGCTGTTGGTGGCCAGCCTTGGCCACGCCCTGTACCACGCGCCGCAGACGTCTGCGGAGATCAAGGACGGCGACACTCGCACGGTCGTCGCGTTCATCGCCGCCCACGCCCAGCCCGGCGATGCGGTGCTCCTGGCGCAGGATACCAGCCCGGTATTCGCCTATTACGCCAAACGGACCCCGGCAATGGACGGCATCCCCTGGTTCGGCGTGGTACCGGAGTTTAGCCGGGGCGATGATCTGCCCGCGCTCGCCGTGGCCCTGAATGCCGCGGCGCGGGGCCACTCCCGGCTCTGGGTGGTGCTCTGGCACAACGATTTTGCCGACCCGACCGGTTACCTCCGCAATGCACTGGACGTAGGGGCAACGCGCCTACTCACGTACACCGCCGCCGCCAACTACGAGCTGCGGCTTTACCAGTTGCGACCGGACTGGCTGTTTTCGCCGACAGCGACACCGTTACAGCCCATGAACGTCCGCTTTGGTCAACACATCACGTTTCTGGGAGTCGGGCTGGAGGAAGGCGTCCGGCCGGCTGATCTGCCCTTCGTGGTTCATACCTGGTTCCGTACCGACGCACCGCTGGACCGGGACTATCAGGCGGTGTTGCGTCTGGAACGCGACGGCCATGTCTGGACTCAGCTCGCGCTGCGCCCGTCGCTGTACGCCTATCCGGCGCAACACTGGCTGCCGGGCATTGATGTGCCCGGCCGCCTCGATTTCCAGGCCGGCGCCGAGGTACCACCGGCCGATTACCATCTCACCCTTTCACTGTATGACCCGGTTGCACATCAGGACCTACCCGCCGTCGATGCCGTGCGTGGCGCCATTGGTACTCAGGTCGACCTCGGCATGGTGAAGGTATTGCCGCCTCAGCACTACGGCAACCCGGTACCCCCACCTCACGTCTTGAACCTGTCCGTCGATCAGGGCCTACAACTCTGGGGCATCGCGGACGTTCCAACGCATCTCCAGCAGGGTGCATCCCTCGAACTTCCGCTGTTTTGGAAGGCAATAGGTCAGCCAGGGGCCGATTACCAGGGACGTTTGGAGCTGATGCCTCCCGGGACATCGGGTACGCCGCTAGCCCTCAGCACGCTGGCGCCGCCGACCCCGAGTCTTGGTACGCAGCACTGGCCGGTTGGTGCAGCCTTCAAGGACATCCGCACGATCCAGATCCCGCCGCGTGCTCCCATTGGTCCGGCGACGCTGCAGTTGCGTGTTCGAGCCGCCGGTGGTCAGGACAAAGTCATACCTCTGGCCACGATCATCGTGGACGCCCCGCCGCGCGACATGAGCGAGCCGACGGATATCGGCACACCGGTCGGAGGATTGTTTGGCGACGCTGCGCTCCTAGCCGGTGTCGAGGTGGACAGCAGCGCCGCACATCCGGGTGGCCATGTGGTGGTAACACTCACCTGGCAGTGTCGCCGCACGCTCGATCGGGATTACACAGTGTTCGTCCACCTCCTCGACGCCGCCAATACCATCGGCGGACGCCAACACGACGGGCCTCCGAATGGCGGCGCGGACCCAACGACGAGCTGGGTGCCGGGGCAGTGGATCGCCGACCGGCACGTCGTTTCGCTGCCGGCCTCGACCCCCGCCGGCACGTACCGCCTGGAGGTCGGCCTCTATCGCCAGAGCGGCGAGCAGTTCCTGCGGCTGCCGCTCAGCACTGGGGGCGATGCAGTGATTGCGGGTACCGTTACGGTCCACTAAAGCGATGGCGAACGTCTCCCGCGCGCTTTGCCTGCCGGCATTCCTTCAAGCGGGGATGGCCTCGCTGCGGATGGGAGCACGGTGATCGGCGTGGCTACTCGCTGCATGCCGACGGTGCGGATGACCAAAGCGGGCCATTGGCAGCGTCAGTCCAATTGTTGCTTCACGGGCACTGTATACTGATTGAACCAATTGTGTCGCGGAAGCACTGGATACTGGCGTCAGTGCAATTGTTGCTCGACGGGCACTGTATACTGCTGACATGGATACCCATTACCGGCGGCCTCCGCGCTCTCGCGCCGCTCAATTCCTTCGTCCGGTGAGGAGCGGGCGCCTAACGGCACGCGCAGCGATGGTCCCATCTGGAGGTAGGCCCAGCGATTCGGCGACTCCTAGATATGCCGAGGGCGCAGAGGCGCCCTCGCTTCAATCGTTCCGTGTCGTGGCACAGCGGTCATCGGCATTTCGCGCCGCGACGGCGCGGATCCAGATGTTACAGCACCGAGTAGCGCAGTGCGAACGGGAGCGTGATCAGGCCCAGGCCGACACCGCCGACATGCGCTTGCGCCACGCACGGGCGACGGTGCGGCTTTTCACCCTGGAATCGGAATACCATTCTGCCATTGCAGATGTCACCGATCTGCGCCTTCGCCACGGTCGTCTAGCGACGCGCTTTTACACCATGGAAGCGGAATACCGGGCCGCCCCGCAAGTGGCTGATCGTGAGGCCGCCTTGGAGCGGCAACTAGAACAACTGAGAGGCGCGGAGCGGCAGCAACAGGCGTTGGAGCAGGAGCTGGTTCGCCTTCGGAGTACCCTTGCGGCTTGGATACCAATGATGGCGCCGCCAGCGCCATCCTCCATCCCCCGGCCCCCCTCCTCCCCCTGGTATCGCCGCTTCTGGTTCGGCCTCATCGGTAAAGATGTGCGTGCTGCCGAATGGACAGCGTCCCAGCACTCACACTGACCGCCGGCCACGCCGCCAGTGCTGCCCAGGATGCTATTGTTGGCATGGCGGTTTTGGCAGCCATTGCACGGTTTGGAGCGCATGCGGTGATTGACGACACGCTGACGAGCAGTGACGACGAGCAGCCGGTACTCGAGCAGGCGCGACGGGTCAAGTCGAGCAGCCTGCTCTGGTTCATCAGTAGCCGCCCATATGTGCCGATGGCCGACATTCGCCGCCGGTTCGGCCTGGCCACGGAGACCGGCTCGCTCCTTTTCGATGAGGAGGGAGCCGTCCACATCGGCCTGCCGCGGCAGGCGGCTGAAACGTTGCTTGACTTGAAACGGAAACGAAAAGTTGAACTCCAGTACGACCTGGAGCATGCTCTACGCATCGCTGTTGGCGCCTATCCGCTCCGCATCCGGCTCAGCCCGCCCGCTCCGAGCGGCCGCGCCTTCCCGTCCGCCCGGTCCACACCGCCTGACGTGGCGCCCGTGGAGGACGTGGAGGACGACGTTGCCCCGCTAGGGGCTTCGGCGCCGATTCCCCCGGCGGCCGGCGGAGTGACACGACCGCAGGCCCGGCGTCGGGGCCGTCGCCGATAACGCCCCGCCCAACCGTATGGCGGTATAGTGTGTAGTGACAACGACGGTCAGCGGTCTGCCGTGTGCGCAGGCCGAGCATATGGACAGAACACAATGCATGTGGTGATTGTTGGCTGTGGCCGGGTCGGCGCGACGCTGGCTACAATGTTGGGTCGCGGCGGCCATTCGGTCGCCATCGTTGACCAGAATAGTCAGGCGTTCGAGCGTCTTCCCAATGACTTTACCGGTGACACGGTCATCGGCACGGGCATTGATGAGGACGTGCTGCGCCGTGCCGGGATCGAGCACGCCGATGCCTTCGCCGCGGTGATGACGGCGGACAACCGGAACATCATGGCGGCGCAGGTCGCCAAGCACGTCTTCCAGGTCCCGAAAGTGGTCTGCCGCATTTACGATCCCCTGCGGGAAGAAACGTATCGCGACCTCGGGCTGGAGACAATCTGCCCGACGACCATCGGGGCGCAACAAATCGTGAACTGTTTTGAACAGCACAGCGCCGTAGCGATAGCCGGAACGCCGGGACGCTAGGGGATGTTTGCGCTGATCTGTGGCGGCGGCAAAGTCGGCTACTACCTGGCGAAATCGCTGCTGGTCCAAAACCTGGAATGTGTGCTGCTGGAGAAGGACGCAAGCCGGTCGCACATGCTCAGCGGTGAGTTGGGTGATGCGGTGATCGCCGGCGATGCCTGCGACCCCCGTGTTCTCGCCAACGCCGGCATCGAGCGCGCCGATGTGGTGATCGCCGTGACTGGCGACGATGAGGATAACCTCGTCATCTGTCAGGTGGCGAAGCGCCGGTTCAAGACCGCCCGCACGATCGCGCGTATCAATAATCCGAAGAACGAGGCGATTTTCATCAAGTTGGGAATCGACGTGACGATAAGCCCTACCCAACTCGTCCTCGCTGCCATCTCGATGGATCTGCCGGATCAGGGAGTCGTCCACCTGGCAACGTTGCGCCAGTACGGCCTGGAACTGGTTGAACTGACCTTGCGCGCTTCGTCACCGGCCGTTGGGTATAGCTTCACCGATCTGGCGCTGCCATCCGGCACGCGCCTGCTTTCGGTATTACGCACGAATCAGGCGCCGCTTTACGATCGCTCGCTGGTGCTGAAGGCCGGCGATGTTGTCCTGGCGACGACGCGCGAGGAAGACGAAGGCGAGCTCCGCCGGGTTATGGTCGGTGCGCCGACGGTGTCGTACCTGGGCTAGATACCGTTCGCTTCGGTAAGAACGAGGCGGCAGACCGCAGGCGCCGCCTTATCGCCAAAACCCGGCAACTTCCAGTAGCGCAGCATAGCCACCTAACGTCAGGTACGTCCCATAGGCGGGCGCGTCGCTTAGGGTGGCGCGCCGGAGCACGACCAGAGCGAGCGACACGATGCCCCCCAGCATTGCGCCGATGAAGATGGCGGTCAGGACCCGTTCGGCCCCGACCATGAGACCTAACAGTACAGCGAGCTTGACATCGCCCAGGCCAAGGGCCGGCTGATGAAAGAGCAACAGGCCGAGGCCATAGAAAGCGCTGAAGAGGACGAAGCCGATGGCGCCACCGCCCAGCACGCTGAGAAACGTGGGATAGGCCGGGTGGGGGAGCACCAGTGCGGCGATAACGGCCAGGAGTGCCAGAGGCGCTGTCCAGAGGTCGAGGATGTAGCGCACGCGCAGGTCAACGGTGAAGATCACGGCAAGCGCAGCCGCCCAGCAGGCTTCGACGGCCGCGACGGCGCTGAAGGGTCGGTTCCAAAGGAGCAGGAGCGTCGCAAGCACCACCGCCAGGATCAGCGTGAGTCCACCAGCAGGAGGCAGCGTGGCTCCCCGTTCCTCCGGTTCGCGTCGGGCCACGCCTGCCAGCAACAGTCGCGCCGCCGCCAAGGCAGCCAACCCAAGCGCCAGGGCCGAGAGCATCGCGGCGAGTGGCGCCGTGGTCATGTCGCCGCCTTTCCGGCTGCTACTTGGTGGATGACTGTTGGATGCGAAGCTGGTTCTGCGTCTGCTCCTGCAGCGTATGCGAAAAGACGTGGGTGCCGTCACCCTTGGCGACGAAGTAGAGGTAGTCGCCGGTGGGACTGAGCGCCGCCTGGATGCTGGCCAGACCCGGACTGCAGATGGGGCCCGGAGGGAAGCCCAGATGGTTGTAGGTGTTGAAGGGAGAATCCGGTGCAAGGGTGCGTGCTTCGGCGTTGAGCGTCGGCCACCAGTTGCTGGATTGCCCCAGGGCGTACTGCACGGTGGGGTCCGCGCACATACATTGGCCCAGCTTGATGCGGTTCCAGTACACACCGGCGATGAGCGACCGCTCCGACGGCACCGCCGCTTCCCGCTCCACGATACTGGCGACGATGAGCACCTGATACAGCGTGTGTCCTTGCGCCTTGGCCTGGGCGACCATCGCAGGCGTCACCTGCTCACCGAAGCGATTCAGCATTTTGGTCACGATGTCCGCCGCCGCCACCTTCTGCAGAAAGTCGTAGGTATCCGGGAAGAGGTACCCTTCCAGGCTGGCGCCGGACGGACGATCAGCCAGAAAGGCGTCACTGAAATTGGCGCTCTGACTCTTGGTGACGGAGAGAAAGTCGGTAGCGGTGCCGACACCTTGCTTTTCCAATTGGGCAGCGTCCTGCTCCATGCGCCAGCCTTCCGTGAAGCGCACGGCCACCGATACCGGAGGCGTCGCGTGTTCCAGCACGGCGATGATCTGGTCAGTGGTCATGCCTTTTGTCAGCGTGTAGGCGCCGGCTTCCAGGGCCCCGTTGGACCCCGTGAGCCGTACCTGAATCCGAAACACCGTAGCGCTAGAAATTAAGCCCTGTTGTTGCAGTTGATCGGCGACATCCGTCCACGTAGCGCCGCTCTTCACGACAAAGGGAACACCCTGCCCGCTGGCGACAGCGCTCAGACTGTTCGCCACGGTACTCTGCCGGATCACGACGGAGGCTGTTGTTGCCGTTCCTGATATCGCCGGTACCGCGGCGGTCTGGTTGCCGGAGAGCAGGTCGCGCCCGCCAATATAGAGGGCTACCACGAAGCCGACGAGCACTGCCAGGAGCACCAGTCCGGCGACACCGCCCCCTCCACCGCTGTTTGGACGTCGAAACATCCGGTTGCCGCCGGTGCGTTGGACGCGCGAGCGCCGCACTGCGGAAAGCTCGCGTGTGCGGCCGGTTACCTGTCGATTTGCCATTTACGCGTCCTCGCGATGCCCATCTAAATACCCCTGCAACAACAGCGTAGCCGCGACCCCATCGACGTGCTGGCGGTGCTGGCGGCGTCTCACTCCCATGCTGTCGAGTGAGCGGTGCGCCTGCACGCTGGTCAGGCGCTCGTCGAGGACCTCTAGCGGGAGATCAGTGTAACGCCGCAGGACCTCCACCCAGCGCCGGGTCAGCTCAGCCTGCACACCGGGCTGGCCATTCATGCCGAGTGGCATGCCCACGATGATGCGTGCGACCCCCTCGGCAACAATGACGGCGCGGATCGCCGCCATCTCTTCATCGCGCAGACCGCGCCGGATGGTACGGATGCTCCCGGCGATATGGCCGGACGGATCGCTCAACGCCAGCCCGATGCGCTGTTCACCCAGATCGATGGCGAGGATACGGCTCATTCGACCGTCATCCTGTGACCAGCTCGTCGCGCAACGCCGCGAGCGCGCCGGCTATACCGGCAGGGGTGCTGCTGCTGCCGGTGGCCATGCGTGGGTTGCCGCCGCCGCCGCCGCCGCCGCTACGCTTTGCCAACTCCTTAACCAGGCGTCCGGCGTCTTGCCCGGCCTTTGTAAGCTCGGGGGAGACGGCGGCAAGTAATTGCGCTCGGCCGTTGGCAGGCGCTGCCAGCAAGATCACAGCCGGCTGTAACCGGTCCAGCAGGAAGTCGGCCAGCGTGCGCAAGCCTTCCGCCTGTCCCCCAGTCACTTGCTCGGCGACAACACGGAAGCCAGTCGCGGTGACGGCACGGGCGGCCAGTCGCTCCGCTTCCTGGTGCATGTGTTCGCGCTCAGCCGCCTGCAATGTGCGGCGCAAGTCTTCGGCCTCGCGCTGCATGGCCTGGACCCGTTGCGAGAGTTCGCCGGGCGACGCTTTCACCTGCCGCGCCAGCTCCTCTACCAGTTGCGCTTGATGGCGGGCGTGGGCCACGGCGCTCAGTCCGGTCAGGGCCTCGATGCGCCGCACACCAGCGCCGATGCCGCTTTCCGTCACGATGAAGAAGCTGCCGATCTCGCCGGTCTGGCGGACGTGAGTACCACCGCACAGCTCTTTGCTGTAGCCTTCGATCGTCACCACGCGCACGGCATCGCCGTACTTTTCCCCGAACAATGCCATCGCGCCCTCGGCTCGGGCCTCGGCCAGCCGCTTGATGACCGTCGTCACCGCCAGGTCCTGCGTGATCTGTTCGTTGACGGCGCGCTCAACCGCGACGAGTTCCTCCGAGGAGAGGCGGGAACCGTGTGTGAAGTCGAAGCTGAGATGGTCGGGAGCGACCACCGACCCGGCCTGCTCGACGTGTTCGCCCAGTTGCTGCCGAAGGGCGCGATGCAGCATATGGGTTGCCGTGTGGTTGCGCCGCGTGTCGGCCCGGCGTCGCTGGTCCACGACGGCCGTCACGGCGTCGCCATCGTGGACCTCGCCATCCGCCAGCGTGCCCTTGTGCAACACGACGCCGGAAGGGAGCTTTTCCAGCTCCGTGACGGTGATCAGGGCGTCGCCCGCCTGGATCTCGCCGGTGTCCGAGACCTGGCCGCCGCTCTGGACGTAGAACGGCGAGCGATCCAGCACGACGGCGACCTGTTGGCCCGGCTCCGCTGCACCAACCGCTTGGCCGTCAACAACCAGGCGCAGAATCGTTGCCTCGGTCTGTAACTCGGTATAGCCCGTGAACTCCGTCGGCGGCAGCGTGGTCATGGCGCTGGAGGCGGCCTCACCTACTGCGCCGCTGGAGCGGCTACGGTAATCGCGTTTACCGCCGGCTACCTGGCGCGCCATCTCCGTCTCGAAGCCGTCCACGTCGACGCTGAGGTGGCGTTCGGCAGCTAGTTCCTGCACCACTTCCAGTGGCAGGCCCTGGCTGTCGTAGAGCCGGAAGACCCGTTCGCCCGGCAACACCCGTTCGCCACGCCGCTCCACCTCGTGGACCAGCCGCTCGAACGCCGCCATGCCGGCCTGCAGGGTCGCGCTGAAGCGCTGCTCCTCGTCCGTGAGGACCTGCCGGATGCGTTCGCTGCGCTGCTGCAATTCTGGGTAGGAGGCGCTGTAGTAACGGATGACGACGCTTGACAGGTCGGCCAGGAAGGGCGCATCGATGCCCAGCAGGACGCCGTGGCGCACCGCACGGCGGATGAGGCGGCGCAGCACGTAGCCCCGCCCCTCGTTCCCGGGTCGCACGTTATCCGCCAGCAGAAAGGTGACGCCCCGAACGTGGTCGGACATGATGCGTAGCGAGCGGTCGTGGCCGGCATCGGCGCCGTAGGCGGTTTTTGCCACGGTTGCCGCACGATCCAGGATTGGCCTGAAGCGGTCGGTCTCGTAGTTGGTGCGCACGTCCTGCAAGATGCAGGCCATGCGGTCGAGCCCCATGCCCGTGTCGACGTTGGCGTTGGGCAGCGGTTGCAGGTTTCCGGCGGCGTCGCGGTTGTACTGCATGAACACGAGGTTCCAGAACTCAACGAAGCGACCGCAATCGCAGTCAGGGCCGCAGGTCGGACGATCGCAGCCGAAGGCCGGTCCGCGATCGTAGAACATCTCTGTATCGGGACCACAGGGGCCAACGGCGCCGGCCTCCGGCCACCAGTTCTTGGCCAGCGTGACGATGCGGTCGTCCGGCAGGCCGATTCGCCGCCAGAGCGCAGGGGTCACGTCGTCGTCCGGGTGGACCGTGACGGAGATACGGTTGTGCTCCAGGCCTAGTTCGCCGGTGGAGAGTTCCCAGGCATAGGCGACGGCCTCGGCCTTGAAGTAGTCGCCGATAGACCAGTTGCCGAGCATCTCGAAGAAGGTGTTGTGAATGTCGTCACCCACCTCCTCGATATCCGTGGTGCGGAACACCTTCTGGACGGAGGCCAGGCGGCGGGATGGCGGCTCGACGTGACCGAGCATGTAGGGCAGGAACTGGTCGACGCCGGCGGTGGTGAAGATGAGGCCGGATTCCTTGGCGGCAATCAGCGAGGAACTTGGCACAACCAGATGGCCGCGCTCGGCAAAGAAGCGCAGGAAGGTGTCCCGAATCTGATCGCCCGTCAAGCCCGCCATGCCACGCACTCCCACCGCCTGCTCTGCCGCCGCCATCGCCGGTTCTCAGCACCAAGCCCTGCGGCAACGGTGCATGGTCGACGGCGCAACGATCCTGGAGCATGATACGGGGCAGGAGTTAGGCATGCCAAAGGGCCGGGTGGCGCGTCGTTGGGCCGCCCGGCCCTTGTCTGACTTTGGCTGCGGGTCTACAGTGCGCCGCTGATGTTGCTAAAGACGGAGGAGAGCTGGCCCTGGAGGGCCGTCAGAGCCACCACCAACAGGATTGCGACCAGGGCGATGATGAGGGCGTACTCAACAAGCCCCTGGCCTTCCTGGCTCTTGCGGAAGGCTGTCCACGTGCTGAGCATCCGAGCGATTGCCAGAGTCATTGTTTTCTCCTTCGTGTTCACGTCACTTCAGTACGGATTCGCAGTACGGCTAGACTCTACCGGCGGTTGCCTGTTTCGCCTATGGCGAAGACGTACCAGGTGTGGTCGGTACTTTCGGTGGACACGGGCGTATACTGGCCGGAGCCGGTACTGGCGTGAAGGAGACCAGCGTGGGGGAGGCAGCGGCCCGCTGGCCGGTGTGGTGGGTGCAATAGCACCATTGCCTCCAACGGCGATCAGCGCGCCACCCACACGACGGCGCTGGCCTGCCCTGCCGCTACTGCTTCTCCTTTCCCTGCCCGCACTCAGCCCGTTACTGCTCCCAGGTTTCATCGAGGGGCACGACGGTGTCGAACACGTCGTTCGGGTGCTGGCTCTCGCCACGGCCTGGCGTGAGGCGGGCGTCGTGGGCAACCTGCTCCCACGCTGGGAGCCGAATCTGGCACTCGGTTTTGGCTACCCGTTCTTTGGCGTGTACTCGCCGTTGGCCTACGTCTTCCCGGCGGCGCTGACGCTCCTCGGCATCGCGCCGATCACTGCGGTCAAACTGGCGGTGGCGCTGGCACTGCTGCTGGGAGCGCTGGGCGCCTACAGTTGCTTACGCTCGGTAGCCGGACAGGTTGCGGCCTGCGCGGGCGCCGTCACCTACCTCTACGCTCCGTATACGCTGGCCAATGCCTACGTGCGCCTTGATCTGGCTGAGTTGAGCGCCGCCAGTTGTGCCGCGCTGGCCCTGGGGGCATTGCTCCGGCTCGGCGCCGTCGCCCATACTGGCGCGGACTCCCGGCGGTCGCTGGTCCTGGCCGCCCTGACGCTGGCGACCGTGCCACTCTGCCACAATCTCAGCGTCCTCACCTTTCTGCCGCTCTTCGCGGCCGTCTGGTTGCTGCTCGTGTGGAGAGGATTGGCGAGCCGTGCGCCGCAGCAACGTGCTGGCGCTGTGCTGCCGCTACTGGCGGCGCCGCTGCTTGCCGTCGGTCTGGCAGCATTTTTCCTGCTGCCCGCCTGGCAGTGGCAAGCGTTCACGCACCTTGCCCGCATTCCCGACGACCCGGCTTTCTATGCCAAGCTCCTCCACCCCTGGGCACTTGTCGAACGCCGCTTTGCCGTTCCTGGTTGGGGTTGGTATGCGGCCGGCAGCTTCTGGTGGAACTTCAGTGTCGCACCGAGCGCATATGGTGAGTTCGGCGCCGGCCCGAGCACCCTCGCCTGGCTGGCGGCGCCTGCGTCACTCCTCCTCCTCCGACGCGGCGCAGCCCGGCGACGCGGCCTTGTTCCGGCACTCGCGCTCTCCTGCCTGCTGTCGGTATTTCTCCTCACCTCGTTGTCTCTGCCGTTCTGGCGGACAGCGTCGCACCTCACGTTGCTGCAGTTCCCCTGGCGCTTTGCCGGCCCGCTCTGCCTGGCCAGCGCGTTGCTGCTGGGCCTGCTGATAGGTGCGGCGCCGGCGCGCTGGCGGCTGCTGTTCGCTGCCGGCTGCATTACGCTAGCTATCGTGCCGGCGCTGCTCTACCTGCGTCCCGACCCGGTCAGCATCGCCACCGGCGCCATCACCTGGCCGGCGCAGATGCGCCGTGAACTCATCGGTGGCTACGGCACCACCGGGAGCGGCCTATTCCTGCCGCGCTGGGCGCCGGGGCAATCGCCGGCTGTTCCTGTCGCCCTTGTCCCATCACCCGCCACGACCGCGTTGCAGGTCACCGCGCTGACCGGGCGCGCCGACGCCTTCACCCTCACCTATCAGGTTCAGCAAGCGACGACGATCACGCTTGGGACATGGTACTTTCCCGGCTGGCAGGCGCAGGTAGATAACCTGGATGTACCGGTCTCGCCGGACGGCAGCGGCCTCCTGCGTGTGGCGATTCCGGCCGGAACGCACCGCCTGGTCGTCGCCCGACGGCTCACGACGGTGGAGATTGTCGGCGGCAGTATCACCCTGGTTGCCGTGTTGCTGGCGCTCCGGTTGCTGTTGGGAGCCGGGCGGCCCGTGCTGCTCGGCGCAGGCGCCGTGGTGCTGCTCGGCATCGGTCTCAGCGGCGCCGTTCCCGCGCTCTCCTTTGCCGCGCTGATGGGCACGGCCAACGAGCCCGCCTGGCTATTGCCGGCCGTACCAAGCAGGGCGCAGCCGTTGCAGGCTGCCGCCTGGCGGGTGGTGCGGTCGCCCTTCTGGGGCGCAACGCCCGTCCTGGAAACCGCCTGGCTGGTGCAGCGTGCGCCGGCCGGCAATGAGCAGGCGACGATCCAGGTGCTCTCCGCCAGCGGACGGGTCCTGGCCAGCAGCACACGCGGTCCGCGCCTCGGCACGGTGACCACGACAGGCTGGCCGGCCGGGATGGTCGTTTTTGACCATATCCCTATCCCATTGCCGCCGGCCGCGGCCGGTGCGCCCTGCCCCGGCACGTTCACCGTCGGCCTGGCGGTAGGCGCCGGCGCGCCGGCCATCCTCGGGCCGGTGACGCTACCCTGTGCGTCGGCTGCTGTGCCAGCGATACCGCAGGTCATCACGCTGCGGCTGCAGGGTCTCACCGCTGGCCGGCTGCCAGCGGTGCAGCCCGGCACGACGCTCCAGCTCGACCTGACGCTGCGAGTACCCGGCCCCACAGCCGGCGACCAGGTGTTTGCCTTTCAACTGCTGGACGGGCGCGGCCAGCCGGTCGCGCAGACCCAGAGCTACGGCAACGTGGACCTGCGCTTCAGTACCCTCTGGTCCGCTGGGGAGAATGTTCCCTATAGATTCCGTCTGCCGTTGCCCGCTGGGCTGGCGGCGGGGGTGTACACCCTCAGCCTCCAGCGCTTTGCTCCGGGCGGCGCCTTGCAGCCATTAGCCGGCCCGAACGGCCAGGTCGCGCCGCGGCTGACGCTGGCCACTGTGAAGGTGGCAGCACCGTCGGCGCCGGCCGGCCTGCCAGTGGCGGAGCGCTTCGGTTCCGCCATTGGCCTGGTTGCACCGCCAGGCCAGCGATTACCGGACGTTCCGGCGCAGCCCGGCACGACGATCAGCGTCCCGTTGCGCTGGCTGGCGCTGGGTACGCCGACGAGTGACTACACGGTGTTCGTCCATCTGCTGGATGCGGCGGGCACGCTCGTCGCTCAGGCCGACGCTCCGCCGCTGGCGGGGCGTTACCCGACGTCGGCGTGGGCACCGGGCGAACTGGTCGCTGATCCCCGGCAACTCCGGTTGCCCGCCAACCTGTCGCCGGGACGGTACCATATCCAGGTGGGCTGGTATCTGCCGGCCACCGGCGCCCGTCTACCCACTGTGCCGCCGGCGCCGGATGACGCCGTTACCCTGGAGGACGTGATGGTAGCGCCAAGCCCAGCTACGACGTTACCGTGACGGCGGCGACTGGCGCCAGGTTGCCGGGACTGCCGGGGACGGCCAGGCGTGTACCCCCGCCGGAGGGGTAGACGGCGACGTTGAGCGTATAGCGACCGGGCGGTAGCCTGGTCGGCAAGTGCAGCGTGTGCGGGTCAGGAACCGTCTCGCCGGGTAACCAGCCGATCGTCGGCGCCTGTCCATTCTGAGGAACGGCGTCCAACTGGGCCGTCAGTTGGCCGGCGGCATTGAGCAGTTGCAGGCTCACCGTCTCGCTCTGCAGCGTCGGGCGGGGGGCAGTCCAGAAGAGGACCACCTGCCAATCCTGGCCCGCTGTTGGACTCGTCGCCGGCAGCGTGACCCCGGTCAACGTGAGGGTATCTGCAAAGGTCAGGTCAAGGGGAGCCGTCGGTACCCAGGGAGCAAACTCGATGACGTGGAAGCCGGTGGCGACCTGCCCCAGCGCCTGCAGGTGACGGCGCATCCAGGCCAGCACCGTGTGGTGACCGTCCCAGGCGCCGATGTCGTCGGGAATCAGCCAGATGTGTCCTTTGCCGGTGGTGATTCGGGTCAGGTCGGCATTCAACCGCTGGGGGCTCTCATCCTGCTGTACCGGTTCGATGATGAGCGGCGCTGTTACCTTGCTGCGCTGCGCGTAGTAGCGGACGACAGGGTCCAGGTGATTAACGACGATCACATCGGCCGCTGAGGCATGGTTGACCAGGTACTGACCGAGCGCCAAGTAGGCGTGCCCGCGACCGTCCGTGGGGTAAAAGTAGAGAGACCACAGTGCCGGGAGCAGCGGTACAAGGACCGCTGCGACACTCACAGCGCCGAGCAGCGCCATCGGGTAAGACCGGCGTTGCCACCAGACGGCGGGGAGGGCCAGCAGCAGGTAAAAGGGCGGTGAAGCTTCAATCAGGTAGCGCACATCAAAAATAGGCCGCGTCCGAGAGCCGAACCAGATCGCCTCAATCGGCACGAGTAGCCAGAGCAGCATGAGCAGGAGGGCAGACCGGCCCTGGCGCAGGCGCAGCAGGGCGATGCAGCCCAGCAGCAAACCGACGATATAGACCGGCAGGAGCAGCGAGTCGAGGCGGGGCGGAAGGTCCCAGCCCAGGGCAAACGTGCGAAGTGCGTCGTGTACGGCGCTGCCGAGTGACGGCGATCCGGCGTTACCGTGGTAGGTGGTAAGCGTCTGCCAGGCGAAGATGACCCAGGGGACGTAGCACAAGGACACAATGCTCTGAGCGAGAGCCCAGCGGCGCAGGCGTGCGACATCAGTATGGAATCCCCGCGCGAACAGGGAGACCGCAAACACGTTCATCAGCACCCAGACATAGATGCTGTAGTAGTGCGTGTACAGCGCTAGCAGCATCGTCAGCGTGTAGGCCGGCACGGCATACCGACGTGGCTGGTCGTCTCTCAGCAGTCGCCAGGCCCAGTAGATCGCCGCGGTGGCGAAGGCCGTAGCCAGCGTATACATGCGGGCATCCTGGGCGTTCCAGATGTGGTACGGCGCCAGCGTGAGCACCAGGGCGGCGACAAGCCCCACCACCGGCCCGGCCAGGCGACGACCCAGCACATAGAGCAGCACCACAGCAAGTGTGTCCCCGGCCGCGGAGAGCCAGCGCAGGGCGTAGGCGCCGTTACCAGCAACGGGTATCCACCAGTGCAGCAGCAGGTAGAACAGTGGTGGATGTGGTTCACCCGTCGCCAACATGCCAATCACCTGGCTGAGTGGCGCCGTGGCGTAGTCGATGCCGAAGACCTCGTCACCGCGAAAGTCATAGAAGGCAAGATGCCAGGAGCGTAGGAGCCAGGCCGCCAGCAACAGCAGTGCGGGGGCGACCAGTTTCCGGATCCTGCTCACATCAGGCACGACGGCGGCCAGTGGCGCGGAAATGCAACAGGAGTGTGCCAAACGCCAGGAGGAGGGCCAGGGCGGCCAGAGCCAGTCCCTCACGTAGGCCAGGCTGGCGATACTGCAAGGCGATGCTGTGGGAACCTGCCGGCAGACCGATCGCCATGAGTGCCGCGTCGGCGTGGTAGAGCGGCGTCGGCCGGCCGTCGAGTGTTGCCGTCCACCCCCGGACGAATGGCTCACTGATCACCAGAACGGCGTTATCGCTGGACGTTGCCGAAAGCAGCAGCCTACCGGGAGCGCTCGGCAGCCAGGTCTCCCGTTGCGCCTGCGGCGGGGTCGGACCGGCAATGGCGAGGTCCGGTTGTCCTTCCAGGACGGCGGCCGTTCCCGGCTGCGGCAACGCCACCGTGAGCTGCTGAGCCTGGCCGGCCGAGGTGGCAACACGCACATCACGCACTGCCCAGGCGGGTGGCAAGCCGTACTGCATACGGTAGGTCACCAGGTCACCCTGGCGATGCGCCTCCACGAAGCCGTCACCGGGCGGCCGGCGTGTGACGACAAACTGCACGCTAAAGAACTGCCAGGTGCGGTAGCCGCCGGCAGCCGCAATCAGGTCGGCAACGCGGCGGGCTTCGATCGGTGAGTCGCCGAATGGCCCGGGAACCGAGAACTCGGTTCCCAGGTCGTTGGTGATGACGTTGTCACTGGAGTTGCCGACGCGGAAGGGACCGGGCTGCGCAGCCAGCCAGCGCAGCGTCGCCGTAACATCTGGCGGGGCGGCGGGCATGGCGTCGGCTCGGTTCAACTGCGCCCCTGCCGAAAGCAGGTTGACGGTGCTGACGACGACGATCAGCACGCCAACGTCACGCCGCGGCAACTGGCCGCGAAAGGTGAACACCAGCAGCGCGACGGCAGTCACCCCCAGCAAACCGGCGGTGAACACGTTCAGGTGCGGTGGCATTGCTGCCACCGAGCCGCCCGGCGTTGAGCCTTGAGGCCAGAGCAGCAGGCCAGCGATGATTGTCGGGAGTGTGATAAGGACGGAGAGGAGAGACGGAAGGGGCTGCGACTGCTGCCCTTTTTCCACCAGCACACTCGCCCCCTGGGCTGCCAGCGCGCAGCAGGCGAAGGCGGCGATAGCAGCGGCGCGCTCCTGGTCGCGGAAGGCGGCGAAGCCCGGGCCGGCGGCATACAGCAGGTGAAAGAGCGGGGTGTGTGCCCCCATGGCGACGATGGCGCTGATCAGGAAGAGGCCAAGCCAGAAGGCGCCGGCGCGGCGTGTGGCGGCGATGGCGGCTAGCGCCAGCGGCAGGATGCCGATGTAGTAGGTGCGCTGAAAGATGCCGCCGGGAAAGAACAACTCGACAAAGTCGTGCCAGTCGTAGCCGCCGCCGGCCTCGACAAAGCTGAGATGCGCGCGGGTGCTTTCGCCCGCAAAGGCCAGGGTGGGCAAGAGTTGTGCTGCCGAAATGCCGCCGGCGATCAATACGGCCAACAGGGCGCGGCCGGCGAGCGGCGGCCAGGCCGGGCGCAACGCCATGGCGCGGTATGCGGCGAACGCGGCAACCGTATAGGCGGCCAGCATTGCCGTTTGGGCGTGGCCGGCCAGCACCATGGCCCCCCCGGCAAGTCCGGTCGCCACGGCCCAGGCTGTGCCGTGCCGCGCCGAGGCCAGCGTGCCGTCGACGCAGTAGAGCAGCAGCGGTAGCCAGAGCACTGTCTCCAACAAGGGCAATTGGGGGAGCGGATAGGAAGACAGGAAACCACCGAAGGTGAAGCAGAGCGCGCCAACGAGACCGCCCGTTCGTGACGCTGACAGACGCTGAAAGAACAGGTAGGCGAAGAGGGAGGCCAGCGTGTAATCAATGACGGCCCGCCACTCCAGCGCGACATAACAAAGGTCTACGTGCCCGGCCGTCAGGTTGATCAGTAGCCCGAGCGGCGAGAAGACGGCGGTTTGCGGATCGGCCAGTTGCGGATGGCCGGCGTACAGGTAGGGATTCCAGGTGGGCAACTGTCCGGCGGCCAGACGCTGGGCGACGAAGTGTTGAAACGGATAGAACTGGCGGCTGAAGTCGCTCAAGGCGACGTATTGTGGTGGCCAGGGGCCGGGTATGACCAAACGACCATAGTCAAGCAAACAGAGTACACAGAGCAGTAGCACGGGCAGGAAACTCCCTGCGCCGTGGCGCCAGTGCTGGGAAAGGGCAGTGGAAACTGGAGGCTCAGCGTGGGGCGTGCCGGATAGCACCGTGCTCATTTCGCGTCGGTGGCGTTGCTCGGCGACGGTTCCCAGACGGGGTGGAACAGCACCCACTGTTGTGGATGCGCGCGTAAGCGGCGCAGCATCTGTTCGGCCAGCACTGAAGAGATTCGTCGGACATCGGCGCGCAGGTTGCCGCTAGGACAGACGGTGATCTCGGGCTCGACGCAGGCCCGTGTCCGACCGTCGGGCAGGCGTCTCGGCCAGACAGGGATGATCGGCACTTTGCCGCGTAACGCCAACATAGCGAGGCCGGCCGGGATGCGAATCGCTTGCTTAAAACCGGGGATGGTGATCGGGATGCCGTTACCCTGCATATCCCAGTCGCAGGCGATGCCGACGCCGAGTCCGCCCCGCAATGCCCGCTGCACCTGAGGCAGGGCGTTGGCTGAGAGCGGCAGCACTTCCCCGCCGAAGTGACCGCGCTCCTCCACGAAAAAGTTGTAGAGCCAGTCCGGCTCCACGCGCTCAGTCAGGACCGCGCTACGAATGCCACGAACCAGAATCGCGTGACCCGCCGCATCGACGTTGCCGAGGTGGGCGGTGGCGAGCAGCACACCTCGCCCCTTCGCCTGCGCTTCCTGGAGATACTCCAGACCGACGACTTCCGTGCGCTCGCGCATCTGGTCGGCGCTGAGGCTGGTGACCGTGAGCATATCGACGTAATTACGGGCGAGAGTGCAGAAGGCGCCCAGAGCAGCGCGCCGCACACGGGGGTGATCCTCTGGTAGGCCGAGCAGCCCCGCCATATTGTGGCGGGCCGTGGCCTGCAGGGCGCCATTGCCACGATAGGCAATGCCGCCGGTTACGACAGCGATCCCCAGGGCAAGCTCCGGCGGCACTCGCGGCACGGCCCGGCGCAACATGTCGAACAGTTGCCGCTGCACGCCTATCCCTCACTCCTCTGTCTGTCCACACGCAATGTGTTGCCCATGCTACCGAATCTGCCGGTTGCCTGCGCCCTTCGTAGCCGTTCCCGGGGGTAGGGGAGGGCTCGCGTGGTAGCATGCCCTGTTCGGTGCCGCTGCCTGGTGGAGTTCGCTGTTGCGATTGAGCCGTCTGACCGTTCTACTCGTTCTGGGCCTCCTGCTGATGCCGCTCCTTTCGGCTTGTGGCGGCGGCGATCCGCTTACCGCGCTGTCGCTGACACCGGCAACGATTTCCCCGAATGAGACCTCGACCAATCGTACAGCGAACCTCAATTACGTGCTATCGCGGCGTTCCGACGTCACGGTGAGTTTCACCGGTCCGGACGGCGGGGTGCGAATGCTGCGCGACCATCAGACGCGCACGCCCGGCAGCTACACCTTGCAGTTTGACGGGGCTTTCGACGGGCACGTGTTACCAGACGGCGTCTATCACTGGACGTTTACTGTCAGTGACACCGCAACGCACCAGGTCCTGGACACGCACAGCGAGACATTGACAATCACCAACGCCGACACGAACGCTCCATCGATCACGCAACCCAGCGTCTTCCCCAGCCCGTTTCATCCCAACGGCAACCTCGGCACCGACACCGCCACCTTCACCTACCTGCTCTCTAAGCCTTCCCAGGTGACGATCGCGGTGGTGGGACCACACGGAACGCCGCTGCCGCAGACCTACGACGTGCTATACCAGGAGGCACAGCAAGCCGGTCCCAACCAGGCGACCTGGACCGGGCAGATCGGCCCCGAACAGTACGTGCCGGACGGCGCCTACGCTTGGACGATCCAGGCAACTGATGGCGCCGGCAACGTCAGCAGTGTCAAGGGGACGGTGCAGGTAGCGCAGAGTGGCGTTGCCGACGCGCGTATCACGGGCGTCAAGGCGATCGAAGTCGATCAGGGCGGCCAGCGCCTGATTCAGGTTCAGGTGGCCGTGTACAACACCGGCAACGCAACACTCTATGGCGACGTGCAGCCTGGGGCGCCACAGAGCGGCTTCACCTACGGCTCTCTGGAGGCCAATTATCTCAACCCGCCGCCTTTCGGGCCGGGCTGGGGGGAGCAGGCCATCGGTCGCGCCGGCACCTACTCGATCGGCGCCAGCTACAACGAACGTGGCCTGGCCACAGCGCCGCCCTATCCGTTCCGCTGGAGCCTCGGCCAGCCCCTCGCGCCGCACGCTTCCCGCGTTATCAGCGGCTTCATCAAACTGCCGGCAAGCTTCCACGGGCAGGCCACGTTTTTTGCGGGCATTATCCATGAGGGGCAGGGCATCCTCAGCGGCCAGGATCAGATCCCGGCGCCGCAGGTTTTGGTGTTGCCGTAGTTCCCTATACGCTGCCCGGCCGCCTTTCCGGGGGCGCCAACGGGGAGCACTATACAACGGCGATAGGACGAATGGCCTTGACGGTCAGCCGCGACTTGACGAACACTCCTTCGTAACGGATAATGATTCCGAACAAGGAACGGGTGGCGGGAGTGTGCAGTGAAGACCGCGCAGGATCTGATTACCCGGCTCCGGGCCGCCGGTGGCAAGCTGACGCCACAGCGGTTCTTCCTGTTTCGGGCGCTGGAGCACGCGCACAGCCATCCGAGTGCCGAGGATTTGTACGAGGAGGTCCGCGCTGATCTGCCCTCGCTCTCGCTGGGCACGGTCTACAAAACGCTGTCCGAACTGGTTGGGCTGGGTGAAGTGCAAACTGTGGAGACGGGCGACGGGCGTACCCATTATGACCCGAACACCGAGCCGCACGCGCACTTGCACTGCCGTCGCTGTGGCCGCCTGGACGACGTATCCCTGGACGTGCTGACCATCGAGGTGCCGGTCGAGGTTGGCGGCTTCATTATCACCGACCAGCGTGTAGTGCTGGAAGGATTCTGCCGGGAGTGTCGCTGAGCGACGATGTGACCAATGGTGGCCGGTCTCAGTGGCGGCTTTGCGTTGTGCGGACGATACACGATAGAGCACGGTAAGACAAGGTAACGAGAACATGGAGATGGATGTCATGGCTACACCCGCACCAATGCATCCCGGCGACCTGAAGCCGGAAGCCCCACTGCTCACCGAGCAGGGGCACAAGCAGTCATTCGTCCTCCAGGTCATACAGCCGGGCCTTGCCGGCTTGATGGATGGGTCGGTCTCCACACTTGCTCCTATCTTTGCCACCGCCTTTGCCACGCAGAAGGCGCACACCGCCTTCCTGGTGGGTCTGGCGGCGGCGGTTGGCGCCGGCATTAGCATGGGGTTCTCCGAGGGCCTCTCGGATGACGGCGTGCTAACCGGGCGTGGCAGCCCGCTCAAGCGTGGCGGGATCACCGGGGGCATGACTTTCATTGGTGGTATCTTTCACACCCTGCCATTCCTGCTCGCCAGCTTTCATCTGGCGCTGGTCCTGGCCTCTGCCGTCGTCGGCGTCGAGTTGATCGTGATTGCCTTCATCCGTTACCGTTTCTTCGCCAGTTCCTTCCTCCGCTCGGTGGTGCAGGTTGTCGTCGGCGGTGCGTTAGTATTCGCGGCCGGCGTTTTGATCGGCACTTCATCGTAAGGCAGCCTGTGGCTGCGAGCGTTCTGAGGAGTTCTTCGTGCAGTTGTATCTTGTCCGCCACGCGCAGTCGCGCGCCAACGCGGATTTTTCCTGCCGTGATGTCGATTGCGAGCTGACCGCTCTTGGCTGCCGGCAGGCGGAGTTAGTGGCGGCTGAATTGCGCTCGCAATCGATATTCCAGGTGTTGGCCAGTCCCTATCGGCGCACCGTCGCGACGGGACGGGAGATCGCGGCAGCCGTGGGTGCTCCGTTAGCGCTCTTGCCAATCGCCCATGAGCACCATGGTATCGCGCCTATCGGCTGGATACCGTCGACACGGGCGGAATTGATCTGGCGTTACCCCGACCTGCCTCTCCTTGGCGACGTGCCGGAGACTACCTGGCACCAGTTGCCCGAAACCTACGATCAAGTGGCGACGCGAATGCGGGAGGCCCTGGCTACCCTTCGCAGCCACTATGGGAATGCCGAGCGAGTGGTGCTCGTTTCGCACGCGTCACCGATCCAACAACTCATCGGCGTCGCCACGGGAGGCTACACGCCACTCGAGGCGACGCGCCTGGCGATTGACAATGCTTCCTTGACGGTGCTCAACCTCGCCTTGACGCCGGCCCGCGTTGAGGTACTGGGGCGCAGCGAATTCCTGAATGTGGCGGAGCCGGTGCTGCGCTAGCCGGACCTTTGCTGGTATACTCCCCGTGCCGTTTGCGGGCAAGATGTTGTGGTGGCATGTCAGCTTCCCAAGCTGAACGCACGGGTTCGATTCCCGTTGCCCGCTCTCACGTGGATGTCGTGTAACCAGCGATCCGTTGCCTCCGGTGAAATGTGGTGGATGACCCGCAGGTGCGCCTGTTCCGGCTCGCGCCAGCATCGCCGTACGACGATGGCACGGATGGGGCAGCACGATGCACGGTAGGAGTCCTATTGATGGCGCGCTGGCTTCTGGTATACTGCGCGCTGAGTTGTAGCCTTGTCGAATCCTGGGCAACCTAGGGCGAGGACGAACGTGGACTTTAGTGTACTTCCTGACGTTGACGACGATGGCGAGTCCATGCTGAGCCTTACCGATGCTGTCCGCTATCTTGGCACATTTCGCCCAGCATTGTATCGCCTGATCGTGTCACGGCAATTGCCGGCCTATCGCATGCTGGGGCGTCGGCGGGCCATTTACCTGAAGAAGCGCGACCTCGACGCTATTCGGCCCCAACTGGCGTAGCGGCCCCGCGCCGCCGCACGGCTTTGGCTGGTGGCGTTCGATTTGCCGCAACGCCAGCCTCAGTCACCCGCAGCAGTGTGAAGGTCATTTGCGTACCAGCGCCAACCACACTCGTCGCGACGATCGTCCCGCCATGCGCCGTGACGATTGCCTTGACGATGGCCAGGCCGAGCCCTCCACCGCCTGTTTCCCGAGAGCGCGAGGGGTCGACGCGGTAGAAACGCTCAAAGATCTGGGGCAACGCCTCGGCGGGGATGCCTGAGCCGGTGTCTGCCACCGTTATTTCCACGGCGCCAGGGATAATTCGAGCGCTAACTGTGACGGAGCCACCGTCCGGCGTGAAGCGCAGGGCGTTGTCGAGCAAGTTCAGCAGCACCTGCGTGATTCTCCCGCCGTCGGCCAACACTGGCGGCAGGTCGGTCGGAATCGCTCGGACCAGCGTGACGCCGCGTTCGGCCGCCTCGACGTGCTCGACCGATAGGGCTTCCTCCAGCAGCTCGGCCAATCGCAAGGGTTGCGGTTGCATATGCCCGATGCCGTTCTCCAGAGACGAGAGGTCCTGCAAGTCACCGACGAGGCGCCGCAAGCGGTGTACCTCGCGGTAGATGTTGCCGTAGAACTCCTGGCGTTCCACTTCCCCACTCACCATGCCATCCATCAGCGCTTCCGTGAACCCCTGGATGCCGGTGAGCGGCGTGGCCAGGTCGTGTGAGACATTGGCAACGAGGTCGCGCCGGAGTCCTTCCTGGCGACGCAGTTCGTTGACGTCCGCTTCCAAGAGGGTTGTCATGCGGTTGATGTCGGCCGCCAGGGCGCCGACCTCGTCGTGTGACCGCACGCGGACGCGTTGGGTGAGGTCCCCGGCGGCAATGCGGCTGACGGCCCGGCGCAGCTCCTGAATCGGATCGGTGATTGAGCGCGCCAGCCAGACGCCGAGGGCGATCGCCAGGATGCCAACTGCCCCGCCGATGACCGCCAACCGGCGCTCGACGTTCGTCACAAAGTCGGCCGTCGACTGCAGGATGCGGAAGGGGAAAGTGTCGTCCCGGCTAGTCAGGGCCGCGCTGCTGTCCGGCGCCGCCACAACGTACACCGCACCAATGATCGCCTCGTTGGCGCGCAGGGGGACCGCTGCCCAGACCCGCCGGGGCCGCCCCAGCAAGCCGTTGATCTGGCCCGTCGTCACGACGCCCTGCAAAGCCGGACGCAGCATGTCCAGCGTTGGCCGCTCGTTCACCGGGGCATTCGATGGTTGCTCCAGGACGGGTGTCCCTTGCGTGTTGAGTATCCAGATGTCGTTGCGGTCAAACTGGGTCGACGTACTAAAGTACGGAGCGATCTGATGCCAGTCGTGCGTATTGCTGTAGTCCGGGCCGAAGACGCGGGCAACTTGAACTGCGTCGTGCACCAGAATGTTCTCCTGGTAGGTGGCGAAGATCGTGCTCACCGAATAACGGGTCAGCGCCACGACAGCCACCAAAACTGCCGCCACCAGCACCAGGTAACTGCCGATCAACTTCCAGCGCAGGCTGTGGAAGTTGATCATGGATCCGCGTCGGCCGGAATGTGTTCGAACTTGTAGCCAATACCCCAGACCGTCTTGATCCAGCGCGGCGCGGACGGCTGTACCTCGACTTTCTTGCGCAACGTGCCGACGTGTACGTCCACCGTGCGAGCATCGCCATAATAGTCGTAACCCCAGACCTGGTTGAGCAGGGCGTCGCGACTGAACACCTTGCCGGGGCTGCCGGCCAGCGTCCGCAGCAGGTCGAACTCTTTGGCCGTCAAAGCGATCAGGCGGCTGCCGACGCGGACTTCGTGGCGAGGGACGTCAATCAGCAGGTCGTCGAACTCCATCGTGCCGTCTATGCCGGCCGGCGCGATGGTGGATTGCTTGGCGCGGCGGAGGATGGCTCTGACGCGCGTCACCATCTCCCGCGGACTGAACGGCTTCGTCATATAGTCGTCGGCGCCGAGTTCGAGCCCGACGATCTTGTCGGTTTCGTCGCGCTTGGCCGTGAGCATCAACAGCGGAACGAAGGACTGGCGACGGATGCGGCGGCAGACTTCCAGGCCATCCATTTTTGGCAACAGGATGTCCAGGATGACCATGTCCGGGTGGTCGCGCTCGAAGCGCTCCAGCCCTTGCTGGCCATCACGAGCCACCGTCACCCGGTAGCCGTCTTTTTCCAGGTACATTGTCAACAGCTTGGCAATGTTGACCTCGTCTTCGACAACGAGGATGGACTCGCCCGCCATATGCGCCTCCACAGGGGATACCGGCATCATTGTACCCTTCCTTGACACGACGCGAGCAGTGGCAGCCTATGCTCAAGGCAGCGGAGTAGCGTCACACGATCACAAAAGGACGCGCTGCTGCATGCTACGCGGCGGCGAGGGGGAATGTGTCAGGGAATTCTAAACTTTAGCGCCGTCAATGACTCTTTGCACCTTTTCCTTAGGGCTGGGAAGCGTGCCGGGGCGAGTCTGGCACTCCGTATGCACTAGCCCCCTCAAAGGACAGCAATCAATGCGTCTCTCGCTTGCGACGCAGAGGGGAAATGGGAGTGGCGGCGCCAACGGCGGCATTCCGGCGGCTCATTGCCATCACCGCTGTCGCTGGGTCGGTGTTGCTGGCTTCCTGTTCTCTGTCGATCCAAGTAGCAGACGCACCGACGGCGCCAAGCGGGTCAGCGTCCGATCTCGTCTCCCCAGTTGACCGAACTCCTTTGCCTGCGGTCACGGCAACGGCCACTGACACGCCGACGCCGCAAGCCACGGCGACCTCGACGCCAACTGCGACGCCGGACATGACCGCGACGGCCGGAGCCGCAGTCAGCGCGCAGTGGTTGGCCAGCACCCAGCAGATACTGCAGATTGATAGCAGTCTCACGGCGATCGGCACACGATTCCAGAGTGGCAACTTGAATCTGGCAAGCGCAGCCGGCCAGTTGCGGCAGGTTGACCAGCAGGCTGCCAGCGTTGCCCAGACCATCGCGAGCTTGCCACCCCCTCCCAACGTCGATGCCGGCGCGCTTGCGCGCTACCACCAGACCGTGGGCCAATGGGCAGCCGCGATTCACGACGTGGACACCCGTGTTGCCGGCAACGACATCTTCGGTACGCCGGGCGCCGTCAACCACCTGGAGCAGATCGCCGGTGATCTGGAGCAACAGATCGCCAATCTGCACCTGTCGTAGAAGATTGCCCTGTGCCTATGTTGTCAAAACACCCTGTCCCTGCAGGAAGGAAAAGAGCGCCTCTCGCTGACTGGCGGCCACGCCAATGTGGGCTGGATCGCCGGATAGGTTGGTCATCTCAGCCGGGTCATTGATCGGGTCATACAGTTCTTCGGCAGCCGCCTTTTGTCCGCTCGCCACCGCGCGTCCCGCTGTCGAATCCGTGTAATAGACATATTTCCAGCGGTCATCGCGCAGCATGTAAAAAGGCTGCTGGGGCAGGGCGAACTCGCCGAAGGCGAAGGGCTTGCCGGGCAGACCGGGATCGCTCAGTGCCGAGGCGAAACTGCGACCGTCAAAGGGCTGACTGCGGCTGGCCGGGTCGATGCCCGCCATGGCCAGGAACGTCGGCACGTAGTCGGTCTGGTCCGCCAGCGCGTCACTGCGGCTAGCGGCAGGGATGCGGCCCGGCAACCGGGCGATCAACGGCAGGCGAGCCGAGCCGTCGAAGAAGCAGAACTTACCGCGCATGCCGTGCTCGCCGAGCATCTCGCCGTGGTCGGTGGTATAGACGACGAGCGTGTTCTGGGCCAACCCGAGGCGGTCCAGCGCGTCAAGAATGCGGCCGGCGCAGGCGTCCATGTGACTGACGTTGCCGTAATAGGCAGCGATGTAGCGACGCAGCCAGGCGTCGCCCTCCGGCGTCCCGGCGCCGGGGTAACGATGGTTGCGTACTTGCGGCGGCGCTTGCTCCAGTTGTTGCGGCGACCATTCCGGCAGCGGCATGTCCTCCGGCCGGTACATCGCTGCATACTCCGCGGGCGGCGAAAAGGGGTTGTGCGGCTTGAGGAAGCTGGCCGTCACGAAGAATGGTTCGTCGCGGTAGGTTTCCAGGAAGCGGATCGTCTCGCGGGCGATGAAGCTCTCGAAGTGGTCCTCCTCCGCCAGCAGTTCCCGTACTTCCAGCGTGTCGTTGTGGCGGGGCAGGTCGGCCGGGACCCAGGCGCTGCGATTCTCGCTCGGCGGCCGGTGAATCGTGATCCATGGCGAGCCGCAGCCGCTGTCCTCGGCACCCATGCCGTAGGTGAAGGTGCGCGTCTTCGGCCCGAGGTAGTCGAAATAGGCGCCCATGTCCATGTAATAGTCGAAGCCGTGGGTCTGGCCGTCTACGGGATGCATCTTGCCCAACCAGGCAGTGACGTAGCCGGCCTGGGAAAAGTGATGCGCGACGGTGCGCGTGCGCAGCGGCAACGGCGTGTTGTTGCCAAAAGCGCCGTGGTGATGCGGGTAGAGGCCCGTCATCATGGTGAACCGTGCCGGCACGCACACGGGGTAGGAGCAAAAGTGCCGGTCGAAGCAGAGGCCGCCTGCCGCCAGTCTGTCGAGATTGGGCGTCTGTACGACACGGTTGCCGTAACAGCCCAGGGCGTGGCTGCTGTGCTGATCGCTGGTCAGCCAGAGGATGTTTAACGGGCGGTCGGTGTTCGTATGATCCACTTGCTGTGGTCCTCGTCTTTCTACTCGGTGATTTGAAGTTGCTCCTGCTGAACTGCTACGATTCTATCGTGCCATAGCGTGGAGGTTGGGCTGCTCGCTTGAACGGAGGACAAAGAACCCATGAGCCCCGTGCTGAAGCAGCCACCCGCGCTGTTGATTCCCTGGGCCGAGGCCGTACCTGGCTACGGACCGGTCACGGTCGACCTACTGCTGACCTTGCCCGATGATGGGTACCGCTACGAAGTAGTCGAAGGGGTTCTTGTTCGAGTGGCCGGTAGTGGGAATGAGGCGACCACCATCGCTAGCGTTGTGCTCGCGGAACTCTATGCCTTTGTGCGCCCGCGCCGGCTGGGCATCGTGACATCGGCTGATGGGGTCTACAGGTTCCCGGGAGCTGAGACCGGGCTGATCCCCGACGTGGGGTTCTATCGTGCGGCGCGACGCTCGCTGATCGCCGATCAAAAGAAGCCCATTCCTTTTGCTCCCGACCTGGCCGTGGAAGTGGCGTCCCCCGATCAACAGTTCGAAGCCGTGGCCGCCAAGGCCCGAACTTACCTTGATGGCGGCACGAGCCTGGTGTGGGTGGTGTGGCCCGGTCGACAACAGATCGACGTTTGGCGGGCCGGCCGCAGCGTCGGGCCGGTCGCCGTGCTCAATATCGGCGATGCACTTGATGGGGAAGACGTCGTACCCGGCTTCTCCTATCCCGTCGCTGAGGTCTTCGCTGACCCGCTCGGCTAGCATCGCGGGACCGGCCTCGCCAGCACGCACCCGCCATTGCAACAACGCATCCTGATTGAGCAGCCGCGCCACGGCCATTGCGAATCGAACCCCAGGCCATCGGTGGGGCGGTCGCCGGGCTCCATTACCTGCGACCCGCTGCCCTGGAAGCTACGCTCACGGTGCTCGGCGAGGAACTGGCTGCCGGTCTGCCACCAACACGGCAGCCTCGAGTGGCCGCGCTCCTCGCTGCGCTCGCGGCCGGCTTCTATCAGCAGGCGCGCCTGACCGTTCTTGCTGACCAGGAGGAGATCCGCCGGGCGGTGGTGGCCGAGCGCGATGCGCTGGCAACGGCGCATCGCGCGAGTGAGGCCCGCTACCGGACTATCTTTGAACAGGCGGCGTTGGGCATCGCGCTCTTTGCCGCCGACAGTCGGCTGCTCGAGACGAACCCGGCGCTCGATGGCATGCTCGGCTACACCGGCGACGAGTTGCGGCGGCTGTCCTTCACGGCCATCACCCACCCCGATGACGTGGCAGCGACCTTGCAGCTCTACCAGGAGCTCGTTGCCGGTCCGCGCGACGTGGCACAGATGGAGAAACGCTACTTGCGCCGGGACGGGGTGGTCGTGTGGGCGCGTCTCACCGCCTCCCTGGTGCGTGCCGCGGCCGACGCGCCGCTGTTCGCGATTGCGCTCGTCGAGGACATCACGGAGGCGAAGCGGGCGCATGCCGGTCGGGTGGCGGCCCGGCGGCGGCTGCACGCGGCCCGCGAAGCAGAGCGTCTGCACCTGGCCCGGGAACTGCACGACGGGCCCTTGCAGGACCTGGAAGGCGTGTTGTTCCGGCTGCTCACCGGGGCGCGAGAGGGAGCGGGCATGCCCGGCGGGTCGGGGGCCAGCCCGCCGGCGGAGAAGATCCGCGAGGTCATCGAGACGCTGCGGACCATCTGCGGGGAGTTGCGGCCGCCGACCCTGGTCCACTACGGCCTGGCACAGGCGATCTGCTCGCACGTCGCCCGGCTGGCAGCGGCACAGCCGGACCTGGTGGTGCGGCTGGAGCTTATGCCGGACGACCAGGTCTTGCCGGAGCCGGTCGGCGTAGCGCTCTACCGCATCTACCAACAGGCGCTGCAGAATGTCCTCCAGCACGCCCGGGCGCGGACCGTCCTGGTGCGCCTGACGCTCGACGTGGAGGCGTTGGTGCTGGAGGTGCGCGACGACGGCTGTGGCTTTGCTGTGCCGGAGGACTGGAGCGCAATGACGGAGCTGGGTCACCTTGGCCTGCTGGGGGCGACGGAGCGGGCTGAGGCGATCGGCGGCCGCCTTGAGATCCAGTCGACGCCGGGTACCGGCACCCTGCTGCGCGTGACTGCCCCACGGCGTCCGAACGATGACAGGGAGACAGCCGAGTGACCGGCAGCGTATCGAACAGCGAAGCCACGACGCCGATCCGGGTGCTGCTGGCCGACGATCATGCTTATCTGCGCGCGGGCATCCGCGCCCACCTGGCGACGACGACGGACCTCGTGGTGGTCGGTGAGGCGGCGGACGGGGCGGCGGCGCTGCGCCTGGCGCAAGAACTGGCGTCCGACGTGTTGGTGCTTGATGTGGAGTTGCCCGGGCTGAGCGGGGTTGAGGTGGCCCGGCGGCTGCGAGCAGCGCACTCGCCGGTGCGAATGCTCGCCTTCAGCGCCCACGCCGACGAGGGGTACGTCCGGGGCTTGCTCCAGAGCGGGGCGGCAGGTTACCTCCTGAAAGATGACGCGGCGATCAGCCTGCCCGATGCCATCCGCGGTGTGGCGCGCGGCGAACAGGGTTGGTCCAGCCGGCGCGTGGTTGAGCAACTCGCGCAGCGGAAGCCCGCTGGACCCATGCCGCTGAGCTTGCGGGAGCGGGAGGTGTTGCGGCTGGCAGCGCACAGCCGGAGCAACGACCAGATTGCGCAGGAACTCGCTATCACCCCCAAGACCGTTGAGAACCACATCAGCAGCATCCTGGCCAAGCTGGAGCGCCATAGCCGGGCCGACGCCGTAGCCTGGGCCTGGGAACAGGGGTTGCCGCGCGCCACGGGCGATCCCGTGCGCGACTAGCGCGGTCAATAACTGTCGGGATGATGGCCGGGGAGTAGGGTCACAACCCCAGGCTGCATAGGGTCCAGACCCTAGTACAAATTGGGGTCGCAGCCTCAAGACAGGCAGACGTCCTTCCGGTATGATTTCCACTGCTGATAGTTCAGCCTGCCACATTGATAAGAAAGATGCGATCCCACAGATTCTTTGCGGATAGCGTCGGAGATCTTGGGCCACACGTCTTCGTGGAGTAGCTTGCCAGTCATAAGAAGACACGATAGCAGCAAAGGAGGCATGCATTGGGTCTCAGTAGCGCGACTTCCGGCCTCGCCGGCATTGATGATTGCGTTGGAGTTGGCGGCTGCGCCGTCAACAACTGCGGCACTTCGGGGTGTAGCACTAACGCCTACTTCACGAGCTGGCCCAACTACCCCAACTGTGGCCCGGGAACATCCGCCTGTACGTTGCAGACGGGGCTGCCCTCTGCTGCTGGCTGCGGTGACCTACTCACGTTCAGTGCGCCGAATTGCGGCGTCACGTCGTCAACGCTAGCAAACCTCTGGGAATGCGGCCCGTGCCCCGCCTCTTCTTCTGGAGGATGCTGCAATCCCGGCAACAGTCCGGTGGTTTGTTGCATCACGTCGGCCCTCTTCTCCTACCTCTGTAATGGATGTAACCCGCTAAGTTGCGGGCTCGTGTATGTGAGTGTGTCGTGATGGAAGTATTGCACCTATCTCGTCGCTCCTTACTAGCCGGACTTCTGGCGAGTTCGGGGACTTTGGCCGTGGAAGTGGCCTCCCCGGCTCCTATTCTGGCCGCCAATGAGGCGGGGGTGGTTTCACGGGATGGTAGACCGCACGCTTAGTTACCGCACTTTGCGGCGGGGACGCTGACGGCGCGAAGCAAAGACAGCGTGATCCTGAGTATTCCCGACGCCCTGCCCGCGACACTCCGCGTGCGGTTGACAGCGCAGACCGAGATCTGCCGGAACAGCTGCAACGCGACGTGGACGGCGCTGAAGGTCGGTGATCGCGTCCAAGTGGGCACCTATGATGGACCAGCGGGCGTCCGGGTGGGTGACGCGGTCTACTTTACGGGAACGGCGGATACTCCTAACATGGCGACGCCTTCCGTCTGGGCCGTCACGGTCTTCCAGATGCAGATGGGGCTGGCTTAGGATGGAACCGCGGATGCAACTGCTGGTTACGACCAAGCCTTGAAGAGAGTCGCAGCGGCCGTGTGCCGACCTGTATGGCGTGGAGCACGACCTCATGCTGGCGCTCTTGCGTGCCATTGTTCGCTCTCGCCCGTATCGCGCCGCCATCGGTCAGCTCGCCAGCCGTGCGCCGGACGATGTCTGGTACGATCCGCGAGACGGCTGGCTCGTGACCTTTGCCTTGCGAGGCGAGAAGGCGGAGCAACTCCTGCTGTTTGCCCTCGACGCGCCGCGGCCCGAGCGGCCCGGCCAGGCGCGGCTGCGCGCCGCGTTGCGGGTGGAGCGCGAGCAGGAGCAGGTACGCGCCGTGCCGATCGCCGATTGTTGACGTGTGTTCGGCATTGAGAAGTGGCCCCGCGGCGGCAATGAAAACTGGCCCCAGGGCGGCGACAATTTGCATCGTACAGTGCCGTGACGGCGACGCCGGAAGGGCGGTGTCGCTTCGGCTGACCGGGCCGGAAATGGGGTCGGAGTGGTCCTGTCTGCAGTGGGTCGTCAAGGCCGGGGTTTGGTCGGCGCGGGGAGTGGAGCTTGGTACGGAGCTTTGTCGGCTACGGCATGGTGACTGCGGTGCGTGGTAATGTCGTGACCATTGTGCTGACGCGCGGCTATCTCGGCAGCGTTCGTACGCTGCACATTCAACCCTCGACTGTCGTTGCCGAAGTCGGTGGGGGGACGGTGACGGGGCAGGTGGGATCCC
>DAIMXP010000001.1:69292-230879 GCA_036734945.1 Chloroflexota bacterium
TCCAGGTGGGATCCCTCCAGGTGGGATCCCTCCAGGTGGGATCCCTCCAGGTGGGATCCCTCCAGGTGGGGAACGACGTGTACTTCACGGGCGCAACAGACACTCCGGGGCCGCGAGATACTACCATCTGGGCGTACCGGGTGGTGCAGTTGGGCGAGCCGACGGTCACGCCTCAACTCCCAGCGACCGGCGCTGGCGGTGTGGGGGCGGGCGGCGCCACCGGGCTCGGCCTGGCGGCGCTCCTGCTGCTGAGCGTGCTCAGCGCCGCTCGGCTCTCCCGCGTCCAACTCCGCCGGAGGGGTTGCCTGGGAGGTTGCTTGCCAAGTCCACGTGCGGAACCACGGGGATAACGGCGTGCTGGTAGCCACCTATCCGCCATTTTCCTCTGTAGTCCGTCCTTGACAACGTTGCCTTGCTGGACACGTTCCGTAGGGTCGGAAGTCCCCAAACTGCTGCGATTCTAGCGTGTATCATGAGAATGGGATTGCAGGGCTGGAGTGAAAAGAGAACAATTGAGCAATGAGCACTCTGCTGAAAGTAGCACTCGTACCGCTGGCGCCCTGGGCGGAAATCGCTCCTGGCTACGGGCCTGTGACCGTCGATATGCTGCTGCGTTTGCCGGATGATGGGTACCGGTACGAGGTAATCGAAGGGACTCTCGTCCGGATGGCGGGGAGTGGAGATGAGGCATCGACGATAGGCGGGCTCCTCGTCATCGCCCTCGGCTCGTTTGTGTATGCGCACCGACTGGGCATCGTCACGCCGTCCGATGGCGTCTACAAGTTCCCAGGAGCCGAAACGGGGCTGATACCCGACGTGGGATTTTACCGTGCTGCCCGCCGGGCACTTATAGCGGATCGCAAGAAGCCGATCCCTTTTGCCCCCGACCTTGCCGTGGAAGTGGCCTCACCGGATCAGCAGTCCGACGCCATGGCAGCCAAGGCTCGAACGTACCTCAATGGTGGCACGAACCTGGTGTGGGTGGTATGGCCCGGTCGACAACAGATTGACGTTTGGCGCGCCGGACGGAGTGTGGGCCCAGCCGCCGTGCTGGATGTCGGCGACCCGCTCGACGGGGAAGACGTCGTACCCGGCTTCTCCTATCCCGTCGCTGAGGTCTTCGCCGACCCGCTGGGCTGACGAGGCACGGGTTTCCGGCGGCTCGTCGGCCACCGCCTCGTCACCCCGGCAACGTATTGTAGTCGGCCGGCGTGTAGTCCTGTGTGGGATCCCAGTTGGGGAAGACCCAGTCGTTGCGCGTTACCTTGGCGCCTTTGGCTTGCGCTGCCTTGATGGCGCGATCCAACTCCTTGTTGGAGCGGTCGACGAGGTCCTGCAGGGCTTGCTTGGCGTTCGTGAGTTGGCCAGTGTAAATGCCCTGGATGATCTCACCGATGTCGGGGGTCAGATGATGCATCTCCTGCAGAGCTGTCGAGACTGCCGGGTTGCGGACTTCCGGGCTGGGCGCCAGGCGCAACTGCTGGTCGAATAAGGCTGCCGCCTTGTGCTGCTCGGCATCCAGTTTGGCCTGGGCAAGGGCCTGCGGGAAGATCGCCGGATCGCTGATGCCGTCCTCCGTGGCGAACAAGGTCTGAATGGGCAGCGTTCCCAACTGGTGGAAGATGTCGCCGGCCACAGCCCCCAGCTTGCTCTTGCTGAATAGCCAGTAGAGGTTGCTACCGCCCGGCCCGTAGTTGAGCGGCATGGGAGTGCCGCTGTTCGGCAGCGGCTGGCTGGCGACGCCGAACTTGAAGTCGGGGCTATTCTGTTTCCACTGCGGTATGTTCCAGGGGCCTTGCAGGATCATTGCTCCCTTGCCGGCCGGGATCAGGGCTCGCGCCTGCTGGGCGTTCAGCGACAGTGCGCCGGGGTAGATGCTGCCGTCAGCCTTGATGGCAAGCAACAGGTCAACGGCGGCCAGCCACTGGTCGCTGGTGTAGTTGTACTGGCCAGTCTTCCAGTTCATCTGGCCACCAGCGGCGCCGGCCATCTGGGCGAGACCGTTCACCCAGGCGGTGAAGCGTGTAGTGTCCTTCCCCTCCAGCATCAGCCCGTAATACTGGCCTTTCCCCTGGGCCGTCAGCTTCTTGGCGGCGGCGCGGAACTCGTCCCAGGTGAAGGGCTTCGCGGCCGGGTCATAGCCGGCCTGCTGCATCGCGTCGAGGTTGTACAACGTCAGCGTGTCGTAGCGCTTGTTGGAGCTCAACGGCAGGCTGTAGGTCTTGCCGTTGTACATGGTGATGCCGTCGATGAAGGCGCCGGAAGGAAAGCCCTTCTTCCACTCCGCGATGTTCGGGATCAGGTCATCCAGCGGCGTAACCCAACTTTGCGAGACAGCCTGCGCGCCGGACACCGCCGGTGGCAATTGGAAGATGTCCGGGGCATTGCCGTTTTGGATGCCGAGCGGCACCACCTGACTGATATTGGCCCAGGGTAGTTCCTGAAAGTCGATCTTGACGTTGCTATGCGCCGCCTGATAGGCGTCGAAGAACTGGGCCAGGAAGGTACCCTTGGGACCCGGTCCGCTCTCCAGCCAGTGGAACGTCACCTGGTCGGTGGGCAGTTTGGCGCCGGTGTCGACAATCTTGATGTCTTTGGCCGTCACTGCCGGCACGGCGGTTGCCCCGGCCCTGGCTGAACTCGCTGCCTTGGCGCTGGTTGCCGCCACTTGAGCAGCGCTGGTTGCCGCTGCCTGGGTGGAGTTGGTTGCCGCCGCACTGCCCGTGACGGCGGCTTTAGTGGTAGCAACCACCGGAGGAGCCGCATTGGTGGCGGTCCCCGTGGACTCTATCGTCACGCTGACGCTCGTGGCTGCCGTGCCGTTGGCGCCGCAGGCGGCCAGCAGGGCGGTAGCGCCGCCAGCCAGCAGGATGCCCAGCACATTGCGGCGCGGCAGTAGCCCTAACGAGTGGTTCGTTGGACGGAGTCTGGTCATGACTTTTCTCTCCTATTGCTTGATGGCGCCGGTGACGCCTTCCACGAAGTAGCGCTGAAGGAACAGGAAGATGATGATGATCGGCAACAGGCTGATCGTCGCCGCGGCAGCCATGCCGCTCCAGTCGGTGAAGTACTCGCCCTGGAAGGCGAACATGCCGACCGCCAGCGTGCGCAAATCAGGCCGCGACAGCGTGAGCACCAGCGGCAGGAAGAAGTCGTTCCAGCTTTGCATAAACTGAAGGATGACGGCCGTGGCCAGCACGGGCTTCGTCAGGGGCAGCATCACTCGGGCGAAGATGCGGAAGAAGCCGGCGCCGTCCATGATCGCCGCCTCCTCCAGTTCTTTGGGCAACTGACTGAAGAAGCCGGTGAAGAGCAGGATCTGCACGATATGGGCGCTACCGCTCTCCCCCAGGATGATACCCAGCAAGGAGTTACCCATCCCCAGCTTGTTGATGAGAGCGAACACGGGGATGATCGTGTAGCCCTCAGGCAGGAAGACGTGGGCAATGAACAGGCCGATGATGATCTTCTTGCCGGGGAATGCGTAGCGGCCCAGCACGTAGCCGATCATGCTTGAGCTCGTCACGACGATGGCGATCGACGAGACGGTGATCACGACAGTGTTGAAGAAGTATTGCCCGATGCGCGCCTGCGTCCAGGCGCGAGCGAAGTTCTCCCAATGCAGGTGGTGGGGGATCAAACTGAGGCCGGAGAAGATCTCAGTGGTTGATTTCAGCGCCGCCGAGACCATCCACAGGAACGGATAGACCCAGATAAAGCAAATGGGAATCAGGATGATCGTGGTCAGGACCAGACGCACGTTGGTCCCGGTGAGTAGCTTGTGCTGGGTGCGCGTGTACTCCAACCGTCCCCCTGGAATAGCGAGCGCTGGGGCAAGATCAGCCCGTCGGCTGCTGTTCACTGCGCACTCCCGGTATTCAAGCTCTGGCGGGACTCGTTGGCTTTGCGGGCGATCAGTCCCTGGATTAAGCCTACACCTAAAACGCAGACACCAAACCATACCGCCGCCGCCGAGGCGTAGCCCAGACGTGGCACCCCTTCCGTACCACCGAAGGCGGTGCGATAGATGTAGACCTCCATCACCTCGCTGGAGAAGAAGGGTCCTCCACCGGTCATCGTCTGCACCAGGGCAAAGACGTGCAGCGCACCGGCCACAGACAGAATCAAGATAATGGCGGCAAACGGCAGGATGATAGGCACGGTGAGGTAGCGATGCAAGGCCCAGCGTCCTGCACCGTCCATTCTGGCAGCCTCATAGAGGTCGGACGGCACGATCTGCAGCGCCGCCAGCCAGTACATCATCTCGATACCGAAGGACTTCCAGATGAAGACCGCCACGATCGTCCAGAGGGCGGAGTGCGGATTTCCCAGGAAGTCCAACGCTTGGGCAGGATATGCACATCAATCAAGGCGCGGTTGATCGGACCATTGACCGGGCTGAACAGGAACGTCATCACGATGCCGTCGATAGCGGCGGTGGTGACCACGGGCAGAAAGAAGAGCGTGCGGAAGAGCGGCGACAGGCGCAATAGCTTGTCGTTGAGGATGATGGCGACAATCAAGGTCAGCACGAACTTGATGGGCACGGCGGCAAACATAAAGAGGAAGGAGCGCAGGAAGGCCTGCCAGAAGTAGCTGTCGTGGATGACTTCCTGGTAGTTGGCCAGACCGATGAAGGTAAAGGAGGAGGTGAGCCCAGACCAGTCGAGCAGGGAGAAGTACCAGGAGGCAACCGTCGGATAGAAACTGAAGGCAGTAGCCAGGAGCAAGCTGGGCGCCGCGAAGAGGTAGCACCAGCGCGCCTTCCAAAGTCGTTGGCCGAGCGTGCCGCCCTCCCCAGCTCGGCCCGTACCCGCTACCCGGCTCCAGCGCTTTGCTGCGCCTATGGACATGGGAACGCACCCCCCTGCACCTTACAGCTCCTTCGGGTGCGCCGCGGCCAGCAGGTCGGCCCACTCACTGCGGCCGGTGGCGCGCAGGCGTTCGACGTAGCCCGGTAGGTGACCTCGGGTGTGCAGCGGGCCGCCCTCCTGAATAACCGTCCACATCGGGTCTTGCGCATGCGTGGCTGTGGTCATCATTTGACCGTACCAGTCGTCCAGCATTGTCAATGCCGTGCCCACCAGATCAGGACGCTGGGGAGCCAGGTTGTGTTGTTCGTGTGGGTCCTGCGTCAGATCGAACAGCAGGTGCTCCGGGAAGCCGTGATAGCCGTCGTGGTAGGAGCGCATGAACAGGTAGTGATCGAAGCGGACCGAACGCTGGCAGGCCCAGGCCCCCTGGGAGACGACCAGGTAGTCGCGTCCACCTGCCTGACCCGCACGGAAGCTCGGGGCGAAGCTGGCGCCGTCCCAGATGGCGGGCACTTTGCCGCCCGCCAGTTCGACCAGCGTGGCGGCGACATCCGGGGCGTAGTGGAGGCCCGGATCGACGCGCCCCGCCTGCTGCTCGGTGACGCCCGGCCAGCAGAGGATGCCCGGCACGTGCGTCGTGTACTCATCAGAGGTCTGGTGGTCGCCATAGATGTTCAACTCACCCAGGCACTCGCCGTGATCGGAGGAGACGAAGATGGCGGTGTCGTCCAGCACACCCTGGTCGGCCAGCGCGTTGAGGAGGCGTCCCACATGCTCATCGGCGTAGCGCACACCGGTGTCGTAGCCATCGAACATGCGGCGCACGTCGGCCATAGAGGCGGCTTCGCCGGGCTGGCGCGGCAGGCGGGGGTTGGTCCGGGAGTCGTAGCCGGGGATCTCGCGGGCGGAGTGCGGGCCGACGCCAGCCCAGTGCTGCTGGCGCACCTCCTCGGTCAGCCAGGCCGGCAGCGGCTCGGTGGCAAAGGGCTCACCATAGGCTTCGGGCGTGCGGTAGGGTGTGTGCGGGTCCCAGAGGTTGACGTGGAGGAACCAGTTGTCCTGGCCGGCGTTGCGCGTCAGCCAGTCCAGGGCCACGGGCGCCACCTCGTCGGCGCGTTCGCCGCCGCTCTTGCCGGTGTTGTAGATCTCGTTGAAGTTGGCGTACCAGTGCCAGGCGGCGTGCCGTTCGCCAAAGGGGCTCACCGTCACCGTGCGCAGGCCGGCCTGGCGCAGACAGGCCATCCAACTGGTGCGCGCCAGATTCGACTTGAACTGCCGTCCGGTACCTTCGATGAAGGGGTCGGCGGCGACACCGCCGTGGTTGATGACGCCGGTGTGGATGCCGAAACGGCCGGAGAACAGCGCGGTGCGGCTGGGAAGACAGGGAACGTCGGTGGCATAGCAATTATCCAGGCGGACGCCACGTTGGGCGAGCCGGTCGATGTTGGGGCTGGTCTGGCGATGGTAGCCGTAACAGCCGAGGTGGTCGGGTCGCAACGAGTCGATATCGATGTAGAGGATGCGCACGGGTGGTTCTATCCTTTCACGGATACATTAGGCCACGATCGCGCGGCGATCGGGTAGCGGGGCACGGAAGAATTCGCGCAGGGTGAGGGTGGCGGCGCCGATGACGGGTGCATCCGGCAGGGCGGCGACCTCCAGCCGAAAGTTCTCGCGCATCATCGCCATCGCCCGTTGTTGTACCTCCTGGCGCACGGGCGCCAGCAGCAGGTCGCCGGCACGGGCGAGGTCGCGTCCGATGAGAATGAGTTCGGGATCGAAGGCGTGCAGCAGGTTGACCAGTGCCGCCGCGAGATGACGTGTGACATCGGCCATGATACGGCTGGCCAGCACATCACCGCCGGCGGCGGCGACGACGTCGTCGTCGAAAGTCAAGGCATCGGCGCTCCGGCCGCCTGCGCGCAGGAGCGACGGCTCACCGGTCATCAGGGCGGCGCGCACCGCTGCCAGGATGCGCGGTATGGCGACATAGATTTCCAGGCAGCCGTAGTTGCCGCAGGCGCAGCGTGGACCGGCAAGGTTGACGCTCATGTGACCCAGTTCGCCGGCCAGGTCGTGCGCGCCACGGTATAGGTCGCCATCGACCACCAGACCACCACCGACGCCGGTAGCAACGGTAATGAGGGCGAAGTTGGCGACGCCCTGGCCGGCGCCGAACCAGAGTTCTGCCAGCGTACTGGTGTTTCCGTTGTTGTCGAAGAAAGTGGGGATTGAAAATCGGGAGGCGATCTCCTGGCGAAGAGCGAGGCCGTCCCAGGCGCCGTAGGCCGGCGGCGCCAGGTAGCGGCCACTACTGAAACTGACGCGTCCAGGAGCGCCGATGCCAATGCCCAGCAACGAGTGGCGATCGCCGGCGGGAAGCGCCGCCAACAGTCGATCAACCATTTGCCCGACTGTCGCCAGCACCACGGCGCCATCCAACCAGGGCCCGGCCGGTTCTTTGAATTGTTCGACGACGCGGCCAGCGAGATCAACAATGGCCCCGCTAATCGCATCACGGGCGAGGTCGATCCCGAGTGTGAAACGGGCGGTAGGGTTCACTTCCAGGAAAATAGGCCGCCGCCCGACGCGTGACGTGCCGTGGCCCGTCTCCTCGACCAGATGCGCCGCCAGCAACTCTTCGACGATATTGGTAACGGTGGCGGCATTGAGGCCGGTCTTTCTTGCCAGATCGATGCGGGCGATCCGCCCGACATCGCGGACGATGCGGAAGACGGTAGCACGGTTGCGCAGTTTGACGGCCCGATGGTTGATTCCCCGGTTGGTCTCGCCCATCGCCAATGCTTCTACCGTCCTGTCCTGCTACTGCGGCCAACATTGCAATGATAGGTTGATCAAGCGACTAAATCAAATCCGATTGTGTTGCTTCAGGCTAGCCCAGAAGGACGGGACGCTCCTCGTCCAGACGGCCGGCCCCGAAGGTCGGTAGTCCGCATCCTATCCGAATACCACGCGGCCTGGTAGCTTTTTCCCTGGTGATCCCAGCAAACGCGAAGCGCAGTCCGGCGGTCCCGCCCGGCTTACACCGCTCGGCCGCACGCTCCTGGGCCAGGATCTCTGGGAGCAAGCGACCCAGTACGTCCTGCTGCATTCGCTCCTTCCTGTATTCAGTCCTGGTGTGCCGATTGCTTAATGCTGCCGAATAAGGTAGGGTACCAGGACAATTCAAACGTAAGGGATGCTGTACAATGCCCGCACCGAACTTTGTCTTTATTCTCACGGACACTCAGGGCGTCAACGTCCTTGGCGCCTATGGCCACCCTGAGTTGCGGACGCCCCACATCGACCGGCTCGCGACGCAAGGTATCACCTTCGAGCGGGCTTACACCACCTGTCCGCTCTGCACCCCGGCACGGGCCGGGCTGTTTACGGGACGGTATGCCCATACTGCCGGCGCCTGGGTGAACGGACTGCCGCTCGGCAGCACCGTCAAACACATGGGGCAACGCTTTGCTGATCAGGGCTACCGCACCGCCTACACCGGCAAGTGGCACCTCGATGGGCACGACTACTTCGGCAACGGGCTCTGCCCGGATGGCTGGGACGACGCCTACTGGTATGACGCGCGCCGACACCTGGAATCGCTTAATCCCGAGCAGCGGACGCTCTGGCGGCAGGGGCTGCGCTCGATCGAGGCGCTGCAAGACCGGCAGATTGGGCCGGAGTTCACGTTCGGCCATCAGGTCTCCAATCGGGCTATCCAGTTCCTGGAGACCGCCCAACGCCATGGCGACCAGCCGTTCTTGCTGGTCGTTTCCTACGACGAGCCGCATGGCCCCTTCACCTGCCCCCCGGAATACGCAGAACCGTTTCGGGACTATCGGTACCCGCTCGGCCCCAGCGGCTTCGATGATCTGGCAAACAAGCCCGTCTACCAACAGGAGTGGGCCGCGGCGCGTCGTAACGCCTCGCGCGACGGCTTCGCCCATCAGCCGCTCTATTTCGGTTGCAACAGCTTCGTCGACGCCGAGATCGGGCGAGTGCTGGCGGCGGTGGATCGCCACGCTGCCGAGAACACCTGGGTCATCTTTACCTCCGATCATGGGGAGATGCTGGGCAGCCACGGCCTGGGTGGCAAATCGGCAGCAGTCTACGAAGAGATCGCCCATATTCCCTTGATTGTCCGGCCACCGCGGGCTGCCGAGGGTATGGCCGACGCCGGAGCGCGCCTCACGACGACGGTCGGTCATATCGACCTCCTGCCGACCATGCTGGGTCTGGCCGGTCTGCCCGTTCCGGCGGCGCTCGAAGGCCAGACCCTGGAGCCGCTCCTGCGCGGCGAGGAGGCGCCGGAGCGCAGCGCCTTCGTCGAATTTCATCGCTTTGAACTGCCGGGGGACGGACTGGGCGGCTTCTTTCCGATGCGGGCTATTGTCAGGGGATCGTATAAGCTGGCGATCAATCTGCTGGACACCGACGAACTGTACGATCTGGCGAGCGATCCGGCCGAGGTGCAGAACCGCATCGACGATCCGGCATATGCGGCGATTCGTGACCGGCTCCACGACGCCTTGCTCGACTGGATGTATGCCAATCGCGACCCGTTCCGCAGTCCGGCCTGGGAGCGCAGGCCCTGGCGTCAGCAGCGTCGCCTGACCTGGGGCGGCGGCTGGTCCGGCCAGCGCCGCGGTTGGGACGACGGCTACGCCCGTGAACGGTTGAACTACGGGTCAGGTTTGCCGCTTGGCGAGTAAGGGGAACGACACAGGCAGCAGGTTTTGGGAGATGGACCACGTCGGTACCGGAAAGGATGGCTGAACCAATGACGACGCGACGCAGCGTCTTGCGGCTGACCACGCTCCTGCTGCCTGCCCTGGCGCTCGCTGCCTGCGGACAGTCGACAGCGGCCACCGCAGTCGTGGCCACGACTGCGGTGGGCAGCACCGTTGGAACAGCCACTTCGGTGGCAAAGACGACGAAAACGTCCAGTGCAGCGATTGCGGCCGCGGCGGCGAGCGCCAGGTCGCTGACCGGCCAGGTCAGCTTCTTTTCCTGGGGGTCGGTGGCGGCGGTGGCGGAACGGAAAAAGTTCGCCGCAGACTTTGAGCAGGAGCATCCCGGCGCCACTTGTACCTTCTCTCTTTCCAGCGGCGTCTACCTGGACAAGCTGCTGACCATGGCTGCCGGTGGCGACGCGCCGGATGTCTTCTTCGTCAGTCCGACCGACGTGCCGGCGATGACGGCCAAGGGTCTGTTACAGGCGCTGGACGCCTATATCGCCCGCTCGCACTACGACCTGTCCGACTTCGTTCCGGCGGCGCTGCAGCAGTACCGGCGCAGCGGCAAGATCTACGGCATACCGCGTGGTTTCGGCATGGCAGTCATGGCCTACAACGTCGACCTCTTCCAGAAGATGGGCGTCGCGCCCCTCCCGACGGACTGGAAAGACACCTCCTGGACCTTCAACGACTTCCTGGCGATGACGAAGCGCGTGACTTCCGGTACCGGCACGTCCCAGGTTTACGGTTTCCTGCCGCATCCCGGGAATAACCGCGAGTGGCAGACCTACGTCTGGAGTAACGGTGGCGAAGTGTTCAGCGCCGACTACAAGCAGTGTTTGCTGGATCAACCGCCGGCGGTGGAGGCGTTGCAATTCCTGCAGGACCTGATGGTGAAGTATCAGGTCGCTCCCAGTGTGGCGCAACAGAAGGTGCCGACCGGCAGCACTGACCTGTTCATCGCCAATCGGGCCGGTACGACCATCATCGAGGCCACCCAGTTCGCGGAGCTCCGCAACAGGGCGAAGTTCAGTTTGGGATATTGGCGTCACACCGGCCGGCAAGGCCGGCAGAGTACCGGGCGGCGGCGGTGTGGGCTGGGGCATGTGGGCGCACTCAAAAGAGCCGGACCTGGGCTGGCAACTCCTGTCGGAGTTGGTTGGCACAAAGTTTGAGACCACTGAGGTGATAGATGGCACCACCACTCCGCCGCGTCTTTCGGTATTGAAGTCGGCAGCCTTTTTGCAGCCCTCGCAACCGCCCGCCCACGCCGCCATCTTTGACGATGAGGGCGATTATGTGCGCACCGATCCGCAACCGAACAACTGGGACAAGGTCAGCGTTGCTTTCAATACGCAGTTGACGCTGCTGTGGGCCGGCAAAGAGAATGCCCAGACGGTGACGAAAGCGATCGTGGAGGCGGTGAACCCGCTGCTGACGGCGCCGGTGTCGTAGTCCCTTGTTGGGCAGTACGTGGTGAGGCCGGCGGTGATCAAAACGCTGCCGTAGTGAGCGAAGGAGTGCAGCCGATGTCAACCCGACGTACCTTCCTGCGAGCAACGGTAGCCCTGCTACCTGCCGTCGCGTTGGCCGCATGCGGCGGCCCATTGAGCACGACTCGCTTGCCCGCTTCGACTACCGTCACCGCGCCAAAGGCGACGGTGGCGCCTGCGGCGGCGGTGGCGAGTGGCCCGGCCCAGCTCAGTTTCGTCACCTGGGGCGGCGTCGACGAGGTCAAGGTGCGGCAGGGCTACACCGACCAGTTCACGAAGGATCACCCTGCCGTCAAAGTTACTTTTACGCCGACGCCGAATGATTACTGGAACGCCTTGCAGGCCCGCATGGCCGGCGGCGAGGCGCCCGACGTCTATTACCTGGAACCGGCGCACACCATTGAACTGCAGTGCCGTAATGCCCTGCTCGCGCTTGACGCCTACGTCCAACGCGATAAGTTCGATCTCTCCGACTTCTATCCCGACGCGGTGCGCGAATACACCGTCGGCGGCAAGCTCTGGGCACTCGCGCGCGACTTTGCCAACCAGGATATCTTCTATAATGTCGATCTCTTCAAGCAGAAGGGCCTGCCGTTGCCGCCCAAGAAGTTTGACGCCGCCGGTTGGACGTTCAATGACTTCCTCCTGGCCTGTCAGCAACTGACCAGTGGCACCGCTCCAAACAAAACCTTCGGCTTCGCCGTGCCGCAGGGCTTCCGCGCCTACATGGCCTTTGTCTGGTCCAACGGCGGCGACATCGTGACCAGCGCTGATGCCAAGCCGGCGCTCGACCAACCGAACGCCGTCGAGGGCCTGCAATTCCTGGAAGATTTGGTCGGCAAGTATCAGGTCGCGCCGACGCCGGCCGATCTCAAGGCGCAAAACGCCAACAACCTGTTCTTCACCGGGCGGCTTGGCATGGTCACGTCGATCCCGGCCAGCCTGGCGCAGTTCCGTTCCGGCGTCAAGGGCTTTCAGTGGGATGTCGCCCCGCCGCCGCTCGGTCCGCACGGTACGAAGCGGCAGGTGGGCGGCGGCGGGGCCGGCTTCGGTGTCTACGGTCAGACCAAATACCCCGATCAGTCCTGGCAGTTCATGCAATGGATCACCGGCGTGAAGGTCCAGGAGCAAGAGGTTGATTCCGGCACCTCGATGGGTTCGCGCCTGTCGGTGGGCGACTACTTTGTCAAGGTCAACCAGGGCAAGGATCCCCAGAACGTGCAAATGTTCGTCGATGCCTCCAAGACCTCGTTGCACACCGACCCGCACGCCTCCAACTGGCTGGAGATCCAGACAGTGCTCGGCAAGGAGCTCGCCGGCATCTGGGATGCCAGCAAGCCGGCCAAGGATGCCACCGCCGAGGCCGCCCGCCAGATGACGCCGCTGCTCGGCCAGCCTTGCAGCCAGTGACGTCGCGTACCGGCTCGCTCCCGGTGGCGCCGGAGGGACTGCTGCCCTTTGTCGCCCACGCTGGCGCTAGGCGCCTGCCGGTGGCGCCGTGCCTTTGACGAACTCGACCGGCCAGCGCAGCGTGCGCTCCTCAAGCGTCGTCTCGGCGCAGACGCGCGCCCCTCGCCGTTTGAGTTCTTCAAGCATGTCCAGACGCGCCTGCCAGGGGAGGAGCTCCAGCTCGCGCTGGAAGAAGCTGATGCCCTGCACGACGAAAGCCACCGACGCCTCCGCATCGCGGAAGACCCAGTCGGCCCGGTGCGGCACGACGTTCACATCCTGGAAGCCGGCGGCACGAAACCAGGCGGACACCTCGCCTTCGGCAGGCAGACGCCCGGGCAACAGCGCCGGGGTGCCGTCGTCGCTGTGCTTCCCGGCGAGTTGGAAGATTGGCTGGAACCAGTCGCGCAGCCAGGGCTGATCGAAGGCAGCCTGGCAGGCGACCTCCATAGCCACGAGGCCACCGGGATGGGTAACGCGCCGCAACTCCGCCAGGGCCGTGGGCGCGTCAGCGAGGTGCAGGAACGACATGCCCACGCTGGCGTCGAACTGGCCGTCGCGGAACATGGGCAGGCGCTCGGCGTGCGCTCGCAGGAAGCGGACGTTCTTGGCGCGGCGCTGCTTGGCCTTGGTCTGGGCACGCTCCAGCATGCCGGGCGATGGGTCAATGCCGACGATGCTACCCTCGGGGCCGACGGCCTCCCAGAGTCCACCCTCGAAGGTCTGGCTGGCCATGCCGCAGCCGGCTTCGAGGAGCCGCATCCCCGTCCGGAGTTCGGCAAAGGCGGTGAAGGCCCGACGCAGCTCCAGCGCACCGGGCGCCATCGCCGCCACCTGCCGGTCCCAGCCCTCGAACAGGTTGAACTGGGAGAGGTAGATGAGCTCCAGCCGCCGAGCCAGGTACCCGGATGCCGCCAGGATGCGGCGCACTTCCTGGTAGTGTGCTTCACCGGCGGCCGTCTGGACCACCACCCGCCGCCCCTCCTGCACCTCCAGGGCAAGCAGGTTAGAGGCGATGCCGGCCAGCAGTTCGTCGTCGAGGGCGTAGCCGACCCAGGGGCGGTGGCGCTTGCCCCGGATGAACTCCTCTTCGGGGATGGCGCCGTAGTGGCGGACGGCGGCGTGGTTCTCGCTGAAGGTGACGACGCCATAGACCCGGACCACGGCGCCGAAGCTTCGCTCGGCGATGAAGCGATGCAGGCGGTCGGTCGCCTCGGCGCCGATGTCGGGCGTGACGTGAATGCGCCCGTTCCGCTCATGGGCAACTATGGCGGCGGTGGAGACGAGCACCTCGTGGGCGGCGGTGCGCCCGAAGCGAACCGGGATCGGGTAGGCGTCGAGGGTCTGGGTGCGCAGAGGCTCCTGCCAGTAGGTGACATCGAGTTGGGCGGCCTCCTGCGCGAGTTGGTCCTGCACGTCGTAGTCGAAGAACTCCTTGTCCAGACCGGCCAGCCAGGGATCGACGATCAGGCCGTGCTGCAGGAAAGCACGCAGGTCGTCCTCAAGGCCGGCCAGTAAAGATGCTGGCATGGGCTTCCTCCGGTTTCTCCAGGGTGTCGGGGTATGCGGTGGGTTGGGTAGATCATGATAGCGGCTCCTCGGCATGGCCGAGCCACCATCCAAATGGGGGGGGGCCGGAATCTCCTAATGTTCGATATCCCGTTGCTCCGACCCCACACTGGTTCGAGCGTACCGCCGCTCCTCGGCAGGCGGTCGATCCTCGTTCACGCCGGACCCGTCTACTGTCGTTGCCTCACTAATCCTGTTGGAGGGTCCACAACCGCAGGTTTCGTGGAGAGGAGCGTGCCGTGCGCATTCTGGTGCTCTCCGCCAGCCGGCTGCTCCGCCTGCTGCTTGAGGATGTCCTGTCGCCGTTTACCCGGACGCATAACTTGACGGTGGAAGCGGCAACGCTGTCGGAGGTCCGGGCTGCGCATGACGATCCGGTGGTCCTGCTGTCCTTCGAGCGGTGGGACCCTCCGGCGGCGCAACTGGTGGGCGAGCTCAGTGCCGCAGCGAGCGTGTACGTCATCCTTGCTGGTCCCTTGCCACCCGCCAGCTACCTGACGATCCTCGGGGCTGGTGCGACCGATGCCGCCGTGGAAGATCCCGTCGCGTTACACGCGCTGGCGCTCAAGCTGCACCGGTGGCAGCGGGAGGTGCGCGGGCCCCGCTGGCAGATCGGGGACTTGCTGGTTGACGCGGTGGAGCAACGGATCGGCTGGCGAGGGCGCTGGGAAGGGCTGAGCCCGGCGGAGGTGCGGCTGCTCTGGGCGCTCTTCCAGGCGGCTGTGGCTGGGCGTGGGCTGCGGGCGCAGCAGCTGGCCGTACGGTTGGGGATCACGGAGGGTTCCGTGCGCAACGTCGTGCAGCGGGTGCGACGAGCAATCGAGGAGCAACTGGGCCATCCGGCAGTGCTGCGGCACGATGCCGTGCGGGGGTACTTCCTGATGCTGGAGGAGCCGACTTCCCCCGCGTCATCAACTCGGTGACAGAGAACAGCGCGGTGTCACGCCCAGAATGACACGGCCGCTGGTAGGGTATCGGCAGTCAATCCATCGGGTGCTGTGTGGTTCCAATGCCGGTAGCGCAACGGAGGACGGTCGATGACGCCGACAGTTGCGGCGCAGGTGTTGCTGGTGCTTCGGCTGACGCTGGGGCTGATCTTTCTGGTGTCCGCGATCACCAAGCTGCGCCATCCCGCGGCCTTTGTGCGGGGCGTGCTGGAGTATCGGGTGTTGCCCCATCCGTTAGCGATGATGCGCACCCGCATGTGTACCAGGCAGTAATGCAAACCTCCTTGCTGGCGCGCCGCGCCGTACTCCGGACGCTCGCGGGCGGAGCGGCAGTGGCGCTAAGCGGGTGCGCGGCGTCCCTGCCACCCTTGCCCTTCCGGCCGACGCCCGTTCCTACCGCCATCACCATCGTGGTCGGTGACGCCTATGTTCGCGCCAGCGGCGATGCAGCCCAACGCGCGACGCAGACGATGCAGGTGGATAGCGCGGTGATGAAGTGGGCGGCGGCGGCGGCGGAGGCACTGCACAGACAAGTGGCGCTCACCGTGCGCGCGGCCGACCTTCTCCATGCCACCTTCTGGCAAGAAGTGACGACTGGCGCAGCACCGGCGGAGCAGCCACTATACCTCGCCAGCCACGCCATGCTCTGGCGTCTGCGCGCCGGCGGGCTGGCCGCGGACCTTGGCAGCCAGATTGCGCGGGACAAGGGTCTGACGCGCGGGCGGCTGCATCCCGACGCTGGCGCCGCGCTGCAATGGCGCGGTCAGCAAACGGGGCTGCCCGTGGCGCTCTGGCCGGTGCTGGCGGCGACCGATGCGCGGCTGCCGGCGCCACCGGATTCTTGGACGTGGCTGGATGCCGCCAGACTGCCCACCGGCAGCGGCTGGCCGGTACAGCTTATGCCGAACACGCCACCACTGGAGGCCTGGCTGTGGCCCCAGCAGGCCGACCTCGCCACGGCGGACGGCGCAACGCTGTTGATCGACGATCTGGCCGGAGTCGCCGCCCTGACCGCCTACGCCCAAGCGTTCGGGCCGGCGGGCGCCTTGAGTCCGTTGCCGGGTGGCGGGGCGCCAGGCGGCTCAACACCGCAAGCAGCTCAAGCGTGGACAGCGCAGGCGGTTGCCCAAAGGGACCAACAGGTGCAGATGCGGCAGGTCGCGACCTGGTTCCCGGTCGATGAATGGCCGTCAAGCACCACCGGGCCGCATCCTTGGAGTGACGCGGTCGGACCGCTGCGTCGCCTTGCTCCACCGGGCGCCACCCAATCCGGCCTACCCATAGTCACCTATGGGCTCGGCATCCCCACCGCTACGGTCAAGCCCGATCTCATGTACCAGGTAGGGCGGGCCTTGCAAGACGCGGCGCCGGGGTTCCTGGCCTACTCGCCGTTCGCGACGGACCTGACTGTGGCCGGGTTGCAACGCCGGTGGGTCCAGCTCGCCCCGGACCAGGCAGCGACCCTGGCAGAGCTATTCGCGCTCCGCCTCCGCCCCGTCTGGGGTGTGCCACGGCCGCCGTTCGCCCTCGGCAACTGGCCGCTGGGCGATCTGGACACGATCGCCGAGGCAGCACAGTTCAACGGCACGGGACCGGCTGGAGCGATCTCTCACCAGGCCGAGACATCTGCCATGCTCGCGGCGCTGACCAAGAGCATAAGCTTGGTGACGGCACTGGGCACTCTGCCGCCGGCAACCGTTGCTGCCAATGCGAGCCATCTCCTTTCGGTTATCTTTACGCTTATGGCGCAAACAGCAGGCTAAAGCGGCTGCGCGACCGGAGGGAGCGCCAGCGAGTGCGGAGCGCTCGCGCCACTGGAGGTGCTTAATGACGACCAGGCCAAGGTCTCCAACGCCTGGCGGAATACGTCGCTGCTTCCGTTGAGCATTGTTTACAGCGGCCGGCGTCGCTCTGGCGGTTCCCGGCATGGCGAGCGCGCAGAGCTGTGACTGCCCTGGCTGCTTCTACTGCTGTGATACCAGCACGGACACGTACTATTGCTGTCAGTACAATACCGGCGGCTGCCCTGGAGGAAATTGCACGCAAATATGTAGTGGGTTCGGCTGTTGTTCGTGAAGGCAGTGTTGACGCGGCGGTGACATGAGTAGCATGCCAGACGAAACATGCTCGCCGCCGCGACCGAAAGGACGCGTTCAACTGATCGGCGGTAGGGCATTCAGCGGTACCGGCAGCCCTCGTTTCTCGCGGCGATGCGTGCTGCTCGCCCTATCACAGATCGTGGCTGGCAGCGTAGCGCTCGGCGGGAGCGGCTGCGCGGCGGCTTTGCCGCCCCTCCCCTTCCGGCCGACGCCTGTCCCCATCCGCATCACGGTTGTGGTCGGTGATGCCTATACCCACGTCCAAGGGGATCCGCGTGATCCCCAACAGTCGTCCAGTGCGCAACTGGTCGCTGATGGGGCAATCCAGCAGTGGGCAAAAGCCGCCGAGGCGACGCTGCAAGGCAAGGTCGCTCTCACGGTGCGTGCTGCAGACATGATCCACAGTTCCTTCTAGCAGGAGGCCACCCTCAACACCGCCAGTGGTACCGGGTCCGACCACGAGCAGCCGCTCTACCTGGCCAGCCATGCCATGCTCCGGCGCCTGTGGTCCGGCGGCATCTTGGCGGACCTGGCACCGCTGCTCGCCCGCGAGCACGCTGGGCGGGAGCAACTCTCGCCGGACGCCCTGGCCAGTTTGCAGTGGGCTGGGGCGCAGGCGGGGTTGCCTGTGGCGCTGTGGCCGCAGTTGGCGGCGACCGACGCCCGCCTGCCGGCGCCACCAGCCGCCTGGACCTGGGCCGACGCTGCGGTGATCCCCGCCGGGGCAGGCAACTGGCCCGTCCAGCTCTTCCCCCTCGCCCCGACCCTGGAGGCCTGGCTCTGGCCGCAGCAGGCCGACCTGCTCACCGCCGATGGCGCCAAGACGCTGATCGATCAGCCGGCCGGGATCGCTGCCAGCAGCGCCTATGCGCAGGCCTTCGGTCCCCCACCGGCACTGAGCCCGCTGCCTGGGGGCGGAGCGCCGGCTGATCTGGGAGTGCTCGACGCCGCCCAGGCCAAGATCTACAACGCCTGGGCTGAGGCGGCACTGTCACTGCGTGACCAGCAGATTCAGCAGCGGCAGGTGAGCGTCTGGTTTCCGACCGAGGAGTGGCCGCCGGCGACACCGGCGCCGCACCCCTGGCAGGATGCGGTGGGGCCGCTGCGCCGTCTGGCGCCACCGGGAGCGGCCGCGACGGGCGTGCCGATCATTGTCTACGGCCTGGGCATCCGCGCTGACGCCGCTCAGCCCGATGTGCTCTGGCAAGCTGCGCACGCCTTACAAGCTGCCGCTCCTGGCTATCTGGTCTACTCGCCGTTTACTGCCGACCAGACGGCCGAGGGACTCCGCAAGCGCTGGAGCCACCTGGCGGCCGATCAGGCAGCAGTGCTCGCCGCCGTGCTCAAGCTGCGTTTGCGTCCGGTCTGGGGCGTGCCGACGCCCTGGCCGCGGGGGCAGTTCGCGGCGCCCTCCGATGTCGTGACGCCTGCCTACTGGCAGCGGCGCATCAGCGCGGTGGACAACGCCGGGGAACAGGACTTTTCGCGTATTCTGACCGAACTAATTGGGACTTTCAGTCTGGTCCTGGGGCTCGGATTGCTGTCGCCACCGCAGGCCGCCACCAACATGGTGCAGGCGCTCCTCTCGCTCATGCCGCTGATGCAGGTGCATCCGACGTGAGGGAGAAGCAGCGATGAAGGAGGAGGGTTGGCGCTCCCGCCTGATTGAGCAGCCGCGTTGGCACGCGCCGGTGGAGCAGCACTATTGCCAGGTCCATCCCGCTACCCGTGCTGTCGACCGCTGCGACCGCTGCGACCCCGCGCCTGGCGATGCTCCAGATGGCCGGCACACTGAGCGCGGATCATCCGCCGGCAACGCTCGTGCTCAAGGGGCACGGCTTCCAGGCCGGCGAAGTCGTGAAAGTTTCGGGAGAGGTCGATGGGCCGGGGGCGCTGATGGGACCGACCAGCACATATTCGATGCTGATCGCAGTTCCAGATATCGGGCCGGCAAGCCACGGTGGTCAGGTATAGTGCGTGTGAAATGGCCGGGAGACTTACGGAGCGCTGCTGATGGCAACACTTACCCAGGTCGCTGATATCGCGGTGCATGAACTGACTGTCGAGGAAGCTTGGGACCGTTTCAATCGGGCTGCTCTCCGAAACCTCAAGATGAGCGGTGAGGAGTTCATTGCGGCGTGGGATACTGGGAAGTTGGCCCACGATCCCGATCAACCGGGGATCGTGCGCGTAGTCCTGCTTCGCCCCGTTGGCAGATAGCAGTGCCCATCAGGCCGTCAGGACGTTTGCCGGCGCGTTTCAACAAGCAATTGCCTGCGTGACGCTGTCACCTGGCCGCACCTCCGCAAAGCTATTGCAACGAAGCAGGCGTGCGGATAGGACGATGAACCGCTTGGCAGGGACAGCCTGTTGTTCAGCGTGGTCGGAGGGATGACCATGTGTTTGGGCTTGGGAAAGCGCCCTGAGGGCGCCCCGCAGCCCGATAGACCCGTCTGCAGTTACGCCAGGAAGGACCGTACGGGCAATTGCAGGCCGGGGAAGACGTCGCCGCCATCCAGTACACCGTCATGGTCGACCGTCTGCGCGCTGCCATCGGCGTGGTAGACCACGACCTGATTGGTCTCCGGGTAGACCAGCCAGAGTAGCCGCAGATCGGTACTCAGCCAGTCTCGCACCTTTTCTTGCACCATGGTTGCTGTATCATCCGGCGAGATCACTTCGGCCACAAAGTCCGGCTGCGTTTCGTCCGCTTTACGCGGCGGGCGCCCGTCGGGATACTTGCCGGCGGCGACAAAAGCAACGTCGGCCATGCGGGCATGATGGATGTCGCCTTTGATGCGGAAGCGCACCTCCCCGCTCATCATGCGACCCAGGCGACGTTCATTGACGAACTGCCGAAGCTCGGCAGCCAAGTCCAACTCAATCGCCCCATGATCGGGTCCTGGTACCATCCACTCCCTCAGTTCACCGTCAACTAACTCGCGCAGGATGTCGTCCTCCGGCATGCGGTCGAGGTCATCCACTGTCAATCGTTGCCGGGGCGGCACTTGACCGCGGGTTGGAATGGAAACCTCCTCAACGGTCGTTGGGTGCGATGTGGCCATAGTCGTTCGCTCCTCTCTGGCAGGTGACCAAGGGTAGCATGTGCGACGAGGCCGCGGCCGAGCGTGACCATCAACGCGGAGGTGTTGTACGATCCGCGCTTATGGTACCGAATGAGGAGCAGCAAAAGATGGTGATGCCGGCGACCGGGCGGGAGATCCCCTTCGCCCGTATCTTACACGTGCGCAATGCCTACGGACCGACGTTCAGCGCCGATGGTCGCACCATCGCCTTCCTCTGTTATGGCGGCTTCATGGTGATCTCCTGCCTCACCAAGTACCCGGAGACCTGGGCAGCCGGGGTGGAGTTCTACGGCATCGCCAACTTCCTCAGCTTCTTTGAGCATATGGCGCCTTGGCGGCGTTCCTGGATCGGTATCTGCAGTCGATGAGCACCGAGTAGACGTGCTAAAGTACGGCCACCCGGGATAGCGCCGCGGGACCCAGTCTCCATTCGCTCGCTGAAAGGAATCCAACCATGGTCACTGCCGCGTCCAGCCGGCGATTTACCATCGACGATTTGGAGCAGTTCCCGGACGACGGCAAGCGACGGGAACTCGTCGATGGCGAGATTGTGGAGTGGGACGTGCCGAACTTTGAGCATGCGTTTTTCATGCATGTCCTGGCACGCATCATCGGCTTGCACGTGTTGGAGCGTCGGCTTGGCGCCGTTGTGGAGGGGGACCTCATGGTGCGCATCCTCGGCAGCCGTCACAACTCGCGCGGCGCCGACATCGCCTTCTATCGGCGTGGGCATATTCCCGCAGACCGCCGCGCGGCTGCCACTGTCGGCGTGCCTGACTTTGTGGTGGAGCTCATCTCCCCGTTGGATCGCGACGTGGAAGTCCAAAGGAAAATTGCCGACTGGCTGCGCACGGGTGTGAAACTCCTCTGGTACGTCAATCCCGAGACCGGCTGTACCACCGTCTACCACCGAGATCAGGTCTCCGACTTCGGGCCGGATGAAGACCTAACTGGCGAGGACGTCATACCCGGCTTACGGCTGCGCATACAAGACGTGCATGATGAGCTCGCTGAGGTAATCGGGCCGGAGGAAGGGACCGACGATCAGGCACAGCCCTGAATTCGGGCGATTCGCGGGATAGTGTCACCGGATTGGGACCTCAACGCGAATAATCGTCGGTATCGAGTTCCTCCAACAGCTCCCGGAGTCGGAGCTGGAGTCCGGGAAGAACTGCGCCGCCATCTAATGGCTCGCTGGCGGGCACCCGGCGGATGGTCCCCTGGTAGTACACGGTCGTCGTGCCTGTCTCCGGGTTGATATACCAGAGCAACTCGACACCGGCACGCAGCCAGTCATCGACTTTGGCTTCGACCATGCCGGCACGGTCGGTGGGTGAGATAATCTCGACGACGAAGTCGGGGGTCGACACCGTTGCCGCGGCGTCGAGGTCGCGTGGGTAGCGGCCGCGCCGGTAAAAGGCGACATCGTAGCCGCGAGCATCGCGCTCACTGTTTCGGATACGTACCATCCCTTCGCCCGTGCCAACGCGACCGAGGCGGTTGGTGCGGATGAAATGGCCCAGGTGCTCCGCCAGCAAGGCCTCCAAAAAGGCATGGCGCTGTGTCGTCACGTCCCACTCCACGATCTGTCCGCCGACGAGCTCACGCAGTTTGCCGTCGACTGGGAACTGCTCAAGGTCGTGAATCGTGTAACAGCGAGTCTCCACAGCAACCGTCACGACGCATCACCTCCTCCTCCTATCAGGTACTTCCGCCGGGAGTATCCTACCTCGCCAATAGATAGTTACATCACATCATTCGGAAGGCACGGCGACAGCAGTAGGATAGGATTAGTCGCGCAACGACGGGCTGCGTTGCGCCTTGACCAGTGTTTGGGCCTCGTCGGCTGCCCAGTCCTGGACGCGTTCGACGTGCTTGGGGAGTGTGCGCTCCGGTAACTGGTCGGGCGACCACCAGCCGAACTCGGTCGATTCGTCGGTCTCCGCCAGCGTGCCTCCAACGACACGGCAGGCAAAAGTCAGCACCACCTCCTCCGCTTGCGGCTTGGAGTAGACGCCGATCAGCCGCTCGACGGCAACCAGCAGTTCCGTCTCCTCCAGCACTTCGCGGATGGCGCCTTCGTCCACCGTCTCGCCGCGTTCCAGGCCGCCGCCGGGGAGGTTCCACCAGCCGCTGTCCCGGCGGCGCGCCAGCAGCACGCGGCCTGCGTCGTGGACGACGGCAAAGACGCCGATGCGGAACCGCGTGACGGCGCTCATCGGCGTGCGACCTGCGCTATGTCGGCCTCCTGTAAATAGGCCAGCGCCTGGACCGCCAACTCCGGTGGCACGTCGGCCGTGCGGATCGCTTCGCCGATGCGGCGTGGCAGCACCCAGGTCACCCGCCCCTGACGCACCTTCTTGTCGCGTTGCATCGTCGCCAGCACTGCCGCCGCGTTGATCCCGGCAAGCCGAACGGGCAGGCGCAAGCGCTGCAAAGCGCCTTCGACGCGCCGGAAGTCGGCCTCCGGAAACAGGCCAAGGCGCATGGCTATCCAGCCGGCGGCAACCATGCCCAGGCTTACCGCCTCACCGTGGAGCAACCGTCCGTAGCCGGCGGCGGCTTCGATGGCGTGGCCCAGGGTGTGTCCATAGTTCAACAGCATGCGCGGTCCTTGCTCGAACTCGTCCTCCTCCACGACACGCGCCTTGATCGCCAGGCTGCGCCGCACGGCGTCGAGCGTCAGGTCTGGATCGAGGTCGTTGAAGCGTTCAGCTTCGGCCTCCATCAGGTCGAAAAGTTCGGCGTCAAGGATGACGCCATGCTTGAGGACCTCGGCCCAGCCGTTGGCGACCTGGGCGGCCGGCAGGCTGGCCAGGAGCGCCGTATCGACGACCACCAGATCAGCCGTCTTGAAGGCGCCGATCATGTTCTTGGCAAGAGGATGGTCGACGGCGACCTTGCCGCCGATGCTGCTGTCCACCTGGGCCAGCAGTGTGGTTGGAATCTGCACGAACGGCACGCCGCGCAAATAGGTGGCAGCGACAAAGCCGGCCAGGTCCCCGGTGACGCCCCCGCCGAAGGCGATGAGCGGATCGCCCCGCTCGGCGCCATGCTCCGCCAGCCAGGTCCAGAGCCGGTCGGCGCCGGCGGTACTCTTGCCGGCTTCACCATCGTCGACCTGTTCGATAGCCGGAACGACCAGCTCCTTTGCCAGCGCTTCCAGCAGCACATCGCCCGCCAGGGGCCAGACGACGTTGCTGGAGACGACAAAGGCACGCCGAGCTGGCAGTCGTTCGCGGAGCAGGGCAGGCAACCGTTGAAGGATGCCGCGACCGCTCACGACGTCGTAGCTCCGGCGTTGCGCTGTCGCGCTGGTTGTGATGGTGAGCGTCTGGGTAGATGGTGCGACATAGCGGGCAAACGCCTCGTAGGCTGCGCGCACGACGGCGTCCGTTGACTGCGCAGCGTCCAGCCGAATGTGCGCCTGGGCATACTGCGCGCGGCGCTGCGCGAGCAGTTCGCTGAGCCGGGTGGCCGGATCAACATCCGCCAGCAATGGTCGCCCCCGCGCATCGCCACGCGGCGCCACCCGGCGGGCGAGTACGGACGGTGGAGCGTCTAACCAGACGAGACAGTGCTGCGCGCAGCGGATGCGCGTGAGCGGCTGTAACAACGCGCCGCCGCCGAGGCTGACCACTGCCGGCGGACTGGCCAGCGCGGTGCGGACCTCCGCCGCCTCCAACTCTCGGAAGTGCTGCTCCCCTTCGGAAGCGAAGATCTGGGGGATGGAGCGCCCGGCCCGGCGCGCCAGGGCATCGTCGGTATCAATGAATGGTCGTTCCAGTTGTCGGGCCAGCAGGCGCCCGATGGTGCTCTTGCCGCTACCGCTCAGCCCGACGAGGACAAGGTGTACCGGGGGCATAACCTGGTCAAACCGCGCCATGAGTCGGCGGCAGCGTCACATGCTGACCGAGCTTGCGTTCGGTTCCTGCCCGCAGCCGCTCGATGTTGTCGCGATGCTGCAGGATGATCACCGCCGCGCCGATGATGGCGAAGGCGGCATACGGACGCGGCTCCTGGCCCAGCGCGACGAAGGTCAGAATGGCCAGGGCAGCGATGACCACGCCCACCAGCGAGCCGAGCGAGACGAAGCGGGAGAGGGCGATCACGACGCCGCCCACCGCCAGGCAGAGCAGCATGGCGGGCGGAAACAGCACCAGTAACGCCCCGCCGGCCACCAGCACACCACGTCCGCCGCTCAGTTGGATAAAGATGGACCAGTTGTGGCCGGCAATGGCGGCGAGACCGGCCCCGGCTTCCGCGACGTGCAGGGCGGTGAGATCCCCCGACCCAACCAGCAGTTGCACGACCAGCACGGCGCAGGCGCCTTTTGCGACGTCACCGACGACGACACAGGCTGCCGCGCCCGGTCCGAGCGTACGGAGCACATTGGTGGCGCCGGTGCGACCGCTGCCGTAGCGGCGGATATCCACGCCCTTGTACAGGCGTCCCACGAGCGCACCAAAGGGAATAGACCCCAGCAGGTAGCCGACGACGATGGCGGTGATGATCCGGGCGACCAGCATGTCCAAGGCCCTCCTGGTGCCGTCTGCAGGTAACTATACCATAGCAAATTGCAGCACCCTGCCGGAGGGGGGATACCGGCTATGGCCGCTGCCAGTTCACCGTAAAGCCGGCGCCGTCGGTGCTCAAGGCCGTGGGTGCGGCCCGGACCAGACCGGCGTCATCGAGCATGCTGATGCCGGCTGCCGCCCAGGCAGCGTTGCCGATCCCCCCGCTAACGCCGTTCATCGTCACCGCGGCGCCACTCAGGATAACGCTGCCGAAATTCGCCAGGGGCACGATCTGATTGCTGACGGCCGGCGCTTCCACCACCCACTCGGCCGAGTCGCGATTGCCCGGTGAGAAGCGCAGCACAGCAAAACCGTGGCCACTGGTAGCATCACTCAAGGTGATGCGGTAGCGGAAATTGCCGACATACTGCACCTCAGCCGTGATGTCGTCGCCGGGTTGAATCGCCAAGGCCGACGTGCGGGCTGCCGACGGATAGATCTCCAACCAGGCGTAATAGCTGGGCTGCCCGCCGACACAGTCGGAAGCCGTGCCGGTCTGCTCAACGGTGGGACTGAACACGCCGTCGATGCCGACCCAGACGCCAACTACCGCATTGGGGGTACTGGCGCAGTTGACGGCCGGGACGGTCCAGCTCGCTTTCACATCCGAGACAGTGCCGGGCCCACCACCGTTCGGATCGGTGGCAGCAACATAGCCGGACCAATTCTCGCTGGTTGTGGCCGAGACCGAGTAGGGTACGGTCGTGCTGGGAGCAGGTGGGGCCTGCGGCGTCAGGGAAGAAGCGGGCAGCAATCCGGCGGTCTTGGCGATGTCACCAGCATTGGCGATCGTGACCTGTCCGGCTGTGGCCCAGGGTTGGTTCGTGAGCCACTGTTGCAGCACTGCCCGCTGTAAGCGGACGACCACCACGCTGCCGTTTGCTTCCGGCGTCGGTTGGCTCATCGGTAGGCCATACAACATTATCGGGTCGGCGGCAGCAAAGTAGGCGGCGCGGATGGCCGGGTTGCCGGCAAGGAACTGCTGATGACGCGCCACAATCTGCGGCCACGCCAGGCCGGCATCGGGCGAGGTGTCGGCGGGTGGGGGCGTGAAGTAGCGGGATTGCAAGACGGCATCCAGTCCGGCATCGTGTAGCACATCAAGTACGTTGATCACGCTGACAATGCCGTTATCCCACTGCAAGATGCCCTTTTGCAGCGCCTGGTCGGTGGCCGAGGAGATAAGAAAACGGGTGGAGATGGGATAGCCGAAGGCGGCGACCCCGCCGTCACGAGAGAACGTGCTCCAGAATGGAATGCCACTGTCATCGGTAACTGCAAAGCCGGGCTGGCCGCCGCCGCCGCCCTGGCCGTTCGCTTCGCTGTAGAAGTGACCGTTCGCAATGGGGAAGTCGGCACTGGTTTGCGCCATGCCGCGCGGTGCAAGGGGGAACAGGTACAGTGCCAGCGTGGCCAGCAGCAAGGCCACACGCCGGCACAGTCGGCTAGAAACAGCCATGCTTATCGGATACCCTGTCTTAATAACGTTATCTGCCTCCTTGTACACAGTCGTCGGACACGCTCGTATAGTATGGTCTTAAGGACGAAATATTGGTGCTACCGTTACGCCCGTCGCCCAGGACAACCGGGCATAGGAGTACCGTGCGACAGGACGGTCGTTCGCAGTCCGGTAACGCCGTTCGACTATGATCGTCGGGCGAACTGCAGGGCGAGAACAGGGGGCGCAGGTGCTAAACCCGATCTCCGGCGTGCCCGCGTGGTGGCGACCGCCGCTGGAAGTGACGCGTCTCCTTGACGCGCTGGCGTCGGACGCTGCACCCCCGTTCGGTATGGTCGCCTCCGGACCGGAATTGCTCGTGCCGGCGCTGGGCCGTTTTCCATCGGCGTGCTGTATCACCTTGCGGCCGTGGAGCGCGCCTGATCTGGCCCTCCTGCCGTCTGTCGCCGCGTTTGTCGGTGTGCAGCCGACGGTGGTACGACTCTCGGTGGTCGCGCCGCAGTCCCTCAAGACCGTACTCTGGCTAAGCTCGGACCTCCCGCCGTCTGTTGCCCAGATCCGCCGCGTAGCCACGTGCCTCGCCCCGTCCGGGGTGCTGATCGTGGTCCTCCGCTCCCCAGGTATACGCCCCGCCGTCATGCCAACGCTTCGTCTGCACCGCGAGCTCCGCCGCGCCGGGCTGGAGGTCAGGCAGGTGACCGGCTACCTGGGACCGCGGGCGCTCGCCTGGAGCATCCGGGCCCGACTCGCCCTTGCTGCTGGTCGTCCCGACCGCTACGACCGTTACCATGCCGCGATGCGGGCTGCCTATGCCGAAAGCTGGCCGCTGGCACTGCTCTGCCGGACAGTGGTGGTGATGGCGCAGACCTCACCCGGCCCTTTAGGGCCTGGTGGGGTCCCCCTATGCTAACCCCCACCACTGTCCTTTCCCGTTTAGAGACCTGGTTGGAGACCATGCGCGGCCCGGCGGGGTACGGCGGACCGGTGGCGCACTGGTGGGGACAATGCCTGCGCTTTACCGGTGCGGCAGCCGATTGGCGCTACGAGGGCATCATCCTGGGCTGTCTGCGGCTCTGGGAGCGTAGCGGCGCGGAGATCTGGTTGGAGCGGGCCTGCCGCGCGGCCGATGATGTGCTGGGACAGGAGTTGCCCTCCGGCGGCTACCGTCATTCCAGCTTTGAACTCAATCCGGCTCCTTTTGGGACGCCGCACGAGGCGGCGGTTGACGTTGCCTTGCTGCGTCTGGCCCTGGGGCTGCGCGCCGTCGGTCGCCGGTCAGGACGGGCCGAGCGCTATGCCGCCACGGCAGAGCGGAACCTTGAACTGGTCTATGCCGGGACGCTTTGGGACAGCGAGGCGGGTGGCTTCCGTGATGTCCCGTACGCGGCCGGGTATGTACCGAATAAGCAGGCCACGGCGGCGGAGGCCTGGCTCGCGCTGGCGAAGTGGCGAGAAGACGCTGCCTGTGCTGAGCAGTATGCCCTGTCGGCATTGCGTTTGATCGTGCGAGGGCAGCAAGCAAGTGGTCAGCATGTAGGCGCTATTGACCAGATTTTGACAGTAGGCCCTGCCGGTTGGAGCGCTTCCGGCCGCTACTTTCCGCTCTATATAGCGCGGTGCCTGCCGGCCCTGGTACTCGGCGCGCACACGTTCAACGATGCCGAGCTAGCCGAGGCGGCCCACAGCGCCGCGCACTTTATCACCATGCAGATCAACCAACGGGGTGAGTGCCCGCTCATCGTCTACGCCAACGGCGCTATCCGTCATCAGCCGACCTGGATTGCCGGCCTCGGCGACCTCCTCCGTGGCCTGACCGCCGCCCAGGCGGTGGGTGGTCCGCCGCCGCCGCCGTCACTCCTCGCTCGACTCCTCGCCGGCCAGGATAGCAACGGCGGCATCCGCACCGCCCATGGCTTCGCCACCATCCTCGACGGCCGCGCCGACCCGGAGTTGCCGGAGTTGCGCGACCTGCTACACGTCGTCGGCTGGGCCGACAAGGCGTTTCGCTACCTGGCGGATGTTGCTGATCCGCCAGCAGAACCGCTGCCGCCGACCGGTGAGACGTTCGAGGCGGACTGCCTCTTTCGAGGGCGACGGCTGCGCTTGCTGGAGTCGCCGGCCGAACTACGCCTGGAACACGCAGGACGAACCGTGTACCGCTGGCAGCACGGTCGGGATTGGGCCTGGATTGGACCCGCGTGGTTGGACATCCGGTAAACCGCTCGCGTCCGTTCACTTCCCCAACGATCCGCAGGCGGCGCCCGGTCACGCCAGTGGTATACTCCTCCCTTGTAACGAACGGGCACTGGCGGCCGACTGACGGCTTGTGGTGGCTCGTATCAGGGAGGATGTCATGACCGACCAGGCCTTTGCCTACTTTGAGGGAAAAATCGTTCCGCTCGCCGAGGCTAAGGTCAGTGTCGTCACGCACGCCTTCAACTACGGCACCGGCTGCTTTGAGGGGATTCGGGGCTACTGGAACGCCGAGGAGGAGCAAATCTACCTGTTCCGTCTTGCCGAGCACTTCGATCGCCTGCGTGATTCGGCCAAGATTCTGCGCATGACGATCAAGGAGACGACAGAGGAACTCTGCCGGATCGCCTGCGAACTGGTGCGCCACGACGGCTTTCGGGAAGACTGCTACGTGCGGCCCATCGTCTACCTGAAGGACGAGAAGGTCGGCGTGCGGCTGAACGGTCTGACGTCAGCGATCACCATGTTCGTCGTCCCCTTTGGCGCCTACATCGATATCGACGCCGGCACGCGCTGCATGGTCTCTTCCTGGCGACGGGTGGACGACAACGTGGCGCCGGCGCGCGCCAAGGTCACCGGCATCTACATCAACTCCGCCCTTGCCAAGACGGAGGCGGAAGAGGGCGGTTTCGATGAGGCGATCATGCTCACCCACGATGGCCACGTCTCAGAAGGCAGCGCGGAGAACATCTTCCTGCTGCGCCACGGTAGCCTGATCACGCCGCCGGCCAGCGACAACATTTTGGAGGGCATCACGCGCAGTACCGTCATCCAGTTGGCGCAGGAGCTGCTGAACGTACCGGTAGTGGAGCGCTCCATTGATCGCAGCGAACTCTACGTTGCTGATGAGGTCTTCCTCTGCGGCACCGGCGCGCAGGTGTCGCCGGTGGTAGAGATCGACCGCCGGGCGGTCGGTACCGGGCGTGTTGGTGACGTCACCAGGCGCCTGCAACGAGCCTACTTCGACATCGTGCGCGGGCGCGATGCGCGCTACCGGCAGTGGTGCAGCCCGGTCTACGCCGCTGTGCGCAGCACCGACGAGACGCCTGTCGCCGTTCCCGTCTGACGCTGCGCCGTGCATGTCGGTATCAACGCGCAGCTCATATCGCTCGCCGGTAGCTACCGCAACGCCGGGGTCAGTCAGTACATCTATCAGGTGCTCAGGCACCTTCAGGCAACGCCGCCGGTAGAGCGTATCACGGCCTTCGTGGGACCGGCGGCCCGGCCGGAGTCGCTAGTGCTGCGTGCCGGCGTTGCCTTGCACACGACAGTGTTGCCGACAGAGCGGCCTGCCGTGCGCATCCTCTGGGAGCAACTGCTCCAGCCGCCACTGCTGGCGACGCGGGGCATCGACCTGTTGCACTCGCCGGTCAACGTGCTGCCGCTGCTCTTGCCGGTGCCGGCGGTATTGACCATTCACGACCTATCCTTCCTGCGCTTCCCGGGCACCTTTTCTCGGGCAAAACGGCGCTATCAAGCGGCGCTGACCAGCTTTTCGGCCCGCCGGGCGCGCCTGGTGTTGACGGACAGTGAGCACACGCGGCGGGATGTGATCGCCCTATTGGGCGTGTCGCCGGCACGGGTGCGTACGGTCTACCCCGGCGTGACAGAACTCTATCGACCCAAGCCTCCGGAGGCTGTGCAGCAATTCCGACGCCGCCACGGCTTGCCGGAGCGTTTCTTCGTGCATGTCGGTACCCTCCAACCGCGCAAGAATCTGGAGCGCCTGATTTCGGCTTTCGCTCGGTTCAAGCGCGCCAGCGGCCAGACGCACGCGCTGATGCTCGTCGGCGGCAAAGGCTGGCTCTACGAGGGACTGCTCCAGCATGCCCGGCAGGAAAATGTCGAGGGCAGTGTCCATTTTGTCGGATTCGCGCCGCCCGACGAGGCGCCGCTGTGGTACGCTGCTGCCGAAGTCATGGTGTTCCCGTCGCTCTACGAGGGCTTCGGTTTCCCGATCGTGGAGGCAATGGCGTGCGGCACTCCCGTGCTCTCCTCCACTGCCTCCTGCCTGCCGGAAGCGGCGGGGGATGCCGCCGAGCTGTTCGATCCCTTCGACGTGGAGGCGCTGGCGCTCGCCATGGGGCGACTGGCGGACAACCCGGATTACCGGCTGGAGTTACGGCGGCGCGGCTACGCGCAAGCCGCCCGGTTCACCTGGGAGCGGACGGCACAGGCTGTGCTCACGGCCTATGCGGACGCGGGAAGGGCCGGATGAGATGGGTGTGACGCTCCGGGACTCGGCGCTCACCGGCGAGTATGCGGCCCTGAGCCGCCCAGTCGTCGCTCGCCGCGCCGTTGGCCTGCCGTTGCTGGCCTGGCTCTTCATCGACAGCGTGCTGATTAACGCCTCGTTTGCCGCCTCCTACGTGGCGCGCTATCCGCTCAGCATCGGCGGCAAGGTGACGCCGGAGAACTGGAGTTCCCTGGGAGACTACTGGCAGATTCAGCTCTGGTTCTGGGCCTTCCTGATGGTGCTGCTGCAGGTGGAGGGCATCTACCGCCGCCGCCGGCAGCCGGCAACGTTCGACCAGTTGGGTATCATCGTTCGCTCCACTATCCTCACCGGCGGCATCATCGCCGCCCTCAGCTTTGTGCTGCGGCCACCGTCGCAGTCGCGCTTCGTTTTCCTGTACATGGTGCTGGCAGCCATCGTCACCCTCGGCCTGGCCCGTCTGATGGTGCGCTCCGTGCAGATGGCTCGGTACCGGCGTGGACTGGACGTGCGCAACGTGCTGGTCATCGGGGAGAGTAACGTCGCCAAGATGCTCTTGCAGCGCATCGCCGGCAACCCGGCGCTCGGCTATCGGGTAGCCGGCTTCCTAGGGGAACGCGATACGCCGCCGGACTTCGGGCGTTTTCGCGCGCTGGGCAGCGTGGCGCAGGCGCGAGCGGTACTGCGGGAGCAGCGGATCGACCAGGTCATCATCGCCTTGCCGGCCAGCGCTCACGACCAGATCGTGCGAGTTCTGGCCGAATGCAAGGATTGTGGCGCCGATTTCGCCGTGGTGCCGGACATGCTGGAGATGAGTCTAGCCCGGCTGGACGTCGATAACCTGGGCGGCATCCCGCTGCTCGGCCTGCGCGAAAACCCGCTACAGGGTCCTAACCTGTGGCTGAAGCGGGGTACCGACATCCTGGTGGCTGGTCTCGGTATGGTCGTGCTGGCCATCCCCATGCTAATTATGGCTGTTGCCATAAAATTGGACAGTCCGGGACCGGCGATCGTGCCCCAGATCCGCATTGGCAAGGGTGGACGCCCCTTCCGGTTCTACAAGTTCCGCTCCATGGTGCAGAATGCCGATGCCCTGTTGGAGCAGGTGCAAGCACAGAATGAGGCCGGGCGGATCATCTTCAAGTCCCGCCACGATCCGCGCCGCACGCGCATCGGTCGCCTCATGCGCCGGCTCAGTTTCGATGAAGCGCTGCAGTTGTTCAACGTGCTGCGCGGTGATATGAGCCTGGTCGGACCGCGGCCGCCGCTGGCACGCGAGTACGACGTCTACGAGGATTGGATGAAAGGGCGTCTGGAAGTGACGCCTGGCCTAACGGGTCTCTGGCAGGTCAGCGGGCGGAGTGACTTGATCTTCGACGAGATGGTATTACTTGACCTGTACTATATCGAGAACTGGTCGCCGGGACTGGACCTGAAAATCCTGCTCCAAACGATTCCAGCAGTCCTGTCCGGTAGAGGAGCGTACTAGCGTATGGAACTGGACCGCTACGGACTGGTTATTCGTCGCCGCTTGCGGCTGATCGTGGCCATTGTCGCGCTGACGGCCCTGGTGAGCGCTGTCTATGCCCTCATCGCGCCGAGTAGTTACACGGCCAGCACGGAACTGCTGATCGACCCGATCTCGCCGCAGGGGGCCAACGCCACAACCTATTACTACCCTCCCTATTACCAGGAGCTAGCGGCGCAGTTCATCCTAGACGACTTCACGGGCGTGATCGAAGGCACAACCTTCAGCGAACAGGTCATCGCCACCCTGAAGCAGTCACCGCAGGCCGACGTCAAGGCCTTTGCCGCTAAGTTCAAGACGATTGACGATGCGCAACGGCTGAGCAAGCAGTTCACGATCAACCGCATCAACCGACTGCTGCAGATACAGGTCCAGGCCAGCACGCGCAACGAGGCACTGGCTATCGCCGCCGCGGCAGATCAGATCGTGAAGCAGCAAGGCTCCCTCATCTTCGCCCAACTGACGCAGGCGCAGACCGGCCAGGGTCAGGCGCCCCCACAGATCGCAACGGTGAGTGTCGGCGTGTCCGACGCCCCGCATATCACCCTGAAGCCCAGCCGTCTGCATGAGGGACTCTCCTGGCTGCTACGCACGGCCGTTGGCCTGGTGGCGGCGCTGGCGATTGTCCTGATCCTGCACTACTTTGATGATCGGTTGTATGATACCTACGACGTACGCGAGATGCTGGGTGTGCCCGTCCTGGGCACGGTCGTGGCGCCGGCGGTGGGACCCACGACTGTGGCGCGAAGAGCGACAACGGAGCGAGAGCCTGTCTCGGTTCGGTAGTGAGCGACGAATGCGGAGGTGGAGGGCGGTGGGAACGGATAGGGCGGTAGCGATCCGAAGGGGTAGGTCTATCACCGCTCGCCCGGCGACTGAAGTCGCGGGCTACACCAGCGAAGTCCGCCTTCGCGGACTAGGTCAGCCCGCGAAGGCGGGCTTCGCTCGTTCTAGCCCGCGACTTCAGTCGCCGGGAGTCCTTGCCGAATTACCACCAAACCGAAGGGGGACCGACGGCTGATGGACTTCTGGCGACACAAGACCCCGGCCGAAGAGGCGGCTGCGGCTGAACAGAAGCGGCAACGCGACGCTTTGCAGGTACTGACGGCGGAGCGGGCGGCATCGGCGCGCTACCGGCAGGAGCAGGATGCGGTTCGCTTGCAGCAGGGCGGCATCCCGATCGGCGCCGAAGAACGGCTGCGCGAACTGGCGAACGCCAGGCCAGGATCGTTGGCCTTCACGTCCGATCTCTCGCCCGATGAGTCAGGTCTGCTGCGGCGGCGTGGTTATCAGCCCCTGGGCCTCGTCACCGGCAGTTGCGTGTACCACGTCGGCACTGCCTACGCCTCCGCCTACAGCGATTGCGAAGTGGCGGAACTCTCCGGCGCCTACAACGAGGCCACCCGGCTGGCTGTGACCCGCATGGCGCAGGAAGCGCGCATGGTGAAGGCGCACGGCGTCGTCGGGGTGCGTTTTGATATGGTGCGCCACGAGTGGGGCCAGAAGCAGATCGAGGTGCAGTTAGTCGGCACCGCCGTGCGCGGTCCCGGCGCAGCGCCGAAAGTGCCCTGGCTCTCCGACCTGTCCGGCCAGGAATGGTGGAGCCTCACTCGGGCCGGCTACGAGCCGGTCGCCCTGGTCTGGGGCCACTGCACCTGGTTCATTCTGACCCGCATGCAGGATGAATGGACGGCGCAGAGTTGGTCCAACCAGGAGTTGGGCCACTTCAGTCAGGCGCTGACGCAGTGCCGGAACCGCGCGGAGCGGACGATGCACGGCCTGGCCCAGCAGGCAGAGGCGACCGGTGTGGTGGGGGTACGCTTTGCCCGCAAGCTGGAAGAGATTCGCCTGACCGGTGCCGGTGTTAACCCGGCCTACGAGCGCGAGCACCACAACCTGACCCTGAGCATGGTCGGTACCGCCATCCGCGAATCGGACGACACTGCCCACTCGGTGCGGGCGACAGTCCCGGTTTTATCGTTGCGCGACGGGCGGCTGCTGGCCATCGACCACCGGCCCGGCGACGCTACCTTTGAATGACCTCCGGCAAAGAAGGGGAACCTGATGTCCCAGCTTGACGATCCCACCGCCCTCAACGCCGCCGAAGAGGCAGCCTTCCAGAACCTGCCCGCCCACGCCCGGGAACGCCTGGTGGAGATGCGCGGCAAGGGCAAGCAGCGCAAGCTGTTCACCAGCGACCTTTCCACCAGCGAGTTCTTGCTGGTCAAAGAGGCCGGCTTCGATCCGGTTGGTTTGGTCGTCGGCAGTTCGATCTACCACGTCGGCTACCAGCAATCGATGTGGAACCAGAACCAGGAGATGACCGTCCTCACCCAGGCGATGTACCACGCCCGGGAACTCGCCATGAGCCGCATGGAGGAGGAAGCGGCGGCGCTGGGGGCGGACGGCATCGTCGGCGTGCGGCTGGAAGTGAATCACAAGGAGTGGGGCAACCACGTCGCAGAGTTCGTCGCCATCGGCACCGCGGTCGTCCATCGCAACGACCCGCGGCGCTTCCACAACAAAGCCGGCAAGCCCTTCACCAGCGACCTGTCGGGGCAGGATTTCTATGTACTGCTGCGCTCCGGTTACCGACCGCTGGGCATGGTGATGGGCAACTGCGTGTATCACGTGGCGCAGCAAGGCGTCACCGCCTTTTTCCGCAACATGACGCGCAACGTCGAGTTGGAGCAGTACACGCAGGCGCTCTACGACAGCCGGGAACTGGCGATGGAGCGCATGCAGCAAGAGGCGGAGAAGCTGGAAGCCGCCGGCATCGTCGGCGCCAACATTCACGAGCGCACGCACGCCTGGGGCGCCAACGTCATCGAGTTCTTCGCCATCGGCACCGCCGTCGAGGAAATCAGCGCCGAGCACGTGATCGAACCGCCGCTGCTGGTGTTGCCGCTTGCCGACTGAGCCGCCGGCTGCACTGCCACCGAAGGAAATGCCGCCCGTCGACCTGGCGCGCGTCGACGCCATCATGCGTAGCCAGGACGGTCGCCTGGGCGACCTCGGCGAAAGCGGGCGCAACTTCGCTCGCATCATCAACCGGTTGCAGCGAGTCGTGCGCATGGTGCAGGCCAGCGAAGAGAAAGTATTCAAGCGCACCTTGCAGCGCTGGCGCTTGATTGATGCACCGTATGTGCTGGAGCTAGGCACGGAACGCCGCGGCGCGGGGCAGTTCGCCCTTATCGCCCGCTGGGCAGCGGAGGCAGCGCCCGACGGATTGCCTCTTGTGGTCACTCAGCCAGGTGGAGAAGACCAGAGTTCGGAAGGATAAGTGTCATGGATACTGCAAAACGAGGCCGCTTACTCGCCCAATACAAGGACGGCCACCGGGAGGTCACGGAGGCGCTGGCCGGCCTCACCGAAGAAGATCTGGATGCCCGCCCGCTTGCCGGCGAGTGGACCGCGCGCGAGATCGTGCATCACCTTGCCGACAGCGAGATGACCTCAGCTATCCGCTTGCGCCGCCTGCTCGTTGAGGAGCAGCCGGCCATCCTGGCCTATGACGAGGAAGCGTTCGCGCGCCACCTCTACTACGACCGCCCAATCGCCGCCTCGCTGGACGCGCTGCGCGCTGCCAGACAAACGACAGCAGACATCCTTGATCGACTGAGCGAGGCGGAATGGGCGCGAGCAGGCACGCACAACGAAGTGGGGCGCTACAGCGTCGAGGTCTGGCTGGAGATCTACGCAGCGCATGGCCACGATCACGCCGAACAGATTCGCCGCGCGAGAGAGGCGGCGGTGGAGGATGGGGTGAGGCGGTGAACGGCGTTGGTGGTCACTCCGCCGCCCGTCGAGTGCGGAGGAAGGCCCCCTCCGGCTCGCACCGCTCGCCAGGTTCCTCCACTGCCGTGGAGGAACCGATCCTGCAGGTCAGGGGGCGGCTGCGAATCCCCAGCTTAAGTATGTCAGATAGTAGCGCGTTAGCTCGCAATATGCGGCCTGGGTCGGGAGGCCGGACTATGGGATGCCCGCCTGAGCGGCCTAAACTCAAGCCACGATGAAACCCGCAGGCCCCGAGCGCGCACCATGTAGATCCCAATCGTGGCTTCAGTTTAGGGTTGCGGGCGGGGCGGGAACCCCTGGCGCGCCGACGCCACGCGCTGGACGCCGAAGGCGGACCGTCGAAGCGGCCGTGCCGTTGCCGTAGCACTTCGTCTCGCCGACGCCTCGGTCCAACCGCACCGCCCCGAAGGCGACTGTCCCCTGTAGTGCAGGATCGGTTCCTCCACGGCAGTGGGGGAACCTGGCGAGCGGTGCGAGCCGGAGGGGGCCTTCCTCCGCGCTCCGGCCGTGCCAGGCGATGCCGCCTTGCGATTGGGCCGTCCTCCCAATTGCTCGCCGCGTGATTTCCGGATCGGCGTCCTCGCCGCTAACCGACCAGGGCAAGGAGCTTCGTAACCGTGTTCCAGTTCCGCATGGTCACAGTCACACCGAACGTCTTATCCCAGGGCACCTTGCTCAGCGGGGACGCCAGGATGCCGGTAGGACACCACAGGTACAGCTCGCGCCCGATGAGGCGCACCTGGTCTGGGCCGACGTCCAGGGCACCTACGGCGGTGACGCCAGCCGCCTTCGGATCGCCGCTCAGGAATCCGACGAGGAATTTGGCTGGGTCCGTCATGATATCCAGCAGTGGCGCTTGGGCTACAGTCTTGCCCAACTCCTCTGCCGTGCGAACAACGACCGCGGACTTCACACTGAGCATACGGCTCAGAGCTTCCTCAATGTCCGTAGCGACAGTTTCAATAGACTGTGAGACCGTGAAGACCGCGTTGCCGCTATTTAGCAGGGTGGCGACATCGGTATACCCGAGATCGGTCAGCAACCCGCGTAGCTCCGCCATGGCGATGCGGTTCCCACGCCCGACATTGACACCGCGCAGCAGCGCGACCACACGCGCCCTCACGAACTGTCATCCTTCTGCACCAGGGCTATCGCCTCATTCTCGGTCCACACGGCGGATCAGCAACACCGGCGCGCTGGTTTTGCCGACAAATCGCGCGACCACGCTGCCGCTGAGGCGGGCGGGAAGGCCCGCGCGACCGTGCGTTGTTACCACGATCAGTCCGAACTGGTGTTCGATGTTGTCCGCCGAAAGCTGCGTGGTCGTGTCGCCGCGCCGCACTTCGGTGGTGACTTCGACGCCCTCGGCACGGAGCCGTTCAGCGAGGCCGGCTAGATTTACAGCCGCTTCGTCTTGCTCTACCTCCAGCAACAGCCGCGTCGCTGACGGCAACAAGGTAGTCGCCGGCGCCCGCTTGTCCGTGACCGTCCCTGGCGTGGCAACTACCGTTACCAGGTGCAGTTGGGACTGCAGCGCCCGGGCCAGTGTTGCGGCGATCGGCAGGGCGGCCTCCGCCGCCGCGCTCCCGTCAAGCGGCACCAGAATATCCGCCGGTTGGAACACTGCCGGTTCTTGTTCGGGGGCCGCTGCATGCACCAGCAGCAGCGGCACGCTGCCCCGTTGCAACGCCTGCTGCGCGATGCTACCGGCGACAAGGTCGCGCCAGCCCGCCCGACCATGGGCACAGAGGACGATCAGGTCGGCGCGTTCTTCCTCGGCGTGGTCGGCAATGCTGCGCGCGACATCGCCAAGCGGAACGCTGTGGACATGGACTTCCGCTTCGATCTGTTGGTCTCTTAACCGTGTCACCACGCTTTGCAAGTACGCTTCCGCCGCCGCGACTTCCGTCAGGTGTGGCTCGCCGTGGATCGTCGTCGGCGCCTTGCGCTCGATGACGTGCAAGAGCAGCAGGCGCGAGTCGAAGGCATGGGCAAGCCGTGTGGCGACGGGCAGCGCCGCTTCGGCCAACTGAGAGCCGTCCAGTGGCAAGAGCAATCGTCGGAACACGCAGCCATCTCCTCTGTCCGGCCAAAGTGCGCAGTGCTCGGTTAGCTCGCCGCCGCTCCGGGAATATTGCCACCGAACGTCGCATACAGCAATACCACGTTCAACAACAGAATCACGACTGTGCATGCTGCGGCCAGCACGTTCGTCAGCGGACGATTGACCAGATGCTCTCCCATCAAGTCCCTGCGCCGCGTGAGTAGGATCAGGCTGATCACCGGCACCGGCAGGACAAAGCTCAGAACGACCTGGCTAAGTACCAGCACCCTCGTCGGATCGAGGCCGAGCGCGACGACAATGAGAGCGGGCAGCATCGTGACGAAGCGGCGGAGCCAGATGGGGATGCTGAAATCGACAAAGCCTTGCATGATAATCTGGCCGGCCAGCGTGCCAACAGCGGACGAGGATAGGCCGGAGGCAAGCAACGAAACGCCGAAGACGACGCTGCTGGCGCCGCCCAGCAATGGCGTCAGCGTTTGGAACGCCTGCTGGATCGTCGCCACGTCACTGTGACCGCTGTCGTGAAAGACCTTGGCGGCCATAAACAGCATCGCCATATTAATGGCGCCGGCCAGCCCCATGGCGCAGACGACATCGACAACTTCGAAGTGGAAGATGCGGCGCGTTTCCTCGGGGTTGCGCCCCACGATGCGCCGTTGGGTCAAGCTGGAGTGCAGATAGATCACGTGCGGCATCACCGTGGCGCCCACGATGCCGACCACCAGCAACATGCTGTCGCCGCTTAACCACGGTACGACGCTGTGATAGGCGACCTGGCCCCAGTCCGGCCGTGCCAGCACCGTCTCCACGACATAACTGGCGGCGATGACGCCGACCAGTACGCCAATGACCGCTTCAAACGGTCGAAGGCCGAAGCGTTGCAAGCCCAAAATAGCGAAGGTACAGAGGCCGGTGAGCAAGGCTGCCGGGAACAATGGAATATGCAGCAGGATGTTGAAGCCAATCGTCGCACCCAGGAACTCCGCCAGGTCGACCGCCATCGCTCCGATCTCGGCAACGATCCACATGACCAGGACCACCCGGCGAGGAAAGAGCTGCCGGCAAAGTTCCGGCAGGCTGTGGCCCGTGGCGATTCCTAGCTTGGCCGAAAGAGTCTGGAGGAGCATGGCCATCAGGTTGGCCAGTACGATCACCCATAGGAGTTGGTAGCCGAACTGCGCGCCACCGCTGATATTGGTGGCGAAGTTACCGGGGTCGATGTAGGCAATCGAAGCGATGAAGGCTGGCCCGAGGAAGGGTAGGATCGCCTGCAGCCCACGCCGCCGTCCGTCGAGGGCCATACGCGCAGCGCCCTGCATTCCCCCTGGCTCGGGCGCAAGCTCCTTACCTGGCAGGTCCGCGACAACTGCAGGCTCGTCGATCACCGTCATCACACCTCCGGCCACCGGTCGTCCGGCACCTGTTAGCGGTCGTGCAAGCCATAATTTGCGTATGCTCAAATCGTAGGGTACGGAAGCGGTGGTGTCAAGTCCAGCCTGTAAGCCGGATGCGCAAACGGGTTCACACTGGATACCGGAAGTGATACGCGTAGGGGCAGGCACGGGGGCCTGCCCCTACGGCGCTCGGTCGTTTGCCAATGCTTATGGCGAGCTCGGGCACGACGCGACTGCTGTCCATGAAGGTATGATCCAACAGCGTCGCGATGGGCGCAGCCGCCAGAGCCGGCACGGCATGTGCCCAACTGCTTCGGCGGGGGACCTGTCGATTAGTGAGGAGCCAGCCCATGATCCCTAAGCAGCAGTTTGGTCGAACCGGACACGAGAGTACGCGCACAGTGTTCGGCGCCGCCGCCTTCAGTCGAGTGACCCAGGAAGAGGCCGACCGCACGATGGAGACGGTGTTGCGCTTCGGCGTCAACCACATCGACACCGCCGCCAGCTATGGCGAATCCGAAGTGCGCCTCGGCCCCTGGATGGAACGCATCCGTGATCAGGTATTTCTGGCCACCAAGACCGGCGACCGTACCTACCAGGGGGCGCGTGACTCTATCCGGCGTTCGCTGGAGCGGTTGCGCGTGTCGAGCGTGGACTTGATCCAACTGCACAATCTGGCCGACCCTACCGAGTGGGACACGGCGATGGGCCCCGACGGCGCCCTGAAAGCCTGCATTGAGGCCCGCGAGCAGGGTTTGGTGCGCTTCATCGGCGTCACGGGCCACGGCGTCGGCATCCCCAAGATGCACCTGCGCTCGCTGCAGCAGTTCGACTTCGACACTGTATTGCTGCCGTACAGCTTCATCATGATGCAGAACCCCCAGTATGCCGCCGACCTCGAAGCACTCTTTGCCGTCTGCCGCGAGCGCAACGTCGCCTTCCAGACAATCAAGGCGATCACACGCGCTCCCTGGGGCGAGCAACCACGCACGGCCTCCACCTGGTATGACCCGTTGCGCGAGCAGGCCGACATCGACGTCGCCGTCTCCTGGGTACTGGGTTCCCGCCCCGTCTTCCTCAATACCGTCGGTGACATCAACGTGCTGCCCAAAGTGTTCGATGCTGCCAGTCGCTTCAGCGGCCAGCCGACAGACGAGCAGGTCCGCCGCGTGATGGAGCAACGCCAGATGGCGCCACTATTTGTGTAGGTGACCTCACCCGCTCGCTGAGGCTCGCACCCTCTCCTGGACGGAGAGGGTTGGGGTGGTGATGGTCGCGCCATTGGTCGCAATCCCCCGTTACCCTCTCCGTCCAGGAGAGGGTGCGAGCCTCAGCGAGCGGGTGAGGTCACACCTTCGCGGATGGCTTCCACCACGCCGTTGTCCACCGCCTCGGCGGCGACGCGGATGGCGTTGGCGATGGCATTGGCATTGGAGCGGCCGTGGGCGATGATGGCGACTCCCTGGATGCCGAGGAGCGGGGCGCCGCCGTACTCCGCGTAGTCTAGCTTGGCCCGCACACGGCGAAAGGCGGGATGCAGGCCGGCGGCCAGCAGCCTGTTCAGCAGGCTGCTGGTGAGCTCCGTGCGGATGAGGGCAAGCATCGTCTCGGCGACGCCCTCCGCCGTTTTGATGAGCACGTTGCCGGCAAAGCCGTCACAGACAATAACGTCGGCTTTGCCGCGCGGTACATCCTTGCCTTCGATGTTCCCGACGAAATTTAACCCGAGTTGCTTCAGGCGCTGGTGCGCGTCCTGCACCACCAGTGGCCCTTTCTCGTCCTCCTCGCCGTTGGAGAGCAGCGCCACCGAGGGTCGGCTGCGGCGCAGGACGCGCTGTGCGTAGATACTGCCCATGATGGCGAACTGGACCAGTTGCTGCGGCTTCACTTCCGTGTTGGCTCCGACGTCAAGTATCAGGACCGGCTTGCCGGTCGTCGGGAAGATGGTGGCGAGGGCAGGCCGGTCGACCCCGCTGACCCGTCCCAGGGCAAACATGGCGACGCCGAAGAAGGCGCCGCTGTTGCCGGCCGACACGGCCGCCGCCGCCCGGCCTTCCTTGACCAGGCGGCAGCAGACGTGCATGGAGGAGTCGCGCCGTCGGCGGACGGCCGTGGCCGCGTGCTCGTCCATGCCGATGGTCTCGGCGGCGTGGACGATCCGTAGCTTGCCTGATCCTCCCAGCCGCGCCAGCTCCCGCTGCAGCGCTGTCTCGTCGCCCACCAGCAGCACTTGCACCTTGAAGCGTCGCACCGCGTCCAGCGCGCCTTCTACCGCGGCCGCCGGTGCGAAGTCGCCGCCCATGGCGTCCAGTGCGATGGGCAGGCGTTCGGTCGGGTGCGTCATTGCAGGATAATACGGCAGCGCGGCAATGGGTGCAAAGGCGGTGGCCAGACGAGGGTGGCAGGGCCGCGACTGCGGTCTGCGGCCAAGCGACGGGGGGCACTGCGGTGCCTGAGGCATCATGCGACCGCAGTCGCCCTCGTCGCTTGGCCGCAGACCGCAGTCGCGGCCCTGTAACTCGTGTACAATGCCTTGATGATCGAGAGGAGTAATAGTTCGTGCCCGAGCCGCCCGCCAAACCACAGGTCTGGCTGTGTGACACCTGGGAGGAGCGCGATGCCCTGGTCAAGCGCTTCGGGAAAGACCGCCTGCGGATCACCGTGATCGAAGAGATTGACGAGTTTGATATCATGCAGACCAGATACCGGGTTGAGGAGCGGCTGCCTTCCCCGGATCAGACGCGCCGCGTCGCGCCGTGATGCCGATGTACCGTCCCTTCTCGATGGCGCTGGCGACCCTGTTGCTTGCGCTCAGTACCCTTTCGGCGCTTCCGGCGCAGGCCGACAGCGGACCGGCCTTCTCGCCGTTCTGGGTCGCCAACTATCTGCCGGCTTCGCTCTGGTCCGGCGCGGACGACCAGGCAATCTCCTTCGGGCCACTGGGCCAGTTCACGCCGCTGCTGGCGATCGGCCAGGTGGGCACGCGACTACTGGTGTTCAACCCGATGACGGGAGGGCCGGCGTACATCGATGCCGCCACAGTCGGGCCCGTCGGTGCGCCTTACGCAGCGGTACTGTTCACCGCGTCCGACGGTGGCCAGAGGCTGGTGCGCGTTGATCTGGCCCAGACGCCTGCCGAGTGGCAGCAGGGCCTCATGGGCCGGCAGTCGTTGCCGGCGGACAGCGGCATGCTGTTCGTCTTTCCCGACGGGGAGACGGTCGGCTTCTGGATGAAAGACACGCCGTTGCCGCTCTCCATCGCCTTCATCGACGACACCGGCACTGTCCTCAGCACCCAGGACATGCAACCCTTCAGCACCGACACTCACGTCTCGCCAGCGCCCTATCAGTACGCGCTGGAAGTTCCGCAAGGCTACCTGGCTGCCCACGGCATCGACGCCGGAGCGACAGCGACCATCACCCTACCAACATTGGAGAAAGGCTCAGCGTGATATCCGCATGAACATTGTCCTAATCGCCCTTGACACGCAGCGCGCCGACCACCTCGGTTGCTACGGCTACCGCCTGCCCACCAGTCCCTTCCTGGACGAACTGGCGGACCAGGGTGTGCTCTTCGAGCGCTGTTACGCGCCGAACATTCCCACCCACCCCAGCTTCACCACCATGCATTCCGGCAAAGAGGCGATCACGCACAACGTGATCAACATCGGCGGCAAGGTGCAACCGGAACCTGGCGTGCGGCTGCTGGCCGAGATACTGCACGACCACGGCTACTACACCGCTGCCGTCGACAACATGCAGCGGCACTTCCCACGTGGCTTTGACCTCTACCGCAACTACGCCTGGGATCGCTCCGAGCCCGGCGTGCTCCGTAAGGCGGAGACAGTGACTACCAACGTCCTGACCACGTTAGACGCCATTAAGGAGACTGACAAGCCCTATTTCCTGTTCGTCCACTATTGGGACCCCCACACGCCCTACCTGCCGCCGGACGGCTATCGGCAGCGCTTCTACCCGGAGGGACGCGACCCCTACGACAAGCAGAACACGAGTATGGACAAGGTCTGGGCCTTTGAGCCGTTCCGCTGGTACTTCCACAACTGGATGCCGGGTGTCACCGACACCGCCTACGTCAACGCCTCCTACGACGCCGAAACTGCCTATATGGACGAGCACCTGCGACCCATCTTCGCCCGACTCACAGCGCTGGGACTGGCTCAGGACACGGTCGTCATCATCACGGCCGACCATGGCGAGGTACTGGATGAACACGAGGGCTACTACGACCACCATGGCCTGTATGAGGCCAACGTCCACGTGCCGTTGATTCTCTGGTCGCCCGAGAAACTGCCGGCAGGCCGGCGGGTAGCGGGTATGGTGCAGAACCTCGATCTGGCGCCAACCATCCTGGACCTCTGCGGCGTGCCGAACACGGAATGCATGGAAGGCAAGAGCCTGCTGCCCAGCGTCTTTGGTCTGCGCGACGGCAACTACGACGAGCTGTACTTCAGCGAAGCGTCCTGGCAGGTGAAGCGGGCAGTGCGCAGCGGTCGCTGGAAGCTGATCAAGGCGCTGCAACCGAGCTTCCACGCCGGCTCGCCGGAGCGTGAACTCTATGACGTGGAAGCCGACCCGGACGAGCAGCATAATCTCATTGACCGGTACCCGGACGTTGTCGCCGAGCTGGAACAAAAGCTCGATGGCTACGTCGCACGCCGCCTGACCGAAACTGGACGGACGATGGACCCTGCCGTAGAGCAAGGCGTCTGCGGCACAAGCATCGGCAAGGCGCCGGATGGCCTCGCCGAACGGGAGAACTACGGCCGCAACTACCGACCGCCGGAGCAGCAGGAGATCGTTCCCACCGCTGCGCCGCCTGACCCGAGCGAACTGCATGCCCGAGGGTAGGCAGGACACGGAGTTGGAGCGCCTTGACCTGCATTGCCACACCACCTGGTCCAGCGGCTTCTGCTCACCCGAAGAGTTGGTACGCTGGGCCAGCATGGGCGACGTGCGCACGCTCGCCATCACCGACCACCATCGGGTCGAGGCCTACCTGGAAGCGGTGGAACCGGCAGCGCGACTTGGCGTCACATTGATCCCGGCCATCGAGTTGGATTGCCTGGCCGATGGTAAGCGGGTGGACCTGTTGGGATACTGGATCAAGCCGAATGCCCCCGAACTGACCGCCTTCCTGCAGCGCTGGCCCAGTGGGGCCGAGCAGTTGCTGCGCGACGAAGCCGCCCTGAGCAGACTGAGCGCCAATCTGGGCAGCCCGGTGGACGTGGCAGTCCTCCGTGCGGTGGCAGCGCCGCGCGAGCCGTCGTTCTACGACCTCTTCGTGTTACTGGTTCGCCTCGGCTGGGCTCCGACGCTGGGAGCAGCGTTCCAGCGTTGGGAGGCTGCACGCCGCGTCGGCCAATTTCCGCGCACCAACCGCGTCTACGCGCCGGTGGAGGAAGGGGCGACGGTGATCCGTGCCGCTGGTGGCGTCGTCGCCCTGGCCCATCCGGGCCTGGTGCGCGACGACGCCACCGTAGCAAGGCTGCTGGCGGGGCGGGTGGTCGACGCGTTAGAGGCGCCCTACGGTGGCTACTGGGCGGACGGTGAGCAACGTAATGCTGCCTACCGGCACCTGGCCCACGAGCACGGCATGCCCACATCGGCTGGGTCCGATTACCATGCCTACCCGTTCAGCCCGGTGCGATTAGGCGTGGAAGTAGCGGTTGGGACGTTGGCCCGGCTGCGGACGGCGGGCCATCGCCCCGGTAATATGCCCGGCGACTGAAGTCGCGGGCAACACCCACGCTGCGCGTGGGTACCCGGCAAAGCCTGCCTGCGCAGGCTACGCACGTCGAGCTTCGCTGGTGGCCCAGTCCGCGAAGGCGGACTTCGCAAGTGTTGCCCGCGACTTCAGTCGCCGGGCAACCCGCACTGGACCCGATCGATGCCCAGCTCACTACACGTCGAAGTACAGGTAGTACTCGTACGGCGTCGGGCGCAAGCGGAACTCGTCGATCTCGACGGCCGTTTTGTAGCTGATGTAGGTGTCGATGAGGTCGTCCGTGAAGACGCCGTTGGCGGTGAGGAAGCCGCGATCGGTGTCCAGGGCGTCCAGCGACTCCGTCAATGATCCGGGTACGGAGAGGACCTTGGCGGCTTCCTCCGGCGGCAGGTGATAGATGTTGGAGTCAATCGGCCCGAACTTGCCGCGCGGGTCGATCTTGTTCGTGATGCCATCCAGGCCGGCCAGCAGCATGGCGGCGAAGGCCAGGTACGGATTGGAGGCCGCATCGGGAGGCCGGAACTCGATGCGGATTGACTTGGGGCTCTTGGAGTAGGTGGGGATACGGACGGCGGCGGAGCGGTTGCGCTGGGAGAAGACCAGGTTGACCGGCGCTTCGTAGCCCGGTACCAGGCGCTTGTAGCTGTTCACCGCCGAGGCGCCAAACGCCAGCACCGCCGGGGCGTGCGTCAGCAGGCCGCCGATGTAGTAGAGCGCGGTTTCGGAGAGGCCGGCGTAGCCGCTGTCGCCGGCAAAGAGCGGCTGGCCGCCCTTCCAGATGCTCTGGTGCGTGTGCATGCCGGAGCCGTTATCGCCGAAGATCGGCTTGGGCATGAAGGTCGCCACCTTGCCGTGGCGACGGGCGACGTTCTTGACGATGTATTTGTAGAGCATCATGTTGTCGGCCGTCTTCGTCAGGGTGTCGAAGCGGAAGTTGATCTCGTTCTGGCCGGCAGTGGCCACCTCGTGGTGGTGTCGCTCCAGGGAGAGGCCGGCCTCCATCATCAACATGGTCATCTCGGTGCGGATGTCCTGCTGGGTATCGTGCGGCGGAACCGGGAAGTAGCCCTCTTTGTTGCGAATCTTGTAGCCGAGATTCGGGCCTTCTTCACGCGCCGTGTTCCAGTTGCCCTCGACCGAGTCGACCTCGTAGTACTGGATGTTCTGGTCTGACTGGTACTTCACGTCGTCGAAGAGGAAGAACTCCGCCTCCGGGCCGAAATAGGCGGCGTCGCCGATGCCGCTCTGCTGCAGGTACTTCTCCGCCTTCTGGGCGATGTAGCGGGGGTCGCGCGAGTAGGAGCGATAGGTTCCCGGCTCGACGACATTGCAGACGAGGTTCAGCGTGGGCTGGGCGGTGAACGGGTCCATGAGGGCGGTATTCGGGTCCGGGATCAGCAGCATGTCACTCTCGTGGATGGCCTGAAAGCCGCGCACGCTGGAGCCGTCGAAGCCGACTCCTTCTTTGAATATGTCCTCCTTCAGTTCGCCGATGGGCATGGTGAAATGTTGCCACGTCCCGGGCATGTCCACGAAGCGCATGTCGACCATTTTCGCGCCGTGTTTTGCACCGAGACCGATAGCTTCCTTAGCGTCCAAACGACTGTCTCCTTCTGTGTTGTACTGCCGCGCCGAAGCTGCGGGCGCGTGACGCAGATGGGCAGCAAAAAGCCCTCCCATGCACATCCGACAGTGACGTGCTGGCAGGGCTGCGCTACCCGCGACACGGCGCCGTGTCGCATTGCGCGGCAGTATACCAGCGGAAGGGGGAGGCAAGCAACCACGGTCGCCGTGCCCGGGTATTCTCCAAGGCTTTGCGTCGGATGCTTGGGCCCTCCCGGCGACTGAAGTCGCGGGCTAGACCAAGCGAAGCCGCCCTTCGGCGGCTCGTTCAGTCCGCGAAGGCGGACTTCGCCAAATCTAGCCCGCGACTTCAGTCGCCGGGCGCGGCGGCGCCGCCATTAGCAAGCGGACCGCGCAAAATCTTGAGGGACACCCGCTGTGCCCCGTTCATACCGGCTGCTTGTTGACATCCGGTAGCGCGAGGCGCTAGGATTCCTGTCCGCTGCACCGCAGAACGTGCCGCCGGCCGAAAGAGCGCGACTGGCGCTTGACGGGGGCGACGCGGGGTGGTACAGTAAATGTCCGTCCGAGAGGGCGGGAAAGCACCTTGACAACTGAAGAGTGGAATGTTTGAGCAGCCCTGTTGAGGGGCTGTGCGTGGCAAGGATGCGACCGAGTGTTGATCTCGGTGGCGCATCGCCACCGTCAATATTTATTGGACAACGCGACCAGCTTCGGCTGGTTTTGAACGGAGAGTTTGATCCTGGCTCAGGACGAACGCTGGCGGCGTGCGTAATACATGCAAGTCGAGCGGGCTCGGACTTCGGTCCGAGTTAGCGGCGGACGGGTGAGTAACGCGTGAGTGACCTAGCCTGTTGGTGGGGGATAACTGCCCGAAAGGGTGGCTAATCCCGCATGATCCCTTTGGGTCAATCCAAAGGGGAAAGCTTCGCAAGAGGCGCCGGAGGGGGGGCTTGCGTCCCATTAGGTGGTTGGTGGGGTAGTGGCCTACCAAGCCGATGATGGGTAGCTGGTCTGAGAGGATGGCCGGCCACACTGGGACTGAGAAACGGCCCAGACTCCTACGGGGGGCAGCAGTAAGGGATCTTCGCCAATGGCCGAAAGGCTGAGCGAGCGACGCCGCGTGGGTGATGAAGGGTTTCGGCCTGTAAAGCCCTGTTGACAGGGAAGAGGATGGACGGTACCTGTCGAGGAAGCCCCGGCTAACTACGTGCCAGCAGCCGCGGTAAGACGTAGGGGGCGAGCGTTGTCCGGAATTACTGGGCGTCAAGCGCGTGTAGGCGGGCTGGTAGGCGGCGTGTGAAAGGTGGGGGCTCAACCCTCATAGGACGCGCCGAACCGCCGGTCTTGGGACGGCGAGGGGCAACTGGAATGGTCGGAGGAGCGGTGAAATGCGTAGAGCCCGATCAGAACACCGGTGGCGAAGGCGGGTTGCTGGAGCCGGGCCGACGCTGAGACGCGAAAGCGCGGGGAGCGAACGGGATTAGATACCCCGGTAGTCCGCGCGGTAAACGATGGACACTGGGCGTGGCGGGTATCGACCCCTGCCGTGCCGGAGCGAACGTGGGAAGTGTCCCGCCTGGGGAGTACGGTCGCAAGGCTGAAACTCAAAGGAATTGACGGGGGCCCGCACAAGCAGCGGAGCGTGTGGTTTAATTCGATGCAACGCGAAGAACCTCACCCACGCTTGACATGGGCCTGTAAGCCCTAGAGATAGGGTCCCCCGCAAGGGCAGGTCTGCAGATGCTGCATGGCTGTCGTCAGCTCGTGCCGTGAGGTGTTGGGTTAAGTCCCGCAACGAGCGCAACCCCTGGGCCTGGTTACCTGGTGTCCAGGCCGACCGCCGCGCGAAACGCGGAGGAAGGTGGGGATGACGTCAAGTCAGCATGGCTCTTACGCGTGGGGCTACACACACGCTACAATGGGCTGGACAATCGGATGCGACCTGGCGACAGGAAGCCGATCCTCGAAACCAGTCCTCAGTTCGGATCGCAGGCTGCAACTCGCCTGCGTGAAGTCGGAGTTGCTAGTAACCGCCGGTCAGCATACGGCGGTGAATGCGTTCCCGGGCCTTGTACACACCGCCCGTCACACCACGAAAGTCGGGAAGGCATGAAGCCGTGGAGCCTGGGCAACCAGACTCGCGTCGAGTGCCGCCTCAGCGATTGGGGTGAAGTCGTAACAAGGTAGCCGTACCGGAAGGTGCGGCTGGATCACCTCCTTTCTAGGGAGTGCTGCCCGTCGCGCGGTTCTCTGCGCTACGACAGCCTTCTACGGTCGATAGGTCAGCACAACCATCGACCTTGCCATCCAAACATTCCACTTTTCAGCGGTCAGGGTGTGCATGCACCTTGATAATGGCTCCTAGCCGCAAGGCGAATGGCCGAAGGAGAGGTACAGTGCGTCCGGGCAGCACCGGACAGCGGGCCAGAGCGATTTGCTGGCCCTGGCTTTTTTAGCGGCGTGGTCCCACCCGTTCCCATCCCGAACACGGTCGTGAAACGCGTCAGCGCCGATGATACTGCGAGGGTCACCTCGTGGGACACTAGGTCATTGCCAGAGCCTACCCGCCGCATCGTCCCTATGAGACGAGGCGTTCGCTTGACCGCACCGGCGGATGCCGGTAGACTGCACAGGTCAGCAAGTTGGGCAATCGCGCTTCGGCGAGGAAAGTCCGCACTCCATAGAGCAGGGTAGTGGGTAACACCCATCCGCCGCGAGGCGAGGACGAGTGGCACAGAGACCAATCTGATGCTGGCGCAAGTCAGGGTCAGGGTGAAAAGCGCTAAACTCTACCCGGAGCAAGCCCAAGTGGAACGACCAAGACGCCAGCTCGGCGGGTTCCAGGTAGGGCGCGCAGAGGACGGTGGTAACATTGCTCCCAAGAGAGATGATTGCCCTCGACAGAATGCGGCTTATAGATTTGCTGACACACGACGCGGGATGGAGCAGCGGCAGCTCGTCGGGCTCATAACCCGAAGGTCGGCGGTTCGAATCCGTCTCCCGCTACCAGGAACTGGGCGAGGGCTTCGGCTCTCGCCCTTTTGCATGGGCGATTAGCTCAGCCGGTTAGAGCGCTTCTCTTACAAGGAAGAGGTCACAGGTTCGATCCCTGTATCGCCCACCGCCTGCCTCTCCCCGCTGGGCAGCCTCCTGTGCGGTACAATCGGCAGGCGTCGTGAGCGCGCCTGCATCCTGGGTCGGTGGCCGAGCGGCTAATGGCAACAGTCTGTAAAACTGTCGAGCGGAAGCTCTACGGAGGTTCGAATCCTCCCCGGCCCACACAGTTGACCGCGCGCAGTCTGAACGTTATCCTATAGCAGTCCGACCTCTCCACAATCGAAGAATCCCCCACTCGGAGCCGTGGTGTAGTGGCCCAACATGCGACACTGTCAATGTCGAGATCGCGAGTTCGAATCTCGTCGGTTCCGCCCGTGGCTACTCGCTCCGTTGCAAACAGCGGAGCGTAGTCTGCTTTGACCCGTCCCTCGGTGATGCGGCCGACGGTCGGGTCTAGATAGGCCGCGTCGAACAGGTTACCAGCGATAGTTCGCCGTTCCCCTGCATCTGCCGTCTGCCAAAGTGCCCCATGCGCTTCAGGTCGGTCGCTTTCGGGATGATCAGCTTGCCGGATTCCTCAGTGATCTTATCGCGGACCCGTAACTGGACAGCATCCATTGAGCGTCCCGCTTTCCATATCGTCATCATCCCCCAATCCCGGGGATACTGTCGGGTATATTAACCCACCGTATCTATACTGATGCCTCATACTGGCGGCTGCTTCATAGAAGGGGACAGAAACGACATGGAAAAAATCAAGGTATCAGTGAATCTGACCGCAGACGATGTGAACACACTGCGCGCGCTCGCCGAGAAGCGCGGGACGACGGTGACGGAGACGCTCCGCCGCGCGATTGGCATGGAGAAGTTCGTTGAGGAGGTGACAGCAAACGGCGGCGCACTCTTGGTCGAGGAAAAGGACAAGACGCTTCGCCACGTCATCATTCGCTAGGTCGATGAGCACCGAGGCGCTTCACCGGTTGGAGCCACGACCGAGCGAAGCAGACTTCACAGAGGAACCTGTACCTCCCGCAGCATCGGAGAAACCGCTGCAAATCGGCAGCGTGTTCGATCCGGCACGGGCGCGGGAAAGCATGCGCGGCTGGATCGCCATTGGATTGCTCGCGCTATTCGCGTTAGAGATTGGCGTAGCGCTGCTACTTTTGGGCCTGCGATTGGTCACTGTGGACGATCTAGCGAAGATTGCTGCTGTGCTACTTTCGCCGGTCGTCACGCTCTTGGGCGCGGTTACCGGCTTCTATTTCGGTGCGTCAGCCGGTGAGGGATGGCATGCGCAGGCAGTGACGTGCGCAACGTCGTGAGCGACCAGCTTGGGTGCATCCTCGCTTATGCTCAATCTGCTGCGCAAACCTTCGCCGGAGCCGATTGATCCGGCACCCGTGACGCGGCGGAACGCCCTCTGCCAAAACGAGTGCATCCAGAAACGGCCTGTGGCCGCCTGGAGCGACCTATAATGAACTGGGAGTCAAGCTGACCCGCAATCGCGCGGTACGCGGCACTCATTCACCGATACCTCCCCGAGCCGAATAGGAGAGTGGGCCATGGCCCCCGCGTCCGCTGTCGCCGCGAGGCGCTTTAGCGTCAACGATCTCGAAAGCTTTCCCGATGACGGCAAACGGCGAGAACTGGTCGATGGACAGGTCGTGGAGTGGGACATGGCCAACTATGAGCACGGCAGCCTGGTGGCGCTACTCACGGTGCTGCTCGGTATCTTTGTCAGGGAACGACGGCTAGGCCAGTTGGTGGACGCCGATGCTCTGGTGAAGGTGCAGCAGAGCGACTTTGATGCGCGTGGGGCCGACATCGCTTTCTACCGCCGCGAGCGCATCCCCACGGATAGGCGGGCAAGCGCAACTGCAGAAGCGCCTGACCTCGTGATCGAAGTGCTGTCGCCGACTGATCGGGCGGCGATGGTGGAAGCCAAGGTGGGCGACTGGCTGCGGGCAGGCGTCCCGTTGCTGTGGTATGTCAATCCGCAAACGGGCGTGACCACGGTCTACCAGCGCGACAGCATCCGCCGAGTCGCGGCGGACCAGACCCTGGACGGCGGCGACGTGCTGCCCGGCTTTGCGCTTCGGATGGCCGACGTGCTGCGCGAGTTGGCAGACCCGGCAGCCGAATAGCGGCAACGGTGGTCCAGTTCGGCGGTGACGTCGTTGCCGTCGCTCCGAATGTGCCTGGGGGTTGACAGGTTTTGTCGGCGGTGCCATTCTCTCATGCCAGGCTGCGGCGGGGAGCCAGCCTGCGTACGAGCGGAGATTGAGCGAGTGATCGAAGGCATGCTGGCCGAAACAATCGGCATCGTGGGGCACGGTGGTGACGTTATCCAGGCATACTACGCCCGGCCGGTCTCGGCTTCACCGCTTCCCGGTGTCGTCGTCATCCACCACATGCCCGGTTGGGACGAGTGGAGCAAGGAAGTCAGCCGCAAGCTTGCCTATCATGGCTACGCGGCGATCTGCCCACACATCTTCTCGCGGCATGGTCCCGGCCGCTGGGACGACGTTGCCGCCGCTGCCCGAGCACATGGTGGCGCGCCGGATGCGCAAGTCATTGGGGATGTTGCCGGCGCGGCGGCGTTCCTGCGCGCTCAGCCTGATGCAAACGGACGGGTTGGCGTGATCGGCTTCTGCTCAGGCGGACGCCAGGCCTATATGGTGGCCTGCAAGATTCCTTCGCTGAACGCCGCCGTCGATTGCTGGGGCGGCCGCGTGGTGGCGCGGCCGGAGGAACGCAGTGCGCAGCAGCCGGAGGCCGTGATCGACATGACGAAGGATATGGCCTGCCCGCTGCTCGGCATCTTCGGCAACGAGGATCGAAACCCTGACCGCGACCAGGTCAATCACACCGAGGAAGAACTGCGTCGCCTCGGGAAAGTCTATGAGTTCCATCGCTATGATGGCGCCGGCCACAGTTTCTTCGCCGTCGACCGCCCGGCCTACCGACCCGAACAGGCAGTGGACGCCTGGCAGAAGGTCTTTGCCTTTTATACACGGTATCTCGGTACGCCCACCGCTCAGACACCCGCGCGAACATAAGAGGGACTGGCAGCATGTGTAGCTGGATCACCTATAAAGCGGACATTGCGGCCCACGGCAAGGGCGTGCCGGAGTGGCTGGCCCTCACGCGGGCCACTGTCTATTACGACCACCCGGTCAGCGCGCCGCTGGACCACGCCTTGATCATCGACTTCGCCAACGAGGCTGCCGGTCCCGGCGCGCGACTGTCGGTGGAACTGAGCGCCGAGTCCGCCTATGCGCTCATTCGGGCGGTGGAGGCCGCCTTGGAGGCCGGACAAGCGCAGCACGATCTGCCATTGCCCGAGCCGCAGCGATAAGGCGGCACGCCTTTCCCTCCCAAAGGGGCGTTCGCCCAACATCACAGCAGACCCAATGGCGGCGCGCCGCCGCCCGCGCGGATGAAAATGCTAGCATCGGGGCGGACACGGCGCCCCACCGTCGCCACGAGTGTGGCGTCTTGAACCCGGACAGCAGACTGACGGGGGCGTTGGCAGGAGCCCGCGACTGTGGCCACTCGCGAGGGCGGACCACGTAGACCAGTTTCTTGTTGGCTTCCAGCGCCTGCGCCGTGCGCCACCGGACCGCAGATGAGCAGCTGGCGAAAGGAGCGAGCAATGGAGGTGCAGTATCGGGTCTGTTGTGGGTTGGATGTCCATCGGGATACGGTGGTCGCCTGCCTGCTGCGGACGGATGGTCCCGTCGCTGGGCGCACGCAGACCCAGACGTTTGCCACGACGACCAGCGGGGTCGTGGCGCTGGGGGAGTGGCTGACGGCGGCGGAGTGTGGCGACGTGGCCATGGAGGCGACCGGCGTGTTCTGGAAGCTGGTGTTCAACGTCCTGGAGAACGTGACGCGCATCGTCGTCGCCAACGCTGCCCAGATCAAAGGGATGCCGGGCCGCAAGACCGATGTGCAGGATGCGCAGTGGATCGCAGAGCTGTTCCAGCACGGGCTGATCCGCCCCAGCTTCATCCCGGAGCGCTTCCAGCGGGAGTTGCCGGGTACCCGCTAGCGGGTGCTCACCCGCACCCGCCGGGTGCCCCCAGGGCGCCTGACCGACGAACGCAGCGCCGTGGTGAATCGGCTGCACAAACACCCGCACGCGGGTACCCGACAAGACGCCAACCTCAAGCTCTCCAGTGTGGCGACGGACGTCTTGGGGGTGTCGGGCCGCGCCATGCTGGAGGCGATCGTGGCCGGCGCGACCGACCCCGAGGCGCTGGCGGCTTTGGCGAAGGGGCGCTTGCGCAAGAAGGAGGAGGCGTTCCAACGGGCCTTGACGGGCAAGGTGACGACCCATCATCAGACGCTGCTGCGCCTGCATCTGGCCCACATTGACTTCCTCACTGGCCAGATCGCCCAGTTGAGTGCGCAGATCAGCGAGGCATTGCGCCCCTTCGACGCCGACCTCGCCCACCTGGACACCATCCCAGGGGTCGGACGCACCACCGCCGAGATCCTGCTCGCCGAACTGGGCACGAACATGGACCAGTTCCCGACCGTGGCCCACGCCGCCTCCTGGGCGGGCATGTGCCCCGGCAACCACCAGAGCGCCGGCAAACGGCAAGGCGGCCGCTCCCGCAAGGGCAGCGTCTGGCTGCGTCGCGCCCTTGTGGAAGCGGCCTCGGCGGCGATCCGCTCCAAGGGCAGCGACCTCGCCGCCCAGTACCGCCGGATCGCGACCCGCCACGGCCATCAGACCGCCATCTTCGCCGTCGGCCACACCATCGTGCGCCTCACCTACCACTTGCTCAAGACCCACGAGGACTACCAGGCACAGGACCGCACCGCCTTGGACGAACGCCGCCGCGCCAAACTCGAACGCCGCGCCCTCGCCCAGCTCGCCAACCTCGGCTACGACGTGACCCTGACGCCCAAGCAGGAGACGCCACCGCCACCCGACGACGACGCCAACCAATCAGCCGCCTAACCCGCATTTTCGGACCAGTTCGGGATGGTCCTTGGAAATGTTGATGATGCTGCCGCTACGGACCTTCCCGTCCAACCGCAGCGGATCGGCTGCCATAGCTCGCTTTCCCTTCCAGCACGCGGACGACACCCGCGGCTGCCTCCTCCATCTCTACCAGCCTCGGTGCTGCACCAGGCTCAGGGAGCCGTCGTGCGGAGGCGGTACACGTGGACGGAGTGCGGTAGGAAGGTGTCCCTCAAGGCGCTCCCGCGCGTGGCAACCATCCGCCCCTCAAAACAAACCTCCGCCTGGCCGGTAATCGTAGCCATTCGATCCTCCAACGGGAGGTCGACGGCCGCTTGCTGTTGCTCGCCGCTTCGCCGCTCCCGACGCGCGGCCAGGAGTATCGCCGTACCATCTGCCATCGTGACGCTGAGCGTGTCCACGCGCAGTTGGTTGCTGCCGGCGCCGCCGACCTGGTGGGCATTAGCGGCCGTCGCTGCCCCGTCTGGCGCAACGATCGTCGCTAAGGCCGGCGCGAGTTGTGGTGCGGTGAGCTCACGCAGCACGGGCGCCACCGCCCCCCGCCAGAAGTCCCAGTCCCAACCAAATGGTTGCATCGCCGTATGCAGGCCCACATTCATACCGAAGGTCAGCAAGCCCTGCGCGCCGTGGATGATCGCCTGGTAGGTCATGTAACGCACCATTGCCGCTGTTGGCTGCAGCAGGCAAGGACCGATCGGGCGTCGCCGCTCGTCCCGCGGGATCGTCCCGCTCCAGGCAGCGCCTTGCAGTACCATCCAGACCCAGCTCGGCAGGCCGCCACCGGAGCGCTCCCGCGCCGCCACGGTCAGGCGGTCGGCAAAGTCGCCGACGGCGCTTGGCTGCCGGTTGCGGATGCCCGAATGCTTCCCCATTGGCTCCGATACGGGATAGAGGTCGACAGCGAAGACGTCAGCGGCGCGCCGATAACGGCGGAAGTATCGGGCCGTAACCCGGCGAGCGGGCTGTGGGGCGAAGGTGAGCCAGACCGGGTGCTGGGGATCGTGTTCGCGGAGGCGCGAGTAGCCGGCGATGAGTTCCTGGTGGGTACGCCGCTCCTCGTCGTCCGACAGGTAGGGGTTGTTCGGCTCGTCCAGCGCCTTCCACACGCCGAGGGCGGGGTGGTGGCGAAAGCGCTCCACGATGAAGTCCAACCAGCGCTGGCGGATGGCGTTGCCATCCAGGGTACTGAGCTGACCCAGGTTCACCGCCACCCGCACCGGGCGACCGATGGCGTCTTCCACGCGACGGGCCCAGTCGAGCTGATCGGCGGCCGCCTGCACGGTCGGCGGGAGCTGATCAGCGGCGGGCTCGGACCCCTCCAGTTGCGGCCAATCGATGGCCGGAAGCCGTACCAGATTGACGCCGTCGCGAACCAGACGTTCCAGGGCGTCCTTACCCTCCGGGTCCTCTGCGCCGACACGTGGCCCCGGCGAAACGCCAAGCGCGAAGAACGGCAACGTCACGCCCGTGGACATCCTAATCCCCCCAACCCTGTGTCGAACAGCCCGAGCCTGGCGGCTCCGCGCGCAAGTATAGCGCCGAGGATGCGGGAGGCTTCGGCAGCGCTGCGGCCCGTGTCGCCACTCAGTTGGCGGCAGTACCCTGGCTGGACCGTAAAACGGCGTTGCCGGCCGCGTCCATCGCCGCACATGCCGCCGGCGCGCTGAACTGGCCGCTCAACAGCTTGTTGATGTTGGGATTGAATGCCTGGGTCGCCAACGGTCGCCAGAATGTGGTGTGACTGATGGGCCGCATGACATTGAGCAATTCGACCACGCTGTCAGCGTGTGCCGGCGCCCCAGCCGCCTGTTTCCAAGCCGGGGTGTCTACCAGCGACTTGATGATCGGCATTCCGAGCTGGCGCGTCACATTCTCCTTCTGGCCGTCGGAACCAATGACATAAAAGAACCAGGCCGCGGCCGCGGCCTTCACCTTAGACTGCGCACTCACGCCGATGGCCGAGCCGCCCACGTAGTCGAAAAGTCCTTTGACCCCGGTGGGCAGCGGCGCCACGTCCCAGGCAAAATGCTTGTTGATACCCTTGACCGTGGCCGTGACATCGTACAGTTGCGTCATCATGGCCAGGCCGCCGGCGTAGAAGAGCTTGTTTCCCGTTGCTCCGGAGTTGTGCTGGGTCAGTTGTTGCGTCGACCCGCTCGTTGGATCGACGGCGCTGGCCAGGTGTCGACCCAGCGCTTCCAGCTCCGGCCACGTCGCGCTGCGAAAGCCGCCGTCGATCCAACGAGCGGGTCGACGCAACAACTGACCCAGCAGGTTGGGACGCAGGTCACCAAAGCAGCCAGGCAAGAATAGCGCGTGCGTGCCCGTGGATCCTCCGGCATACACTCGTTCGAGGCATCGCCGAGCTGCCCCTGGATAGTCGGCCGTGATGAGCGTGTTCTGACTGCCCATAGCCGTTGCGTGGCAGGCGTAACGATACAGCAGCGCGAACGGCCCCTCGTTGGAAACTGCATCGTCGGCAGGAACATGGTCCAGACGAATCGCCGCGACGGTGTGATCAACGGGGCCGTCCGAGTTCGGACGCATGGCGATGACGCCGTCGGCGCCACGCAGGCGGCGGTTGATATTGAAGCCGGCACTTCCGAATCCCAGGCTGAGCCGTACCGGCTGGAAGGTCGTGGTTGCAGCGTAGACGGCGCTGGCCAACTGTTGCTGCAGCGCCGCCACGTAGACGGCGTTGACCGGCGGATGACGCCGGTGCAGCACGGACGGGCCGCCATGGGTGTGCGAGCAGAGAAACATCACGCGCTCCGGCAGCACCACCCCCTGCCCGGCGATGAGCTGGCGGATCGTGACGACCTGCTCGGCACTCAGATTGAGGATGTCGGCAGCGACCAGCGCTACCCGCCCGGCAACATCGCCCGGCCCGTTAGCCAGGACCAGTGCTGTGGCCACGAGCTCGTCGTGAATGCCCTGCACCGGTCGCTCGCGCGCGGCATAGCCGCCCTGCCAGGTACTGCCGACCGGCGGCGTGATCGTCACGCGTGCGACCCCGGCCCATACTTCCTGAACCATTGCCCGTTCCTTTCCCGGGTCCACTCTGTCGCGGAATCTGAAATGGGGTTATCCCTCGCCTGTTGGCTATAGTATGATCTCGGTTGATGCGGACGTAAAGGGCGGATCGGGCGTCGAGGCAAACGCCCGCGACCTGGGCCGCAAAAGGAGTAGGCCGATGTCCAATGCCGTCACTGCCGAACCGCTTGCCGTTAATGGGGGCAGTCCGGCCTTCGCCGACCGGTGGCCGCCTGACTACCCGGGCGCCTTCTTCATCGGTGAGGAGGAACGCCGGGAGGTGCTGGACGTGCTGGACCGGCGCAGCCTCTTCCGCTTTTACGGGCCGGAACCGCCGGACAAGGTGGCAACGCTGGAGCGCGAGTTCGCCGCCAAGATCGGCACGCGCTGGGCACTGGGTGTCACCTCCGGCACGGCGGCCCTCAAGGTGGGCCTGGCGGCGCTGGGCATCGGACCAGGCGACGAGGTGATTGTTCCTGCGATCACCTTCATAGCATCGGCCGGCGCCGTGTTGTCGCATCGGGCCTATTGCGTCTTCGCCGAGTGTGACAACTCCCTTGGGCTCGACGCCGCCGATGTGGCGCGCAAGATCACGCCGCGCACGCGGGCGATCATGCCGGTCCACCTGGGCGGCGTGGCCTGCCACACGGAGCCGCTCCTGGCAGTAGCGAAAGAGCACGGTATCCCGCTGATTGAGGATTGTGCCCAGTCGGCAGGCGCTTCCTATCACGGCAAGCGGATTGGCAGTCTGGGCGACGTCGGCGCCTTCTCCTTTCAGACGCAGAAGATCATCACCGCCGGTGAAGGCGGCTTGATCACCACCAGCAATCCCGCCGTCTACGAGCGCGCCTTCCGCTATCACGATCACGGCGGCTATCGCTTCGGGCGGGAAGGCGTGCGAGTAAGCGGCTCCACGGCGGCAGCCGGGGCCGACGAGGCAGCGCCGCCCGAAGCACAGCTTGCGGCGATCATCGGCGAGGTCTATCGCATGGGCGAACTTGCCGGCGCCGTGGCGCTGGCGCAACTGCGCAAGCTCGACAGTATCCTCGCGCTGGCGCGCCACGACAAGCGACGCCTGATCGATGGCCTGGCCGGCTTGCGCGGCTTTCGCTTGCGCACCATCCCCGATCCCGCTGGCGACGCCGGCACCCGTCTCAACCTGTTGTTAGACGATCCTTCCCGCACCGGCGCTTTCTGCCGTGCCATGCGCGCGGAAGGCGTCCCCGTTGCCCAGGTCTATGGCGGGTTGCCGGTGTACGCCGCCGACCAGATTATGCAGCGCCGTCCGAGTTGGGCCACCGATGCCGCCGAGGCGCTTCGCCGTCCCCTCATCCCCCAGGGCGAACCGTACGGCCCGGCCGTTCACTACGAGATGGGCATGTGCCCGGCTTCCGAGGCGCTGCTCGCTCGCGCGCTCGTGCTGGCATTGAGCCCGTCGCTCACGGATGCGCAGGTGGACGCCACCATTCAGGCCTTCCGCAAAGTGTGCGGGGGGCTGCTGTGAGTTGGGGAAACGGGGACGGCACGGAGTCGCTGTATCCGTTGCTGGAACGCCTGGGCGGGGAACTGTACGTCGACAGCCAGCGCGACATCCCGCCCGACGTGCGCGCGGCCTTACGTGCCGCCGCTGAGCGGGAAACGACGCCGGTGGCCCGCCGCGTGCTTGCCACCACATTGAAGGCGATCGAGGTTGCCGACGAACACCGCATGCTGGTCTGCCAGGACACCGGCATCCCTATCTTCTGGATCCGCATCGGCCAGGGCGTCATGATCGACGGCAACCGCATGCAGGATGCCCTGCGGCGCGGCGTCGAACAGGCCACGGTCAACCATCCCCTGCGCTCCAGCATCGTCTCGCCCCTGACGCGCCGAAACAACCAGACCAGTTCCGGTATTGGCATCCCGGTGTTTCACATCGAGTTCGCGGCGGACATTGACTATCTGGACATCCTGATGATGCCGAAAGGCTCGGGATCGGAGAGCATGTCCTTTCTCAAAATGCTGCTGCCGGCCGATGGCGTGGCGGGTGTCAAGAAGTTTGTGTTGGACTGCGTCGTCGACGCGGCCGGCCGGCCCTGCCCGCCCACTATCATCGGCGTCGGCATCGGCGGGTCTTCCGACGTCTGCATGACGATGGCCAAAAAGGCCACCCTGCGTCCTGTCGGCTCCCACAATGCCGATCCTGACGTGGCGGCATTAGAGACGGCGCTGCTGACGGCGATCAACGGGACGGGCATCGGCCCGATGGGGCTCGGCGGCGAGACGACCGCGCTGGCCGTCCACGTGGAGCAGGCCTGGACGCATATCACCCTGAACCCGGTGGCCGTGAACATGCAGTGCTGGCGGGGCGAGCGTCGCCGGGCCTGCATCTACGCGGACGGACGGTACACCATTGGCTACTGAATATCGTACCCAGCGACTGATTCAGTTTGACGAGTTAATGGTGGATTCGGATAGCCCCGTAGGGGCAGGCCCCTACAGAGACGCCAACGATCGCCGTCTTATTCGTCAAAGTTCATAAGTCGCGGACTTCGCTCGTTCGTAGGCGCGACTTCAGTCGCCAGCCGGAATAGGATAGCCGCCGTGACCAACTATCAAGAGGTACCCCCGCTCACCGAGGAACAGGTTCGGCAGTGGCGGGTGCGCGACACGGTGGTGCTGGACGGCATCATCTGGGGCATCCGCGACGCGACGCTGATCCGCATCTTTGACCAGCACATTGAGCCGCCGGTGGACCTGCGCGGCGCGATCCTGCTGCACGTTGCGCCCAACGTTCGCAAGACGGAAGCCGGCTACGAACCGCTGTCTATCGGCACTACCACGAGCATGCGGATGGACCGCTTCAGCAAGGGACTGCTGGCGCAGTACGGCGTGCGCGCCATCATCGGCAAGGGGGGACTTTCCGAGCAGAGTAGCGGTCTGTTCCGTGAGCATGGGGCCGCCTACCTGGCCATTGTCGGCGGCGCCGCCTCCGTGGAAACATTACAGGTGGAGGCTATCGAGGCCGTCTATTGGGAGGACCTGATGCCGGAGTGCCTCTGGCGCTTCCGGGTTCGCTCCTTCGGACCGCTGATTGTGGCGATGGATGCCCAGGGCGGGAGCATCTACCGCGAGGTGGCCGACACCGCGCGGGCACGAATGGCCGGCCTCTACCGGCAGCTCGGCGTTGAGGGCTGACCAGTGATGGTTGATGACGAGCTGACCTGTGACTTCCTGATCATCGGCAGCGGCGGCGCCGGCCTCATGGCGGCCCTGCACGCCTACGACGCCAACCCGGACCTTAAGATCGTGCTCGTCGCCAAGGGGCTCGTGGGCAAGAGCGGCTGCACGCGCCTCGTGCAGGGCGGCTTCAACGCGGCCCTGGATGCCGGCGACTCCGTGGACCTGCACTTCGACGACACCATCAAGGCCGGTCAGTTTCTGAATAATCAGGAGCTGGCCTGGCAGCTCGCCAGCGGCGCACCCGGCATTATTGCCGAACTGGAAACAAAGGCCGGCTGTTTTTTCGACCGGCGGCCCGACGGCCACATCCACCAGAAGGCGTTCGCCGGGCAGTCCTTTGATCGCACGGTACACCGGGGCGACCTCACCGGCATCGAGATCGTGAGTCGCCTTCACGACCAGTTGTTTTCCAGGCGGATCACGGTGCTGTCGGAGACGCGGGCGGTAGAACTGCTTCACGATCCGGGGCGCCAAAGGATCGCCGGCGCCTTGCTGCTCCACCAGCAGACCGGCTCCTTCAGCGTAGCCCGCGCCCGCGTTGTGTTGCTCTGCACCGGCGGCGGACCGCGCATGTACCGCTTTTCAGCGCCGTCGCTGGAGAAGACCGGCGACGGCTACGCCATGGCCTATCGCGCCGGCGCTGAGCTGATCGACATGGAGATGATGCAGTTCCATCCAACCGGCATCCTGGCCGGCGCCTCGCGCCTCTCGGGGATGGTGCTGGAGGAGGGGCTGCGCGGCGCCGGCGGCAAACTGACCAACGTGTTGGGCGAACGCTTCATGGCTCGTCACGACCCGGAGCGCATGGAACGCTCCACGCGCGACGTGGTGGCGCGCGCCAACTATCAGGAGATCATGGAAGGCCGCGGGACGCCGGCGGGCGGCGTCCTGCTCGACGTGTCTCACCTTGGCGCCGACTTCGTGCTGCGCACCTTCCCCGGCATGGCACGGCGCTGTGCCGAGGTCGGCTACGACCTGACAACCGGCCCGGTGGAAGTAACCCCGACGGCGCACTTCCATATGGGCGGGGTGCGCATCGATGCTGCCTGTCAAAGCAACCTGCCGGGATTGTTGGTCGCCGGGGAGGATGCCGGCGGCGTACACGGCGCGAACCGCCTGGGCGGCAACGGTGTGGCCGAGTCGACCGTGTTCGGCGCCATAGCCGGCGCTACGGCAGCCGAGTTGATCCCTCAGATAGCGTTGAACCCTGTCGATGCCGACGAGTTGGCGCAGGCTCGTGAGCGAACGGTGGCGCCGCTGGGGCGCCGTGGCAGCGAAGATCCCTTCGCCTTGCGGACAGCGATTCAAACGGAGATGTGGGAACACGCCGGGTTAGTGCGCGACGCCGCCGGCCTACGCCAGGCAGTGGAACGGTTGCGCGGCATTGAGGAGCGCAGCCGCAGTGTGACCGCTCCTCCCGGTCGGGCCTGGAACCTCGCCTGGCAGGAGGCGCTGAACGTTCCCAACCTGGCGCTGGTGGCGCGCCTGACGGCGGAAGCGGCCCTCTACCGGACGGAGAGCCGCGGGTCGCACTTTCGCCGCGATTTCCCGGCGCGCGATGACGAGCGCTGGCTGGTCAACGTCCATCAGCGTATGGCCGGCGGGGAGCAACTATGGGACGAGCCCGTAGTCTTTTCCCGCCGCCAGCCGGCGCGCCAAACAGTGACGCCGTGAATTGGTTCCGCAAAGTACCCCACGCGCCGCACAAGCGCGCCATCACCCTACACATCCGCCGTTTCAGCCCAGGCGCGGAGCCGTACTGGCAGGCATATGCCGTCCCAGTCACGCCCAAGATGAGCGTGCTGGACGCGCTGTTCGATGTTCTGGAGCAGCAGGACCCCACGTTGAGCTTTCGCTACTCCTGTCGCGCCCAGATGTGTGGCTCCTGTGCCATGCGTGTCAATGGACGCGAGACGCTGGCCTGTGGCCGCCGGTTGGAGGAACTGGAAGACGCTGTGACCGTCGAACCGTTACGGAACCTGCCGGTGATGAAGGACCTGGTGGTGGACATGGCGCCGTTCTTTGCCGGCTATGGCGCTGTGGATCCCGCCTTTGCCGGGGCGACAGGCGCTGAGCCGGCGGTGATCCCGCCGGCCTCCGGTCTGCGCGCCGCCGTCGACGAGCACCTTGGTTGCATCTCCTGTGGCGCCTGCTACTCCGCCTGCCCGATCGTTGCCCTCAACGCCAACTTTGCCGGGCCAGCGGCGCTCAACCGCGTCTACACGCTGGTGGCGGACGTGCGCGACCAGGCGGCGGAACGGCGCCTCGCGCTAGCCTCGGGCGCCGACGGCGTCTTCTCCTGCCGCTGTGTCGGTAACTGTGTGGAAGTCTGCCCGGTGAATATCGCCCCCATGTTCGCCATCCAGCGCCTGCGGCGGCGGGCGATTCGCCAATGAGGTCTCCCGGCAGCGAGGCCCCAAGCCGGTTCGGCTATCCGCTGTTGAGTTGGTATTTCATGCGTGCCACGGGCATCCTCATGCTGGTACTGGTGCTCGGTCACCTCACCGTCATGCACTATCTGCACGCTCCCAGCCAGACCGACAGCGCCTTTGTGGCAGCCCGCTGGTCGCAACTCTTCTGGCTCAGCTTCGACTGGATGCTGCTGGTAGTGGCTCTGCTGCACGGTCTGGCCGGGGTCCGGGCCGTTCTTGGCGACTATCTGCACCAGGTGCGCGCCCGGCGGATAGTGGGCGCCGTCCTGGGCTTCCTCGCCCTGCTGTTCTTCGGCCTCGGTTCGGCCACTATTCTCACCTTCGACCCGCAACGCCTGCAGACCGGACGGGGGCCGCTGTCAGCCCAAGGCTGGCTCGTTCCGACGCTCGATGTGTTGCTGGATGCGCTGGCGACACTGACCTACCTGGCCGCGATCGCTGTGCTGATGTACTTCGCCGTCCAACGCCGACGCAGGGAGCCGGCCGGCTCCTGGGGCTTTGCCGGGCAGTGGGCGTGGGCGCTGCACCGCCTGACCGGCGTGGCCATAGCTGCGTTTCTGCTCGTCCATATCCTCGATATCATGCTGCTACCCCTGGCCCCGGACCTCTACAACCGAACGATCGCCAGCTACGCCAGCCCGTACTTGATCCCCATGGAAATCGCCCTGGTTGCCGCCATCCTCTACCACGCCTTCAATGGCGTGCGTCTCATACTGATCGAGTTTAGCTCGCGCGCCATGAAGTTGCGCCAGGCGCGCCTCTTTTTCGGCGTATTGGCAGCGACGCTGCTGCTACTCCTACCCAGCATCGTCGTGTTGCTGCGGCCGCCAGGGTGAACGGCGCCCCGCCCATTTGTGATGTTGTTGGCGACCTCGGAGTGGCGGCGGGGAAGGCCCCCACTCTGCCTTCGCGGGTGCCCTTTGGGCGGCGCCCCCAGGCGTGGGGGCGAGCGAGTATCAGGTGACTGGTTGCCTTCACCGAACAGACGCCGTGCCGCCGCGGTCCGACCTGCGCGACCACGCTCCCCAGCCGACCACCCTACGCTAAAGCGTAGGGCTACGATCGAGAAGCCTGCTGAAGCAGGCTGAGCGGCGTCGGATGCGTGATCCAGCCTGCTTCAGCAGGCTTCTCGATCGTAGCCCGCCCGTTCACGGGCGGGTGATCCGGCATCGCAACGCTCGCTTGATGCTACCGCACGAATGGCCAACAGCATCAGGCTTGGGGGAGAGGTCAGGAGAGAGGGCCTCTCCCCATGGCAGAGGTTCGCCAACAACGTCATACGTCGCCGGGCTCTATCCCATCCCCCACCGAACGTCAAAGCGATGGCGTTCCCGGGTGCCGAAGCCGGCGCGGAGTGCTGCCTGGTCGCGGCCCTCCAGCTTGTGCCGGCAATCCGGCACCGCCTGGCCGTCGATCCAGGCTCCTGTCAGGCAATGACCGTGGCGTTCCCACGGCAATAGCACGGTAAGGCCCTGTAACGCCTGCGGGGCGTGGAGCGTGAAGTGCAGCAGGCCCGTTGCCGCGTCGTCGTGCCAGTCCGCAAGTTGCACCAGCCGCCGCGCATCGTTGAAGTTGAGCCAGGCCTCGTCCTGGACGCAAGGGATGCCCATCTTGCGGGCGTACCAGAGCATTGCCGCCAACCAGGGGTGGGTATGGAGGCGGTCCGGGTTGGTCGAGCGCGGGTGGAAGTAGGGGTGGTACACCGTGTGATAGCGCTGGGCGGCGTCCTCCAGATAGCGGCGCGAGACGCCGATGGCTTCCTCGATGGCGTAGGCCGGCAGGTAAGTCTTGTCGGTCAGCATGCCGTCGTCGGTGGTCAGCGTGCATTGCTCGTACACGTCGACGACGCTGCCCTCCTCGTCCATGAACTTCACCGGCAGTCCGCTGCCTGTCACGTAGCCGTCGCGATGGTAGCGCCCGCCGAGGAAATTGACGTCCAGCCGGACACCGTTCTCATGCAGGTACTTCGCCATCTCCGTCCAGCCGGTCCAGATGACGTTGTGGCCGCGGTAGCTGTGCGCACTGTGACCGTACCGGGCCCGAAAGGCGGCGAACTCCTCGCGCAGCTTGCTCCGCATCTCATCAAGCGATGGCGCCGGCCCGGCCCAGGCGTGCTGACCAAAGCCGTGGCCGCGCGCGCGCAGCTCGGCCTCCCATGCCGGCTCGACCTGCGGGTAGTTATCGAGCATCAGGTAGGTGGTGAAAGGGGCCTGAAAGCGGTCGGCAGTGTCGATCACCGTCTGCATGTCCGCCCTGGTGAGGTTGTCGCCATCGCCGTTGAAGAAGGCCACGGCAGGAGCTGCGTCGGGGAAATGCCACAGCCGAGGCAGCGGTGGGCGCGTGGCCAGCAGCCAGCCGATGAGACGCACGAGGAGGTCCTGCTGCAGATCGGCCTGCGGAATCTGCTTCAAGCGGGTGTCGAGATAGTTGACGAAGAGGTCGTTCGGTTTGAACATGGCGTCAGCGTCGGCATCCGCCAATGGACCGTTACTGGCTTGCTCGCGCCGGCCCTGATGGAAGAAGACTGTCGACGTGGCGAGGTCGAAGGTGAAGAGCGCCACGCGGCCCAGTCCGAAGGGCGTGGCGACAATGGCCGCCTGGCTGGAGAGTTGCCCGTGGAACGGCGCCAGCCAGGCGACCACTGCATCCGCCGGCCCCGTCCACTCCAACAGGTCGGCCCGGCCGTGGAACTGCAAGTCGACGTCAGTCATGCCCTCTGCCAGCGGGTGGTCAACGTTGAGCCGTAGCCAGCGATCGGCCATGCCGCGCAAGATCGTCTCGCCCCGGTAGACAATGTGATTAAACGGGCGCAGCCCCAGTTCGCGGGCCATGCCGAGCGGCGGGCGGAGCAGCAGGAGCCGGCCGCCGTTGCGGGCATACTGCAACAGCAGCGCCTCCTCCTCCTCGCCCAGCCGGACGCTGCTCACCAGCACGATCTCGCTGCTGCGCAGGGCGTCCGGGCGCAACGGCTCCTGCGCGAGGTCCAGGCGACGGAACCAGGGATAGCCTTCGCTGAGCAGTATCTCTGCGATGTAGCTGTGGAAGCGGTTGGCGTCGTCGGAGCGCACGATGACCAGGATGGGAGCCACACCGGCATCATTACTCACGGGGCTACTCCTGCCGGCGCTTGCCCGGCTACCCGGTGGGCGTTGGGTCGAAAGTCCGGCACTGAGAGGAGTTGCCCGCCCTGGTCGGCCGAGTGGCCGGCAATCACCGACGGCCCGGCGATCTCGGCGGCGCGGTAGACGTCGACCAGTGGTCTGCCTCCGTGCAGCACGCACACCACGAAATCGTGCAGCGGGTACAGGTCAGTACCGCCGTGGCCGGAGACGCTGGCGCCGGGCAGGCCGCGTTGGTACTCGCTGAAGCCCCAGTCCACCTCGCCCCGACCGGGCAGATAGTGATTGGCCAGCCAGAGCAACGACCCTTCCCCCTGACCACTGCCGGGCTTCCAGCGCCGGCCGGTCTCGACCTCACCAAGGGTGCCGACCAGGTGCTGCCAGTGATGGGGGCTGGCGCTCGGTGATTGGAAGCCGCAGGCGATGCGCAAGATACAGTCGTCGTCGTGCCTCATGAGTGCCACCTCGATATCCGGGATCGGCACAAACTCGCGGTAATAGCTCTGCTTGCGGGTGGACATGCAACTCACCGCCGTCACCCGACCGCCCAGCACCGCCAGCAGCGGACCCAACGAATGGGGCGAATACCAGAGCGGGTGGACCAGATTCCAGGGACGGTTCTTGCGGGCGTGCGGGTTGCCCTGGGCCTCCTCGGCCGTAATTTCTCTGCCCGTCGCTTCATCCAGGTAGAGCCGTTCATGCACCAGCCCGTGGAAGTACTGTGCCTCGCCGTACAGTGGCTTCCCGAACACTCCCTCTTCGATCAATTGCCGCCAGGCTCGCACGAAGGGCATGTAGCTGCGCTGTTCCGCCATGCTGAAGACGCAGCCGCTGCGCTCAGCCGCCAGGACGACGCGCCAGCAGTCTTCCAGGGTGTAGGCCAGCGGCACTTCACTGATGACGTGTTTGCCGGCTTCCAGCGCTCTGACCGCGATGGCGGCAATGTGTTCCGGCTCGACGTTTACGGCGACGGCGTCGACGTCCGAACACGCCAGCATGTCCTCCAGTTCAGCAAAGGCACGTTCGACCCCGAGTCCGGCTCGTGTCATCCCCTGTTGCAGGCGAGCGGGCAGCCGCTCGCAGACTGCTACGACTTCGGCCTGCGGCTCCAGGCCGATCGTGGTGATCCAGGCAATGCCACGATGCCCCATGCCAACGATGCCGATGCGGACGCGTTCCATAGTTTTCATCTCTCCAGGGCCGCGACTGCGGTTTGCGGCCCTGCTCCCCCCGCAGCGCTGCCTGCTATCATAGCCACACGCGTGTGCCTATGCATTGAACTGGAGGGGTTCCGGTGATGGTACGTTCTCCCCTGTCTGTGGTCACGTCGCGTCGCGCGGTGCTTCGGCAAATGGTATTCGGTGCGGCCCTGGCCGGCCCCCTTTTGGCGCTGACGAACTGTGGCGGATCTGCGACCGCGACGGTTTCTACCGAGTCCGCCAGCACAAGTTCGGCCATCGCTGCCAGCGCAGCGAGCACCGTCGGCGCGCCGGCGACGTCGGTTAGCGCGTCTGCTGCCAGTACCACCCTGGCTCGCGCCGCCGTCGTGAGCACGACTGGTGCGGCGCCTACCAGCGCTGCGGCGGCAACCGCTCCGGCCGGCAAGGGGCTCACCTTGCAGGTTGCTTCCTGGCAGAAGACGGAGCAGGGCAAGCAGGGCTACGCGACGCTGGCTGCGGAATACGCCAAAGTCAACCCGAATGTCAAGATTGAACAGCAAATTATCCCGGCGACCCTGGCCGACTACAATAACAAAGTGACCGCCCAACTTGCCGGCGGGACTGCGCCCGACCTGATGGAGTCGATCTGGGGTCTCGGTCAGAATTTGGCGGTGAAAGGCGCACTGCAGGCGCTCGACACCTACGTCGCCCGCGACAAGATTTCGACGAGCGACTACGTCCAGGCCGCGTTGGAGCTCGGCCGCTGGCCGCAGAAGACGGGCAAATATTACGCCTGGTACACCATGTTTTCGGTGACGCCGCTCTACTACAACACCGCGCTCTTCCAGCAGGCAGGACAAGCGCCGCCGGATGAGAGTTGGACCTGGCAGACTGTCCTTGAGGTGGCGCAGAAGCTCACCAAGAAAGGCACCGGCGCTGCCGATTCTACGTTCGGCTACTCGCCCACCTACCTCACCCGCAGCATGCTGTACGCCTACGGCTGGGACTTTGCCACCGCCGATGGAACGAAATCGGCCCTGGATAGCCAGCAGAGCATCGACGCGATGCAGTTCTGGCAGGACCTGATCTACAAGTATCAGGTCTGTCCGCCCGCCTCCCTCCAGTTCGGCAAAGGCGCGCCGGCCGGCGTCTTCTCAACGACGCGGCTCGGCATGGAGATTCAGGCGACGTACCAGATTGGCTCCTACCGCCAGGTGAAAGACCTGGAGTGGGACGTCGCCGTGCCGCCATCCGGACCGGCCGGCCGCTTCACCGTCGTCAAGGGGGCGCCCGGCCACGCGATCCCCACGCAGTCACCGCACGCCTCGGATGCCTGGGCCTTCCTCTCCTGGTGGATCACCCACCAGACGCCGACGTTGGTGGTGCTGGAAGGCAACCTCCCCAGTAAACTCTCGGCGCTTCAGGGCTACCCGCAGGCAGCGCAAAAGGACAATCCGGCGCCGGTACACATCGGGTTGCTCCCGGACATTGCCACGAAGTATGGTCGGGCGGTGCAGGTGCTGCCCGACAACGACAACGTCAAGAAGCCGTATTACACTGAGCGCGCCAACATCCTTGCCAACAAGGAAGACGCCAAGACCGGCATGACCAAGGCAGCCCAGCAGATGAACGGGCTGCTGCAAGCTGCGATTGCGGCGCAAGCCAAGAGTTGAGGAAGGGTTTCCCGCGATGAAGCGCCAGTGGCAGCTTCGGTATGCTGACTGACCGCCTCCTGCTGGACGCCATGCGCAGCGCACAAAGCGTCGAGGCAGTGTGCCGCGCGGCAGGCGTGAGCGCCGCTGAGTTTCAGCGCGAACGCGACGCCTACCTACGCCGCCGGCTGCCACCGACGGACGCTGCCTGGCACGCCACTGTGACTGCACCTATCGATATTCGGCGTGACCGGCGCGGTATCCCTCACATTCACGCGGAGACGACTGCGGACCTGTTCTTCGGCCTTGGCGCTGCCATGGCCCAGGATCGTCTGTGGCAGATGGATTGCTTCCGCCGACGCGGGCAGGGCCGCCTGGCCGAACTGCTCGGCCCGGAGCACCTCGTCTCCGACATCACCCACCGCACGCTGGACCTGGAGCGAATCGCGCTTGGCGAAGTTGAGCGCCTGGATGCGGCAACCGCGGCCACCCTGGCGGCATTTGTGGCCGGAATCAATCGGTGCATTGAGGCGTCAGGGCCGGAACTGCCAGTGGAGTTCCTCCTCCTCGATTATGAGCCGGAACCGTGGACTCTGGCCGACGTGATCGTCTCGCAACGGGCGATCTGGTGGTCACTGAGCGGTCGGCTGGCCAGCCTCGTGGTCGGGGAGGCGGCAGGATTGCTGCCGGAAGGTCCGCTACGCGAGGCGTTCCTGACGCCGGAGTTCGCGACGGAGCGCATCGTGCCGTCGAGCCGGCGTGCGACCAACCGCGCGATGGGTTCGGACGATGAAGCTGTCGGCAGTAACAACTGGGCAGTGGGTCGGGGTCGAACGAGCAGCGGCGCCGGCGTCCTCGGCAGTGATCCCCACCAGCCGTTCGCGTTACCCTCAAATCGCTACGAGTGCCGTCTGCACGGGCCCGAGGACGATGCGCTCGGCGCGGCATGGGTCGGCGCGCCGGGTTTGGTATTCGGACGCAACCGTCGGATTGCCTGGGGTCTGACGAACAGCAACGCTTCCGTCCGCGACCTTTACCAGGAGAACGCCCATCCTGACGATGATCAGCAGTACCGCGACGATGGCGGCTGGCGACGCTTTGCGGAACGGGATGTGGCTATTGCCGTCCGCGGCGCGCCGGACCATCATTTCACCGTACGAACCAGCACGCGTGGTCCAATAGTCAACCACCTGCTACCATCAGCAGCCGATGAGACCGCCCGGCCGCTCGCTCTCCGTTGGGTGGGGCAGGAGCATCTCGACGATATGCGGGCCATGCTCGCCCTTTCCCGTGCCCAGAATTGGGAACAGTTCCGAGAAGCGCTGCGGGACTGGGCATTGCCGGTGTATAACTTTGGCTACGCAGATATTGAGGGCCATGTCGGTTACCAGTGCGCGGCACGCATCCCCCTGCGTCGGCGGCTGGTCCACGGGTACCGAGAAGCTAACAACCCCCTTGACCAGTGGGACGGTGCTATACCGTTCGCTGCCTTGCCGAGTCAGTACGACCCTGCACCTGGCTTCATCGCTTCAGCGAATAACGCGCCGGTGGACGACGACTATCCGTACCCCCTCTACGGCGCCTTCGCCTCCGGGGCGCGAGCGATGCGCATCCGCGAGGTGCTGGCGAGCAGCCGTACCTTTGACGGCGCGGCCTGCGCTGCCTTGCAAAACGACACGCTCTCCCCGCGGGCGCGCCGGCTCGTCCCCCACCTGCTGCGCAGGTTCGTTCCACTTGACGACGCGGACATACGCACCCTTACCGACCATCTGGCCGGTTGGGACTACCGATACGAACTATCGGCAACTGCCCCCGTCCTCTTCGAACAGTTCTACCAGCACTGGAAGCGCCGCGTCGTGGCAGATCGCTTCCCGGCACGGCTGCTCAGCGCGATTCAGGACCCCAGCGGCGTGGCGGCTCGCCTGATCGAAGCGGACGACCTGCCCTGGTTCCGTGGTGAGAAGACCGCCGCCCTGGTAGAGTGCGCCCAACGGGCGGTCGCTTCGGTGCGCGACGCCTTCGGCCCAGACCCCGCAGGCTGGACATGGGGAGCGCTCCATCAAGTCCATTTTCGTCACCCGCTGTCCACGCCTGCCACCGCGGATGTGTTCGACGTTGGACCGCGCGCAGTCTCCGGCGCCGGCGACACCGTCCGTAACACGGGAGCCAGTGGCTCGCCACCCGTCGCGGCTGAGAACGGCGCCGAATACCGGTTGGTGGCCGATCTGAGTGTTGCTGCCGGCGCCCTGGCCACCCAGTGCCTTGGTCAGTCGGGACAGCCCGGCAGCCCCTTCTACGCCGACCAGTTTACCGACTGGCTGGAGGGCCGCTATCACACGCTGCTTTTCGATCAGGGCACTGTTGCTGCGGAGCAGACGGCGCGCCTTCGCATCGAACCGTATCATCCCCTATAATCCGCATAGACAGCTTCAACCCGAAAAGGAGGTCCATACGATGAGCATTGCCACAGCAACGCGGATCGACGTCGATCGCTTCGCCGAAGAAGGCTACCTCGCTGTCGATGATGTGCTGGACGTCGCCCGCGATATTGACCCGGTCGTGGCCGAATACTCGGCGCTACTGGATGAGCTGACGGCGACCTGGCAGGCGGAAGGCAAGATCGCCTCGACCTACGCCGACCTGCCCTTCGCCCAGCGCCTGGCCCGTGTCCTCAACGAGACTGGCTCAAAGGGCTATCAGCCGTTCGACATCTCGCTGCCGCAAAGTGGTGTGACGGAGGACACGCCGATCCACCTGGGGCCGGCCGTGTTCGGACTGCTCACCAGCCCGCGTCTTCTCGACGCTATCGAGCAACTGATCGGCCCGGAGATCCTTTCCAATCCCATCCAGCACGTCCGCATCAAGCCGCCGCAGCGTCTTCTGCCGCCGGAGATGCGTGGCTCCCTGGTCGGGCAGACGGACTGGCATCAGGACCAGGGCGTGGCCTTGCCCGAAGTTGATGAAACGACCATGCTGACGGTCTGGCTGCCGATTACGGATGCGACGGAGGAGAATGGTTGCCTCTGCGTCGTGCCGCGCAGCCACCACGGCGGTCTGGTGACACACTGCTCGGCCCAGAAGGGCAGCTCCCGCATCGGCCTGCATATCCCCGATGTGTTACGCGGCGAGAACGTTGTACCTGTGCCGATCAAGCGCGGTGGCGCGCTCTTTCTGACCCGCCGCACCATGCACGCCTCGCTGCAGAATGAGAGCGATGGCGTGCGTTGGAGTTTCGATCTGCGGTACCAACCGATCGGGCAACCAACCGGCCGTCCGGTCTTCCCATCCTTCGTCGTGCGCAGCCGTCAGCATCCGGAGCAGGCGGTGACGGACTGGCGCGTCTGGGCCGACCTATGGCGCGCCGCCCGCACAAACCTGACGGCCCACCCGGTGGTCGGCAAGTTGAATCGCTGGACCGGTGAGGAGCCGGTCTGCGCCGAGGTGCTGTAAGACAGCCTGACCGGCACAAACGACGCTCCCGTCCGACCGCGCCTGCCCGTCAGCGACCGTCTCCTGCCTTGCAGCCAAGGTTTCTCCCGGAAGGGGGAAACCTGGCGAGTAGTGCGAGCCGGAAGGGGTTCTACCTCGGCACGATTCCTGCTTTATATCACCCCCAGGGACGCACGACTGTTGTGCAGCGCAAATGCGGTAAGTTCGGGGGACATTACATGTTGTTTCTTGCCACCAGCCTTCTTGTCATGGGGTTCGTGCTGTTTTGCATTGCCCTGGTCCAGTTGTGGGCGGTCATCCGGGACACGGCTCTCGCTGGCCAGTCCTCGGTATCCACCGTCTACCATACGAACGACAACACGGCGCGTTGGGCTCGCTGAACGAGGCGCCGGCCTTTTTAGCGCGCCCCAGTCGGTTGGCGCGTTCCATAGCCGTAGATGAAATAGGTCGGCGTCTCTTGAACGGCTACGTCGAGGCCGGCATCGGCACATTGCGCGGCTAGGTCACCTGGGACGTAGAAGTTCTTGACAATCTGGAAGGCTCGGCCGTCGTTCAGGCGGCGCGTCATCACCTGACTATCGGCATCAGGCAGTTGGTGATCCGTGGCTGTGCTGGTCGGTTCGCGTTGCCCATCGACAAAGAACACGGCGCCGCCGGGTCGGAGGGCCGCCGCCACCATCGCCAGGAATCCAGTCAGGCGCTCGTGGGGGATGTGCGAGATCCAGAAGCCGAACACCACGGCATCGTAGGTTCGATCCGGTTGCCATTGGAAAAGATCGCCCAGCAAGTATGTCACCTTGTCACCGCCGACCTTGGCACGATTGATGGCGAGCATCTCGGCGGAAGCGTCCACGGCAGTGACGCTTCGTGCCCGGCGCACCAGTCGCTCGGTCCAGATGCCGGTACCGGGCGCCAGCTCCAGCACGACGCCCGTCAAAGGTAACGCGTCCAGCGCGGCGAAGACCGTTTCAGCTTCGGTTGCCCAGCACGCGTTCGCATCGACTCCATGGTCAAACCGCCCGCGCCGGTAGAACCACTCGTCGTACTCGGCGGCGCGCGCTCGATAGTAGGCCGCCATGTCAGCCAACGTTCGCTCGGAAACCTCGCCTGGCACTATTCTTCCGCCTTGCCGTTGTGATTCGCGCCGTCCAGGGATCCGCGCCTGGCTACCGGTAGCGTAAAGGAAAACGTCGCTCCTTGACGTTGATTAAGGCCACCAGCCGGTCGGCGTTGCTCTTGATGATACCGAGGAACTCGTGTTGATCCGGTGTCAATTTCCCAACTTCGCCCTGAATGAGCAGGTCAGTATAGCCTTTGATCGAGGTGAGCGGCGTGCGCAACTCGTGGGAGAGTGCGCCGACGATTGGTTACTGCGTGCCCACAGGTACTGACCCTAATGTCTGACGAGCCTGGTCCATAGATTGCAAGTTCTGGCGGTAGCCGCCGCCGTTGAGGAGATTCTGTTCGTCGGCAGAGATACCCAGGAACTGGGCGGGAGACGGCAACGGTATGGAAAAGTGGCTTGCCGCCGATTGGACTGACGACTGCTTGACCGCCGCCAGGGCCAGACCGCGCAGAAAGGCGGCCGGTATCGCGCCTGGTGGGCACCAGTGGGCGCTGGAGCTATCGCCGAAGACGTTGGCCTGCATCGCCAGGTAGGCAGTGTCGGCCAGGGTGACCTTGCCTTGCAGCGCGTAGGGCGTATCGTGCAGCCACTGCTGCATCACGGCACGCTGAAAGCGCACGACAATGGCGCCGCCAGCATCGTAGGCCGGGCTGGTTGGCAAGCCGAAGAACGACAGTGCGTCGGGCGTGTGCTGGTAGAGGTCCCAGATGGCCGCGTTCTGCTGCTTCAGCACCGCCATTCGTTCCTGAGCGATCTGGTCGAACGACATTCCCTGTTCGGCAGCGGGCGCCGGTTGCGACGGTGGAATGCCCGCCTGCTTCAACAGCTTATTGTCGTCGCCGTGATCGTGCAGAACATCCATCACGTTGAGGAAATAGACCTTCTGGTCGCTCGAATGCCATTGCATGACGACGTTTGCCGTGGCCTGGACGACAAAGCCGTCCAACAGAAAGCGCTGGGAGATCGGGTAGCCCAGATTGGCCACGCCGCCGTAGCGTTGATATTCGGTCCAGAAGGGAATGCCGTCCCTGTCTTCGATGCTGTAGCCACGCAGGTGGAACACGCTGTTCGGCGCGCTCTCGGTATAGAAGTGCCCGTTCCTGAGTGGCAGGTCGGGTGGAATGTTGCGCAGCGCCGGAATGAACAACAAGGCGATGAGCGCGAGGGGAATGATGAACACCGGAAAGTGCATATTCTGGCCGCCCATCAGGGCGAGAATGACGCGTCGCAGAGTTCTCCTCCTATCGTTGCCCTATATGCTCTACCCGGTCCGCAAGATGGCAGGACCCGTTCGGGCTATAGGCGCCGCGAGCGACTGATCGGCTTGCGCACGTATGACTCCAGGCCCACCCTACGCTGAACCGTAGGGCTAACAATACGAACCCTGCTGAAGCAGGCTGGACACCGTGCGTGACGTGCCGCTGGCGATCTACTCGTAGCGTAGCGCCTCTGCCGGCAGCACGCGCGCTGCGCGGCGCGCGGGCAGCCAGGTGGCAAACAGGCTCGCGCCACAGGCAACGACCATCACCAGGGCAAGTTGCGGCCACGGGATGTGGAAGCGAATCTCCGGGTGGTCCAGGCCGATGTAGCGCGTGAGGCTGCGGGCGAGGGTCAGCCCCAAAGCCATGCCGATCGTGACGCCGCCTAGCGCGACGAACGACGCCTCCAGCAGGAAGCTGGTCAACACCATGCCGCGCTGGAAGCCGAGCGCGCGCAGCGTGCCGATGTGCTGCCGGCGCTCCGCCACTGCCCGGGTGCTGATAACGCCCAGCGCGGCGATGCCGACCACCAGGCCGAGACCGAGGTAGCTCTGCACCAGTTGGTTGAGCAGCAGCCGGATGCCGTCGGCGCGCTGCAACTCGTCGTTGAGCACCGCCGCCTGCATTCCTTGGGCAAAGAAGGAGAGTCCAAGGCCCTGCGCCACGGCGTGGATGTCGTGCCCCGGCGCCACCCGAAAATAGAAGGTCGTCGCTGCCGGCAGTGGCATGGCGCTCCTCAGGCTGGCACTGGAGGTCGTGAGGCCATTGCCGTACGACGCGCGGGGATCCAGGACGCCGACGACCTGTAGCTTGACCGGACGGCCACCGGCATCGGCGCGCACCCAGATCACCGTGATGGGGATGCTGTTGTCGCCTGCGCGCACGCCCGGCAGGAGCACATCGCTATTGAAGGGTACGCTACCGGCCGGCGGCAGCGCCGAGGCGTCGATGACGGCTAACCCCGGAGTGGTCGCCAGGGCACGCCAGACATCGGTATCGCTGCGGTAGCCGGCAGCACGCGCCTCGAGCGCAAAGCGGACGCCCGAGAGAAAGCCGTAGCCGGCGCTGTTGAGGGTCACTGGCTGCCAGGTTGCTGCGACTGCGCCGATGGCAATGGCTTGCCCGGGGAAACTCGTCAGGGTTCCCACTGCCGCAAACGTGCTGGCCTGGACACCGGCAGCGCTTTGCAAAGCCTGATGGATGTCCGCAATCGGCTTGTCATAACGAGTGGTGCCGCGGATGTCGAAGCCGCCGGCCTCCGCGCCGAACTGGCCGTAGGCGCCGTTGGTAGCGGTGGTGAGGACCGCCGCGACGACCATGGTAAAGACCACCAGGGCGAACATCGCCAGGGCCATGCCGGTGCGGAAGCGTTGGCGCAAGGCGTAGGCGCTGGCGACGCGCAGTACGGCAGCCATCGGGAAGAGACGACCCAGCAGGGCGACGACCGGCACAATCAGCAGTTCGGCATTGAACACGACCAACCAGACCGCCCCCGTGACCATCGCCAGGCCGGCGAGTACGTACAACTCCACCCCGGCCTGCAAATCGGCGGCGCGCATCCCGTGCAGGAGGTTGAACGGCGACGCCCAGTACACCAGGAGGGCAAGACCAGCAGCGCTGAAGCAGAGGCGGTTGCGTTGCGCTTCGGCGACGCCGACGACCGCCAGGGCGAGGCGCAAGGAGAGGGCAACGCCGATGATCGCCAGCGACGCGGTCAGCGCCTGCACCGGCAACAAGGCGGTATTCCCTTGCACGGCACGGCTCACCAGGAGGGCTGCGATGGCGAGAACGGGTGGTCGTAGGTCGAGGACGGTTGAACTGGCGCGGGTTGTCGCTGATCTGGAGCGGCTATCGCCCTCGCCACTGTGCCGGCGAAACCGGGGCTGTCGAGAGCGTCGCCCTTGCGCGCTGTCCGGCAAACCGCGGATCGCTGCCACGATGTTGAGACGGCTTACCCGCCAGGCGGAGAACGCCACCGTGGCAAAGGTGAGCAACAGGCCGAAGCACAAGGCGATAACGACGCTGCGGGGCGCGACGTGGAACTGCAGCCGCAAGTCGACACCGGCGAGCAAGGCGCTGATGGCGAACACTGTGCCGAGTCCCACCAGCAAGCCAATCAGGACGCCGATCAGGCCGGCGGCCAGGTCGTAGACACCTCCCTCAAACAGGAACAGCTCCACCAGGTGGCCACGCTGCGTGCCGATAGCCCGCGCGATACCCATCTCCGTGCGGCGCTCTGCCGCCAGCATGACGAAGATCAAGAAAATCAAGAGCGTGCCCGAGGCGATCGAGAACAGCCCCAGTCCTACAAAGACGCTCGTGATGGTTGCGCCGACGATGTCGGCCGCCCGCAAGCCCTCGTGCTTCACATCGGAGACGCTGACTGCCGAGACGTTGGTGAGCTCCTGGATCATCTGCTTACTGAGCGTGGGATCGGAAAGGTGCAAGGCGACCTGCGCCAGGCCGTACGCGATTTTCTGGTCGCCGAGCAGCGCTTTCAGTTGCGGACCCGGCGGCGCATTTGGACCACTGCTGCGCGCCAGGTTCTCGAGGTCAGCCAGCTTCGTTCGTGTCGCCGGCGCGATATTCGGCGTTGTGCTGATGCCCTGGACCACCGCCGGGTTGCGCAGCAACGTAGCAATGCCGGCGGCGCTGGCGTCATCCACGAGCAGCGTGCGGATAGCAGCCGTTACGGCCACGCTCCAGCGGTCGCTACTCAGCTCGTCGCCCTGGTTCGCCACGTAGATCTGGTTGATGCTACCGCTCTCCCCCAACAGTTGCTGCATCGCCGGCAACGGCGCGAGCACTACCGGTTGGGAACCGCCAGGTCCGCCGTTGCGCACGATTTCTCGCAAACGGCGCTGCACCATCCTGCCGGAGAAGAACAGTTGGATCTGGTCGCCGGAGTGGGCATTGAGGGCGTCGGCCCCTTCCCGGTTGACGTAAATCTCATCGCCGGCCAGCGCCGTCAGCGGCGCCGACCGACCGTCGAGACCGACCAGCAGACCAAAGGCTGCACTGTAGTTCGCCGGCAGGGCGAGGAGCGTCACTTTGGTCTTGCTCTGCTTGCTGGTCGCGTCAACAAGCGACACGGATTCGCTGATGGCGGGTGCGACACCGGCCACACCGGGGATGGCCTGCAACTGCGGGCCCAGTTGGTCGAACCGGGACGATGGGAAGTAGCCGTTGGTGACGCCCGGCAGGCCATTCGGACCGAGGCGGGCCTCGTCGAAGCCGCTGCGCGTCACGATGATCTCGTCGATGCGTCCCAAGGAGGCGGCAATGATCGCGCGCGTGGAATAGGCCATGGTGTCGCCGGTGGTGAACGAACTGGTGATGATCGCGGTGCTGAGCATCAGCCCGCTGACGATGAGTACCGTCTGGGCGCGGCGGCGCGGCACGTTGCGCAAGGCGAGAATTAGCAAGATGCGATGGCGAAGACCCAGCACCCCGAGCAGGGCGGCGACCGCCAGCGCGCAGCCCAGAAGGACCACCATGATGCTGTCCAGCGACAGGCCAAAGAGCGTCGTCAACGCAGCGTCAACTCGGTACTCGCCAGCCGGACCTCCTGCGCGACGATCTGCCCGTCGCGCATGCGCACGATGCGATCGGTGCGGGCGCCAACGTCTTGCGCGTGCGTCACGATGACAAAGGTCTGGCCGCGTTCCCGGTTGAGCCGCCGCAACAGGGCAAGGATGTCGTCCGCGGCTTCGCTGTCCAGGTTACCCGTTGGTTCATCGGCCCAGATTATGGCCGGCCGCGCGACCAGCGCCCGGGCGATAGCGACGCGCTGTTGTTGGCCGCCGGAGAGCTGGTTCGGACGGTTGCGGCCTTGCGGCTCCAGGCCGACCTCCTCCAGCACGCGCAGCGCCCGCTGCCTGGCTTCGCGCTGCGAGATGCCGGAGACCAACAACGGCAACTCCACGTTCTCCAGCGCCGAGAGCACCGGCAGCAAGTTGTACGACTGGAAGGCGAAGCCCATGCGGCGCCCCCGGTAGGCAGTTCGGTCGTGATCGGACATGCGGGCCAGGGACGTGCCTTCAATCAGGATCTCGCCCGCATCCACGTCGTCTAATCCCGAGAGGCAGTTCAGCAGGGTCGTCTTGCCACAGCCGCTCGGCCCCATGATGGCCACCATCTCACCGCGTTCGACCCGGAAATCGACACCACGCAGCGCTTCGTGGCGCACCGTGCCACTCTGGTAGACCTTATGAATTTGCCGCGCTTCGACGATTGGGTGGTCATCAGCGCCAGTCACACCAATCCTCCAGCCCGCATGCCACTGTAGAAGATGTCGGCCAGGCGCTGATACCCGTCGGCGCTGGGATGAAAGCCGTCGATACCGACATACTCCGGATGCGCCGCCAGGTCCTTCCAACTGGCATGCAGATCAATGAGCGTAGCGCCGTGCTGGGCTGCTTGACGGGCGATGACGGCGTTCCAGCGATCAACCTCCAGCTTGACGGTGGCCCGATCAATGCCGCCGTAGGCGGGCAGCAACGAGAGGTCGGGCACGTTGCCGACAGCGATCCGGGCATGCGTCTGTTGCTGCAAAGTAGTCAGCATCGTGTCGAGGTCCTGCTCATAGCGCTGCGGGGCGACGTGAGCATTGATGTCGTTCACGGCCAGCCAGATGGTCACCAGGTCGGGCTTTGCATCCACGGCCACCGGCAACTCATCAACCAGCGTGCCTTGCAGCTTCTCCCCGCTGATGCCGAGGTTGACCAGGCGGGAGCCGGCCGGCAGCTTGTGGGCGAGATCGGCCACCCAACTTTCAGCCGGCCCGCCCGCGCCGACGCCAACGGCGTCGGACGCGCCAAGGGCGACGTAGACTAGCGGCTTGTTGCTGGGAGCACTGGGGGCAGCCGTTGACTGAGGCGCACAGGCTGCCAGCACGAACAGGCCGAGGGAGAGCAAAAGGATGGGACGGAGCAAGGAAGGGCAGCCTTTCCGGGAATGCACGTCGCCAGGCGGACTCCGTTGTCGGCAGGTCTGCCGCATCCCTCACTTTCAGCCTGACCCATTGAATTGTACGATGCCGGACGCCGCGACCGCCGCTGCCCATTGCGGTCTCGCCACTCGCGACGCGACGCGAGCGACTACAATCCAGGGCACGCTGCTGGATTCGGCTTGGACGGAGAGAACGCGCTATGGTCGGTAGAGCGCCCACGCCGGGAACCGATGAGCGCGTGAGCCTGCTCTGGCCGCCGGGACGCCCCGCGCGTCCGGGGGCCGGGCTGGGGCTGCCTGCGACGTCACGCGAGGACCTTGACCTGAACGAGATCGCTCAGGCATTGAGCGGCGGTGATGGGAAGCGAGAGCGCTACGTCAACGCGCTGCTGGCCGACCTGGTGACCGACGCCGCCGTCATCAGCTACCGCCAGGATGTGGTGGACGACCTGCATCAGGACGCGACGCTCCGTGCAAACTTGCGCGGAGTCTTGCCCGGCCTCGTTACCCTGGCCCTGGAGCATAGACATAACCCGCGCGAGCAGTGGTCGGTACTGCAAATCGCCCAGCGTCTGGCCTATCTGGAACTGTACGTCGATATCGCCTTGAAGCTGCAGGCGGCTGTGGAGGCCGCCGCCATTCGTTCGGCGGGTCTCGCCAGCCTGCGCGACCATCTGCGACGGCTCGCTGCCACACCAGAGTTCCAGTCCTTGCAGCGAGAGCTCCCCGCCATGCGCGCGAACCTGGACGAAGCGGGCAGCGTTACCATCGGCATCAACCTATCGCGCGATCTCACACCGGCCTCGGCCACCATCATGTCCGTTTCCGCCCAAAAGCTGGAAGGACGCGGCACGTTCCTGGAGCGTCTGTTAGGTAGTGATCCGGAGGGACGCGGACTGACACCGCTGCGCGTGGCCGACGTGAATATCTATGCCCCGGAAAACCGCGTCTTCCGCGACCTGCGCAAGCTGATCGAGGTCGTGGCCCGCCCGGTCGGCCAGGCACTGGACCGCTACGCCTCGCAGCACGCCGGCATCCTGGAGGCGCTGGAGCCGGAGCTTTCCTTTCTGTTGAATGGCGTGGCTTTACTGGACCGCCTCGCGGCGGCGGGCCTCCCTGTCTGTCGCCCGGAAATCGCGCCGTTGGCGGAGCGGCTGGGCGTGCTTAGCAACGCCTACAACCCGAGCCTGGCGCTGCGCACGCTGGACGCCGCGAAGCAGGACCGTGCGGCCGCCGCGATGATCGTCACGAACCCGATGACCTTTGACGGCGAGACCGCGCGCATCTGGATCCTCACCGGCCCCAACCGCGGCGGCAAGACGACGTACACCCGCGCCATCGGGCTGATTCACGTCCTCTTCCAGGCCGGTCTGCATGTGCCCGCCAGCGCCGCCCGGTTAAGTCCGGTCGATGCCATTCACACCCACTTCCCCAGTCCAGAAGGCTCCCAACTCGGCATGGGCAGACTGGACGAAGAGGCGGACCGGCTGGCCGCCATCTTCCGCGAGGCGACGCCACAGAGCCTGATCTTGCTCAACGAAGTGCTGGCCGGAACCAGCGCCATTGAAGCGCTGGGCCTGGCGATTGATGCGGTGCGGGGCCTGCGCCTGCTGGGCGCCCGGGCAATCTACGCCACCCACCTCCACGAGTTGGCGGCCCGCACTACGGAGATCAACGACAGCACCGAAGGGTTTAGTGCCGCCGGCAGCCTGGTCGCAGGCGTGGAGAGCGACGATGCTGTCGTGGCGGTCGGGCATCGCCGCACCTACAGCATCCGGGCCGGACCGCCTCGCGGCGTGAGCTACGCCTCCGAAATCGCCGAGCAGCACGGGATCAGCTTCGCGCAGTTGCAGGGGTTGCTGCGGGAGCGGTTCGGCGGGCCGGGGATGAGGGGATGAGGAGATCCGGTTGCTGATCTGCTCATCTCCCACGCTTTCACCCGCCGGTAGAGCGCCGTAAGTCCGATGAGGTAGCTAAACCCGAGGAAATACGAGGCGAGGACATCGGTTGGCCAATGGTGGCCCTCGTAGACGCGGCTCGGGCCGATGATGGCGACCAGGCCACAGAGCAAGGCGACGACGGGGCGCCGCAGGATGGCAGGGCGCAGCAAGGTGTAGGCGAGGTAGGCCAGGAAGCCGTAGACACCGACGTAGGCCAGGGTGTGGCCACTGGGGAAACTTGAGCCTGCCAGCTTCGCCACAGTCACCTGGATGGCAGGGTTGGCGGGACGCGGACGCCGCATTGCCGACTTTACCAGCGTCGAGAGGAAGGCCGTCCCCCAGGCCAGCAGGGCAAACACCGCCTCCGTTCGCAAGCGTGCCAGCCAGAGGCCAACGGCAATGCCCGGCGGAATGATCCGGCTTTGGGGTGGGAAGCCCAGCCACGATGCCAGTTCCATCAGGTGGGCTAGACCCGGCGCACGGAAGCGCTGCACGCGAATGGTAATCGCCACGTCAGCGGCCAAACTGCGATTCGCCCGTACCACGGCAAAAAGCCCGCCAAACCCGGCGAGCAGGGTCGCCGCCAGCAACGTGCCCTGCCGGTCGCGCGCCAGCGCCACGGAGCGCCGCAACGTCAGCGGCGGCGTGTCATGCCCGACGTCGCGGTGAGCCCGGAGCGGCAGTGGGGACCTGCCTGCACCGGTCGACAAGGTCATCGGGCCAGCCAGCCCAGGATTTGCTCAGTGGCGGCGCTGGAGGTCTCCGCCCTTATACCATCCTTCGATCCCAACGCCCGGCAAAGGTCGCCCACCGCTACCGTTGTTTGCAACGTGGCGCAGGCGAACAGGCGTACCGGCTGCGGGGCCGCCAGCAGCAATGCCGTCCTCAATCCACCAAGGCGCTGGAGGCCGGGAACAAAGAGTCGGTGCAGGTGGTCGTCGTCTTCACTGGGGTCAAAGCCGGCGCCGTCGGCCACCATTAATTTGATCCCTGTTGCCAAAGGGCGCGCGAGGATGCACCAGAGGCCTGCCTCCTCTAATCCGAGCAGATCAACGGCGTCGGAAGAGGATAGCTCCCGCGCGGCCGCAACTGCGGTGACGACATCCTGCACGCGCAGAGCGGTGTCACTCTGGTTGAAGGTGAGGAAATGCGGTGACGACTGATCGCGGCCGGACTGCGCTGCCGGCGTCTGGTAGTCGCCAGTCAAGAAGGCGTCGAATAACAGTACAGCCCGCCCGGTGCTGAGGATTCCAGTGAGCAGTTCACCTGGCTGTATCCTGTCAGCCTGCTGCTGGAAGAAGGCGGCCTTCCCAGCGGCGTGTACAAGGACGATCGGACGCTCGGCAGGATCGCTGTTACCAAAGTACAGGGCCGGTATGCGCGCGCCGTTGACAATGTTGCCCAGGAGCAGGCGTGTCGCCTGGTGAGCGCCAAAGTCGACAGTCCCCAGACGCTCGACCTTGATAGGGTCAAGACGCGACAAGAGCGGGTCGAGGGTGGCGCGATAGGCGGCGCCGTATTCGGCGCCGAAGCGCTGCAGAGTTGCCACGTCGTGCGGCAGCGCTGAGCGTAGTTGCTCGTCTGCCGCACGCTTCGTCGCCTGGCGTAGCGCGCTGCTGTCGAGAGCATCGGAAGGCAGAGCGTCGGGAAAGACCCGCAGCACTGCGTCGGGCGGCGGCGTCAGCGGCGCTTCCGGGTACACCTGGTCAGCCGGGGCGCCGGTAAACCAATGCGCAAAGAACTGGTAGACAGCTTCACGGCTGGCCTGGTTGAAGTTATGCGGCGCCGTGATCTGCGTCTCGGAGAGCCGGTCGGCAGCGCCATACAGCTCGTAGATGCGCCGGATCGCCGGGTACTCCACGTGGGGAGTGTTGCAGGTCCAATCCCCGGTGGCGGAAACCAGGGTCATCGGGCGCGGCGCCGCCATGGCGGCGATTTCCATATTTGAGGTACCCACCCGCAGGCCGGGGGCGTTCTCGCAGACGCAGCCGCCCTGGTAGTGGGCGGACACCATCACGACGGGCGCGACGAAGCCGACGCGCTGGTCGATCGCAGCCAGCAGGAAGGTCTGCGTGGCGCCGCCGGATTCGCCGACACAGCCGACGCGGGCAGGATCGACCTCCGGGAGGGACAGCAGGAAATCCAGCGCGCGCACGCTGTTCCACAGTTGGAGGCCGAGGGCGCCCAGGCCCCAGAGCCAATCACGCGCGTTGCCGAAGTGGTGCGGAATCTGGCGAGCGTCGTTGTAGCCGACCATGTCGTAGGCGAAGGCGACATAACCCTGGCGCGCGAAGCTGATGCAGCGGGCTGGCGTGCTGCTGAGTTCCGTGTGCTCCAGCCGACCGCGCCGGGAGTGGCCGTGCGGGTTCAGCAGGCCGGGCAGCGTCCCGCTGGCGTGCAACGGCCAGTAGAGGTTGCCCGTGAGGTAGAACCCTGGACGGCTCTGTAAGGCAACCGTCTGCACAGCAAAGTCGTCGAAGACTTGACGGGGACCCAGCACTGGCTCCAGCGCCGTGCGCGGCGGCGGCGGCAAGAGGCCGGCGGTACACAGGATCTGCTGTCGCAAGACCTCCTTGCGGCGCTCCCAGGCTTCCAGGGTGTCAAACGTCGGCATCGTGTATGTCTGGTCGATGCGACAGACGTCGGTAAGGCGGCGGTCGGCAGGCGGTCGCGGCGGCGAATAGACCGCCGTGGCGGCACGCAGTTCCAGGCCGGGAATTGCCATGAGCTACAGCCCCAGTTCCGTGACCATGCCGCGCACGGCAGCGGCCGATTTGTCGAGCGCGGCACGCTCGCTGTCGGTCAACTTCACCTCGATGATTTGCTCCAATCCTTTTGCGCCCAACTTACAGGGGACGCCAAAATACATGTCGTTGATGCCGTACTCGCCTTGCAAGTAGGCGGAGCAAGGCAAGACGCGCTTCTTGTCGAGCAGGATGGAGTCGGCCATCTCGGCCAGCGCCGCTGCCGGAGCATAGAAAGCGCTGCCGGTCTTCAGCAGATTGACGATCTCCCCGCCGCCCCCCGCCGTGCGTTTGGCGATGGCGGCGATGCGGTCCTCCGAGAGCAACTCCGTGATCGGTATACCGGCGACCGTGGAGTAGCGGGGCAACGGCACCATCTCGTCGCCATGGCCGCCCAGGACGAAGGCCGTCACGTCTTCGACCGAGACCTCTAATTCCTGGGCGATGAAGGTGCGAAAGCGAGCCGAATCCAGCACGCCGGCCTGGCCGATCATGCGCTCGCGGGGGAAGCCGGTGGCCTTCTTGCAGAGCTGGGTCATCGGATCAAGCGGGTTGTTTAACATAATAACGATGGAGTCCGGCGCGTACTTGACCAGGTTGGCGGCGTTCTGCCGAACGATGTCGGCGTTGGCATTCAGCAAGTCGGTGCGGCTCATACCCGGCCTGCGCGGCATGCCCGACGTGACGATCACCAGATCGGAACCCTGAATCGCTGCCGGGTCCGTCGTGCCCTCCACGAAGGTGTCGAAGCCGAGCACCGGGCCGGCTTCCAGCATATCGAGCCCTTTGCCGGCGCCGACGCCCTCAACGATCTCCACGAACGTGACGTCATAGACGTCTCGTTGCGCCAGCAGCAATCCGGTGGTCGCTCCGACCTGGCCTGCGCCGATAATGGACACTCTTTTGCGCATGATCTGTCATCCCTCTCCGTCCGGCACCCCTGGCCGGAACCGACATTCTCGCTCCAGCAGTGTAGAACGCAACCGGGGCGGCGCGCAACGGGGCGGCATGGGCGAGCGGGAGCACATGGGTGCGTTAATTCATCTTAAAGTACCCATGGGGCCCGACCGCCGTTAGGCCCCTCTTGTTCTGCCGTGCTCCGTAGCCGGGCACAGCCTTGGCCGAATTGCTCAACAAGCTCGTGCCGAACTCCGCCAAGGTCAGCGGAACGGGTGTTCCCCCGATCCAACGGTGATGGAGTTAAAGTGTCACCTTTTTGGTGTATACTGGCCCGATATCGACCGATGGAAAGGAACGCCGCCGACCATGGCCCACCGTATCAACGTGAACTTCTCGCCGAACGCCTATGCCATTCTAGAGGACCTGGCGAACGACAAGGGCACCTCCATGTCTGAAGTGCTCCGCGACGCCCTTGCCCTGGAGAAGTACGTGGAAGACACCCGCCGCGAAGGCGGGAGGATCCTCGTCGAACGCGACGGCAGTATCCGCGAGTTAGTGCGCGTGTAGTCCGCCGTGCCGGTGCAGCCTCGTCGGCGGACCCGGCGCCTGGTCGTCGCCGACGCGCGCCCGCGTCCAGAAACGCGCCGGGTGGACCTGCCGGCACGCCAGGAGTTCACCCGCGCCGTGCTGACGCTCGTCGCCGCCGGTGTCTTCCTCGTCACCCTCATCGGTGCGTTTATACTCGCGAACGGCCCGCACTGGGACAACGCCAAGGAGTTGCTGCTGATCTTCCTGCCGGTGGAAGCAACGCTGCTGGGCGGCGCCGGGGCGTTCTACTTCGCCACGAAGCAGTAGCGGAGATCGGGCGTGGCGGACGGTGACGGAATACGGGTTCCGTCGCCTTCCGCCACGGCACTATTTGGGGTCCTGTCCGAGCGTACCTCGTATGGGCGTGTCGCTGGTTCGAGTCACTAGACGCAGCCGTGCCCAACGGCTCTTGCCGACGCGCAGCACCATGTCATCCTGAGGCGTAACTTCATAGTTCGCCTGCCGAATGCGCAGGTCGTCGATCTGTACCCCGCCTTGCTCGATGATCCGCTTCGCGGCGGCCCGACTATCCGTTAGCCCCAATTCAACGAGGAGAGAATCCAGGTGGCGTGTTTCGCGGCCAATGGTGACCTCGGGTATCTCCAGCGGTCGCTCATGGTGGCGGACTTCGCGTTCGAACTCGCTCTCGGCCGCCTGCGCCGCCTCGGCGCCGTGGAACTGGCCCACGATGGTGCGGGCCAGGAGCGCCTTGGCTTCGCGCGGGTTGAGACGGCCACTCTCCAACTCCTCTGCCAGCGCCCGGATGTCCGCCATCGGCACCGTGGTACAGGTTTCGAAGTAGGTCGGGATTAACTCGTCGTGCATGCGCATCAGGGCGAAGTACTGCTCGCGCGGCGGATCGAGCACATTAATGACGTTGCCATCACTGGTGGACATTTTCTCGCCGTTTGTGCCGGGGATCAGCGGACCGGTCATTACGGCCTGGGGTCGCTGACCGGCTCGCTCCTGCAAGATCCGCCCCGCCAGCATGTTAAAGAGCTGGTCGGTGCCGCCAAGTTCCACATCGCACTGCAGCACCACCGAGTCGTAGCCTTGCATCAGGGGATAGAGGAACTCGTGGAGGAAGATCGGCTTCCCGGCGACCTGGCGTAGGTGGAAATTCTCCCGCTCCAGCATCTGCTGGACCGTGAAGTTCGACGCGAGTTCGATTACCTCAGCGAAGGTCAGCTTGCCCAACCAATCGGCGTTGTACACGACTTCCGTCTTGCTTATGTCAATAATCCGCCCCGCTTGCTCCACGTACCGCTGCATGTTGGCCTGCACCTCGGCGGCGCTGAGCTGGCGTCGGTAGGCCGTCTTGTCGGAAGGGTCGCCCAGCATACCGGTGAAGCTGCCCACCAGGAACTGCACATGGTGCCCGAGGTCCTGGAACTGGCGCAGCTTGAACAGTCGCGTGGCACGGCCGATGTGCAGCAGCGGGCCGGTGGGGTCGATGCCCAGCTTGATCTTCAGGCGCTCGCCGTTTCGCAGCCGGGGCTCCAGCTCCTCGCGCTTGATCACGTCAACGACACCACGTCCGAGCAACTCGTCAATGGCATCACCATTTGCCGGCACGGCGCTGATCAGCGGGAAGCGCAGCAGCGTGCAGCACGGGTGCTGCACGTCCACAACTGCCGTCATGGTGGCAGCGCCGAGGTGCTCGCGCAACAATGTCGCCAATTCTGCTACGGCGGCCCGCACCTGACCATCGGTCTGGCCGGCAAAGCCGTCGATCGGGAAGAAGAGCGTGTGCGAGCGCTCCTCGGCGCGGCCGTGCCGGCTCTGGTGGGAAATCCACCAGCGGGTGCGCACGTCGCGCTCGTCGGCATAGATAGGCTCCCCAACCGGCACAGCTTCGACCTCGTCGCTACCAAAGGGCAGAAAGCTGTCGCCTTCGCGCGCCAACCGAACAGTTATGTCACCTTTGACGGCGTCGAGATCGTGGACGCCCAGCGAGACATGATGGCGCAAAGCAACGGCGTTCGCCAGGTCCACAGCGGGATTGACCGGCGGCATGGGCTGCCCCCCCCGCACGCGCTCCAGCAGCCGGTCGATCGCCGGGGGATGTTGCCGTACATCAATACCGAACTGCTCGAGGGCAGAGCGCCACAGCGAGCTCCTCAGCGAGTCAGTCCGTTGTTGCAGGATCATCGCCTCAGCTTGGCGAAGCAGCACCGTGGACGAATCGTCGGCGTGCCGCCGGTTATCCACCAGGCGCGCCACCACGACGCCGACAAGATAATCGGACCGGCTCGCCAGGAGGTCCGGCGCGATGCAGAATTTCAAGTAAATTTTTCCTTGTCCTCAGAGCGAGTCCACCGCTGCGCCCTACATGCTACCCTACACCTATGAGAAAGACGAGCATCTATCTAGAGGAAGCGGACCGCGCACGTCTGCGTCGGTTGGCCGAACAGCAGGGGCGGAGCCAGGCCGACGTTGTTCGTGCCGCAATTGCCGAGTATGCCGAGCAGCACATTCCGTCGCGCAAATTTGCTATGGCCGGAAGCTTTGACGGCGATGGAACCTCCATGGCAGACATCCCCGAGGAGGATTTACTCCGCGGCTTCGGGGCGGAAGATGATAATTGACGCAGCTCCTCTGGTGACGCTAGCCGATCGCCGCGATGTACGCCAACCGCTCGTTCGGCACATTCTTGATACCGAGCCTGGCGCCCTGGTTATCCCTGCACCGGTCACCGCCGAGGTTGACTATCTGCTCCGCCAGCGTGGCGCAAGTGGCGCTGCGCGGCTGTTCCTGCAAGATATCGCAGCAGGGGTCTTTCAAGTGGAGGGACTGACTCCCGAAGAACACGGCCTGGCCTTGCGCATTCACGACCGGTACGCAGCCCTCGACCTTGGACTGGCCGATCTTTCCGTCGTCTTGCTGGCCCATCGATATCAGACCAGGCGTCTTCTCACCTTTGATCAGCGTCATTTTCGGGCGATCACGCCAATGGCAGGAGGCGCCTTCATACTCCTACCGGCGGACAACTGAGCTACAAGTTCAACTATAGTGAAGCCACGATGAAACCCGCAGTCGTCACGCGCTGGGCCATGTAGATCCCATCGTGGCTTCACTATAGGCTCCGCGTGAAGGAGCCGCTGCTAACTTTGCAGCTCCGGCTGCACGATCTCCACGGATCGCCCGCTCGCTGCCGAGGCATAGACCGCATCAATGATCAGCGCCACGTTGATGATCTCGCTTGGCGTCGTGATTGGCTGCGTGCCCTGCTCGATGCACCGTACGAAGTGGGCGATCTTCTTGTCGTGCGCGCTCTCGTTGCCGCGCTGACCGCTTTCCGGGAGCGTCATATCGAAGAGCATGCCGTGGCGTTCGGTGTAGATTTTCAAGGGGCTGAGCTCGGCCCCTCCCTCCGTACCGCAGAGCAGGACGTTATGCACGTTGGTCGGAATGTTCAAGGCCCAGGAGGCTTCCAGCAGCAACGTCGAACCGTTGGAGAACTTGATGCTGGCGGTGGCGAAGTCCTCGACTTCAAATTTTGTCGGGTCCCAGGGACCAAAAGCGTTGAAGCCTGGCCGTGTGCCCAGTTTTCGGAACGTTGACCCGAAAACGCTGACAGGTGTCGGGTTGCCCAACAGGTAAATCGTCTGGTCGAGCACGTGGACGCCGATGTCCATCATCGGGCCACCGCCGGAAACCTCCTTGTTGGTGAAGAGGCCCCAGCCGGGGATGCCACGCCGGCGGAGCGACTGGGCACGGGAATAGTAAATGTCGCCCAGTTCTCCGGCGTCGATGACGCGCTTCAGCGCCTTCTCCGCCCGTGAAAAGCGGTGCTGGAAGCCGATCATCAAGATGCGATCGGCCTGCCGGGCGGCGCGGACCATCTCGATAGCGCCGGCCGCATTGGGGGCGGCCGGCTTCTCGCACAGCACGTGCAGGCCGCGTTGCAAGGCTTGCACCGTCAGCGGTACGTGTGCGTTGGGGGGCGTACAGATCGCCACGGCATCGAGTTCCGGCCCCCCGAGCATCTCCTCGTAGCTGGTGAAGACGTTGGGGATGCCGAACTCCTTGCCCGTGGCTGCCACACGCTCGGCGGCGATGTCGAAGGCCGACACCAGTTCGACGCGATCGGCGAGCTTCTGGAAGCCGGGGATGTGGACCGAGCGGGCGATGCCGCCGGTGCCCACGATCCCCACGCGTAGCTTACGCGATGCCATCTAAATCACCACCTCATCCTGTTCGTGCCCTGAAGGCGATGCCCATTGTACACCGTGCAGTGTGCCGGATACGCTGGCGACAGTACTGCAAGGTTTTCCAGAGAACTACCGCGACAGTCGTCGGGCCGGCTAACCGTCCCTTGCACCGCCGTCGTCTTCCAATGCTTGCAGCGTCGCCAGCATGCCGCCATAGGCAAACTCCCGCAGCCAGGGAACGGGCAGCGTGCGCAGCGCTTCGCCAAGAGCCTGCACCAGTTGCGTCGGGAAGATCTCTGGAGGATACCTGGACTGTGTGGTGGAGACAATGTCAAACAGGTAAGCACGAGTCACGTCACGATTTGCCAGCGCACGCTCCAGTGGTGGCGTCGTCTCCGGCGCCAGCCGAAATATGGCGCCCGAAGGTCCCGTCACCGACTCGGACTCGCCTGACTGTTGATCGGGCAGGGCTTTACCTCATACCGCTCTATGACCTACGAATGTACGAGACATATGCGCGACGACGCATGCACGACAATGCGGCGTCGCTGTTCCCCGCCGTCACGACGAAAGCCGCTGCCACTCCCGTCGTCGCTCAGGTTTCCGAGGGGAGGAAGACCGCGGTCTTCCTCCCCTCGCGCCTATTTCGCCGGATTCTTGAGGATCAACTGAAAACGCAGTTGCCCTTCTGAAGCAGTGCGCCATTTCAGGGCATACCCAGCGAGCGAGGCGGCCATCGAAAAACGCCGCTTTACCACGCGTTGTTTCTCCGAAGCCTCAAGTACCACTTCTGCCCCTTCGCCAAGCGATAGGCCCTGCAGAATCTCCGAGTAGGGGGCCAGATCAAGCTGCGGCGTACCCGCTCCTCGCCGCCGAAAATCTTCGGTATTCATTCTCCGTACCAGCCTTGGCATTGCTCTCCTCGCTCCTTTGCATCAGTCACCTCCTAAGCATAAGCAACTCTTGTCCAATTTGCAACTGGACGGCTCAAGTGACGAGTGGAACGTACTGTCGGCGTTGCTAAGGAGGCACAACCGCGCGTACCTGACTCAGTCAGGCCATGCCCCACTCCTTCAAGTGTTGCAGGCTGAGTTGCACGCTCTCCAGCGGCGGCCGCTTACAACGGTCTTGTTCGACGATGTACCAGGCTACTCCCCCTGCGCTTGCCGCTTGAAAAACTGTCTGGAAGTTCAGGACGCCTTCACCGACTTCGGCGAAGGTCTGTTCGTCGTCGCCGGTCATGTCTTTGAGATGGACGATCGGGCAGCGACCGGCGTAGCGCTGCAGGATGTTTGCCGGGTCATCACCGCCTTTGTGGGCCCAGAACATATCCAATTCCATCTTGACGTAGCGGGGATCGGAATTGCCGTAGAGCAGCGTGAAGCCATTCGTGCCGTCAATCGGGGCGAATTCAAAGGCGTGGTTGTGGTAGCAGAAGTCCAGGCCCTGTTCGACGCACTTGCGGCCAATCTCGTTGAGTGTCGCGGCAAGTTGCTGCCAGCCCGCCGCGTCCTGGCGCCGCGCAGCAGGAACAGACGGGCAGACGACGTAGGGAATGCCGACTTCCTTGCTAAAGGCGATGACCTCATCAAGGTGGTTTTCCAGGCGGTCGAAGCTCACGTGATCACCGGCCACCTTGAGGCCAAGACTTTCCATGAAGCTGCGCAGTTCCTCCGCGCCCATGCCACCATAGCCGGCCAGTTCAACGCCGGCGTAACCCATCTGCGCCACGGCGCGCACGGTCCCTTGAAAGTCCTCTTTGAGTTGCTCACGAACGCTGTAAAGTTGGAGGCCCACGGGAATCTTCGGCACGGTCTGTCCTCTCCAATCACTGGCATGTGCGACCTATCAAGCGCTGTCGTCACTTGCTGCCTTTCAGCCTAACGCTTATACTGCTTCGATTCAACATGTGGCGATGTCCGCTCACCCGAAGGACGACAATGACGGCAAGCGCAGGCAGCAACGGTGCGCCTTATTCCGATCGTGGCGGGACGCCAGGGCCAGATCAGGGGCAGGACGCGGAAGAGCGCCTCGACAACCTGTGGCTGGCGCGCGAACTGTTCCGCCTTGGCGCCATTCGCTTCGGTGAATTTACCGTCGGTCGAACGGTCAATTCGCCGGTCTACGTTGATCTGCGTGTGCTGGTCGGCAGTCCGAGCACCCTGCGTTACGCTGGTCGTCTGATTCAGCAGGAGACCAGCGCCGAACAACTGCGCCGCAAGCCGACCTTTGATCCGTTTGATGTCGTCGCCGGGGTCCCTTATGGCGGTCTTCACCTGGCGACCGCCTATTCGCTCGCCACCAACGTGCCGATGGTCTACGCCCGCCGCCGGACCGCCGAGCAAGCGGTGACGGCAGCAACGCCGGAAGGCGAGGAGGCGGTGCCGGGTTCCACGGTCGGAGAGACCATCCAGGGCAGCTACGCGCCGGGCATGCGCGTGATGGTGATCGACGACCTGGTAACGACCGGCGGCAGCATCGTGGAGACCGTCGAGGTGCTCAACGCTGCTGAACTACGCGTGCGCGACGCCATGGTCCTGGTGGATCGGGAGCAAGGCGGTGGCGAGCGCCTGAAGGAGCACGGCGTGCGCCTTCATTCAATCCTCACGTTGCCGATTATGCTCAACCTCTACATGAGTTCCGGCATGATCGACGAAGAAACCTATAAGCGGTCCATCGCCTACCTGGAGACCAACCGGCTGCGCCGTGGTTGAACCGGCTGTTCTCGTCATTGATCAGGGCACCACCGGCACGGCGGTGAGTCTGGTTGACCGGCGCGGCGCTATCGTGGCGCAGGTCGACCAGGAGTTCCGCCAGTACTACCCGCAACCCGGCTGGGTCGAGCATGACCCCGACGAGATCTGGGAAAGTGTCCTCGCGGGCGTGCGAGCCGCTCTCCAGCAGGCGGAGGGACGCTACGCGCCGGTGGCGCTCGGCATCACGAACCAGCGCGAAACGACGGTGCTCTGGGAGCGCGCCACGGGCAAGCCGGTGGCGCGAGCCATCGTCTGGCAAGACCGCCGCACCGCCGTGGCCTGCGACCACCTGCGCCAGAGCGGCGTGGAAGACCTGGTGCGGACCCGTACCGGCTTGTTACTGGACCCCTACTTCTCGGCCACCAAGATCGCCTGGTTGTTGGACACAATCCCAGGCGCCCGGCGGCGCGCGGAAGCCGGCGAACTGGCGGTGGGCACCATTGACTCCTGGCTGATCTGGCGGCTCAGCGGTGGCAAGGCCCACATAACCGACCGCACCAATGCCTCCCGCACGCTCCTCTACTCGCTCCTGACGGAACGGTGGGACGAAGACCTGTGCCGGATTTTCGCGGTAACACCAGCGGTGCTGCCCGAGGTCGTGCCGTCCTGCGGACCGGTGGCCCTGACAGCGCCGGGCGACGCGGCCGGGCTGACGCTACCCATCTGCGGCATTGCCGGCGATCAGCAGGCGGCCCTCTTCGGCCAGACCTGCTTTGCCGATGGCCAGGCGAAGAATACCTACGGCACCGGCTGCTTTCTGTTGGTACAGACCGGCCGGCGGCGGGTCCTCTCGCTGGCCCGGCTCCTGACCACCGCCGCCATCGGCGCCGATGAATCGGCCGCGCCGTGCCCGACCTACGCCCTTGAGGGCAGCGTCTTTGTGGCCGGGGCAGCCGTACAATGGCTACGCGACGAACTCGGCTTCATCGCGACGGCGGCGGAAAGCGAAGCGCTCGCCGCGTCCATTCCCGACAGCGGTGGCGTCTACGTTGTGCCGGCCTTCACCGGCCTGGGCGCCCCCTACTGGGACCCCTACGCGCGTGGCGCGATCGTCGGCCTGACCCGCGGCAGCGGACGCGCCGCTATCGTACGCGCCACGCTGGAATCTATCGCCTACCAGACCTGTGACCTGGTGCGAGCGATCGAGCAGAGTGGTGTCGGCTTCACGGCGCTACGCGTGGATGGCGGCGCCTCGGCCAATAACCTGCTCATGCAGATGCAAGCCGACCTGTTGGGCATCCCTGTGGAACGAGGCGTGGTCGGTGAGACAACCACCCTCGGCGCCGCCTTCCTGGCCGGCATCGGCGTGGGGCTGTGGTCGTCCACCGCCGATCTGGGCGGTGCCTGGCGCCTGGATCGGCGCTTCCTGCCTGCCATCGCTCCCACCGACCGCGCCGCCCGCTATGCCGGCTGGCAACGCGCGGTGGAGCGCGTGCGAGGAGTCCCTCCTACGGCGTTGCGCTAGCGGCCGGAGTTACAGTAGTAATCGGCGTCGTTACTGCCGTCGGTGTCGCCACTGGCGGCTGGGCAACCAGTTGCGCCATACTGTCCACGTCAATGATCGCCACGAGGAACAGAGCGGGCTGGCCCTGGATCTGGGCGTAGTAGCTGTCGCCGCCGGGATTCTTGTTCCCGGCGATCAGCACGTGCTTGGCGCCGTCCTTTAGCGTCGCTGTGGCCGTGAGATAGGGCTTGTCCAGGCCGAAGGTGCTCAGGCTGTTGCTGCCCATCGGCACGTCACGACCCTTTTGCATGTTGGCCAGGGTCGCTACCACGCCGGCAATGTGCGTCGAATCGGAGTATTGGGCTTTGGGGACGATCAGTTGCCACTGCCCGGAGCTGTCCTGCTGCACCGTGACCGACTTGCTGTTGTAGTCGATGACGAGCGTTTGCACGTCCGTCGGTTGGAAGCTGAAGACACTCATGTTCGGCGTCGGCGTGCCCAGGCTCGCCGATGCGCCGGAGCGGTTGCTGACGAAGGCGACGACGCCAAGCGCGACGAAGACGACAAAGAGTCCAATGGTGAGGCGCGAGTTCATCTAGAGCATAACCTTCCGGCAAAGACAGCGGATTGTGCCTGGCGTCTCATCACCGCCGGCGCAGCCAGACAGCGAACCCGGCCAGCAACACGGCAGCGGGAACAAACAGCACGTTGGTGAAGGTGAGCAGGTTCTGTTGCCAGCTCAGCAGGACCATTGAACGGTCGGTCGGCGCTTTCGTTGGGATGATGATGCCGCCCGGCTGCGTGGTCAGCCACTTCATGGCCGCGATCGCTGCCTCGCTGTTGTCCTCGCCAATCTGGGCATTCGAGCTCAACAGTTGGTCGGTCAGAAATACGGAGTCTCCGACGACGACGAGACGGGTCGGCTGGGCGGCTCCGGCGGCCGGCGTCGGCACGGGCGTTGGGGTGGCGGCTGTGGGGGTTGCGCCGGGCGGCACGGCCACCGCCTTTTCCACACTCACCATGATGTTGAAGGGCCCGTGCTTGTCCTTGGTCGGATCGATGGTGGTTGCCTTCGCATCCGTGACCTCATAGCTGTCGGTGGATGTCCTGGCAACCGGTGATACCGTCACGCCGGTTGGCGCGGGCGACGTCACGTTCAGCGCCGTCGTGTCTAGGTAAACACCCGGCGGCAGCGGGTTCTGCAGCATTCCTCCGGTCACGTAGCTCTGGATCACGACTGCCTGTGGTTGGCCGGAGATAGAACTGGCGAGATCGGCAACCAGGCCGCCATCAACGCTGACGCCGTAGGGCTTGAGCAGCCAGTCGAGATTGTCCTTGGGAAACGGACCCGACAACACCAGCATGCGTCCGCCGCCGGCCAGATAGCTCAACAGGGCCTGTTGTTCCGTGCTGCTATACGCCGTAGTGGGCGACGCCTCCACGACCATAGCAGCGTCGGCCGGCACTTTGCCGGCCGTGAGGAGGTCCAAGGGCTGGCCATTCAGGTTGTTCTTGGTGAGGTCGACCACCAACTGGGAGAAGCTGGGGCCGCTGCTGGCTTGCAGCGCCGGCTCGCCGTGCCCTTGCAGAAAATAGACCTTCGGCGTCGTGCCGCTGGTAACTTTCTGGATGGCACTGGTGATGTCCTGCTCGTCGACCTGTTGGACGAGCTCCTGCTTGCCGCCGGAGGTGACGACGAGCGTCGGGACGACTGTGACATGGTACTGGGTGGCCTCCGCCGGATTGACGTCAGGGTCAACGAACGTCACGGCCACTTTGGAGGAGAGCGCCGTGTAACGCGCCAGCAGTCGCTGCGCGTTCGGCTTGCCGGCCCCGCCGGTATTGGGGTCGCTGGTGTAAAAGCCGATGATCTGGACGGGCTGCTTGAGCCCCTTCACCAGCGCCGTCGTGGCCGAGGTCAGCGTGAACTGTCCGCTGTGCGTGAAGTCCCACTGCTGGTTGTACTTCGCGCCAAAGATGTTGATGAACATGAAGATGCCCACGAAGAGCACGGACGTGACCCCGGCGAGCGAACCATAGCGTGCCTGGCGGCCGCCCAAAAGCTGCATCACGCGATCCGTGTCTGCCGCCACAAAGAAGATCAGCAGCAGACCGGCGGCCACCAGTAGCCAGATCAGCGCGGCGTTGACGTGGCCGGCGACCAGCGCCACACCGGCGGCGGCGAACAGCAGCAGACCGCCGACCATGCCGGCATAGGGCGCCGCCTTGCGAAATATGTCGTCACTGCGCACTTAGCGGTACCTCCGGGTTTCCAGCAGACGGGTGGCGAGAAAGAGCGCACAGATCGTGATGCTCAAGAGATAGACGACATCCTGACTCTGCACCGAACCGCTCTCGAAGTCGCTGAGGTGCTGCTGCAGCGCGAGATAGGTGATGACGGAGGCGCCGGAGCCGGTGAAGTTGGCCGCCAGGCCATCCAGCAGCCAGAGGATCAGGCTGACGACGAAGGCGACCAGGAAGGCGACCAGTTGATTCTGGGTCACAGCGGATGTCAACAGGCCGATGGCAATAAAGACGGCGCCGACGAGGATGATGCCGGCATACCCGGTCAGGATGGTTGAACCGTCGGGGTGACCCCAGAGCACGAGAAACAACACGTAGAGACCCGTCGGCACCAACATGAGGACAAAGAGGGCCATTGCCGCGGCAAACTTGCCAAGAATGACTTCCCAGTCGCGCACCGGAGCGGTCAGCAGTAGCTCTATCGTGCCCATGCGTTGCTCCTCGGCCAGCAGGCGCATGGTGATGCCGGGAATCACGAATAAGAGGATGATGCCCATGTCGCTGAAGACGAAGCTCATATCCGCCTGCTTGGAGCCGGAGACGATGATGCCGTACAGGAAGCCATTAATCGCCAGGAAGGCGGCCGTTACCACGTAGGCAACCGGGGAGCCAAAGTACGACGTCAACTCGCGGCCGGCGATGGTCAAGGTGTTCTTCATGCCGCTTCTACCGCGTCTTCTGTTGTCAGTTTCAAATAGACTTCCTCCAGGCTCATGCCGAGCGTCGTGAGTTCGCGTAGCCCGAATCCCTGGCCCACGATGAGCGCCGCCAGTTCCTCGCGGATGTCCTCATCAGCGTCGCTCTGGATGAGCCACTCTGCCGTGCCGTCGTGGTGTTCCTGTGCTTCGACGCTGCTGATGCCGGGCTGGCCGGCCAGCGCCTCGCGCACCGCCTCCACCGACCCGCGCACGACCATACGGTAGCTTTGTCCCGCCTGCAGGCGCGCCATCAGGTTCTGCGGCGTGTCCTGGGCGATCACGTGCCCTTCGTGGATGATGACCACCTCACTGGCGACCACGCTGACCTCCGGCAGGATGTGTGTGCTCAGCACGACGGTGTGCCGGCCGGCCAGGCTCTTGATCAGGGCCCGCGTCTCGATGATCTGGCGCGGATCAAGGCCGACCGTGGGCTCGTCGAGCACCACTACCTCAGGGTCGTGGACGATGGCCTGGGCGATGCCGACGCGCTGGCGCTGGCCGCGCGAGAGCTTGCCGATCAGCCGATCGCGAAACTCGTAGACGTGGCACAGGGGGAGGAGCTCATCGAGCCGTCCCCCGATGCTGCCACGCGACATACCGTGGATGCGGCCGGCGTAGCGCAAATAGGAAGCGACGGTCATATCCTCATACAACGGCACCCGTTCCGGCAGGTAGCCGATATGCTCGCGTAAGCGCAGCGAGTCTTTGAAAGCATCATAGCCCGCCACAATGGCCACACCGGAGCTGGGCGGCATGTAGCCGGTCAGAATGCGCATCGTGGTGGTCTTCCCCGCCCCGTTGGGGCCGAGCAGGCCAAGGATTTCTCCTTGCTTGACCGAGAAGCTCAGATCGTGAATGGCGGCGCGTTGCCCGTAATACTTCGTGAGGTTCGTTACTTCGATCAAACTCGACTCCTTGGGGACTTTCCTCCAGCACCAGCGTTGCTTTCGCTTCGCTGGGAGCTTGTTGACCTCCGGCGCGCAGCAAACCATGGTAACACCCGACTCCGGCGGGTCGTCTTGCCAATGTGGACGCGCCAGAGCGACCGTCGTAACGTCGGGCGACGCGGGCCGGCGCTCGCGCCGTCAGGCGATATACTCGGGACTGATCTTTTCCGTTGAGAGGGCCTCAGTGTTCTGTCGCTGGTCGTCCGTTCGGGCCATAATTGGACGTGTTGTTCCAGTGCTGTTCCTGGCTGCCTGCACCCAACCGAACGTGGCGGCCCCGGCTGCACCCGGCCCGACGCTAAACCTGCTCGTCAGCTTTCCGACGACGCTTGACCCTACCCAGGACAGCGGCGGAGCCGCCATGTTTCTGGACAGCGTGTTCAGCGGGCTGGAACGCTACGACGCCAATGGCGACCTGCAGCCCGATCTGGCGCAAAAGGTAGCGGTGTCGGCCGACCGCACCGAGTACACGTTCACCTTGCGACCGCACGCCACCTTCCACAATGGGGATCCGGTGACGGCCCAGAGTGTCGTCTATGCGATCAATCGTGCCTGTGATCCGGCACACGGCTCGCCGGTCGCCGGCGACTACCTGGGTGATATCCAGGGTGTGAAGGAGCGAGTGGTCGGGCAGGCCACCAGCGTTAGCGGCGTCAGCGCGCTGAGCTCGTCGGAGGTGCGCTTTCGCCTGACCCACCCGGACAACGCCTTCCTGGCCAAACTGACCTTCCCGATCACTTTTGCGCTCGACCAGCTCACCGTGGAGGCCGGCGGCACGAACTGGTGGCAACATCCCAACGGATCGGGGCCGTTCCGGCTCACGGAATGGCAGCCGCAGACGCAGGCCACGCTGGACCGCTACGGCGGGTATTACGGTCCCACCCCGCACCTCAGCAAAGTTGTTTTGCACAACCCAGCAGCAATGGGTGATCTGGCGACCGCCTACAGCCAGGGCAAGCTGGCGATGTTGCCACTGCCGCCGACGGCGCAAGACATGGCCTCCTTCCTGAGCCCGCAGGCGAATGTGCCACCCGCCATCCGCCAGGCTTTTCACGTGTTCGACCTCCCTTCCCTGGAATATCTGGTCATTGACGGGACCACCGCGCCGTTTGACGATGTCAACGTGCGCCGTGCGCTCAATCTGGCCATCGACAAGTCGCTGCTGGTAACCGCCGCCCTGGGTGGCGACGGCTGGCCGGCCGACGGCGTGCTGCCACCGCAGTTCCCTGGCTACCAACGCAATACGGCCGTCTACCCGTTCAACGTTGTCGCAGCCAAAGCGGCACTCGCGGCATCGCGCTACGCTGCCACCATGCCGACCATCACCCTAGCCAGCGGAGAACGGCTGGCCGGCGGTCAACCGGGGCCGGTAACGAGCGCGGTCGCGGCCATGATTCAGCAAAACCTGGGTTGGCAGGTCAACCTGGTCTACGCACCGGATGCCACCCTTGATGCAGCACTGGTGCAGGGTAAGTCACCCGGCAATCTGGTGTTGACCGGCTGGCAGGCCGACTACACCGACCCATCGGACTTTCTTGACCTGCTGTTTCACAGCGGGCGATCCACCAACCTGACGCACTTCAGCAACCCCCAGGTCGATCAACTGCTGGACCAGGCTAACCAGACCGCCGACCTGGCGGAGAGCACTGCCCTCTATCGTCAGGCCCAGGCGCTCATTCTGCAGGCAGCGCCGGTCGTGCCGCTCTTTTTCGAGCGCGATTTCGTCCTGCTCGATCCGCGCGTCACCAGTCTGCCGTTGTTGCCGGATGGTAGCTTCGACCTACGCGACGCCCGGATGAGCTGATGGCGGTCTGCTATCATTGTCGCCCAGAAGGAGAACCACACGATGCCGGAAGACATGGAAAGCCAGATTGACACGTATATCCAGGACCTCTTCATCCAGGAGGACGAAGGGCTGCGGGGTGCCCGCGAGAGCGCGAAAGCAGAGGGCCTGCCGACCATCCAGGTGCCGGCAGCGCTCGGCAAATTGCTGGGCATCCTGACCCGAGCCTCGGGCGCCAGGAAGATCCTGGAGATCGGCACGTTGGGTGGCTACAGCGGGATCTGGATGGCGCGCGCCTTACCAGATGGCGGACGGCTGATCTCCCTTGATGTCAACGCGCATCACGCCGATGTCGCGCGACGTAGCTTCGAGCGAGCCGGTTTGGCGGATCGCGTGGAGGTGCGTGTCGGCCCGGCGCTGGAGACCCTGCCGACGTTGCAGGCCGAAGCGCCCTTCGACCTCGTCTACATTGACGCCGACAAAGACAACTATCCCGGCTACCTGGACTGGGCCATTCGCTTTTCGCATCCCGGCACCCTGATCATCGGCGACAACGTGCTGCGCGGCGGCGCCATCATCACCCCGGCGGCAGGCGACGCCGGAGCGAGGGGCATCAATGCCTTCAACCGGCAGGCTGCCGAGCACCCCCGGCTTGACGCCATCATTCTTCCCAACCGCAACGGGCGTGACGGCGTCCTGATCGCTACCGTGAAGGCGTAGCGGCCAATACGGTTTCGTGGGGCGGCGAGTGCCCGCTCACTGCGTGGGCACTCGCGCCAAGACAGGGGAGCACTGCCGTGCAAGAGGATGAAAGCGACAGCAGTCGCCATCGTAGCTTGGCGGCAGACCGCAGTCGCCGCCTCACGTCCCATCCGACTGATCTGTTTGCCCTGACGCTCGTATACTCCTATGAGGACGTTGTGAGCGCGCCTCGCGCATGAGCGGGCATCAGGAGGAATCTATGGCACGACCACTGCGTGGACCGGTCGCCTGGCTGTTGGCGGTGATCGTCTTGCTGGCAGCCTGTGGCGGACAGCCGGCCGCTGTTGCCACCTCCAGTGCTGCAACCACGGCGGCGCCGGCACTGGCGACCGCTGCGCCGACGACCGCGCCAGTACCCAATGCCGTGGCCGCAACGGCGGCCACCACCACATCCACCGCCTTGGCAGCAGCATCAACGCAAACAGCCGGCGCGGCGGCCGGCACCGCGACAAGCGCGGCGACGGTCGCAGCACCCACCCCGGTACCGGTGATCCCTGTCAAGTTGGAGATTCCAGCGATCGGCGTCACGGCGCCGGTGGAGTTGGTTGGCCTCACCTCTGACGGAGCTATGGACGTGCCGAAGCAGTGGAACGATGTTGGATGGTACGAGTATGGGCCGAAACCCGGTGATATCGGCAACTCAGCCATCGCCGGCCACCTCGATTCGACGACGGCCCCAGCGGTTTTCTGGCGCCTCGGCACGCTCAAGGCCGGTGACAAGATCGTGATCACACTATCCAACAGCCAGACGGTGACGTTTGTGGTGCAGCAGAAGGTCAGCTATGCCTATAACGATGCACCAATCGCGCAGGTCTTCGGGCCGTCCACCACAGCGAACCTCAACCTCATCACCTGTGGCGGCTCTTGGGACGCCTTCACCAAGAACTACAGCAACCGGACCGTTGTCTATACGACGAAGGCCTAGCTGCCACGCCTATGGCTGTGCCAGTTCGGCTACCCGCCGTAAGTCGCTCTGTTTAGCCGTCCCGGCGGCAACACAGGCGACGGTGAGGCTCAGCACCGCGTCGGCGAGGGTCACCTGTTGGCGATGCTGGGGATCGCGGATCGTGGCTACCAGGTCCGCCAGGGCCGCCCCGACCGACCGCCGGTAGAGTTCCTGACTCTCGTATTGGGGCGTGAGTGTGCCACGCACCAGGAACTCTGCCTTGAACTGCTCGCCTCGTCCGCGCATCGTCTGGTCCGCCGGGAACTGCTCAATGGTATCGAGCTGCATGCCACCGATTGCCGCCAGCCTGGAACGCTCCGAGGCGGTCACCAGCCCGGAGAGTTCCAGGCGCACCGGCGTCCAGCCGTAGATACGAATGTTTCCCCGGTCGGATACCAGCAGGCCCTCCTGCGATTCCAGGCGGCTGGGCTTGTCGAAGGCATGCGTGTACGTCCCGAGTACGCCATTGCCATAACGGACATCGGCGTGAACGACGTCTTGCTGGTCGGTGGCCTCCCGCATCAGTGCCAGACCGTGAACATCCACCGGGTTGGCGCCGGCGAGCCAACCGTAGACATCGAAAAAGTGGACGCCGTGCTCGATGAAGATGCCGCCGCTCTTTTCGCGGTCCCAGAACCAGTGGTCGTCGGCCAGCCCTTCGTCGCCGGCGTCGTTGCGAAAGTCCATTCGGCGGAGGGTCCCCAACAGCTTCGTCTCAATGATCTGGCGGGCAACCTGGTACAGCGGGCTGTAGCGCATCACGTAGTCGATCGTCGCCGGTACGTTTTGGCGGCGCGACTCCTCCAGCAGCAACAGGCCATCGGCAACGGTAGTCGCCACTGGCTTCTCGATAAACGCCGCCTTGCCGGCACGGATAGCCGCCAGGGCCATCTCCGCGTGGAGATGCGGCGGCGAGGCGATGACAACGATATCGACATTGGGGTCAGCAATCAACTCGTGGTAGTCGAGCGTCCAGCGCGGCACGGCCAGTGTCTCGGCTGCCTGCCGCGTGCGTGCTTCACTGGTGCCGCCGATGGCGTGCAGGGCCAGGCCAGGCACGAGGGGCAGGGCCGAGGCAATAAACCGGCCAAAGGCGCCCCCGCCGCCAATAATGCCAAGCCCCAGCGTGTCAGGCGCAGTCATAACGGCTGGTGCGGTCCTTAACGTTGCCGAGTATCGGGAAGCTGCTCGATGACCTCTTCGGCTTCGTCGGCAGGTAACGAGGAAATCGGTGGCCTGCTGGTGCCGCCATGGTCCACGGCGTGTTCGCCGTCCAGCGGCATCTGTTGACTATCGCCTTGGAAGCCGGAGACGTGCTCAATCTTGCGCCGCTCCGTTGGTGTGCGATCTTCCGGATCGGGCGTCGGCGCGGCTCCCTCCTGGGTTCCCAGCTTCTGGTTGATGGCCATGATAACGTCCTTTCTGTCGGCGGTCTGGTCCAAGACTTGTCGCCAACCAGTTGGGAGCATCGCAAACGCCGTGCCACCACCCGCTTCATGCGGAGAGCGGGCCTTCGCAGGCCATCACTCAGGCCTTGGCCGACGCGCTCAGGCCATGCCGAGCAGCATCCCACGCAGCCAGAGGCTCGGATTATAGACGAGGTATTGCAAGGGGTTGAAAAAGAGGATACCCATCTGGCTGCCCAGCACCACCAGCAGGAGGATGATCGGGCCGAAACGCTCGATTTGGCGCAACTGCCAGGACCAGCGCATCGGTAGGACGTTGACAAGGAAGTTGAAGCCATCCAAGGGCGGCAAGGGCACCAGGAAGTTGAAGACGGCCAGGATGACGTTGATCTGGACGATGGCGACCAGAAGCGTCTCAACCGGGGCCGTTACCGAACTGAGCAAGGCGAGCAAGCCAGTCCGCAAGATAATGGCGGCGACAATCGCTGTAGCAAGGTTAGCGATGACTCCAGCGACCGACACCAGCGCCATGCCCTGACGTCCATTGGCGATACGCGAAGGGTTCACTTGCACCGGCTTCCCCCAGCCGATGCCGATGCCACCCACGAACGTCATCAAGATCATCAACGTGCCGAACGGATCGAGGTGCCTGATCGGATTGAGCGTCACCCGTCCTTGACTGCGCGGCGTGCGATCGCCCAATCGGTCCGCGACGAAGGCATGGCCGAACTCATGCACGTCGATGGCGATGAGAAAGGCAATAGCGATGTAGACAAGATTGCCAATGTTGAGGCCACCGAGCAGGTTACCACCCGTCACCAGGCGTGACAATAGGTAAATCGCCAACCCAACCAGAACGAAGGTACCGACAGTGCGTGAATCTAAGCGCACGGTTCCTGCTTTCTACGAATGGAAGCTCGGCACCCGACGCAGCCCGCATCCTCGGCGCCACAGCCGGACACACGGGTCGCGCGTGCCCCGTTGGGTTACCTCAGTCGCGGCTGCCCGGAAGCGGAGCCCGGAAAGCTGCCGGTACCGACGAACGCCGCCGGCGCTACTTTTTGGCCGGTGCGGCCGTTGCAGCGGGTGCGGGTGTGGCCAACTTCTTGGCCGTTTGGATCTTGGCCTTCTTCTTCTCTTTGTTCCGTGGGCTCTTGTCACCCATAGCGGGACTCCTTCAACTATTCGCGATGCATGCCTAGTATAGCCCGTCTGCGCGGCGGCTGCCAGGGGGTTGCGTTCGCGGGGCGCGCCGCAAAACTTTGAGCGGCAAGCGGGCATTTCGATGCGCCTCGAGTTACAGGGCCGCGATTGCGATCGGCGGCCAAGGTACCGGGGCGACTGCGGTCGCGTTGTGAGCCGTCGACGGCAAATCTAAGCGACCTCAGTCGCCCTCGTCGCTTGGCCGCCGATCGCAATCGCGGCCCTGTAACTCCGGGTTACTTACACCGCGCCCTATCTGTGCAAAACGTTGCGGCGCACTCGCATTCGCGCCGACCGCCTGTTCAGTCTGGAGCATACGCCCGCAACTCGAATAGGCGAGCTTCCGGTGCGCCGTTGGTGGCCGTCACGGTTAGGCGCACCGCCGTTGCGGCCACCGCTGCAACGTGGTGTACACAGCGGCGCTGGTAGTTCGCCTGCACTTCAGCCAGCGTCTGCCACACGCCATTGACCTCCGCCTCAATGCGGTAGTCACACACCGTCTCCGGCTGCGGGGCCCGAATCACGTTGCGATTGGCCTGGTCGCTCATCGTCAGCCTGAGTGGGCGCACGAAACCGGTGTCGAACGTGCACTGCACCCAACCGATTCGGCGCGCTGCCGGCCAGCGCAACTCGATCCATTGCTGCCCGCCGACCAGCGGCCCCGAGTGCCAGGCGTTACTCGCCTCGCCAACCTGCCGCGTGACGCCGGAGAGCAGTTGCGCCGCCTCGTAGCCGGGCAGAGCGCTTGATGCCGTTACCGCAGCGCTGCGCGCCAGGTCGTGGGGATCGGCGTTGCGGGTTCCGAGCAGATGGGCATCGGCGCGCAGCAGGGCCTGCTGCAAATCCACCAGCGTCTCGCCTGCAAGATCGGGGGCCGTCAGACCCCGCTGTACACAGAAGGCGGCGGCCGTCCCTGCGGCCTGGCCGACAACGGCGCAGGTGGCCATTACGCGCGTGCTGGCAAAGGCGACATGGGTCGCGGAGATGTTGCGGCCGGCCATGAACATGTTGTCCACATTGCGAGAATAGAGACAGCGCAGGGGAATAGCGTACAGCGGCACCCTGGGCTGGTCGCAGGGCGGCCCAGGGCTGTCCACCCCCTCTGGCGGATGCTGATCAATCGGCCAGCCGCCAAAGGCGACCTCATCGTGGAAAATGCGACCGCTCTCCACGTCGCCCTGCGTCAGGATGTGCGGCCCCAGGAAGCGGCGCGACTCCCGCTTGCCCGGGATGGCCCCTACCCACTCCAGCGCCCAGTTGGCGCTATCGGGGTGGTCACCGGAGTTCTTGATGTGATCCCAAACACCGTAGGCAATGCGCACCAGCTCGTGGCGGATACGATCGTTATCGCGAATCGTGTCGAACTGCCCGCCCCACTCGATCCACCAGTAGCCGTACTCATAATTGCTGTGCGGTCGGTAGGGCAAGTCGGCGCAGCGGAAGGTGCGGACCCAGCTCGGCTTCCGGAAGGGCATGGGGCGGTCGTATTGGCGGGCCATGAAGAGGATGCTGCTGCCCAGGGTGTGGCAATCCGCCTGGGGTACGGCGCGACTCTCGCCGTATTCGTCCCGGCCCTCGCGGCCCATCCGGAAGTCCGCTCCCGCTTCGGCTCCCAGGCGGCCATCCCCCGTGCAGTCGATGAAGATCGCCGCCTCGATCCAGAACTCCTCTTCGATAGACGGCCGGACGGCATGGACGGCAACAATGCGGCGGGCGCCGTCCATCCGCACGCCGTCGAGGGAGGTGTTCAGCAGCAGCGTGATGTTTGGCTCCGCGACCACCTTGTCCAGCAGGAGCTGGTCCCACATGTGCGGGCTACGCTGGGGATTCCAGACGGCGTCCTCCAGGCGCAACTCCTCAATAATGCCACCCTCGCGAGCGTGGGGAACTTGGCCACTCCCATCCGCTCCGACGATGTGCATGCGCACTTCGCTGGAGGAGTTGCCGCCCAGCACGGAGCGGTCTTGCACCAGCACCACTGTGGCGCCGTGGCGGGCCGCCGCCAGCGCGGCCGGCACGCCGGCCGCGCCGCCACCGGCGACGACAATGTCGGTTAGCAGTCGGTGTTCAGTGAGTTGCATACTGTCCAGTTATCTCCTCACCAGCGCGCCGTCAGGCGTTCGGGTGTTGGGTGTACCATTGATCAAGGAGGGCCTGCGCCTGCTTCTGCGTGTTATCCAGCGCAGATCGCGGATCGACCTTCTTGGCGATGACGTCGGTCATCATGGTAGCAATGAGCTTGCCGACCTGTGGGTCGACCGGCGTAGGACCGACTGCTACCGTTTCCGGCAGGATCTTCACGATGTCCGGCCAGAGTGCCGTCTGCTGCTGATAGTAGGGATCGGCGTTGATGGCCTTCAGGGGTGACGGGCGCAACTGCTGTTCGACGAACGTGCCGGCGTCCTTGGTGAGGGTGTAATACTGCGTGAGCAACCAGGAGTCATCGACCGATTTGACGCCGGTGGGGATACCGTAGGCCCAGGTGCCGGTGTTGGCAGACACATACTTCGCTCCGGCTTGCGGGCCGTGCGGCCCTGGCACCACGCCATAGTGCAGTTGTGGGTTGTCGTTCTTGATCTCGAAGATGTACCAGATGCCGGAAATGTCGGTTGCCTGGGTTCCCTTGAAGAAAGGAGTGTTCTTTTCGCCCGTGCCCTGGTTCTTCTGGAAGGCAGCCACAGCCGGAACGCCACCCATCGTGTCAAAAAAGCTCTGCACGAAGTTCAAGGCATCGAGACCCGCTGCGTCGTTGAACAGATACTTGCGATTGTCGTCGCTTAGCAGCTTGCCGCTATTGGCATAGATCAGTTGGATAAAGTTCAGCGTGTTGTCGCCGTAGGATGGAACACCGCCCAGTTGCGTGATGGTGTCGCCCTGCTTCACGGTGAGTTTCTGGGCCATATCCTTCAACTCGGCCCAGGTCATGGGAGGTCCCTGGAGGCCCTGAGTACGGAGGAGGTCGGTGTTAAAGAACAGCACAGGGTAGGCGCCGGCTCCCAGGTTCGGGAGCACGTACAGCTTGCCCGCCCATTTGCCTGGCGGCAGCGCGGAGTCGTAGAAGACGCTCAGGTCAACCTTGTCGCGAGCGACGAGCGGATCAAGGGGGACGATTGCGCTCTGCGAGCCCAGGGCAGGCACCCAGCCCTGGTTGATCATCCCCATATCGCAGGGTGAGCCGGCAGCGATGCCGGCGGTGATCTTGGTCAAGAGGTCTGTGGTGATGACCTGCTCATCGACGGTCAGGTTGGGATGTTGCTTCGTAAACGCGGCAGCGATGTTTTTGATCAGCGGCTCGCGCGTACCGTTCCAGATGTGCCAGATAGTCAGCGTGCGCGTTGCACCGGCGGCGCCCGCACTGCTTGGCACGAGTGCCGCAGACGACTTGGCAGCGGTGGTTGTCACGGCAGAGGCGGACGTACTGGTAATGGCTGGCGTGACATTCGCTGTTGTCACTGCTGCCGTTGACGCCGCCGCGGTCGTCGGCGGCGCTGATGCGGTCACCGCGGCCGTCGATGTCGTTGTCGCAATGGCCGCAGTGCCGCCGCATGCTGCCAGCAAGGCCGCGCCGCCGACGGCCGCCGTTGCGGCGCCGATTCCACGCAGCAAGCCACGCCGGCTCAGCGTACCGGCGACCGAGACAGGGTTTTGATCCATCGGGCAACTCCTTTCAGGTCGATACAGATTATGACAACTACTTAGCGGGACGCAACTGGTTCCACAACGATCGGTTGGGCTAACACATTGGCCTTCCACCAGGCCCGCAACGGCACATCATCGTCTTTGGGCAGCGAGAACGCCATATCACTGTGCCAGAAACCCAATAACTGCCAGCGGATCGGATCGTCCAGCACCGTGCGCTCCAACTCCGCCGGCTGCACCACGTAGTCCAACGGCCGCAGCCAGCGGTAGGTATAGCCCATGAAGATCGTCTTGCGGACGAACGACGACAAGTTCGGTCCGACAGCGTGATACAGGCGGTTCTCAAAGAGAATGGCATCGCCGGGAGCAGCCAGTATCTCGCGGGCCCCCACCGGGTCAATATCGCCTTCCAGGCGCGCCGGCGCGCCGAGCAGGCGATGGCTGCCGGGCACAAAGCGCGTGTTGCCGCGGCCAGGCGCGCTGAGGTCACTCAGCACGTAGCATATCTTGAGCCGTGTCCGGGCCAGCGGCTCAGGACTCTGCAGCGTGGCGATCCCGCCGTCACGGTGCCAACCAAGCGCCTTGAAGCTGAGGCTCGTGTCTTCGGGTTGTGGGGGACGGACGATGATGTGCGAGGTGTCCAGTTGGACATTCCAACCCAGGAGTTGGACGGCCAGGGGCACGGTTGCTGAGCAGTCCAGCAGGTCCAGGAGCGCGTCATCGTGCGCCACGGCGTTCCGCAGCTCGAAAGCGCCGGCCTTGTTCAAGCCGTGCTCACGGACGCCTTCTGCGTAGAGCCGGTCGACTGCTGACGTGAGCCGCTCCACCATGGCTTGAGAGAGCGCCCCGGGAATGATCAGGTAGCCGTTTTGCTCGAATTCCTGCCGTTGTTTGTCGCTCAGTTGTCTGAACTCCATGGCGCCGATCCCTTCCGCTTGCTTCACGCAGACAGGCACATGACCAGGGCGGCGACTCCCCGCGGCGCGGCCTCACGTCCTTCCGACATCTGGCGCGCCTGGCTCTATGATCCACCCGTCATGCTGATAATAGGCCAGAGAAACATGGGATGTTTGCTAAAATCGCTTACAGTTTTGCCTGTACCGAATGCTTGCGGTAGGTTGTTGGCGGCACGCCGTAGGTCTGACCGAACAGCCGCGTAAAGTGGGGCAAACTCTGAAAGCCAAGTTGGCGAGCAATCTCGCCGACGGTCATGTCGCTCTCCAGCAGTTCGCGAGCGGTGTCCAGTCGCCGGCTCTGTACATAGGCTCGGGGAGACTGTCCCACCCACTCGTGGAAGCGTCGCCGGAACTGTGCCGGGCTGAGACCGCTGGCCTCCGCCAGGCGGCTAACTTCTAGACCCGGTTGCTCCTGTACTCGGCGCAAGGTAGCCACGAGCCAGGCCGGCACACCAAGGCGGCCGACATCTGGGACCGCTCCTGCGGGAATGCTGCGCAAGGACACCCCGACGATTGCCCGGGCAAGTCCGTCACAGATCAGCCCAGCCGCAGCGTCCGCATGGCGATGTTCTCGGACAAGTTCCCTCAGCCAGAGTTCCAACAGGTTTCGATCCTGTTCAGTCGGTTGCCAAACGAGAGACGCCGTGAGGCCCTGCCACATGTCCACGCGCCCCATCAGCAATGCTTCCAGGCCGACGGAGAGCCACTCGCCACCATGCGGCGCCACGATGTCCCGAGGGATGTGCTGAGGAGAGAGCAAAACGTTGCCGGGAAGAACGCGCCAGCGTCGCCCACCGGCCGTCACTTCTGCGCTGCCGCCCAGCATGAGCCAGAGTGCATATGCAACAGCCGGGTGCTGATACAACGCTTCGCCCGCTCGCCAGACGTGGTGGGTAGCCCAGCGCACATGTACCTCCAGCGAAGGCAGCATGAGCGCGCTCGCCGGAGACATCGCGGACAGTACGGCGGACGGCGGTGTGGGCACTGGAGGTGAACCTACCGTTCAATCACTCCGGTATGACAACAATTGACCGCTCACCGCGGGCAACGACCGAAAAGTGCTGTCGTTTACATTGCGGCCGCCAATATTCTTCAAGATACGCGTCAATTTGGTCACTGTGAACGGTCGGATTATCGCCCGCGCCATCGGAATGGAAGCGCACCGGGCGGCGTGGCAGTGCCGCCTCAAGTCTTTGGCTAGCCGCCTCGGGTCTGAGACGGTGTCGTTCGTCGAGTGGATCTTTCATACTGGGCAAGACCCCCCATTTGGGAAGCGTTCGGCAACTATGGATAGGGTAACATAGCCAAAATGCACCGCAAAGTTTTGCATAGCACCGGCTAACCGGCTCTGGTTGACAGCTCGATCGGCAGTCCTTAGACTACGGCTCGGTCGATTCCAAGCCGTGGCCTCGTCGTTTGTCACATTAGCGTTCGGGAGGGACAGCAATCGCTTTGGGTCCCCTCTTGGGGGTCGAGCGTGCCTCCGGTTGCATTCACGCTGCCTTCCTTGTAGACTGGCAGCGGACCAAAATCATCATCGTCGCCGTTGGAAGGGTCAGTTCGACCAATGCAAAGGGTCAGACAACCGCAGCGGATAACCGGCGTCAACGTTCAGACCACGTTGCTGGTTGCGCTTGTCCTGTCCGTGCTGATCTGGCTCATCCCCGGCGCGAGTTTGCTCCTGTTGCCGATTCATCCCTATCTCACGTTCGTCCACGAGGGTTGGCACGCCTTGATCGCCGTCTTGACGGGCGGTCATGTCAGTGATGTCCACATCTTCGGCCTCAATGGCGGCGGCGTGACGGGCATTACCGGGGGCGCCACGTTGTTGATCGCCAGCGCCGGCTACGTTGGCAGCGCCGTCACCGGCGCGACCTTTCTGGCGCTGTTGCCGCGGCCGAGCGCTTTGCGGGTTGCTGCCCTGGTTCAGTACCTCTGGCTGGCGGTCGTCGCGGTGCTGTGGGATCATGACATCAACGCCTGGCTCTACCTGGCGTTCTTCGGTGTCGTCCTGGCGGTGCTGGCCAGGCGTCTCCCGGAACGCTGGTTTGCCATCGCCATGGGCTTCCTGGCGCTGCAACTCAATCTGGCAGTCCTCGGGGACCTGCGCACGCTGCTGGTAATCAGCGCCTTCAGCAGCACGCACAGCGATGCCCTGCTGGCGGCATCCGTCTCCCACGTGCCCAGCCTCATCTGGGCGGTACTCTGGACGGTGATATCGGGCATGCTGTTGCTGTGGTCGTCACGCCAGGCGCTTGGCTATAACCGCCCCCGGCGCACACCATTGACCGTGTAACGGCCGACCCCACACTTTGGAAGGGTTTTGCAATGCTGATCGGTACCGACGGCCATCGCTATAAGTGGCTCGACAACTGGGGTCAACTCCCCGACAGCGACGCGGCGCGCAACGGCTGGGCCCACCCCGGCGTTACCGTCACCGCGCGCGGGGAGATTGTCACCTTCCATCCTGGTGAGCCGTCCCTGCTCTTCTTCGCCACCGATGGTCGGCTGCTGCGAAGCGTGCCGACCGACGTGACAGAGGGCCACGGCATCACCGCCAGCCATGAAGGCGCTGCCGAGTTCCTCTGGCTCGCTGACCCTGGCTCGAAAGGCGTGCGCGTTGGTGACGAACTGCGCCGAACGTCGAATCCAGGCCGGGTAGTCAAAGTAGCGATGGATGGCCGCATTGTGCAGACGTTAGAGCGGCCCGACCTGCCCGTCTACGGCGAAGGCAAGTATGCGCCAACCTCCGTAGCGGTCCACGAGGAGCGCCTCGGCGGCAATGGCGACGTCTGGGTGGCCGATGGCTACGGCAAGAGTTACGTTCACCGCTACAGCCGTTTCAATAAGGCGGGTGAATACGTCGGCAGCATCAACGGCACGGAGGGGGATGCCGGCGGCTTCGCCTGCCCGCACGGCATCTGGATCGACTACCGCAAGGCCGAGCCGGAACTCTATATAGCCGACCGCAGTAACCGGCGTGTGCAGGTCTATGACCTCGATGGTCACTACAAGCGCGCCTTCGGGCAGGACTTCCTCAGCAGCCCGAGCGGCTTCGCCCGTGACGGTGACTTGCTGATCGTGGCGGAACTGTGGGCACGGCTGGCGATCCTCGATGCCGATGACCGGTTCGTTTGTTATCTCGGCGAGAACTCGGCAGTCCGCGAAATGCCTGGCTACCCCAACGAGTTGGACGAGCGCGGCGTGCCCTGCCGCACGACGCGGCTCACCCCCGGCAAGTTCAACAGCCCGCACGGCATGGCTGCCGACAGCGTGGGCAACATCTACGTGGCGGAGTGGCTGATCGGCGGGCGGATGACCAAGTTAGAAAAGGTTGCCGGCTAACGGGTTCATCTTCCTGATCCCGGAGAGCGCGGCGAAGCAACCTGTAGCAGAAGAGCGAGGAATATGCACAAGCCACTGGCCCCGGACACGCTGGTATACGACTTCACACCGGCCAACGATCCGCAGGTCTCGCCCGATGGGACTCGGGTTATCTACACGCTCGGCAAGACCGACCGCGCGTCGAAGAAGTCGACGGGCCAGCTCTGGATATGCGACATCGATGGCGGCAACGCCCGCCAGTTTACCCAGAGCGGCGAGCGCAACGGCGGCGGGCGCTGGTCGCCGGACGGCAGGCAGATCGCCTTCGTCTCCGATCGCGGGAAAGGGCGCGGGCTCTTCATCATGCCGGTCGGTGAGGGCGGGGAGGGGCGCGAGCTGACGCGCCACGGCCAGGACATCGCCGGGCTGGCGTGGTCGCCCGATGGCTCCCGCATCGCCTACACGACTGCCTTCGACCCCGAGAACCCGGAGGAGCGGGAGCCCGACAAGGACGCCGCCCCGAAGGTGCGCGTCACGCGCCGGATCGACTACAAGCAGGACAACCGGGGCTACCTGGGCGACACGCGCAGCCAGGTCTTCGTAGTCGAGGTAGCGAGCGGCGAGCGGCGGCAAATCACTAGAGACCCGGTCGATCACAACTATCCCCAGTGGTCACCGGACGGCAAGCGGCTGGCGGTGCAGGTGCCGAACCGCAACGGCATGTGCTCGCAGCTCGCCCTCGTCGACGCCGGGTCGGGCGCGAAGACGATGGTCGGGCCGGAACTCGGCGTCGTCGGTCACTGGTCGTGGTCGCCGCGTGGCGATCGTATCGCCTTCGCGGGCGATACCGAGCGCACCGGACAGCTCGACTACTTCGTCCACGACGTCACCGGCGGCACGACTCGCCGCCTCACCGACGACCTGCCATCGCTCCCCGACGCCGGCTTCCCGACGGTACTGCCACCGTCGCAGCCGGTCTGGCTCGACGAGCGCCAGGTCCTCTTCCACGCGGTGCGGGCCGGCGCGAGCACGCTCCAGGTGATTGATGTCGAGCGGGGCAACGTCGAGCAAGTGACGAGCTGGCGGGCACTCCATGTCGGCCAGAGCGTCGATGATGGTCGGCGCTACGTCGTGCAGGGTCACAGCAGCCTCGACGCCTTCGGCGAGGTCTCCGTCTATGACATTCGCTCGAACACCACGAAGGTCATCACCCAGTACAGCAAAGCAGTCCTGGAGCAGCACACTCCAGCGAAATGGGAGCGCTTCGACGTGCGGCGCGGCGAGTTCACGGTCGAAGCCTGGCTCCTGAAGCCACCGGACTTCGACGAGACGAAACGCTACCCGCTGGTCCTCGACGTCCACGGCGGGCCGCAAGCCTTCTACGGCTACGGCTTCAACGCCACGCAGCAATGCCTCGCCACGAACGGCTTTCTCGTCGTCTTCGCCAACCCGCGCGGCTCCGGCTCCTACGGCCGCCATTTCACCCAGCAGGTGATCCGCGACTGGGGCGGCGAGGACTACAAGGACCTGCTGGCGGTGGTCGACACGGTGCTGGAACGCCCGTACACCGACGCGGCGCGTACCAGCATCTTTGGCTACAGCTATGGCGGCTACATGACCGCCTGGACGATCGGGCAGACCGACCGCTTCCAGGCCGCCGTCTGCGGGGCGCCTTGCTTTGACCTGGAGTCGATGTACGGGACGAGCGACATCAGCCACGCCTTCGGCGCGCTAAACTGGGGCGGTGCACCGCACGCGGCGCGCGAGTGGTACGCCGCGCACTCGCCGTCCACTTTCGCCCACCAGACGCGCACGCCGACCCTGATCATCCAGGGCGAGGCCGACCAGCGCTGTCCAGTCGGCCAGAGTGAGCAGATGTTCGTCGCGCTGCAGCAGGCCGGCTGTGAGGTCGAGTTTGCGCGCTACCCGGGCGGCTCACATCTCTTCCTGCGCGGCGGCCCACCGGAGCACCGCGAGGACTTCTTACGGCGGGTGCTCGCCTGGTTCAAGGACCACCTCGGCGAGCCGGTCTGAGGCGGCTACCGGTCGGCCATCCGGCGCTGGGATCGGTGGGGATGCGCCGGCGTTTGCCGCCCCGGTCACCGCACCTGACGGCGGCTCGGCTGGAGCGCGTCCGCGAGGCCATGGATGCCGCATCAATCCATGGACAGCACGACGAAGAGCAGATACAGCCCGATTATCAGCATTCCGCCCGGTCGGTTGAGGCCGCGGCGGCGGGCCAGCAGCAGGATCGTCAGGACCGTCATGCCGAGGAGCCAGAGTAGGTCGAAGCGGCTGCTGGGATCGGCGGCGACGCCATGTAGCACCACGGCAGGCAGGCAAATCCCAGCCACGATGTTGATCGTGTTGCTGTTGAAGGCCTCGCTCACCACCGCGCTGCCGCGTTGCTGGCGGGCCAGGCGCAGCGCAGCGTAAGCGTTGGGCAGGCTCGTCAAACTCGCCAGCACCACCGCGCCGACCAGGGCGCTCGGTATCCCCCACTGCGTCGCCAGGTGCAGCGCGCTGACCACCATTCCTTCACTCGCCAGAACGATCACGAGCAGTGCCGGAACGATGAGCAGCAGCGGCTGCGACCGTCGAACCGTCACGTCGCTGGCGGTTGCCACGGACTGGTTCCCATGTCCTTCGTGGCTGATCTCTCGCACCGCAACCGCCAGCAAGCGCCCGAACGGCCCCGGCAATGGTAGATGGCTGACGTGCTGTGGTTGCAGGGCAAGAACCAGCAGGTAGGGCGCAAACACCAGGAGCACCAGGAAGGCCGCCATGTCGGGCGAAATTATTCCAGTCAGCAAACCCCCGACGAATACCGTCGTAAGCAGCGCAACGCTACCATTGAGACCGAGGCCAATGCGCCGTACCCGGACATGCCCGGCGGCGAGTGCCCCTACCCCCAGCAGCGCCGCCAGATTGAAGATGTTGGAGCCGAGCACCACGCCTATGCTGACATCGGCGTGACCCGCCCGCAAGGCGAGCAAAGCGGACGTTACTTCGGGGGCGTCGGCGCCGAGGGCGGTGAGGAGGCCCAGCAGTCCCTCCTGCAGGTGCAGTTGGACACCCAGTCGGTCCAGTCCTCGCACGAGTGCCTCACTGGCAACCAGTGCCAGCGCGACGCTCAGCAGAAAAAGCAGGAGTATGCCGAGCGTCACTGGTTTGATCGTCTCCCGGCGCTACTGCCGCGACGAGAGAAGCAGGGCTGCGACTGCGGGCCCAGGGGCACCCCCAGCCCAAAGACTGCGCTGCGGTACCGAGGATATCCCCAGGACCGCAGTCCTGTCTTTGGGTCGCAAACCGCAGTTGCGACCCTGTTCCCCCCGTCGCAGTTGCGACACTGACCAAGCCGAAACCGTGGTTCGCTACTGCTGCCCGCCTGGTAACGGCGTGGCTGCGGGGCCTCCGGCAAGAAACTGCGTTGCCACCCAGCCCACGTCGCCATTCGCTGTTTTGACGTGAATCCAGGTGTAGGCGCCAGCCTGTTGGGTCGGATCACCTAGCGCAGTGACGACACCGCCGGCCGGTACGTCCTTGATCTTGGCGCCGTTCGGGGACTGCCGCAGAACCAGCGGAATACCACCGGTTCCCGAGACGGTGTATGCTGCTCCCGTCAAGGCCGTGGTGACGGCGGAACTCACCGTGGAGGCACTCCCGGTCGCACTGATTGTTAATGCCGAGGCCGAATCAGACGTGCTGGTGAACGCAGTGCTGCTGGCTATGGACGGAGCCGGGGTCCCGATGATCTGGATGCTGGCCGTTGCCGTCGGCGTGACCCCGGCGGCCGCGCTGGACCCGCCACCACACGCACCCAGGACCAGGGGGAGCGCGAGAAAGGCGGGCAGGATGCTCAGTCGGGATAGCCTCACGTCATGTACTCCTCAGTATGCTTGCGCCGGCCGACCACCCACCATGGCTGGATCGTCAAGGGACAGTGCTCCGGCAGGGAGCAGTGGGAGGGCACGCCGGCGGATACCGGTCGCCGCAAAGATGGCGTTGCCGATGGCGGGAGCAACTGCGGTGATCGGCGTCTCCCCGGCGCCTGCCGACGCCAGGTCGGGTCGATTGAGCAGCACGACATCAATCGCCGGAATGTCGCCGAAGCGGGGCACTCGATAGCGCGAAAAGCGCGGATTCAGGATACGTCCAGCGCCAAATTCGATCTGCTCGTAGAGCGCTCCTCCTAGCCCCTGCACGATGGCGCCCACCACCTGATTCTGGACGTTGGCAGGGTTGACGATGGCGCCGCACTCGTAAGCCTGCACGATTCGCCGGATGGCTACGCCACCGTCGCTGCGGTTCACCGCGACCTCAGCGCAGCAGGCGACGTAACCGCCCTTTTCGGTGCCACAGGCAACGCCGATGCCGGTGTCGCGTTCAGAAGTGCCCTTGCCCCAGCCGAAACGCTCGGTCGCGGCGGTCAGCACGGCGCGCAGCCGAACATCGTCCAGGTTACGCAGGCGGAACTCCAGCGGGTCCAGTCCCACGAGATGTGCGAGTTCGTCCATGTGGCTCTCGCGAGCAAAGATGTTGGCCGTGGCAGCCAGCGCTCGGTAGGATCCCTGGCGGAGCGGCGAACGGACAGGGTGGTAGGCCACGCGCTGGTTCGCAACGCGGTAGGGTGAACGCAGAGCGCCAGGTCCAGCATTGTAGTTGTGACACTCCCAGGCGAGCAGATGTCCTTCCTGGTCAACGGCGCCGATGACGTCAATCACCGCTGCCGGACGCAGGTAGGCGTGCGTAAACTCCTCCTCGCGTGTCCAGACGACCTTTACCGGCCGTTGGGCGACCCGCGCCAGCAGGGCAGCTTCCAACGCCGGCTCGCCGGTATGCTTGCCACCGTAGGCGGAACCGGTGTCGGGCACGATGACGCGGATGTCGGCTTCGATAATGCCAAACGCCGTGGCCAGTTGACCACGCACACCAAACGGCCGCTGCGTGCCAGTCCACACAGTCAGCCGATCCCCCTGCCATTCCGCCAGAGCGGCGCGCGTCTCCAGGGGAGCATGCGCAATGAAGGCTGCGTTGTACGTGGCATCGGCCCGCACAGGCGCTGCGGCGAGCGCGGCATCCACGTCGCCGCTCTCTTGCAGTTGCGCGGCTGGTCGGCCGCTTGGTGCTGGCTGGTCCAAATGCGTACGCAGGTACGTCGCCAGGTCGCCATCAGGTGTTTCTTCCGGGTAGGACCATTCAACCCGCAGCATCGCCAGCGCCTGGGCAGCGGCCCGTGAGGTCGGTGCAGCGACGCCGACGAATTCGCCCTCATGGACGACCACCGCGCTGGGAATGGCAAGCGCCGCCGTATCGTCAAGTCGGAGGAGCGTTGCCCCGAGACGGGGAGCGCGCAAGACTCGGCCATACAGCATGCCGGGCAGACCGAGGTCTGGGGTGAAGTGGTGGCGGCCCGTGACGATGTCAATGGCGCACACTTTAGGAATCGAGGAACCGGCAACGGTCCATTGCTCTGCCGGCTTGCCCAGGCTGTCGGTGATGGCGCCATCAAAATGGCGTCCGCCGGCCAGCGCAGCATAGCTCAAGGTGCGACCGGTTGCCGCGTGGCGTACCGAGCCATTGACGGCCTCCGCCTCCGCCTGCTCCACGCCCCAGGCGGCCGCCGCTAGCCGCAGCAATTCCTGCCGGAGACCTACCGCTGCCCGCCGCAACTGCACACCCATCGTGGCCGTCGTCCGGCTACCGAACGTCCCCTGATCGAAAGGCGTCTGGTCGGTATCACCGAGCACGATAGCAACAGCGTGAAAGGGAATGCCCAACTCGTCGGCAACGATCTGGCACAGCGAGGTTCGAGATCCCTGACCGACTTCCACCTTGCCGCAGAAGACGGTGACAAACCCTTCCTGGTCAATCTGGAGCCAATCGCTGAGGACCTGGCCGGTCGGCTGAGGAGCGCGTACTGCGGGAACCGCCGTAGGTATTGACGTAGAGACAGTACTCATTCGGCGTTCGCTCCTTTGGCAGGCGCGCTCATCACCCTCGCGGCCTGCTGTACCGCACAGACGATCCGCTGGTACGTGCCGCAGCGACAGATATTTGGCTGTAAGGCGCTCACGATGGCAGCCGTACTGGGTGTCGCGTTCCGGCGGAGGAGGCCGACCCCGGATACCAGCATACCGGGGGTGCAAAAGCCGCACTGGAAGGCTTCCTGGTCCAGGAACGCCTGTTGCAAGGGGTGGAGGCAGCCGCCCACGGCTAGCCCTTCGACCGTCACCAACTCCCGACCGACCGCCGCGCCGACCGGCGTGATGCATGCCGGCAGCGGCTGATCGTCGACCAGCACCATGCAGGCGCCGCATTGCCCCTCACCGCAACCGTACTTGGCGCCCGTCAGTCCGAGGTCGTCACGCAGCACGCCGAGCAAGGCGCGGTCGGCATCGGCGTCCACTGCATAGTTCGCGCCATTGACCTTGAGTTCCAAAATGCACTGCGCCCCTTCCGTGCCTATGGACGCCCGGAAGCGAGCGTCGGTAACGCTGTTTTCCTCGCCACTAGAGCATTGGCCATAGTCCTGATCATGACCCCGCCTCCGGGTCTGATCGCAGCGGCCATCAGCGTGCTGCCTCATCCAACTCCAGCAGGATAGCACGCACATAGGCGGCGCTCTTACCGTCGGCAGTGAGTTGATCGCCGAGCTGAAGGCCCTCCACCGCCAGGTAGCCCTGATAACCGGCGGCGTGCATGGCGCTGATGGCGAAACGGTAGTCGATATCCCCGTCCGGCAAGGCGACGCGCTGCATCACAGAGTACTGCAGTTGTGGGATGTTCAGACGCATCAGGTTCTTGCAGTGCCAGTATTTGGCGCGTGGCGCGAGCGCCACAATGGCCTTCTCGCTGGCTTCCTCCGGCTCGTCATAGGTCCAGTAGATGTTGCCGAGGTCCGGGTTGATACCCACATTGGGCCGGTCGACCAGATCAAGCAAATGCAATGCAGCCCAACTGTTGTCAACGATGGAGTGCTGGTGGACCTCGATGGAGATATCTACGCCGACGTCGCCAGCGATGGCGGCGGCGCTTCGGAGGGCCTCCGCCGTGCGTTCATACTCCGCTTCCGTGGCCGTCCGGCTGCTCCCTTGCGAGGTGGATTCGCCCCAGTTGCGAGCGCCGGGGCCATTCGGCGCAGATGGCGGTGTGGTCAGGCCGTTATTGGCCACGCCGGCGCCAAGCCAGGCAGCCAGGCGAATGGTCTGCTCCAAACGTTTTCGGCTTGCTGCGAGCAGACGCGGGTGGGCGAGACTACCTCCGCCGCGCACGGCAACGCAGGGTACGCCGGCATCCGCCAGCTCCTGCCGCAGGGCCGTGGCCCGCCGTTCGTCCACCTCGGGACCCACGGCGTCCAGCCCAACCTCGATACCGTCAAAACCATGAGCCTTAATACGACGCAACCATCCAGGCCGCACCTCTTTGGCCGGAAACATGAAGGGCGGACCATCATAGGGATAGAACATGGCCCGTCGGAATGCATAGGCAACTTTCAAAGTACGCTGTCCTTTCGTGAAAGGAGAGGATAGCACCGGACAACGGGTTATACCAGGACCGGCGCCACAAAAAGGTCATCATCGAAGTTCGTCCCCAACGCCAAAGGCGGCACACCCAGCAAGCTAGCGGCAGTTTGGCCGGCGTCGGCGAAGGTGGAACGGGTACACAGATTGACGTGACGCCGGACGGTTGGGCCGCTTACCAGGAGGGGCACGTACTCGCGGGAGTGGTCGGTGCCGGGCGTCGTCGGGTCGACGCCATGGTCACCGACGATCATCAGCACGTCGGTGGGACGCAGGGCCGCCTGGAGTTCGGGTAGGCGGCGGTCAAAGGCTTCCAGTGCGTCGGCATAGCCGCGCGGGTCGTTGCGATGGCCGTAGATCATGTCGCACTCGATAAAGTTGACGAAGAGCAGGCCCGGGCCCATCGTAGCGAGGTACCCCAGGGTGGCGTCCACGGATTCCATATTCGTGTGGGTGTGCCGACTACTGGTGATACCGCGCTGCGAGAAGATATCCTCGATCTTGCCGACGGCGGCCACCTCCAGGCCGGCCTGCTGGACGTTGTCCAATAGGGTGGGGCCCGGTGGCGGCAGTGTCCAGTCGCGCCGGTCGGCTGTGCGGACGAAGGAGCCTGCCGGGCCGCTGAACGGGCGCGCGATCACCCGACCCACAGCGTGCTGCCCCTGGAGCAGGTCACGCGCCACTGCGCACCAGCGGTACAGCTCGGCCAGGGGCACAACGTCGGTGTGGGCCGCCAGTTGGAAGACCGAGTCGCCGGACGTGTAGACGATGGGTCTGCCGGTGCTCAGGTGTTCCGTCCCCAACTCCTTGATAATTACTGTGCCGGAGGCCGGTACGTTGCCCAGCACCTCTCTCCCTATCGCCCTGGTGAAAGGAACGACGACGTCAGGCGGAAACCCACACGGATACGTCGGCTGCGCTTGCGGTGAGTAGATGCCGGCAAGTTCCCAATGGCCAATCACCGTGTCCTTGCCCCGCGACAACTCGGCCATCCGGCCAAAAGCGCCGCGAGCGTCTGTGACGGGTGGAACGCCTTCGATAGAGCATATGTTGCCCAGGCCCAGCATGCCCATGTTGGGCAGGCACAGGCCGCCCACGGCCCGCGCCGTGTTGCCGACTGAGTTGCTGCCCTCGTCACCGTAGGCGGCAGCGTCTGCCGCGGCGCCGACGCCGACCCCGTCGAGCACCAACAGGACGACACGGCGTTCGGTCGTCACGCCGACGAACCGGCCCGCAACAGCACCAGTAACGCCTCTTCCGTCAAGATTGGTACCTTGAGTTTCTGCGCCTTTTCCAGCTTACTGCCGGCATCCTCACCTGCGATCAGCGCTGTCGTCTTGCGCGTCACTGCGCTGCCGATGCGGGCGCCAAGCTGCTTGAGCGCTTCCTCCACTTCACCGCGCGTCATCGTGTCCAGCCGACCGGTAAGCACAAACTCCTGACCGTCCAACGGCCGCTCCCGGCCATCGGCGCCATCGGCGGCCAGGCGTACTCCGGCCTCACGCAAGCGCCGTACCACGTCCTGATTGTGGACGCTGGCAAAAAACTCGGCCACGGCGGCGGCCACGACCGGCCCGACACCGGCGCGACTGTTGATCTCCTCAGCAGTGGCGCCGGCCAGTGCCTTGATGGAGCGGAAGGCAGCGGCCAGTAGTTCCGCGCCTTTATTGCCAAGGTGGCGGATGCTCAGCCCCACCAGCAGCCGCTCCAGCGGACGGTCTTTGCTGGCCTCTCGCGCTTTCAAGAGGTTGTCGGCGCTCTTGTTCGCCAGGCGCTCCATCTGCAACAACTGGTCTTTGGTCAGCGCGTACAGCTCAGCGACATCGTGGACCAGTCCGGCCCGCACGAGCGCCTGGGCCAGCCGCGTGCCCAGGCCATCGATGTTCATCGCGCCGCGCGAGGCGAAGTGGATGATGCGTTCCTCCAGTTGCGCCGGGCAATCGGACGCAACGCAGTAGGCCATCGCCTCGTCCGGGGCCCGCACCACCGGCGAACCACAACTCGGGCAGTGTTCCGGCAGGGACCAGCGCTCCGGCGCCGGCTCGGGACGCTGCTCGACAATGACGCTGACGATCTCGGGGATGACGTCGCCGGCGCGTTGGATCACGACGGTATCGCCGATACGGATATCCTTCCGGTCGATCTCGTCCTGGTTATGTAATGTCGCCCTAGACACCGTGACTCCGCTAATGTTGACCGGTTGCAGCACCGCTGTCGGGTTGATAGAGCCGGTCCGGCCGACATTCACCTCGATGGCGCAGACGCGCGTCGTCGCCTGGATCGCCGGAAACTTGTAGGCGATGGCCCAGCGCGGGTCCCGCCCGACCGAGCCCAACTCCTGCTGGAGCGCCGAGCGGTTGACCTTGATCACTGCGCCATCGATCTCGAAGGGCAGGGTCTCGCGTTGTTGCTCCCAGTGTTGGCAGCACTGCCAGGCAGCGTCGATCCCCTGCACCAGTTGCATACCCTGCACCACCGGGAAGCCGCACGTCCCCAGGTAGGCCAGCGCGTCGGCGTGGGAGGCGAAATCGACCCCTTCGACCCGGCCCACCGCATAGATAAACAGGCGCAAGGCCCGTGACGCGGTGACAGCCGGGTCGAGCTGGCGCAGCGAGCCGGCGGCGGAGTTGCGGGGACTGGCAAATGGGCTCTCCCCAGCCTCGGTACGACGCTCGTTCAAGCGCGCAAACTCGCGTTTCAACATGTACACTTCACCGCGAGCCTCGAGGTAGGCCGGGGCCTCTCCCTTTAGACGCAACGGCGCCGCGGTCACCGCGCGCAGGTTCGCGGTGACGTCCTCACCGACGCGACCGTCGCCGCGCGTCGCGCCGCGCACGAACCGACCTTGCTCGTAGTGCAAGGCGACGGCCAGACCATCGATCTTCGGTTCGACGGTGTATTCCAGCGTGCTGTCGCCAACGATCCGTGCAACGCGCCGTTCCCAGGCGCGCACCTCCTCTTCATTGAAGGCATTCGACAGGCTGAGCATCGGGACGGCATGGACGACTTTGGCGAAGTCGCCGGACGCAACGCCCCCCACGCGCTGCGTTGGCGAGTCGGCGGTGATCAGGTCCGGGTTCGCGGCTTCCAGCAGACGCAAGCGCCGCATAAGAGCGTCGAACTCGGCGTCTGCGATGGTGGGATCATCAAGCACAAAGTAGCGATAGTTGTGCTGCTCGATCTGCGCGCGTAAGTCGGCTATGTCCTCCGCGTCGGAACGTTGATCCCCCACGTCATCCTCCTATAGCGACTCGCCACCTGCTGGCGAGTATATCGGAGGCACGGCGCCGGTAGACAGGGGTCCTAGCGGTACTGGCAGAGGCGACTGGAGGCTAATGCACCTCGTCGATCTTGCCCTGGGTGTCGACAGTGAAGTAGTACGGCACCTGTCGTAGCGCCCCGTTAACGTCCGCCGTCACCACGAAGATGGTCGCTTCGCGGCCGTCGCCCATAACCGATCCGCCGACAAACGTAATCTGCTTGACCGGTGGCAGCGGGCTTTGCTGGAGTGCCTGGGTCAGCGCTGCGGCACTACCACCCTGCTGCGCGATCTGCTGTTGCGCCGCAGGCGACAATTCGTTCCAGGCGGTCTGACCATCACCCTTTGCCTGCGCTTCCAGGTACAAGACCGGCGCCTTCGGTACCGGCGGGCTCGTTTGGATTCGGGCGCTCAGCAGTGGGTCGCCGCCGACGCTGCTGAGCGCCCGAATGCCTGAGTCGGGGGTCGCTGTTGCGACTGCGCGGCCCGGCAGGTTCGCCAGGAGATTGCTCCGTGAACCACTACCCGACGTCATGATCCACGCCGCACCCAGCACGATGACCAGGAGCAAGGGTACACCCAGGATGAGCGACCAGGGTCGTGGTCGTCGCACGGGCGCGCTGACCTCCGGCGCCGTGATTGGTCGTTGCCCGACCTGGTTGGGGATGTTGGGCGGCAACATGTCTCGCCCCTGCAGCCAGGTCCCGCCGTCGTCCGATGGTGGTTGCTCGCGCGTATCCATGGCCATACCTCCGAGTGCTTATGGCGCCGGTTAAATCCTACCTCAATGGTACACGATAAGGACAAACACCTATAATTGTGTCAATGACTGGAACTGATCGAGTGCCACCGCCAGCGCGCCAACGGCTGTAACTGCTGACGCATCCACAGTATACATGGTCCTTGACAGCGCGGTTTGGTTGCAATGCTGTAGCCGACAGGCGGATCACACGAGTCAACGCGGTCAGGCGATGTCGGTGGACCGGGGTCCACTGGCAGCGCCAACGACGAGAACAAGAAGAGGGGACACTGGCGTTGAGCGCAGTGCTGGAACATGAAACTATCGGGGCAGCAGTCCTGCCCATGCCGGGGGTGTTGCCGCGACACATCGCCATCATCATGGACGGGAACGGGCGCTGGGCCCGCGCTCGCCGCATGCCGCGACTATTCGGCCACCGCGCCGGCGTCGAAGCGCTGCATCGGGTGGTCGACGCCTGCGGGCGCCTCGGCGTGCCGATGTTGACGGTCTATGCCTTTTCCACCGAGAACTGGACCCGCCCGCAGGACGAAGTGAGCGGTCTGATGCGTCTGCTGGCCGATTCCTTTATCCGCTATCTTGATCGCTTGATCGAAGCAGGCGTGCGCATCCGGCACCTGGGCCGGGCCGACCGGCTGCCGAGTGACCTGTTGGCCCGCATCCGCGAGGCGGAGGCGATCACCGCCGGCAACCAGCGCCTGCAACTGAACGTGGCGCTCAATTATGGTGGTCGCGCGGAGGTCGTCGACGCCATCCGGCGCCTGGCCGCCAGCGGCGCCGATTTGACGCAGGTGACGGAGGACCAGATCACCGCGAATCTGTATACTGCCGGCTTACCGGACCCTGACCTGATCATTCGCACCGGCGGCGAGGTCCGCATGTCCAACTTCCTATTGTGGCAGGCGGCCTACGCCGAGTACTACGCCACCGAGACATTCTGGCCTGACTTCGGTGAGTCGGAGCTGCGCCAGGCGCTGGCGACCTTCGCCGGCCGCCAGAGGCGCTTCGGCGGGGTTGTGGCGAGGACGTAGCCGCGTGCCTTTCCCAGGGCAGGACGCGCTACACTAGACACCATGTTGCCGACACGCCACGCCGCCATTGGCGCCGCCGCTGCTCTGGCTCTTGCGCCTTGGCTGCGGCGACAGAGCCTGGGCCTCTGGGCGGGTAGCGTCTTCATCGACGTGGACCACTACGCCTGGTATGCGCTGAACGAGCACGACCTCAGCCTGTGGCGAGCCTACCGCTATTTCCGCCAGATACGCGGCGGCAAACGGAAGCTGGCAGGTGACGCCCGCCCGCTGCACGGCCCCGTCAATGTTGCCTGGATGACGCTCCTGGCCTGGCGCTGGCCGGCCTTTCGCCCGGTCTTTCTGGGCATTGTGCTGCACTCGCTGCTCGACGCCTACGCTGAACGCCGCCTCAATGCCCTATTACCGCTGGCGGTTCGGGCGACGTAGGCACACCCGCCCGGCGACTGAAGTCGCGGGCTAAACTACGCGAAGTCCGCCTACGCGGACTCCTTCAGCCGCCGAAGGGCGGCTTCGCTTCTGGTAGCCCGCGACTTCAGTCGCCGGGCGGGCGGAGCCGCACCACCTACCGGGCCGTGACAAGGGTGGCGCCTTCATTCAGTGCATGGACAAACCGCTCCGCCGCTGCTACTCGGTCCGGCGCCGGTGTCTGCTCCAGCAGGCTGACCAGAGCACTACCGACCACTGCCCCATCCGCGTAGCGCCCGACATCGCGTACCTGCTCGGCTGTGCTGATGCCGAAGCCGGCGGCGATCGGTAATGCGGTGTGGCGACGCACGCGTTGGAAGAACTCAGGTAGGTCCGCGGGCAGGGTATTGCGTGCCCCGGTGACGCCGCGCACCGTCACACAGTAGACGAAGCCGGAGGAGCGCCGCCCGATCAGCGCCAGCCGTTCCTCGCTGCTGTTCGGGGCTGCCATGAATACCAGGTCAAGGCCGCAGCGTTCGGCCAGGGGACCGATCTCGTCTGCCTCCTCCGGCGGCAAGTCAGGCACGATCAGCCCGGCTACGCCAGCATCGCGCGCCTCAGCGCACAGGCGGTCCAGACCGTATTGAAGAAACGGGTTGTAGTAGCCCATCAGCAGCAGGGGGATATCGGCGCGTGCCGCGCTGGCCCGGGCGAGGCGCAGGCAATCTGCTAGCGTGACGCCGTTTGCCAGCGCGCGCTGACCGGAGCGCTGGATGACCGCGCCGTCGGCGGTCGGGTCGGAAAAGGGGATGCCCAGCTCGACCATCGCCGCGCCGCCGCGGGCCAGCGCCGCCACCAGTTCCGGCGTGTCTTCCCGTTCGGGAAAGCCGGCGGTGACGTAGGGGATGATGGCGGTACGCCCGGCGGCGCGGGCGTGGGCAAAGGCTGTCTGAATTGCGCCTGGCATCACTTTATTCTTCCATTCCGAGCGCGCGCAGGACGGTCGGCATATCCTTGTCGCCCCGCCCGGAGAGGTTGACAAGGACGGGGCCGTCGCGCAACTGTTCGGCAGCCTCCGTGACCCAGGCGAGGGCGTGGGACGATTCCAGGGCCGGCAGGATTCCTTCGCTGCGCGCCAGAAGCAAGAAGGCGTCAAGCGCCTGCTGATCGGTGACAGCGACGTAGCGAGCGCGTCCGCTATCCTTCAGCGCGCTGTGCTCCGGTCCAACACCGGGATAGTCCAGGCCGGCGGAGATGGAATGGGTCTCGCGCACCTGGCCGTCGGGCGTCTGGAGCAGATAGCTGCGCGCGCCGTGGAGCACGCCGACCGTACCCGCCACCAGGGTGGCCGCATGCGCGCCCGATTCCAGGCCGCGCCCGGCTGCCTCCACCCCGGTCAGCCCCACCGCAGCGTCGGCCAGGAAGCCGGCGAAAATGCCTATGGCGTTGCTGCCACCACCGACACAGGCGACGACGTGCGCGGGCAGCCGGCCGGTCAGTTCCAGTATCTGCCGGCGGGCCTCCCGGCCGATAACCGCCTGGAACTCCCGGCAGATCAGCGGGTAAGGGTGTGGTCCCGCCACCGTGCCGAAGATGTAAAAGGTGTTGTCGACGTTGGCGGCCCAGTCGCGCATCGCTTCGTTGATAGCATCCTTCAGCGTCCGGCTGCCGCTGTCTACGGGCCGTACCTCAGCACCGAGCAGCCGCATGCGCTGCACATTGGCGTGCTGGCGCACGACATCCTCGCTGCCCATGTAGACGACGCAATCGAGACCCAGCATCGCCGCGGCGGTCGCCGTTGCCACGCCGTGCATGCCGGCGCCGGTTTCGGCGATGACGCGCGGCTTGCCCATGCGCTCCGCCAGCAGCCCCTGTCCCAGCGCGCTGTTGATCTTGTGCGCTCCGGTGTGCGCCAGGTCTTCCCGTTTCAGGTACAACTCGAGGCCGAGGCGGCGGGAAAGCCGCCGTGCCGGATAGATCGGCGTGGGCCGCCCCACGTACTCTTTGAGCAAACTGTCCAGGCGCGCGCGAAAGGCCGGATCGGCCTGGGCGTCGTAGAACGCTTGCTCAATTTGCTCCAGGACGCCGATGAGCAATTCGGAAACGTATCGTCCCCCGTAGGAACCATAGTAGCCGCGCCGCGCCGCAGGAGCCGGCTCCGTCACAACAGTCATGCAGTTGCTCCCTTCGCGGCCGCCACAAAAGCGGCAATGCGGGCGCTGTCCTGAGCGCCGTTCTTCTCCACACCCGAGCTGACATCCACACCGTCCGGGCGAACCGCCGCGATGGCGCCGCCAACGTTCTCCGGCGTCAGCCCTCCCGCAAGGAACACCGGAGGCCGCACCGGCAAATCCGTGACGGCGCGAGCGATGCGCCAATCGAGCAGTGTGCCGCCGCCACCCCAGCCGGCCGAAGACGGCTCCAGCAAGACCGCATGTAGGCGGCTTGTAGGGGCAGGCCCCCGTGCCTGCCCTCCTCCGTACTCCATCTGCGAACGCTGTGCGGGTATCCGGAAGGGCAGGCACGGGGGCCTGCCCCTACCGGGATCGGCATGCTGCATCGCCTCGGGGCGATACGCCTTGATCGCCGGACGGTTCAGCGCCTTTATCACCTCCATCGGCTCGTCCCCGGATAACTGAATCAGGTCTAACCCGCAGGCACTCGCCACCGCGTTCATTTCCTCCACCGCCTGATTGACAAACACGCCGACCGCTCGCACGGCTGATCGACCGCGTAGCCCGGCGAGGATGGCTGTGATCTGGGCAGGCGAGACGTAGCGGCGAGCCGGTGGGTAGCAGATGAAGCCGAGCAAGTCGGCGCCGGTATCGACCGCCGCCTGGGCGGCTTCCAGCGTGCGGACGCCGCAGATCTTCACCAGCACCGCATGGTCAGACACGGGCAGCCCGACCAGCCTGCACCAGCTCGGCCAGCGCGGCGAGTGGATCGTCGGACGTGACGAGCGCCTCCCCGACGAGTGCAGCGTTGACGCCCCATTCGCGCAAGCGGCGGATATCGTCCGCGTTGCGGATGCCGCTCTCGCTGACGACTGTGCAGCCGGCGGGTAGGTAGCCCATCAGCCGCTCGGTCGTTTCCAGATCCACTGAAAAGTCTTCCAGGTTGCGATTGTTGATGCCGATGATGGTGGCCTCGGCGGCCAGCGCCCGATCTGCCTCTGCCGGCGTGTGTACTTCCACCAGCGTAGCGAGGCCGACACTCTCCGCCATGGCTTGCAGATGGTTGAGCTCGCGTTGGTCCAGGATGGCGGCGATCAGTAACACGGCGTCGGCGTCGTTCGCTCGCGCCTCCAGCACCTGATAGCCGTCGATGATGAAATCCTTGCGCAGGACGGGAATATCGACGAGCGCACGGGCCTGGCGCATGTCGTGGATGCTGCCCTGGAAAAAGTGCTTCTCGGTAAGCACGGAAATCGCCGCAGCGCCGGCTTCTTCATAGGTCTGGGCGAACCAGCGGTGGTCAAGGTCGGCCCGCAGGAGGCCCTTGATGGGGGAAGCGCGCTTGATCTCGGCGATGACGCGGACTTCTCCCTCCCGTCTGAGGGCGGCGGCAAAGTCGCGCACGGGCGGCTTCTCGGCGATCATCGTGCGGATGAGCCGGTCCGGCACGCGCCGGGTGCGCTCCATGTCCTGGCGGCGGCGGACGACGATGGCGTCCAGAATCATGCGTCGCCTCCGAAGGCTATCACGCGGTCCAGGGTGGCGGCGGCGGCGCCGGAGGTAATGGCTTCGCGAGCGCGGGCTATTCCCTGGGCGATGGTCGGCGCGACGTCGGCGGCGTAGAGTGCCGCGCCGGCGCCGAGCAACACCACATCCAGTTGGGACCCGGCGTCGCCGGCCAGGATGCTGTGGGTTATCGCCACGTTCGTCGCCACATCACCGCCCTTGAGCGCCGCCGGGTCGCATCGTCGCAGGCCAAACTGCTCCGGCGTCACGACGTAGCGTTGCACATCATTTCCCCGAATCTCCCAGACCGCGCTGACGCCGGTGAGCGTCAACTCGTCCATGCTACCGTCGCCGCATACCACCAGGGCGTGGTCCGTACCCAGCAGGGCCAACGCTCCGGCGAGCTTTTCGCCCGTGTTCTTGTTGGGGACCCCGAGGAGCTGATGGCGGGCGGACGCCGGATTGCTGAGCGGTCCGAGCAGGTTGAAAGCGGTGCGCACGCCAATCTCCCGGCGCAGCGGCGCGGCGAAGCGCATCCCAGGGTGATAGAGCGGGGCGAACATGAAGCCGAAGCCCGTTGCGGCGATGCTGGCCGCCACACGCTCAGGTCCAAGCTGGATGTTGACGCCGAGACCTTCCAGCACATCGGCACTGCCGCAGACGCTGCTCATGGCACGGTTGCCATGCTTGGCGACGGGTTGGCCAGCCGCCGCCACCGCCAGCGCGGCAACTGTGGATATATTGAAGGTCTGTGCACCGTCACCGCCAGTGCCGCAGGTGTCGACGACAGCGGTGTGCGTCTTGACGGGCGTGACGTGCGCGCGCATGGCGGTGGCAAAGCCGGCCAGTTCCTCCGCTGTCTCGCCCTTCAAGCGCAGCGCCAGCATGAGGGCGCCGAACTGGGCCGGCGTTGGCGTGCCTTCCATGATTTCCAGCATGACCGCCTCCGCCTCGTCCCGCGAGAGTGAGTTCCCGTCAACGACGTTGACGATTGCTTCACGAATCATGAGCTTACCTCCGTTGCTACCACTGCCGGGATCGCCAAAAATTGCCGCAGGATATCCTTGCCGCGCGGTGTGCCGATGCTCTCCGGGTGGAACTGGATGCCGTGCGTGGGAAAGTCGCGATGGCGGATGCCCATCACCAGCCCATCGGCCGTCCAGGCATTGACCAGGAGACAATCGGGGAGGTACACCTGCTCACCCAACAGTGAGTGATAGCGCATGGCCTCCAACGGCGAGGGCAGGCCCTGGAAGAGTCCGCTCCCGTCGTGCGTCACCGCCCAGACTTTGCCGTGGACGGGATAGGGCGCGCGCGTCACCCGCCCGCCGTAGACGTGAATGATGCCCTGATGCCCCAGACACACCCCCAGGATCGGCACATCGGGACCAAGTTGACGGATGACCTCCGTACACACGCCGAAGTAGCGAGGGTCGTCCGGCGAGCCGGGCCCGGGCGAGATGACGATGCGCTCCGGTCGGGCGGCACGGATATCCGCCAGCGTGACCTCGTCGTTGCGCACCACCTCCGGGGCGGCGCCGAGTTCCCCAAGGTATTGGTAGAGGTTATAGGTGAATGAGTCGTAGTTGTCGATGACCAGCGTTTTCATAAGGCAGCACGTTCCACGGCCCGGCGAACGCCGGCGCCCTTGTTCTCCACTTCCTGGTACTCCGTTTCTACCTGGGAGTCGTAGACGATGCCGCAGGCGGCTTGAGCCCAGGCAGCGTCACCGTTGGCAAAGAAGCTGCGGATGGCGATGGCGAAGTAGCAATCGCCGCTGAGCGAGAAGTAGCCAACCGAACCGGAATAGGGGCCGCGGCCCTCCTTCTCCACCCGGTTGATGATTTTCATGCTTTCAATCTTGGGCGCGCCGGTGACGGTGCCGGCCGGCGACGACACTGCGTAGACGTCGAACATATCGTGTCCCGGTGCCAGCCGGCCTTCCACGTCGGTGACAATGTGCTGGACGTGGCTGAACTTGAGCAGGTACATCAGGCGACGCACCTGCACACTGCCGAAGCTACAGATGCGTCCAGCGTCGTTGCGGGCAAGATCCACCAGCATCATGTGCTCAGCGCGCTCCTTGGGATCGTCCAACAGTTCCCGCGCCAGCGCGTCATCCTCCTGCGCCGTGGCGCCGCGGCGACGCGTGCCGGCGATGGGGATGATCTCCATCAGTTCCCGCTCCATGCGCACGACGATCTCCGGACTGGAGCCGATCAGCTCCCGATCATCGAACTTCAGGTAGAACATATGCGGCGAAGGGTTGAGCTCGCGCAGAGCCAGGTAGATCGGTAACTTGGACCCCGCCACTTTGTAGCGAAATTTGCGCGAGACCTGCACCTGGTAAGTGTTGCCCGCCTGTATTTCGGCCATTACCTCGGCAAACTGGCGCTGATGCTCCTCGTACGTCACGTTGCTGCCCAGGTAATCAACAGTCGGCGGCTGCAATCCTGCGATGCCGGCCGCCTCGTCGGCCAGCGCGCCCTCCAGCAAGGCCGAACGGTCCTCCTTCAGGTAAAAGTAGTGGGTGTCGCCGTTGAGCCGGTTGTAGATGAGGCCGTCCAGAAAAAGTCCAAACTCGAAGTCGGGGAAGTCCGTCGGCTGAAACTGCAAACTCGGCTCAAAGTAACGGCTGGCCTCGTAGGAGAAGTAACCGACCAGGCCGCCGCAGTAGCCGGGCGTCGGCAGTCGCTGGCGGCCGATCAGGTCACGCAGCGCCGTGTAGGGGTCGGCGGTGTCCTGCCGCACACCGTCAACGTACAGCGCGTGCTCTTTGGCGAGAATGTGGTGCTCCGGCGCGAAGCCGATGATCGAGTAACGCGCCACACGCTCGTTGGCCTCCAGCGACTCCAGCAGGAAGACTTTGTCGAAACGCTGGGCCAGACGTACAAAGGCGTCGATGAAGGGGATGGCCAGCGCCACTGGTCGCGTGTGAAAGCTAAGGCCAGGCGGAATCAGTGTTGCCATCACGGCATCCTTCGGGTTCGGGCCGGGCTACCGCCCTCACGTCGCTCTTCCATTTCGGGGACGGAAGAATTACCGTGGTGCCACCCCGATTCGCCTGCGCCTAACGGACAGCAGGCCTCGTCTCCGGTACGGGCGCCGCGAACCGCGGACCGATACCGTGCCCTGTGCTAACGGAGGGCGGCCGGCGGCGCCTACGCACCCACCCGTTGGTAGGCTTCGGACCGCGACTCCCGGGGCCATTCAACAACGCCTACGGCGCCGGCATCTCAGCAGTCTGCCGGCTCTCTGTGACCTTCAGCCTCGTCTACTCGTCCCGTTCAACGTCTGGTAGCAGAAGGTAGCACATCACGGGTAGCATCGTCAACTGTTCGAAGGGCGCAGGTAGGGTCTTTGCATTACCCGATTGTGCGGCTATGCTTGGGCGGCAAAAGTAGGAGGGAGGGGTGACGGGCGGACAGACGCTAGTGGAGGCGACCGACCGTGCTCCGGCGAACGCGACCTCACGTGCTGCTTCGTGGAAGCCGGATTCGCCAACGTGCAGTTGGGCCATACCTATCAGGTGTGGAGCGGCCGTGAGCCCGAGACGCAACTGGGAGCAGTCTTCTTGCAACGCCACCCCAGCTATGCCGACGCCGCCAGGCAGGTTCTCGGCGACGGGGCGGAGGCGCACCTCGCTCGGCTGCGCGAGACTCGCATCCGCCACCGCAACGCCGGTACGAGCGCTTTGGCATACATTATGGCAACTCGCTGATCTGGTTGCCGGGGCAAAATCTTGGATTGGAACTCAAGCTCGGCCAGCATCGGGAGAATCCTCGATCAGCCGAAGCGCTTCCTGCACGCGTTGGGACAACATCCTGGCATGGCGCATACGAGTTGTAAGGTTCCTGTCCAACGTAGTCCGGTCGGTCGTCAGGTCTGGTAACATGTTGTGCAGTGGATGTGCCGGTCACGCAACCTTCGTAGCGCGCAGAATCAAGTGAGTGAGGAGAGTGAGCGCAATGGCAACACTCGCGCGAGAGGCAACGGAGCAGCCACGCTTCCTCACCCGAGAAGAAGCACTCGAACTTCTGGACGAGGCGGCGCGCTACTACCTCCAGATGAGTGGCGACGAGTTCGTCAAGGCGTGGGACGGCGGGAAGTTCGACGAGGATCCAGATCGACCGGAAGTGATGAGCGTCGGCATGCTACGCCACCTTGCCCCATAGGACCAGGTACGAGGCAGCCCACGCCTTCGCTGCTGCTCTGCAAGCCGTTGTTGGCACTGTCGCCCCTGACGTGGTGCAGGTTCAGTACTTTGGTCGGCCTGGCGATGAAGCGCTGACTGCTACCCTCAATCGCAACCGGCCATCCCGACTGCACTGTCCGACGCCCCTCGGGTTACGAATTACCGTCGAATATCGTGTATTGCCATGGGCGGCGGACGCGCGCCAGTGGGTGGCACAGACGGCGGCCTACTATTACGCGCTCACAGACGAGGATCGTGCCAGCGCAACCCTGGGGAGCCGGGAGATCCTGGCCTTCCACTGGCACCCTGAGGCACGTGGGGCCTTTCTAGACCCACATTTGCATGTCGGCGCCGCGTGGTTAGGTGGTGAGGCACGCATTTCGCCCAAGTGGCACGTCCCAACTGGCCGCGTCACGCTCGAGGAAATCATCCGCTTCGCGATCAGGCACTTCGATGTGAAGCCAATGCGAGGTGATTTTGAGCGCGTGTTGACGAACACCCGTGCAGAGGTCAGCGCCGAGCGCAACCGGCTTTGATTCGTCGCGGCATAGGTTCTCATCGCACAGAATCCTCAAGCGAACAGCAACAACTCTCTATGGTACCGCGCCAGCCCAACGCGCGTTCGCCAGCGGGGCCTACGATGTAAGAGAGTCACCCTCGACGTGATCGTAGGGGCGTGGCTCATCGCGTCGCTGCGCGGTATGCTGGACCAGTGTGTAGCGCGGGCCCCGCCCATGTTACTCCTCGCGTTCCCACTGGCGGGTTGACCGGCGCGCAGATAGGGAGTGCTACAGGCCAATGAGTACGTTGAAACAGGAATCTCCTCCATACCCGCTGGCGCCGTGGGCCGAGATCGTGCCGCACGTGCCCCCTATGACCGTGGACGACCTGGAATCGTTGCCTGACGATCAGGGCTGGGTGTATGAGCTGGTGGAAGGAGTCCTGATTCGCATGCCGATGAGCGGTTATGAAGCCTCGCACATCAGCTATCGGTTGGGCAGCCGCCTTAGCGTCTACATTGAGGACCATGCCTTGGGAGGAGTGACGGGCGAGCAGGGTGGGTACCGCCTCGATCCTGCGCATCCACGCACGACGGAATTGGCGCCCGATTTCGCCTTTGTGCGTGCCGACCGCCTGCCTCCGCGCCACTCGCCTGAGTACCGCCAGGCGCTGCAACTCGCGCCAGACCTGGCGGTAGAGGTAGCCTCGGAGTACCAATACCAGCCGGGACTGGATGAGAAGGCGCGCCGCTACCTCAGCTTCGGCACCCGCCTGGTGTGGGTGGTCTGGCCGCGACACCAGACCGTCGGCGTTTGGCATCCGGGCGACACGGCGCCAACAGCGCTTTCTGTCAACGATACACTCGATGGGGAGGATGTGGTGCCGGGGTTTCGTTACCCCATCGCTGCCCTGTTCGCATAAACTCACCAAGCGAGCGGCATCCTGAAGAGTCGTAGTTTCGACGAGGGATGGCGATTTCAAGATTGGAAATCGGCGCGGACACCGAGCGCCATCTGCGGGCCCTACAGGCACTCGGCGCTCCAGTCGCGTCGTGAGATTTCCTGGAGTCCGGCTGCTATGATGAAGCTCGATATGGAATAAGGCGCAGATGAGTACAGAAACGCTGCGACGCGGCCTTGTGTCGCGCAACCCCGACGTTCACCACGGTGACGCCGTCTTCGTAGGCACCCGTGTGCCTGTGCAAACGCTACCTGATTGTCTGCAGGACGGATACGACCTTGAAGAGTTCTTGGACGACTTCCCCACTGTCAGTCGTGAGCAGGCCCTCGCAGCTCTGGTGTTATTGAGAGAGCTGCTGCTTTCGGAGTGAAGGTGTTACTCGGTTCGGCTCCAGGTTGAAGGCGGCTCAGCCCGTGTTTCGCAGCCCTGCCGCGATGCCATTAATTGTGATGAGCACCGCTTCCGTGAGCTGGCGGCGGGCATCGGCGCTGAGGCCGCCGGCGCGGGACTCTTTGAGCAGTTGCACCTGCATATAGCTCAAAGGATCGACATAGGGGTTGCGCAACTGGATCGAGCGCTGCAGCACACGATGGTTGTCCAGCAGCTCCTGCTGTTGGGTGATCTGTAAGACGACCGCGCGCGTGCGGGAGTATTCCTCCTGGATCACAAGCAGGTAGCGATCGGCTAGCGCCGTGTCGTGTACGAGGCGCGCGTAGGCGGCGGCAATACGCATATCGGCCTTGGCAAGCGTCATTTGCAGGTTGTCGAGCAGCGACTTGAAAAAGGGCCAGGAGCGGTACATCGCTTGCAGCGTGGTGAGATGCGCCGGATCAGCGGCGATGTAGTCGCCCAGCGTGCTGCCGACGGCGTACCAACTGGGTAGGACGTGACGGTTCTGCATCCAGGCAAAGACCCAGGGGATGGCGCGCAGGTCGTCCAGGCCCTTGCCGGCAGTGCGCCGGGCTGGGCGGGAGCCGATGTTCAGGGCACTCAATTCCTCGATGGGCGTGGCGGCCGTGAAATACTCCAGGAACGCCGGATCGTCCGCTACCAGGCGGCGGTAGCGCTGGAAGGACGTTTCGGAAAGCCCCGCCACTATCCGTTCCCACTCGCGTTGCTGACCGGACGTTGCCGCACGAGGCTCGGCGCCCGCTTCATAGACTGCCGTGACCACCAGTTCCAGATTGCGTTGCGCTATTTCGGGTAGGGCATACTTGAAGGAGACGGCCTCACCCTGCTCGGTCAGCTTCAGTTCTCCATCCAGCGTGCCAGGAGGTTGCGCCAGGATCGCCTGGTTGGTCGGCCCGCCGCCACGCCCGACTGTCGCCCCCCGGCCATGGAAGAAGCACAGGCGGATGCCGTGGTGCGCAGCGGTGTCGGTGAGGCTCTGCTGCACCCGGTACAGTTCCCAGGTGGCGGTGATAATACCGCCGTCCTTGTTACTGTCCGAGTAACCCAGCATGATCTCCTGCCGCTGGCCCAGTGCATGCAGATTCGCGGCGTAGCAGGGGTTACGAAACGCCTGGTCCATCACGTCGTGGGCAGCGTGCAGGTCGTCAATCGTCTCAAACAACGGCACCACATTGAGGCGGCTGATCGGCGTCTCGCCCGTGAGGTCACAGAGGCCGGCGCGGGTCGCCAACAGCAACACCGCCAGGAGGTCGGAGACCTGGTGAGTCATGCTGACGATATAGGTATCGGCTGCCGCCGGGCCGAAGGCAGCGATGGCCTCGGCCAACACGTCGAAGGAAGCGAAGACGTCCGCAACCTCGGGCGCAACCTCCGCCGGCAGAGGGGGGATGCTGGTCGGCACGCGGATCAACTCGGCAAGAAGCGCTTGCTTCTGGTCTTCCGGCAACTCGCTGTAGGTACGGTCGCCGGTGAGACTCCCAAGCAGAACGTCCAGCGCCGCGGCGTGTCGCTCGCTGTGCTGACGGAAGTCCAGCTTGGCCAGATGAAAACCAAAGCAGTCGACCTGGCGTAGCAGCCGCGCAAAGGGACCATCGGCCAGGCGGCTCTGGCCCGCCAGCCGCAAGGCCTGATCCACTTCCAGCAGATCGCGGCGAAACTCGTCGACCGTGGTGTAGCCCTGGCTGCGCTCGGCGGCAACGGAGTGCTTACCGGCTGTTGTAAGGGTTCGCTCAGTGGTGACAGCAAGGGTGTACCCCAGGCGCTCCCAGATGAAGAGCAACTTCTGGCGAAACGGCTCGCCAGGGTTGCGCTCCATGATGTCGCAAACAACGTCGGGCAGTGCCGTTGCATCGGCGGCGATAGAGTTCCGAAAGCGGCGTGGTACCTGCACGAAGCGGTCGGACTGGCTACACAACTCGGCCAGGGCGGCGACGTGGCTGCGATAGCGCTGTAGAGTCAGCGCGCGCTGCTGCAGGAACGTGGCGCGGCTAAACTCGGCGGTGACGTTGGGGTTGCCGTCGCGGTCGCTGCCAACCCAGGAACCGAAACGCACCAACGTCGGCACCGGAATCGACTGTCCCGGGTACTGCTCGCGCAGACAGCGCTCTAGCTCGGCGTGCAGGCGGGGAATGGCATCAAAGAAGATATGGTCAAAGTAAAAGAGGGCGGTGCGCACCTCATCCGCAACTTCCGGTCGCCGCTCGCGCACATCGTTGGTGCTCCAGAGCAGCAAGACCTGATCGTTCAGGGCGTCGGTCAGTTCACCACGCTCGGGGATGGTGAGCATACGGCTATCCAGGCCGGCCAGGGAGTCGGACACCAACTGCTGCTTGCGCAACACCGTCAGGCGAGTGGCTTCGGTCGGGTGCGCCGTGAGCACCAGTAGCACGTTCAGGCGCTGCAGCCGCGCGGCAATCTGCTCTGCGGGTACCTGCTGCCTGGACAGACGCTGGACAAGGTCTTCGATCGATCCCTGCTGCGGTGGCTCTCCCACTTGCATGCGGTGGGCACGCCGGCGCCGAACCCGGTGATACTGCTCGGCGATGTTGACGAGCTGGAAATAGAGAGCGAAGGCGCGGGCGACGTGAACCGTCATGGGCAACGTCAGTTGCTCCAACTCCTCCTGCAGTTCGCTGTCGAGCGCTTGCTGGTAATCGGCGCGCAGGCGCTTGCACGTCTCCCGGATGCGCTCCACCGTGTCGTAGACACCCAGGCCGCCCTGTTCGCGGAGCACGCGCCCGAGCATCTCGCCCAGCATGTGGACATCCCGCCGTAACGGCTCGTCACTGGCGGAGAAGGTGACGCGCGGCAACCGGTCGTCGGTAGGCGCAGTCACGACAGTCCTCCCAGATACCATTGGGCCTGAGTGTACCTGTTGAGGTTCCCCTACCGATGCGCCATCGAGGTGGAGGGGGGCTGTGGCGCCGCCGTTGGCGTCGGCAACGGCTCCGTCGGGGCGATGCCCAGGTGTACCATGATCTTCTGGCCGAGGTCCGCGAACATCGGCGCGGCCGTCTCTGCACCGTAGGGCGAATCTGTCGGGTGGTCCAGCACGATAAATATCACGACAGCGGGGTGCTGCGCCGGCAGGAAGCCGACAAACGACGCCATCGTGGCATCCGGGGAGTAGCCGCCATTTTCCGCGATCTGGGCAGTGCCGGTCTTCCCTGCTATCAGATAACCAGGGATGCGGGCCAGGGTCGCCTCGCCCTTGATCGGCACTTCTTCCATCATGTTGGTCAATGTCGCCGCTGTCGCGGGGGAGATGGGGTGGCCAACCACCTTTGGCTGGGTTTCCTGCACGCCGTCGGGCGAGGAAATCTGCTGCACGACGTAGGGCCGCAGCAAGTTGCCGCCATTAGCGATGGCGGAAACCGCGGTGGCGATCTGCAGCGACGTCGCGGTGAGGCCCTGCCCGAACGAGTTGGTGGCCAGGCTGATCGGCCGCCAGTCTGCCATCTGGTTTGTGTACACCACGCCTCCCGCCTCGCCCTGCACATCAATCCCGCTCGGACGGCCGAAACCGAACGCCTGCACGCCCGCGTAAAAGGTCGGGGCGCCCGTCTGGCGGGCCGCAAAGGCAGCGCCGACGTTGAGCGAGTGGTCGAGGACGTAGCGCATCGTGACGGTGCCGTGCGACTTGAGGTCCCAGTCGTGGATCGTTGTTCCGTACTCGGTAAGGTAGCCGGGGTCATTCACGGTGGTCAACGGGGTGATGGCGCCGTGTTGCAACGCCGTTGCCATGGTGATGAGCTTGAACGTGGAGCCAGGTTCAAACGGCGTGGATACTGCATTATCGACAAAGCGAGCTACCGCCGTGGACTGAAACTGGTTGGGATCATAGGATGGCGAGTTGGCCATGGCCAGGATTGCCCCGGTCGAAGGATCCATCACTACAACTGACCCGGACAGCGCGCCATGCTTCTGGATACCGGCCGCCAGCTCCTGCTCGGCGGCGTACTGGATGGCGCTGTCGATCGTGAGTTGCAGGTCTTTACCAGGCACCGGGGCGATGCGCACAGCGTGCGTGAGGTCGATCTCGTTGCCGAGCCCATCTCGTTGCGCCCGTAACTGTCCCGGCCTGCCGGTAAGCACGCTGTTGTAAAATTGCTCCAGCCCGTAGTTGCCGTCACCGTTGTAGTTCGTGAACCCCAGGAGTTGCGACGCCAGCGTGCCGGCCGGATAGATGCGGGTCACGTCCGGCTCCATGCCGATGCCGGGCAAGCTGAGCGCATTGACCTGATCGCGCACGCCCGGGGCGACCTTACGCGCGAGGGTGATATAGTCACTCTTCGGCGTCTGCAATAAGGTCATGAGGCGATCGTAGGTGAGCCCGAGTACAGGGGCCAGCCGGGTGGCAGTCGTGACCTGATCCTTCACGTCGGGCGGCACCGCGTACACCCGATCGAACTCAACGTTGGTGACGAGCACCTTCCCCTGGGAGTCGTAGATGCGGCCGCGCGGGGCATCAATCGAGACCTGAAGAACGTGCTCATTAGTCCCCCGAAGGTCTAACATCCCGGCGTTCGTCACCTGCCAGGTATACAGGCGATAGGAGAGCCCGACTGCCGCAAGTACAAAGAAGGCGAGCAGCAGGCTGTCCCGCCGTCGCAGACTGACCGTCACTGGTTGCATGTTGACCCTCCTCGCTCCCGGAGGATACGGAATCCCTGGGGAGAGGACGGTACGGACAGGACCGCCAGGGTGAGTGGGATTGCCCCCGGCCCCCGCCCGGCGACTGAAGTCGCGGCTACACCAGGCGAAGCGGGTGCCCTCTGGGCGCTTCGCGGACTAGGTCAGCCCGCGAAGGCGGGCTTGGCTCACGGTAGCCGCGACTTCAGTCGCCGGGCGGGCTACCGGGCGCCACCGGCAAAGTGAAGCGAAACGTCGAGCCGATGCCTTTGACGCTCTGCACCTGCATGCGTCCGCCGTGCAGTTCCACCAGCGCCCGTGTGACCACGAGACCCAGGCCGGCGCCGCGTGTGGCCTGCACCACGGGATCGTTCGCGCGGAAGAAGCGCGTGAAGAGGCGGCTCTGATCCTCCCGCGTCATCCCGATACCGGTATCGCGTACGGCCACGTGCAGCCAGCCCCGTTCTTCGCCTATCTCCAGGGTAATTCGGCCCCCCGGCAAGGTGTACTGGTGGGCATTGGCAAGCAGGTTGACAAGTATCTGGTTGACCCGCTCGGCGTCAGCGAGCACTGGCGGTAAGGCATCAGGAATGTCGAGGACCAGTTGCTGATCCTTCGCTGCAACCTGCGGTTGGAGTGCGGCCCCCGCCTGGAAACCCAGCTTCCCGATGTCGGTCCGGGCCAGCCGCAAGGTAACGCCACCGCCCTCTACGCTGTGGACTTCCAGCAATTCATTGATCAGCCGGATCAGGCGTTGGGCATTGGCATCGACGATGTCGAGGGTCTCCCGCTGGTCGGAGGTCAACGCTGCCGCGTAGTCTTCAAGGTAGATGTCCAGGAACCCCTTGATCGACGTGAGCGGTGTGCGCAATTCGTGCGAAACATAGGAGACAAACTCGCTCCGCAGGCGGTTCACCTCGCGCTCGGCCGTCACGTTTCGGAACGTCCAGAGGTGACCGAGGACGCTTCCGTCGTCACGGCGAACCGGAAGGACCTGCACCTCCAGGTCCCGACGCTGCGGCCTTACCTGTGTGACTGTCCGTGTCCCCACGGGCCGGGCCGCACCACGCAGCGCTGCCATGTCCACCCATAGTTGTGTTCCGCTGACGAGGCACTCCGCAAACGCCGGCTGTAACGTTTGAAACGAAGGGGCCGAGAGAAAGCCAGGGTCCAGCGCAAAGAGGCTGGCAAACTGCCGGTTCGCGGTGAGCACCTCGCCAGCTGTACCCAGGAGCAGCATGGCGTCGGCAGTGGAGTCCAGTAGCGCGCGCGCGCTGCTGCGTGCCGCCTCCGCCAGGTGGTATTGCTCGGCGAGCACCGCTGCATCGCGTCGGCGGAGGTGATCGGTTCGCTCCACCCGAAGCGCCGTCCACCAGATCAAAGTGGTAAAGCCGAGGATGCCGATCATCACCACGATCGCGGTTCCAGCAGGAACGCCGAACCAACGCCGGTCCACGCCAAACAATTCCAACCAACCGGGTAGCACAGGAACAAGTATTGCGGGAGGAATGAGCCGGCGGGCGAGTTGACCGCCCGTTCCGCGACTAAGCAACAGCCGGCAAAGGCCGCGGTCGGGACGGGCGCTGAGGGCAGCGAGCGACATGTACAGGGCGCCTAAATCCTTCCATGCTGATGCTGCGATACTAGGCGACCAGGCGCTGTTCGTCGTCGTTGGCGTCGGTGGGATGTGCTGGCGGGATGCTGCCGATGTGGCGTAAGACGCGATCGGGGTCAGCTTGCCAGCGTTCGACCTCGGCTTCGGCGTCGGCGTAGAGGTCCCAGAAGTCGTCGCGGTGGTGGTTGTGGGTCACGTCCCGCCGCCAGACGCGCCAGAGGCGTTCGATCGGGTTGCTGTCGGGATCGTAGGCAGGGGTGTAGACCAGGCGCAAGGCATCGCCGTGGCGGGCGAGCGTCTCCCGCACCCGCTTGGACCCTTTCGCCGTGTGGGTTTTGGCGTTGTCGGACAGCACAATGGCGATGCGCCCGCGCGCCGTAGAGCGGGCCACTGCGTCGTCGAGTTGCAAGCAGAAGGTATCGGCGTCCCGGCGGGGACTGAAGCCGAAGCAGAGGTCGCCATCGCGCCAGTCCACCTGACCGAACCCATAGCACTTCTGATTGACACCGGGAGCGCGGACCAGGCGTTGGCCCCCGTGTCCTTTGGGACTCCAGACGCGGGTGAGCGTCGGGTGCAAGGCGATCTGCACTTCGTCTTGCACATAGAGGTCGGCGTGGGGCAACAGGCGGAGCAACTCCGGCACATCCGGCGGGACCTCCGGCAAGAGGTCCAGTTCACCCAGCGCAGCGAGCAGGTCCGTGACCGTGGTCATGGTCGCCGGTTCCTTGGCGACTGGCGGGGGGCCGCCGGGAGGAGATGGGAACGACAGAGGCGCGGGCGGAGCCTCCGGGAGCACGGCAGCCAGGTCAGGGTCGGGCGGACACTCGGGCAAGACAGCGGCCAGGTCAGGGTCGACCTCGGCCAAAGCCGCCGTCAAGAGGAGCTCCGCCCGGAGGCGTTTCCCAGGTAGCCTTCCTGTTCATGGGCCTTGTGCTCCACCGTCCAGGTCGGTCGCTTGCAGACGTAGCCCAGCCGGTGCAAGCGCTGGCGCACCGTCTCCGCATCCACCGCAATCCCGGTCTGCTCCGCAAGATAGTCGGCCAGCACGCCGGTGGTCCAGTTGGCGCTGGGCACGCCCACGTCGTGCGGGTCCAGGTCGATCACTCGTAGCAACTCCGCTTGCCAGGCCAGCGTGACCGTCGGAACTCGCCCAGGACGGGGACGATGCGGTACCGCGTCCGGTCCGCCCTCCCGATAGCGGACCACCACCCGCGACACCGTGTCGTGACTGCGCAACACCAGCGGCGCAATCGCGGTTGCCGTCAAGCCTTGCTGCGCCAGGAGGACCATCTGGTACCGCGTCCGCGTCTCGGCATCCCGAGCCGACTCGTAGCACGCGCGCACCATCATCTCCGGTGACGACGGCGGCGTGGGAAAAGACAAAAGCAAAGACATCGAAAACTCCGAACACATGGGGGGGAAAGGTACACTCCCCTCCAGCATACCGCCCCTCCCGCCCGACTCGCAACTACTCCATGGAAGGATTTAGAGCGGAACTGATTGCCATGGGTACCGTATTGCCAATGCGATACAGCGCGCCGATGCCGTAGGCATACCCCAGGAGGCCGATTCCGCCCAGGACAGCGTTCGCTACAGCAAACCACTGCGCCGGCCAAACCGGCCAGCGTGGCTGCCAGTCCAGGAGGGCGACCGTCAGGCCGCCCAACACCATGATCGCGCCCGCGTTCGGCGCGATGAGGTCAAGCTCCGTGTCGTGCCAAACCGCCAGGGGGCGAAGGACCTGGTAGGCGGGAGAAATCCCGTTGAGCATGGCGGCGAGACCCAGCAGCACGGCGATCACGCCAAAGCCAATCGCCGCCCTGGGGAGCCACCCGAAGCGAGGCCAACGCATGAAGAGGAGACGTAGCCCCATAGCGACGAAAACACTGGTGAGACCAACGGCTGCGGCGTGGTTGGCAGTCAACAGTGATGGCGCCTGTGTAGAAAGGGCTGGGCCGGCTATGGCTCGGCGCACGACCACCAGGATGGCGAAGCCAATACAAACGAGCGTCGTCTCAACCGACACCAGAACCGCCCAAATGGCGCCGCGACCTGTGCCGGTCACCGGGGACCCGATCTCTTGCGACTCTTCCGTGTGGCGGCCACAACGCCGCGACCGATCAGATTGATGGTCTTCAGCCTGTCGAAGTGTAGCACCGCGTGGATAGGGCAAGGCTTAAATGCGGTCTGAACGGTCAGGCCAGTGCCGGTTGGGCAATGGGCAACGTGAAGCAGAAGGTGGACCCAATCCCCTTCGCACTCTGCACTTCCATGCGGCCACCGTGTAGCTCCACCAGTGATCGGGCGATCACCAGACCAAGGCCGGTGCCGCCGGCGCTCTGCGTTTCTGGATCACGCGCTCGGAAGAACCGGGTGAACAGTCGTGCTTGAACCTCCGGTGTCATGCCGATGCCGGTATCCGCCACGGCGATTCGCAGCCAGCCCTCTACCTCCTGCGCCGTAATGGTGATGCGCCCACGATCAGGGGAGTACTTATTGGCATTGGAAACCAAATTAATGAGCACCTGAGAGATACGGTCGGCATCGCCGGAAATCAGCGGCACGACTTCAGGAAGTTGCAGGTGCAACGTCTGGCCCTTTGCTTCAATCTGCGGTCGCACGGTGGTTGCGACCTGGCGGATCACTTCGGCCACGTCGGTTGGCGCCCGCTGCAGTTCGATGCCGCCACCCTCGACCCGGCTGACCTCCAGGAGATCATTGATGAGCACCATCAGACGCTGCGCACCGGCGTCAACAATGCCAAGTGTCTCGCGTTGATCAGGTGAGAGTCGATCGCCATAGTCCTCAAAATAGAGATCGAGGAAGCCCTTGATGGAGGTCAGCGGCGTCCGTAGCTCGTGCGACACCCAGGAGACGAATTCGCCGCGTAGGCGATTGACCTCGCGTTCCGAAGTGACGTCGCGAAAGGTGTACAGCTGGCCTAGTTCGTTGCCCTCGTCGCTCCAAACCGATGCCGACCGCAGTTCGAGTTCCCGGCGCTCCGGCCATATTTGCAGGACGGTGCTCGGAATGCCGATGACGGCGTCGCTCCACGACGTTGGCGGCGGCGACAGGTCGTCCGCTACGAGCACGCGCTGATTGAGTGCGTCCTGAACGGCCGCCAAAGACTGCCCCAGCACTTGCTCCGGCTCTACGCGAAATAATTGCGCGAAACGACGATTCACGGTCAGCACGACACCGTCGAGGCCCAGCTGCAACATGGCATCGCCGGTAGAATCCAGGACAGCACGCACGCGACTGCGCGCCTCCTCGGTACGGCGATACTGTTCGCTGAGTGCTGCGTCATCCAGCTGCCGCCGTGCGTCAGCCTGCTCGACGCGTACCGCCGTCCACCAGATCAGCACTGCCCAGCCGAGGATGGCTACCATAACGAGGAGGGCAGTGCCGACCGGTACACCGAACCAACGCCGTTGCTCACCGAGGATGGCCAGCCAGCCAGGGATCACAGGGATGATTACGGCGGCCGGCAGGAGCTGTCGGGCGATATGACCGCCGGTACCGTCGCTCGTGAGCAGGCCACACAAGCCACGATTGGGGCGAGCACAGAGGATTGACGTCGCCATGAAGTACGCGCCCAGCGCGGAATTCAGGGCCTGGGGTGGGGACGATAGGACCTGGTAGAGGGGGCCGATACCGTAGACGTGGCCAAGGACGGCGACACCGCTCAGGGTGATAACCGCCAGGGCGATCCATTGCGCCGGCCAGTACCTGTCTACCGGTTCCCAATCGAGCAGCGCCAGAGCGAGGCCGAGAAATAGCAGTGCAGCATCGGTATTCGGGGCGATCTTTCCGATCTCGAGCGCTTGCCAGACGTCCCCGCCCGGAAAGTCCAGGTGTCCGGCCAGTGCGCCGCCGACAAGCCCGACTGCGCCAACGGTCGCTACGACCACAGCCAGCAGCACACCCGTCAGTCGCAGGCGCCGCCGTTTGGGCTGGTGAGCCGTCCACAATTGCATGCCCAGGGCGGTGTAAGCCAGCACAAAGGAGACAGTCGACGTCAGATTGGTGGCCACCAGCGCCGACGCTTGCGTTGCCAGAATGGTGCTGCCGATGCCCCGTCGCACCAACAGCAAGAGCGCCAGGATCCCGCCGATGACGACATCGGCGGCGGCGTACCAGCCGGCAACGCGTTCCCACCGACGAACGAGGGGCATTACAGCACCCGAACCGGTGTTCCTAGCGGCGCCCAGTTGTAGAGGAACCGCGCCTGCCAGTAGGGAAGGTTGACGCAGCCATGGGAGCCGGTGTCGTCTTTGCCGAGCGCGCCCGCTCCACCCTGGCCGGCGGGGCCGAAGATACGGCGCCAGGGGGCATCGTGGAGGAAATAGCCGGTGTCGTGGAAGAGCAGGGCGAAACTGGCCTGAACGCTTGGATACCAATCGGGAGATGTCTTGGGCCAGGGGGAATTAAACATGTAGTTGGGATCCTGCTTCTTGACGGCGTAATCGCCGGCCGGCGTTTCCAGCCCCTTGCCGCCGGTGGTGCAACCAACTGCTAGCGTGAGCTGGGGCCCGTCAAAGGCCCACAGAAACTGGTCAGCCAGACTGATGACGATGGAACGGTCGGCGCCGACGGGCGCTGGACGCTGCGGTGGCTCCGGCACGGGCGGTAGTAATGGCGGGGCCACCACCCCGTCGGTTGGCGTATCACCCAGCAACGGCTCATAGACCCAACCGGTACCGTACGTGATGGGCACCTGGTACCACGTCGTACCACCGTACCAGAGCTTCTCGCCTGCCACGGTGCTGAGAATCGGTACCGGCGTACCATAGGGAATGCTGCCAACGACATCGGACGACGTGTTGGGCTGTAGGTGGACCCCGATGCTGTCCAAAGTCGGATCATCGACCAGGCGCAGGGCATACATATAGGTCAGCGTGCTGCTGCTGAGCGGATCGAGCAGCGCTGCGGCATGGGCGACAGCCGGTGCGAGCGCCGGCAGCAGGCCAAGGCTACCCGCCCCGTATTGTACAAACCGCCGACGCGACAATTGCCTCATACCCAGCATCTTAGCAACTTATGGGCCGGCTGTCCATGCCGGCAGCGGCAAGGGCAGCTTCGACGTCCACCAACCAGGCATCTACGTCGGCCAGGGACGACACCTGTTGCGCCCGCTTGCGCAGGCTCTCCTTGCCGGGGATGCCGCGGGCGTACCAGACGAGGTGCTTACGCAGCGGCAGGAAGGTCTGGCGCTCGTCGCCATGCTCTTCCAGCGCCAGCCGCACGTGTTCCCAGACCACCGCCGAGAGCGACCAGCGGTCGACATTGGGCAACTTTTCGCCTTTCAGCGCCGCACGCAGGTCAGCGAAAAGCCAGGGGTTGCCCTCCGCGCCCCGGCCGACCATCACGCCGGCCACGCCGGTCTCCGCCAGCATGCGCTGCGCCCCGGCCACGTCGCGGACGTCGCCGTTGCCGATGACAGGGATCGACACCGCCTGACGGGTGGCGGCGATCGCCTCCAGGTTGGCCGTCCCGGTGAAGCGTTGTTCCCGCGTGCGGCCATGGATCGTCAGCATACAGGCGCCGGCCGCTTGCATCGCCTGCGCCACGTCGGGCGCATTCATGCTGGCGCTGTCCCAGCCGGCGCGCATCTTCACGCTCACGGGCAGCGGTGTGGCGGCGCACATAGCAGCGACAATCTCGGCACCCAACTGGGGCTCACGCATGAGCGCACTGCCGTGACTGTGCGAGACAACCTGATCGGCGGGGCAACCCATGTTGACGTCAATACCGACGCAGGGCAGATGATCGTAGATCATACGTGCGGCGCCGGCAAAGTCTTTTGGATGCTTGCCGTACAACTGGATCAGGAACGGGCGGTCGCCGTGTCGAGCGCCGATACTGGCCATCAGCTTCTTCGGCGCCGCCATCAGCCCAGGTGCAGGAGCAAACTCGGAGACGGTGGCCTCGGCGCCGAGGCGGAAGCAAAGTTCCCGGAAGGCCCAATCGGTCACGCCGTCCATCGGCGCCAGGAAGATCAGCGGCGGACGCAGCCGTGCGGCCCACGGCGGCAAGGGTGGCGCGGCAACGACGGCGGGCGCCCCAGCCATAGCGACCATTCGTTAGCTCCGGGCTCCGACCAGTTCAGCATCCTGAGGCGCTGGGGCCGGCGTCACAACGTGGCTCTGGCCATCGCGCCGCGCCAGGAGACCGGAGATGCGGGCATCAACCGTCTGATACTCTTCCAGCAGGTCGCCCCAGGCGCCATCTTCCTTGAAGGCTGCCGGGTCGGCCAGTTGGCGGGAAATACCCTCGCGACGGGCCTCCAGCCGGGCGATATCATGCTCCAATTCCTGCTGATGGGCGTTGACAGCTTCCTGGCGGGCCTGTTCTTCCTGGTCGATCTGGCGCTCCACCGCCTCGGCGCGGGCCTGCATGTCCAACCAGTCGTCGTAGGTACCGAGCCGGACTACCCCCGGCACGCCGGGCGCCTCCGTCACCAGCAGCTTGTTGGTCTCCAGTCGCTCCAGGAAGTAGCGGTCATGGCTGGCGACGACGATGGCGCCTTCAAATCCGGAGAGCGCGCCTTCCAGCGCCTCTTTGGAGGGGATGTCCAGGTGGTTCGTCGGCTCGTCCAACAGCAGCAAGTTGGCCGGAATGAGCAAGAGTTTGGCTAGCGCCAGGCGTGCTCGCTCGCCGCCGGAGAGCCGACCGACCTGGGTTATCATCATCTCGTTCTTGAAGAGCATGCGCCCCAGCGCCTCGCGGACCTTCTCGTTCGGGATGTTAGCCGGCGCGTCGGACGCAGCTTCTTCCAGAACAGTGCGGTTGGGGTCCAGCACATCCGCCTGATGCTGGGCAAAATAGGCGACTTTCACCTGCAGACCCAGGCTGATCGAGCCGCTGTCGGGCTGCTCCACACCGGCCAGCAGGCGCAGGATGGTGGACTTGCCGCTGCCGTTGGGGCCGACCATCGAGATGCGTTCGCCGCGCTCGATCAGGAACGACAGCGGCGCGATGATGAGCTGGCCATCGTAGCTCTTGGTGATCGCTTTCACCTCCGTCACCACACGCCCGGAGTGGGTGGCCGGGGGGAAGCGGAAGGTGACCGGCTTGCGGCGCGCCGGCGCCGCCGCCGCTTCGTCGGCAGCTTCCTTCTCCAGTTTGACGAGCATCTTCTCGCGGCTCTTGACCTGGCTGGCCCAGGCCGCCTGCGCGCCGAAGCGCTGGATGAACTGCCGCTGCTTGGCCAGTTCCACCTCGCGTCGCTTGCCGGACGCTTCCGCCGACTTGCGCCGACGCTCGCGCTCTTTGACGTAGGCGGAGTAGTTACCGGTGTACACGGTAAGCCGGCCGCCTTCGACTTCCACAATCTCGTTGGCGACGGCATCCAGGAAGGAACGGTCGTGGGAAACGACGACAAGGCCGCCACGATAGACGGCCAACTCGCCCTCCAGCCAGGCCACGGCGCTGAGGTCAAGGTGGTTGGTCGGCTCGTCGAGCAGGAGGATGTCAGGCGCCATCACCAGCAGTCGCGCCAGGGCCAGCCGGACACGCCAGCCACCGGAGAGTTCCTGCGAGCGGCGCAGGAAATCGGTCTCTAAGAAACCAAGTCCGGCCAGGACGCGCTTTGCCTCCGCCTCCGTGCGCTCACCCCCGTAGCGTTCGTACTCGTTATTCAGGTCATCCCGGCGATGGATCAGGGCATCTAACCGGCTATCGCCGATCGGCAAGGTCGCCAACTGCTCGGTGACGGCGGCCAACTGGTTGCGCACGTCTGCCAGTGGCCCGACGCCGCTTGTCGCTTCGTCGATGATCGTACGGTCGATCTGGCAGGGAGCCTCCTGCGCTAACGTGCCGATGCGCACATTGTTGCGCCGGTCGACACTGCCGGAATCCGGCGGCCGCTGCCCCTCCAGGATCGACAGCAGCGTCGTCTTACCGGCGCCATTGGGACCGACGAGGCCGATCCGGTCCTTCGCCACGACATTGAGGTCAACGCCGGAGAACAGCACACGCCCCGCTATGGCCGCGGTGACCTGATGTAAAGACAACATCGCTTTGGCCCCTTCCTTTGGTGCAGCGAGGCACGCTGCCGCCGGACGGGCCACGCCCCGACGCGGCATTGCCACATCCTGCCGTGGCTCCTGGCCGCACGTCACTCACCTGTATCTGCCGGTAAGTATACCGTGAGGACGGGGTCGGCGGCGCAGCGAGCTAGCGGTGAACCGCACCTGCCAGAGGTGACGCCGCATCCGCAGGCAGCAACTGGAACAGGTCGGCGTAGAAGGGCCGGATGTACGGCGGCAGGAGGCGGATATCGGCCATGCAGCCGGAGGCCAGGCCGGCGTACATCTCCCAGTCGTTGCCGTCAGCCAGCATGCCGCGCCAGTAGCCAGTGGGGCTATTGGCGTCTGCCTGTTGGCGAATGCCGTAGACGTAATGGCGTGCCAGCCCGGCCATGGCGGCATAGGCAGGGTCCGTCTCCTCGCTGAGATGCACCACCGCCACCATCAAGCGCACAGCAGCATCGTCGAGCAGACGACGGTCGTGCCACCAGGCGTGAGCGTGTTCGTGGATGGCGGCCTCATACTGAGCGGTGAATAGCTCAACGATGCGCCGGTCCGGGTGCCAATAGCCACCGCCACTGGTTGCTGTGCTGTCGTGAATCTCAAGAGGAATCTCTTTTTCTAACCAACGTTGGGCCTCAGGTGCAAAGGGAAATTGGGCGAATAGTTCGGCCCGAAAGGTACCGGCCGAGTCGCGCGACTCCGGCACGAATCGATTGAAAAGGCGATCCACTGCGATACTCCTCTGCCTCAACACGATGGGAAACACACTCCCGCAATGGTAGTACCTTACTCTTACAGACGTCGGTACACGCCTGCGCATGGTGTACACTCCTAACCCAGATGGCTGGTAACGTAATATTTACACCATGCCGGGCCGGAGCGTCGGGCCAAGGAGCAAGAGATCGTGTTGAGCATCGATGTCACGGTTGAGGTTGCTGTCACCAAGCTGGAGGCGCGGATCCTGTTCGACCGCATCCTCTTCGAACCGAACGACGATTTTTCCCTGCGCATTCGCAACGTGCTGCGCATCGCCCTGCGGGAGGAACCGGATGACCGTCACAGTCAGACTGCCCCGTTACTGCTGACCAAACGGCAATGCTACCGAATCCTGAACAGCATTCGCGACAGTTTCAACAACGAGGTGTCGCGCTCCCTGGCGGATAAGGTGATGGATGCCCTGCTGGAACTGGACACGAAAGCCAGCGTCGACGAATTCCTGCGCGGCACAACGACAGCAAACGTGGACGCCCGCTTCGACCGCCGCTTCACGGAAGTGCAACGCGAAATGCAGAGCCGTGACGGCGCGGCGTAGCGTCGCCACGCCGATTGGCTAATCGCCCGGCGTTACACCATCGGGTTCTGCGCCCCGCGCCGCCTGCAGGGCTGCCTCGCCGCTCGGAAAGTGTTGCAGGATGCGGGGCAACAACGAGGAGAAAAGGCGTTCTTTTTCCTCAGTGGTGAGGCCCTGCAACATCCGCTCTACGCTGTGGTCAACGAGGTCTTCGCAGAACTGCATGCGTTCGCGGCGGGTCATGGCGCGCAGCATATGGTCCAGCGTGTCGTTCATGATGCGCCGGAAGTCGTCTTTGCCCAGCGTCTCGACCACGCCGCGCGCAAAACGCTCGATTAATGCCATCGGCGCACCTCTCTCAACCGCTGCCGTGCTTCGGCGCTGCCTGGCGTAGCCGCTCATATTCGGCAGCGTCGATCAGCATCGCCCCTTCCGCCTGGCGACCGGTTTCGCGACGATTGGCGTCGTAGCGGATAGTGAGGTGCATCATGTTCCGGCACCAGGTGCCGAGCACGTCCTTGTGTACCGTGTAGCCCGTGATGCGCTCCTCATCGTCCTCATACTCTTCCAACAGGTCGTTCTGCGGGTTGATGCGCACGCGCAGCGGTTCACCGCACGGCTGCCGCGGCGTGCCGTTGCAGCGCAGGTGGACGTAGATGCCGCCATCGGGTGGGGCTCGCCGGTCCGAAGCGCCTCTTCCCCTGCCCAAAAGGCGGCTAAAGAGCCCCACTGCACATTCCTGTCATCGTCGCCATTTTAGCCCCCAGCCTTCAGTGCGCCGGTTGCCTGCCCAACGTATTCCAGCTTGCTGATCAGGTTGGCGATCACCTCTTCCCAGGTGAATCGCTCGGCGGTCTGGCGCGCCGCCACACGCATGCGTTCGACCAGCGCTGGATGTTCGCGGAGGTAGAGCACGTTGGCGCAGATTTCTTCCGGGTCGTCGGTTTCCACTACGACGCAGTTAGACATCGACGACGCATAATCCTCTCCAGACGCCCCGGTGAAGACGAGGCCGCCGGCCGCCATTGCCTCCAAGCCCACCAGCCCAAACGGCTCGTGACCGCTGTTCGCCAGCACGGCCTGAGCTGCCGCGAAGATGGCCCTGGACAGCTCTTCGGGCACGAAGAAGCGCAGGTTATATATGTCGCCCCGGCCGGCCACGGCGGCGAGCGCCTGCAAGCCGGCCTCCGGCGTGCGGTCGCGACAGGTGACATCAACCACGCGTAGGCCGCGCGAATAGGCATAGGCGAGCACATCGGCGCCATGCGGCTCAATACCGCCGCGCAAGGGGAAGGCCACCCGCTGTCCGCGTTCTCTTAGGCGGGCTGCCGCCTCCACCGCCATCATCCAACGCTTGTCGGGATCGAAGCGACCAATCTTGAAGAGCAAGAGTGAGCCCGCGTACATATGGCGAAGCCGGGCCACCAGGTCGCTATCCACCGGACCAAGCAGCCGCGCCGGAATGCCGTTCGGAATGACCAGCGGATTGATACCCAGCCGCCACATGAAGTGCTTCATATAGCGGCTGACCGTCGTCAGCGTCGCCGTGTAACCGAGCCGGCCCCAGTTGATGCGGTCGAAGCCGAAGATGTTGTTGGCATTCCAGAACAATACGGCGTGCTGGCGCAGGCCGGCGGCGTGGAGATGGTCGCTCAGCGTCGAGGTAGCGTCGGCTGTCTGCCATTCTTCGGCCAGCACAGCTACCACTCGGCCGGCCGCCGCCGCCGGCGCTACGATCTCGCGTGTGATGTAGCTGGGCACGCTATGACCAAAGTCGCGCAGTTTGGCGTCCTCGCCGTCGTAGACTCCGCTGGGGTACATTCGGCTCAGCCACTGGCACCAGCGGTGGTAGATGAGTCGGCCGCCTTCCAACACCTCTTCGCCAGGTAGGTCGGGGTCGCCCACGAAGAAGAGGTGGGTGCGGTAGCCCTGGCCCGCCAGCGCCTTCGCCAGCTCGGTCACGCGCGTGCCCAGTCCACCGGCCAGCGAGTAGCGGTCGGGTCCCTCGAAGCTGAGGATCACAAATTCCGTGCTATCCGGCGTAATCGTGGCCTGCACCATAGTTCTCCCTTCCCCCGACCGGCAGTGGCAGCATAGCAGGCTACCAGGCTACCAGCAATGGGAACAATATCCCTGGTACCCTAAATTCTGGACGACAACGGTGAAGGAGAAAGCGTGAGCGACGATCCCCGCTTGCTTCTGAGCCGGCGACGCGTGCTCGGCCTGTTTCTGTCGTCCGGGGGCGTCGCCGTCTCTTTGGCGGCGTGTACCAGTTTCTCCCGCGCCGTGGGACGAATCACGAGTAGCGCCGCGGCCACGACGACCGGGCCATCAACAGCGCCAAGGTCCGGCACGAGCACAACCGCGAGCGAGACCACCACTGGTACCCCCGCTCCCGTTGCCACTCCCGTGAACGTGCCCGGCGCCGTTGCCGCCGCCTTTCTGGCCGCCTGGAATACCAGCCGCTTTGCCGACATGTACCCCATGATCTCGGCTGATGCTCAGGGCCGGATCACCCTGGATGCCTTTGTTCAGCGCTACACCGCTATCACGCAGCAAGCGACGATCACGAAGGTCAGCGCCGCGTTGGCGGCAGGGCAACGCTCCGACGCCAACATTCAGCAATTCGCCGTGACCTTCGAGACTGTGCTGGTGGGAACCCTGCAGGAGCAGAACACCATCACGCTTGGCGTCGATCCGACTGGTCGAGAGTGGAAGGTGCAGTGGCTACCGTCGTTGTTTTTCAAGGAGTTGACCGCCGATAACCTGATCCATATGTACCCGCTCGGCACGCCACGAGGGGACATCAAGGACAATGCGGGCAACCCGCTGGCGACGGTTGGTCAGGTCACGACTGTGTACCTCGTGCCCGGCGAAATCAAGGATGAAGCGACGATGCTGGCTCAACTCAGCAGGTTGCTGAACACGCCGCAGGCCGTGATCAAGCAGCAGTATGCCCAGGCCGAGACCAACGCGCAGGTGCGAGTCAAAACCCTTTCCCTTGCCGCCGCCGCGCCGATCCGGGCGCAGTTGGCCGCCATCCCGGCGGTGCATGTGCTGGACGAGCCGGCCCGCGTTTACCCGCACGGCGCGCTGGCCGCCCAGACCATCGGCTACATCTCCCAGGTCAGCCAGACCGACCTGCAAACGCTGGCCGCCCGAGGCTACCGCCCGGGCGACGTGATCGGGCGCGCCGGCATCGAGCAGTGGGGGGAATCCGGTCTCGCCGGCCAGTGGGGCGGCAAACTCATGGTCATCACGCCCAAGTCCGACCCGGTGACGACGATCGCCCAGCGCGAGCCGAGCAAAGCCGGCAGCATATTCCTGACCCTTGACCTGGCGTTGCAGCAACGCTGTGAAGCACTGCTCGGTAAGCGCGCCGGCAGCATTGGCGTGATGCGAGTGAGCGACGGCTCCTTGCTGGCGCTGGCGGGCTATCCAGGGTTCGATCCCAATGCCTTCGTGCTGGGCATCTCCACCGCCGCCTACGCCCAGTTGGTCAACGATCCGCTCAAGCCCTTCCTCAACCGCCTGGTGGAGGGCTTCTACCCCACCGGTTCCGTTTTCAAGCCGATCACCATGGCGGCGGCGCTCGACCAGGCCGGCTACAACGAGCAGTCGATGTTCTACTGTCCCGGCTCCTACACCCTCGGCGACACCACCTGGCACTGCTGGCTGCTCTCCGGCCACGGCCACCTCGGCGTCGTCTCGGCGCTGACGCAATCGTGCGACGTCTCCTTCTACACCATGGGCCACCAGGAAGACACGACCAAAAGCGATATGCTGCCGAGCGAAGCAAAGGCGTTCGGCCTGGGTAGCTTCCCTCAGATCGTCGGCCTCGGCTCGCCCAAGGCCACCGGCACGGTGCCGGACCCTACCTGGAAGCAGGCTGCCTACCGCGAGAGCTGGCTGCCGGGCGATGCCGTCAACCTCAGCATCGGCCAGGGCTACCTGCTGGCCAGTCCGCTGCAGGTGCTGAACTACTATGCGGCCCTGGCGAATGGTGGCACGCTCTGGGCGCCGCGCATCATTGACAAGGTCGTCGGCGCGGATGGCCAGGTGCTGAACGCCAACCCGCCAAAGCGGATAGGTACCCTACCGACCAGCCCGGCGGCGCTGCAGCTCATCCGCCAGGGGCTGCACGATGTCGTGTCCAGCAGCATCGGCACGGGCTACGCTGCCTTCAAAGGGATGGCAGTATCGGCTGCCGGTAAAACAGGCACCGCCCAGGCCGGATCGGGACAGCCCCACGCCTGGTTTGCCGCCTACGCGCCGTTCGAGCAGCCGGCGATCGCCGTCGTGGCGATGGCCGAGCACGCCGGCGAAGGAGCATCGATAACCGCGCCGATGGTGCGCGCCGTAATTGAAGCCTATTTTGGAGAAAAGCACCAAGGTGAATAGATCGCCCCTGCGTCCGCCCACCACCCACGCTTCGCCCGCCCTGCTCCTTGGCGACCTGGCAATGATGGCGCTCTGCCTCATCGCCGTCTTCTGGCTGCTGGTCAGCCCGCTTATCCCCATGCTCTTTTCGGAAGGGGAACTCATCATCTGGACGCTGCTTCTGGGCGCCCCGTTGGGCGTACTCGGCATTTACCTGAATCATCGCGCCGCTGCCAACCCAGGGAAGCAACCCAGCAAGTCCCGGCGGTAGCCCCGACCGTTCAGCATCGCCCGCGACGTCTTGCCATTTATTCTTGATTGCGAATACGTCGCAAGTGCGGTATAGTCCGCCGGGGCATTCACACACAACGATGGAGGATTCCGCGCGATGGCGTCGTTCGCACACACGATTAGCCGGCATTTTGACGCCGGAGAGCGGCAGCGGCTCGGCATCTTCTACGGAATCATCGTGCTGTTGCATGTCCTCGGCTGGGGAACGCTGCTGCTCTACGTTGCCCCACGCTACCCTGTCATGCTCGGCCTAGGCGGCCTCGCCTACACCTTTGGGCTGCGCCACGCCTTCGACGCCGACCACATCTCCGCCATCGACAACACCACCCGCAAACTGTTACAGGATAAGCAGAAGCCGATGGGCGTGGGCTTCTTCTTCTCGCTGGGCCACTCCACCGTCGTCTTCCTGATCTCGCTCGGCCTGGGACTTGCCGTCCACTTCATCGTCACCGGCATCCAGGGGGGCAGCCTCAAGAACACGGGCAGTGTCATCGGTACCGCCGTCTCGGGCGCCTTCTTACTCTTGATCGGCCTGCTGAACCTGATCATCCTGCTTGATATTTACGGCGTCTACCGCCGGATGAAGCAGGGCAACTACAACGAAGCCGAACTCGACCACAAACTGACGGCAGGCGGCTTCATGACGCGCATCTTTGGCCGGCTCTTCAAGGTGATCCGCCACAGTTGGCAGATGTACTTCATCGGCTTCCTGTTCGGTCTCGGCTTCGACACGGCCACCGAAGTGTCCCTGCTCGCCATCTCCGCCGGCGCAGTGGCCAAGGGACTACCGCTAGCCGCCGTCTTGTGCCTACCGACGATCTTCGCGTCCAGCATGGCGCTAATGGACACCACCGACGGCGCCTTTATGGCGAAAGCCTATTCCTGGGCTTTCTCCAACCCCATCCGCAAGGTGTTTTACAACCTGACGGTGACCGGACTCTCGGTTTTCGTTGCCCTCTTCGTCGGTGGAATCGAGGTTTTGCAGATCCTCAGTGGCCAGTTCAACTGGGCAGGCGGCGTCTGGAACGTCGTCAACAACCTGGACTTCAACAAGATGGGCTTCATCATCGTCGTGGCCTTTGTTGTCACCTGGGTTGCCGCCTTCACCATTTGGAAGACGCGCCGGATTGAGGAGCGCTGGGGCACCATGGTGAAGCAGATCTAGCACAAAGCGACGGGGGCACAGCATGACGCAATCACCCGCACCGCTGGGACCTGGCATGCGGCAGACATTGCCGCGCCGTCTCGTCTGGGAAGCGATGGCTCGTCTCGGCCCGCATTGCACCGCCGAGGAGATCGCGGCTGATCTGGAGGCGCATCGCATCAGCGTGCCCCGCAGTTCGGTCTATCGGGCGCTCGAAGCGCTAGAGGCTTCCGGCGCCGTTAAGGCCGTCCACTTCGGCGGTGGTCCTGCTCGATACGAGGCGACGGGCGAAGAGCATCAGCACGCGGTCTGCCAGGTCTGCCGGGGCATCCTCCATTTGGAGAACTCGCTGATCCGCGAACTGGAAGAGCATCTGCAGCAGGACCACCATTTCACACCTGTCCGCACCGACGTCACGGTGGTCGGTATCTGCGCGCACTGCGCAGATACCGAGCCGTTATCTCTTAGTGCCCGCGCCGTGCATAATTTAGAGCACATTCATTACAAGGTCGCGCCTCCAGAGCGCCTTTAACGTGAAGCTGCGACGGGATCTCCGTTGCCTGCCAGGCGTGGGCACGCTGCAGCCACATGAAAGGCGGGCTGACGCTGGACGGGATATGTCCCTGGTCAGATGCACCACTGCCGGGGGACGTGGCCTGCCGGCGGCACGGTAGAATTTGCCCGCAGACACCACTTCCGACAGGCGGTGTCTGCGGGCAGGAGAGAACGAGGTCAGCATGCCAACCCGCACGTCCAGTTCGCGCCCGCAGGCCACTCCGGCGAAGAAGAAGCCCGCAGGGAAGGGCCGTGCTCGATCGCGGAGCGGTCCACCGCTGGTTGGGGTTGTCGCGCTCGGCCTGGTCTTGATCGTGGTCATCGTGCTCATCGGCGTCAAGCTGGCATCCAGCGGCAGCGGCGCTGCCGGTTCGGACAACCAGCCGGTACCGGCTCCCGTGCTTGCGGAGATGGAACAGATCCCGGCGGCTACCTTTGATACCGTCGGCAAAGGGACAGCAAGCATAAATCCCGTGGTTTTGCCTGGTCCCCCTTTGCAGAGCGGCGGCAAGCCGGAACTGCTCTACGTGGGCGCGGAATACTGCCCGTACTGCGCCGTCCAGCGCTGGTCGATGCTGGCGGCGCTCAGCCGCTTCGGCCAGTTCAGCGGCCTGCAACTCATGACGTCGGCCCCCAACGACGTCTACCCTTCGACCCCTACTTTCACGTTCGTCCACGCCACCTACACCAGCGGCTATCTCGCCTTCGCCAGCGTCGAGTTGGAGACGAACCAGGCGGTCAACGGACACTACCAGAAGCTGCAATCAATGACGCCCGCACAAGCCCAAATCTTTCAACAGTTCGATGCGCCGCCTTATGTCGCCCAGAGTGCCGTGGGGACGATTCCTTTCCTGGACGTGGCCAACCACTACCTGCTGAACGGCTCGCCGTTCAGTCCGCAGGTGTTGCACGGCGAGACCTGGCAGCAAATCGCCCAGGCAGTGCAACAACCGGCGAACGCCGAAGCCCAGGCCATCCTCGGCGGAGCCAACGTGCTGACCGCCACGATCTGCGCCGCGGACCGCAATCAACCCGCCGCCGTCTGTACGTCCCCCGCCGTCCAGCAGGTTCATCTGGCCGGAGCATGATCGGGACCGTCGATGCAGCGCCCTGAGGTAGCGTCTGAACCGGTGGCAGTGCGCGCTGCCGATCCCGACGACGTGGCGTCACATTGGCCCCGTGCCGTCGCCCTGCTCTGCACCCTGGCCGGTTTGGCCGTGGCGCTCTACCTCAGCGCGGTTCACCTATCCAGCACGGTGCCGCTGTACTGCGCCGAGAATGGCGTCATCAACTGTACGCAGGTGACGACGAGCCCGTCGTCCATAATGCTGGGCGTCCCGGTTGCCTACTACGGCGTGCTCTGGTTTGGCGTCATGGCGCTGCTGCTCGTGGCGCACCATCGCGCGGCACACCTGGGCCGTCTGGTCTGGGTTGCCGGCGGCGTTGCCGGGGTGCTCTATCTGCTCTACAGCGAACTCTTCGTCATCGGCGCCATCTGCCTCTGGTGCAGCCTGGTCCACCTGCTGATCCTCGCTATTTTCGCACTGACCGTGCTCTTCCCGGGCAGAACGGCCGACGCTCGCCAGGATAGTGACCGATGACGCCGTACTGGCTGCGCCACAGCATCGCGACAAGTTTGACCGCGTTTTCGGCAAAGGCACAGTATCTTGTCACTCACGACAAGCATCTGCTCGCGCTGCGTCACTATCAAGGCATCCTAATCGTTTCACCGCCTGCGTTTCTCAGTATCCTGAGGACGTTGTAGATGCGTCTGCCGAGACTATTGCTACCGTCGAGGAAGGCAGTTGCCGTGAGCACTCGGAGTCTTCCCCACAGGCTGCTCGTGGCAACCGGCCCTGCCGTCGTTGCCTGGTTGGGCCTGACCAGCCCGGCGTTTGCCCACGGCTTTGCCGGCCAGCCCTACATCCTGCCGGCGCCGCTCGCTGTCTATCTCGTAGCCGGCGGTGCGGTGGTCCTGCTGTCCTTCGCGCTCATGGTGACGTTTGTCGGCGGCACAGGTCAGGAGACGCTGACCGGCTCGCGGCTGACGCTCCCGGCACTCGCGCGGCCGGCGGTCGTCGCCGCGGCACGAATCGTCGGCGGCGTCCTTGGCGTTGTCGCGTTGCTGGCGGTGGTCGCTGTCGGCTGGTTCGGGCTCACAGACCCCGCCGACGGCCAATCTGGCTGAGTATATTGTCTGGATCTACTGCTGGGCCCTCCTGCACGACGTCGTGCCCCAGACCACTTCTTGGACCGCAGATGCCGTCAGGTTGGCAGCGCTGGCGGTGAATCTGCAGGCCGGCAGCCTGGTCAACGGCGCCGGCCTGCGCTTTGCGCCACCGACCGCCGCCGACGCCGGCCAGAACGTGCGTGCCGCCAACGTTGTCTGGCAGTGGCAGCCCCAAGGGCAAGTCGTTGTCTACCCCCAGCCCTATGCCACGACGAAACCGCTTATCGTCGACGTACCGCAAATGACCGCATTCGCCGGGCGATGAGCGCGCAGCGTCAGGCGCTGCTCAAGCTGCGGACAGCGCTTCTCCTCACCGCGCTCTCGTTGCTCTATCTCGTCGGCGCCTGGCACACCGGGGCCGTGCACTGGGATGGTCTGGCCCCGACTGCCTACCGCTACGTCACGCCGCCGCCGGGCTACACCAATCCCGGTCCGCCATCAGGGGCGAAACAAACCGTCGTCTTCTGGAACGGCGTTTCGCAGTCGGTCCAGGTCTACACCGTCGACCTGCAGGCGCAACTGACGGTGCCGAACGGCGCGTTCCCGCCGAATGCTACAGGCAGTTCCATCGTGGTGACGATCACGCCCCAGGCGCCACCGACGGTCTCTGGCCTCGTCCTCGACGGCAACGCCTACGTGGTGCTGGCGCAGTATCTGGACGGTACCTCCGTGCCCACCCCCTGGCCGAAGCCGGTATTCGTCTACTTACTCTTCCCGGCCAGCAACATCCCCCAAGGCATGTACACTCTGCAGGGTAGCCAGGCTACCGAGATCAGCAAGACCGTCGACTTTCCCACCCAATCCGTCCAGGGGCAGATCAGTGCTGCCGGCACCGTCGTCGCGGCCGGGCCACCGCAGGCAGGCAGTACTGCCGGTGTGGCCGGCAGTCATGTCACGACGATTGCCGTCGTCGTAGCAGGCGTCGGTGTCATCCTGGTGGCGATCGGTCTGCTGCTGGTGGCACGCCGCCGGGCCGGCCGTGCGTCCGACGACAGCGACACGGGAGAAGAGCGTGATCCTGACGAGGAGTTGCCGCCGGCCTGAGTTGCTCCGGCAACGGGCAGGGGTGCTCTCCCTGACCATCGGCGTAGGCCTGCTCACCGTGGCGCGCAACCTATTCGCGCGACGGTGGCTTGGTCATATGGCTGCCATCCAACTGCTCAGCTACGGCCTCCTCCTCCTGACCAGTCTGGCAGCAGCCGGGTACGCCGGGTTGCCGCCACGCGATCTGGGGCTGTCCTGGGGGCGCCTCAAACTCCGCCTGGGCGGTGCGCTTGTCCTGACGGTCGCGCTGACGGCGCCCGGTTTGATGCACGGCGTCAGTGCCTTGGCAGCGGTAGCAGCCGTTCCCGGCGCGCTAGCCGTGGCGACGATCGAGGAGTTGCTCCTTCGCGGGGTGCTCTACACCCTCTGGCAGCAGAGCAGCGGAATAGGCAGCGCTATCGTGCTCACGAGTCTTGCCTTTGCCGCGACCCATGCCTTCCTGTATCCGCCGCCGGTGATCCTCCTGGGTCTCATCACCGGCTTGCTCCTGGCGAGTTGGCGGGCGCTTACCAATGACCTTATCGCACCAATTGTGGCACACTCGGCAGTCGACGCGATAGCCCTGGCGGTGCTGAGGTACTAGCGGCGGCGACTGCCCAGTGCTCCCCACAAGGTGACACAGAAGGGCACCGCGTAGGTGAGCGGGATCTTCCAGGCGAGCGAGGCGGGCAAACTACCGCCCAGCAGGACGGTCCCCTGGTTGATCGCCACCAGAACGGTGCCCACGGTCAGCGCCGTGAGCAGCGCACGTCGCAGGAGTTGAGTGGCAATCATCACGACGTTGCCAACGCGGACAGCGCCTCCTGGTAACTCTTCACAACCTTTTGATATGGGTGTGTTTCACCTCTGTTGGCACTGCTAGGCTGCTAAGGTGAGGAACGT
>DAIMXP010000002.1:0-153579 GCA_036734945.1 Chloroflexota bacterium
TGCCCGCCCGGCTCCACAAGCAATGGCACCTATATGATTTCTGAAAGCCCTCTAAAGTGGGCGGCGTGCAACTGGTCCTCGAACACGTAACCCCATTGCTGCTTGGAAGGATCGGTGAGTTTCTGGGCATACGACAGGAACTGGTCCAGCGTGAAGTCGCCTTCCCAGGTCTGCGGCAGGTCCGGCAGACCGGCGGCCTGGAACATCGTCCTGTTGTAAATGGTGTAGCGGGTGTCGGTAAAGGCGCAAAGGCCCCAGATCTTTCCTCCCCATTGGTAGGGTTGCTGGGAGGCGGGGTTGATGTTGCCGATGTTGAACTTGTCCTGATTGATATAGCTGGTGAGGTCGAGCACCATCCCTTTCGTCGCGACATCCTGCGCATTCGACGGACTTGCATAGATCACATCCGGCGACGTGCCGCCGGCGTATTCGACAGTGAGCTTGTCCCAGTACTGCTGACCCGGCGTGTAGTCCAGTTGGACGTGGACACTGGGGTTCTCCTGTTGGAAGGCGGCAACTGCCTTGTTCCACGTTGGCAGGTTCGCCGCGGCGGTCCAGGTGTAGAAGTGGAGTGTGGTGGCGCTGCCGGCCGGCGCTGCCTGAGCAGCCGCCGGCGCCGTGCTTGTGGCGGTCCCGGCCTGTGTTGCCACCGGAGCCGATGCTGTGGCTGAGCCGGCGCTAGTTGCCGTTACCGAGGCCTGCCCAGTGCTTCCACCGCAGGCAGCGAGTAGCGGAATAAGGGCTGTCACTCCCGCTGTCGCCAGCAGCACTTGCAAAGCGGACCGTCGCGAAACCCTGGTGCTATCGAAGGAACGCATCAACGAACTACCTCCTAGAACTACCCACGGCGAGGCTCTCAATACCCCGCCACTTTGTCGACGAGCCCCTCAAGCGGCTCGTTGCCCAGCAGCTTGCCGATATTTCGACAGAAGCGATCGGCGCCCCTGTCGCGTGTGCCACGTATCAGCCCCGCCAGGTGGGGGTGATGATGACGTTGGGCATGTGACGCAGCGGGTGATCCGCCGGCAGTGGTTCCGGGTCGGTGACGTCCAGCCCGGCCCCGGCAAGGCGGCCCTCTTGCAACGCCTGGACCAGCGCCGCTTGCACAACGTGCGTGCCGCGGCCGACGTTGATGCGGGGCTGGCCGCACTGATGCGCGCCTGTTGCTCCTCGGTAAGCCCCGCCTCCAGACGCACGGCAACATGGAGGGCATCGGGGCGGGTAAAAGTGCTGGTCACTGCGTCAATCTCCTTTATGCAGTCAGAATGCTGGCGAAGCCAGAGAAGGGGCCTCCCGAACCATCACTCCAGCACCACCATATCGAACAGCCCGAGCCGCGGTAGGGTCAAGGTGAGTCGTCCCTCAGTGACCTGGGCCGGAAGCGCCTCCCCGAGCTGAACCGAGAAGGCCCGCGTGCAGCCGGACGGTGCCGCTACCTCAAGGCGAATGTCCCGAATCTCCAGGGGGTCATGGAATGACCGCTCCTGGTGGCCGGAGTAGTTGATGAGATGGAGAATCGTCCGTCCGGTTGCTTGTTGTTCGCCGACGACAACCTCCACCTGCGGCGGCGCGTTGGTGACCACCTGGCGGCCGCCTTTGGATACCTGCTCCACCGCGTGAGCCAGCAGGGCGCGGTGCTCCGGCAGGCTGAGGTCGAAAAAGAGGGCGTCGACCGGCCAGGGGAAGTAGGCGGTGCGGCCCTGCCCGTAGCGCTGCCAGAGTAGCCCCGGCTGGTCCGTCTCGATGTCCCAGTACGTTTTCTCGGGCGGACCGTAGCGGGAGGGTGGGATCAGGGTCATTGCTGCCGTCGCGTCGGGGCGTGGCTCGACGTAGAGGAAGGCGCGGTCCAGGGCGACAAAGTCGGTGTCGGCAAAGCCCGGGATCTCGCCCGGTTGCAGGCGCAGATAGGCGGAGCGCATCGCCCCCGGCCCCTCCCGGCGGGCCAGCACGCGCGCGGCGCCGAGGGAGCGCAAGCCGAAGGCGGCGCGAGGCTTGCCTTCCGCATCGAAGGCGGCGGTGTCGTATGTGGCCACCAGGCCGCCGCCGCGTTCAACGTAGGCATCAAGGGCGGCGAGTTGCTCGTCGTCCAGTGTCGCCACGTTCGGCAGGACCAGGGCGTCGTAACGATCCAGTCGCCTATCACGGGCGGCGGCAACAATCAGGTCATCCGGCAGGATGTCGAACGGGATGTGCGACTCCACCAGAGCGCGGAAGGCGCCGCGCCGGGCCTTCTGCACCTTGGCCACACCTTCGGCGCGGCCGTAGCGTTCTTCGCTGCGCAGCGAGCTGATGATCGCCACTTTGGCCGCCGAGCGGAGCCCGGCGTAGTAGGCCTCGTTGTCGCGATGGAAGTGCAGCATAGTACGCACCATTGGGAAGTTTTTGCAGTCGGGCTGGTCCGGCGTGCCCACGACATAGGCGTAGGGATTGACGCCCTGGGCGATGGTCTGGGCCAGGTGCAAGCCGACCAGACCCGGCTGCTCGGCGGAGAAGCGGTAGGGAAGGTCCAGGAACATCACCGCGTTGATGACGACCGGCTTGTCCGGGTGCGCAGTGCGTGATTCCCGGGTGACTTCGCCGGCCCAGTAGACCCAGAGCGGCAGTGGCCGGTCGACTGCATTGTTGACCTCATGCATGATGACGTCCGGGTTCTGGCGCAGGATCAGGCAGACGTTCGGATTGCGCTCCTTAATGAAGCTGCGGATGCGCCCGGCGAGGTCCTCCAGCGTCTCACGCGTGTATTCCCGCCAGCGCAGGTAGGCCGGGTTACTCCAGTCCTCCGCTGCGGGCAACTCCAGGTCGTAGCGCTCCGTGAAGCGTCGCCGGCAATGCACGCACTGGCAGATGCCGTGATTGGTCCCGGAGTAGTCGCGTTGCGAGAAGTTGAACCAGTTGAAGAAGAAGCCGTCGACCGGGTAGCGCTCCAGCACCTCGCCCAGAATCTCGAAGGACTTTTCCTGATAATAGGGGCCGCTGGGGCAGGTGCTGTAGAACCCGTTGTAGATCTGGTGCTGGCCGGTCGCGCTGACGAAGCACCAGTCGGGATGCGCCTCGTAGACGTCCTGATGCACCTTGGAGAAGTCGGCGCGGGAGATCACCCGTACATCGTTAGCGTGGGCTTCCCGCACGGCGTCGCCGATCAGGTCGCCGCTCTGGCGCTCGCGCAACCAGGGGCTGGGATGTTGGAAGGGCAGCTTAGAGGGGTAGAAAGACACGATCCCGGCAGTGTTGAGCAGCCAGGCGTTGGCGCCCAGGTCTCGAATCTGCTGGACGACCTTGCGTTCGTCCAGTGCGGCGTCAATCTCGCGAAGATTCGTCTGAAAGATGCGGAAGGGCTGATTCCACCAGCCTGTTGTTACCGGTACTACCGGCGCCGGAGTGTTCATATGTGCAGCACCAGCAGGCCCTGCTCCACGCTGATCGGAAAGGTCTCCACCGAGGGGTCCTCCGGTTCCACCGTCACTTCGTAGGCTTTGACGCGCACGCGATGCGGGTTGAAAATTGAGCGGCCAGTGGTCAGGTCGAACTCCCAACCATGCCAGGGGCAGCGCAATATCTCACCGTCCCGCCCCCACAGGTACTCACCGGGCTGCGACGGTAATGTCATCCCCGTAATCCGGCCCAGGCACAGCGGGGCAGCCTGGTGCGGACAGCGGCTCAGGAGGGCGTAGTACTTGCCATGGACGTTGAACACGCCGATGGAGCGCCCATTCACGTCTACAATTTTGCGATTGCCGGGAGTCACCTCAGCAGCGCGCCCCACAATGTGCCGGGCCATTTCTTGCTTCTCTCCTTCCCTGGGAACCTCACCCGAGGTTGACCTCACCCGCTCGCTGCCGAACCTCACCCGGCTCTGCGGAGCCACCCTCTCCTATGCGGAGAGGGTACGAAGATATGCCGCTCCTCGTACCAACCCTCTCCGTCCAGGAGAGGGTGCGAGCCTCAGCGAGCGGGTGAGGTCAACCGCTCCCCATACATCGCCAGCGCGTTCTCCACGAGCACACGCCGACGCATCGTTTCTGGTATGTCATCAATCATCGCAAACGGATCCCCGTACTCCCAGTTGGGGTAGTTGCTGGAGAAGAGCAAGGTGCGCTCGGCTTCGACCATCTCCAGAATCTGCCGGAACTGCGGGGCAGGCATCGCCTCCAGGGGGTAGGTGGTGGAGTAAAAGTGCTCAAGGATGTAGCTGCTGGGCGGTTGCCGTACCCAAGGGGTCTCCGAGCGTTGCGCTTTCCAGTTCTTGTCGAAACGCCACATGATGTGGGGCAGCCAGGAGACGCCGCCTTCGTACAGCACGACCTTGAGGGTGGGGAAGCGCACAAACACGCCTTCCGCCACCATGCTGGTGATGTGCGCCATGTAGCTCTGCGGCAGGGAGGCGTACCACTCGAAATAGGTGGAAGGGTGGCCGACTGCCGTCGCGGGCGAGGAGTTGCCGGCTCCCTCCCCGCCGATGTGCAGGGCCAGCGGCAGCCCGTGATGCACGCAAGCCTCGTAGATGGGGTGGTAGGCTGGGCGACCGAGCGGCGCTTCGCCGGCGCTGCAGAGTAGTACCTGCACCATCCCAGGGTCATCACCCAGGCGATCGATCTCAGCCACCGCCTGGGCCGGGTCCTGTTGAGCGACCAGGATGGAACCCTTGTAACAGGTGAAGGGTCGCACCCATGTTTCCAGGGTCCAGTCGTTGACCCCTCTGGCGAGAGCGGAGGCGAGCGTGCCCATTGGCTGTACGCCCAGACTCAGGAGACTGCCGGTGAGTATGGCGATGTCGATGCCCTTGGGGTCCAGGTACTGCTCCTTGACCCAGCGCGGATCGGCCGCCGGATGCGGGGCCTTGCCGTTCTGAGCGGGGGGTAAGGGCACGTCACCGAAGCCGACGCCCACCTTCTTGAAGCCGTGGCGGGCCATTGGCGGGCCGCCGGCCTTGACCCGCCAGCGCAGGCCCTCGGGCACAAAAGGAGCCACGGCGCTCCAGTTGCTGATCTGGTGGTGCAGGTCGGTGTCGATGGCGCGCAGCCCCACGCGATCCAGCGGCCTGCTGAGGGCTTCGACGGTCGCCGTCATGCGTTGCGCCGATTCGGCTGCAGCAGCTTCGGCCCGTAGAGGTCCAGCACGTTGTCGACGAAGATGCGCCGCTTGAGTGCAGCGGGGAAGAAGGAGAACGCCTGCGTCGGGTTATCGAAGTCCCAGTGCGGGTAGTCGCTGGCGAAGACGACAGTCCTCTCCGCCCGTAGCATGGCGAACAGTTCCAGCAGGTGCCGGTGGTTGTCCGGCTCTTCGATCGGCTGGGTGCTGAAGTAGCAGTGGTCGAGGATGTACTCGCTGGGCAGACGCTTCAGGTAGGGTGTCTCCGCTTTGAGGGCCGGGTAGAGGCGGTCCAGCCGCCCCATGACGTAGGGCGCCCAACAGATGCCACCTTCGATGAAGGCGAACTTCAGCGAGCGGAACTCTTCGAAGACGCCCTCGGTGACCAGGCTGACGCAGTGCGCCATCATGGTCTGGGAGTGGTCGGTATGGAACTCCAGGTAGTGAGCGGGATAGCCGACGCTGGTGGGTGGGTTGGCGACGCCGGTGCCCTCGGCCCCGACGTGGATGGCAATTGGCAGGCCATGTTCTACTGCCGCGCGATAGATCGGCCAGTAGCACTTCTGGCCGTAGGGGATGCGAGCGGCGCTCGGCATCAGCACCTGCACCATGCCGGAGTCCTCGCCCAGGCGGTGAATCTCCTGCGCCGCGGCGTCGGCGTCGTGGGGCACGGCCAGGATGGCCCCTTTGTAGCAGACGTGCGGCCGCACCCATTTGGCCAGCGTCCAGTCGTTATAGGCGCTGAACAGGGCGGCGAGCAGGCGATAATTGTGCTGGATGCCGGCGGTGACGATGGAGCCGGTGAGGACGCCGATGTCGATACCGAAGGGCGTCATCAGTTGGTCGATCACCCATTGCGGGTCGCCGGCGCAGAGGTTGTCGTCGGGGCGCACTGCAGTATCCATTCGGCCGGAGCCGGTGTTGGAGTAAGCGCGCCCGGCGAAACCGGTACCGCCTTCCAACCAGGGGTGCCAGGCGGAGGCCAGGAAGGGCTTCAGTTCATTGTAGCTGGGCAGGTCGTTGTGGACGTCGGTGTCGATCATCCGCAGCGCGGCGATCCGCTCGGCGGTGGTGACCGGTCGCTCCGCCGTTGCGATAGCCATGGGAACCTCCTCGTTATTCTATGAGAGGCAAACGTTGCAGAACGCCTCTTACAACCCGTACAAATCCCGGGCGTTCTGCTCGAAGATGCGTTGGTGCGTCGTCTCGGGCAGCGTCGGAAACGCCTCGGTTGGCGAATCGAAGTCCCAATGCGGGTAGTCGCTGGAAAACATCAGCACGTGCTCGGCATCCAGCATGTCGAAGATCTGGAGTAACTGCTTCGGGTTATCCGGTCGCTCCAGCGGTTGCGAGGTGATGCGCACATGGTCCGCCAGGTACTGGCTGGGCAGGCGTTTTACCCAGGGCACCTCTGAGCGCAGCGCCTTGTACTCGGCGTCCAGCCGCCAGAGGAGCGCCGGCAGCCAGGCGACTCCACCCTCCACCAACACTATCTTGAGGCCGGGGAAGCGCTCGAACACGCCTTCGGTGAGCATGCTGACCAGGTGGGCCTGGAAGGCCAGGGAGAGGCAGGTGTGCCACTCGATATAGTGAGTAGGGTAGCCGGGCGACGGCTGGACGTTGATGCCCATGCCGTCGGTGCCGGGGTGAATGGCGAAGGGCAGCCCGTGGCGGGCGCAGGCTTCGTAGATCGGGTAGTACTGGCGCTGACCGAACGGCGCACGGGCGCCCGAATCGGTCATAACCTGCACGAAATGGGGGTGGCTGGCCCAGCGCTCGATCTCGCGCGCCGCCGCCGGAGGGTCCTGGTGCGCGATGGTGATGGACCCCTTGAACGCGCCGTCCTGGTTGTAGCTGCCGAGCCAGGTCTCCGCCACCCAGTCGTTGTAGGCGGCGGCGATGGCAGTACCGAAATCGGGATCGGGCTGCAGGTTGCAGAAGGCACGCGGTAGCAGGATGGCGTGGGCCATGCCGTAGGTGTCGATGAGTTGTCGGCGGAGGAACTCCGGGTCGGTGCCGGGGCCACCACCGTTCGGTGGCTTGGAGTCCAGGCGGGCGCCGTGGACGGGGTTGCCGAAGAAGCCCCGCCCGCCGCCGCTGTAGCGGTCGCGCCAGGGCTGTGCCAGATGCGCTTTGATCTCGTCGATGTGCTTGGGTCCGGGGTGGACGTCGCAATCGATGATGCCAACCCGCTTAGACGCCGGGGCCAGCCGGGATAGTTCGTCTGTCTGGATCACTTTGCTCCTCCTTCAGCCATGCCTGCGTGCGATCGCCTCGCCATTGTGCCACGCCTTCCTGCGCTGGCTGAGCCAGGGCAGTTGAGGCAGATGGTACTCACGATTGACTCGTTGATGGCCGCCTTCGAACCACGGCAGTTATCCCTGAGAGTACTTCAGCAGCAACTGGGTGCCCTCCAGTTCCGCATCGGCCAGGGCCTGCTTCGGTGTCTTTTTGTTCTGATAGGCCGCTTGCAGTTCGGCGCCAATCTTGTCGGTTACCTCCTCGTAGCCAACGAAAATCGGGATCGGCTGCGTGTCCTTGCGCTGCGCCTGCTCGATCACCACCTTCCAGTTGGGATCGGTCGAGTAGGGCGGCTTCTGCCAGTTGGCCGTGCGCACCGGCAGGTAACCGGTGGTCGAATTCCAGGTAAGGTCGCTCTGCTCACTGCCGATCCAGGCCAGCGTCTGCCAGACCTGGTCCGCATACTTCGTCCCCTTGAAGCCCCCGACATTGTTACCACCGATGATCACCGAGCGGTTGTCCGCCTTCAGCGCCGGCAGGAGGTGAGTGGAATACTTGAGGGTCGGCGCTGACGTCGGATAGGCGGCGGTGACCCAACAGCCGTTGTGCCACTGACCGATTTTGTCGTTCTCCACGACCTTGTTGGTCGATATCCCTGGTGGCAGGCAGACTTTGTACTTCCAGATGAGGTCGGTCTGGTAGGTCAGCGCCGTGATACCCGCGTCGCTGTTGAAGGCCAGCTTAGAACGGTCGGTGTTGGTGAATGCGCCGCCAGCCTGCCAGAGCAGCGGAATGAAGTCCCAGGTGCCGCTTTGCGAGGCGCCATAGTCGTAGAGCATGTAACCCCACTGTTGCTTTGCCGGGTCGGTCAACTTCTGGGCATTCGTCACCTGCTCGTCCCAGGTCTGCGCCGGCTGCAGCCCTGCCTCCTTCAACAGCGTGTCGTTGACGAAGTAGTCCTCCACGAAGGTCGTAAAGGGCAGCGAGTAGGTCTTGCCCTTCCAATGGGCGGAATCCCAACGCGCCGTGCCGTACTTTTCGCTCGTGATGTCCTGCTGCTTACCGAGATAGGCGTCCAGGGGCAGCAAGACGCCGCGCACGGCGAACTCCGGGCTCCAGTAGTCTTTGATCCGGGCCAGATCGGGTCCGGTGTTGCCGGCCAGCGCCGTCACCAGCTTCGTAAAGAGATCCTGCCAATCACCCAGCGACGTGATCTGAATCTCTTTAATCCCAGCAGCCGTTTGGTACAAGCCGGGCAGCACCTTGCCGGTGAGCACGTCGGCTTGCACCTTGCCGCCGATGATCCACATTTGAAGGGTCTGCCCGTTCGCGGCCGCGGCCGCCGGCGCTGTGGCGCTGGCGGTGACGACCGTCTTCGCCGTGGAGATAATGGCGGTGGTCGTGCTCGTTGCCGTTGCCACGCTGCTGCTGGTGGATGCCTTGGCGGCCGTGCTGTCGACAGCCGTGGTCGTCGCCGTCGTGCCTCCCCCGCAGGCGGCGAGCAGGGGGATGCCGAGAGAGGCCACGAGCAGGCCGGCGCCGCGCCGTACTAGCTGCCGACGGCTGATCGCACCGTGATGGGGATATTGCTCACGTTCCATCGCTGCCGTGGTCCTTTCACTGCATGTGACGCCAACGCCTGGCGGCCGGTGAGGCAGACCTGCTTTTCTGCCTTTCATCAAGACCTACCGGACGTTGTCGCCGTGAGTGTAGCAGGAAGCACGGGCCGGTATTTCGCACCCTATGGCTTTTCACTGTAACAGTTGCACGCCGCCGCAGACGGGGATCTCCACTCCGGTGACGAAGTTGGCGAGGTCGGATGCCAGGAACAGTACGGCGCCGGCAACGTCGTCGGGCGTGCCGAGGTGACCGAGGGGGGTACGCGCCGCGGTGGCTGTGCGTCCGGGCAACGTGCCCGGACCGTGGCGCTCGACCGGTATCCAGCCGGGCGAGACGGCGTTGACGGTGATGTTGTCGGGGCCGAGGTCCACGGCTAGCGCCTGCGTGAAGCTGTGTAGCGCGCCTTTCGCCGTGCTATAGGCGGCCATGCTGCGCGGTAAGCCGTGCAGCGCCATGGAGAGGATGTTGACGATGCGGCCCCACTTGCGCTCCCGCATGCCGGGGGCGACGGCGCGGCAGGCGAGGTAGGCCGCGCGCAGGTTGAGGTCGAGGATGCCCTGATAGGCTGCCCAGTCCAGTTCCAGCGCCGGCCCGAGCCGTTCTTCGCGGCCGACGTTATTTACCAGGATGTCGATGCCCCCCAGGCGCTGCTGCACCTCGGCCATGGCGTGTTCCACCGCTGCCGCGTCGTGGAAGTCGCCGCCGACGGCGACAGCACGTCCACCGCCGGCTTCGATCTCCTTGACGATCACGGCGGCGCGCTCGCCTCCTTCTACGTAGTGGACGGCCACCGCCGCCCCGGCGGCCGCGAACCGGCGCACCATGGCCGCGCCGAGGCCCCGGCTGCTGCCGGTGACGAGGGCGGTCCTACCTGTCAGGTCGATGTTGATCGCCATTGTTCTCCCCTTGCTTCTTGTCGGTTGCAACGTCCGGCGCGTTTCGTCAATCAGCGGCCTGACCAGCCGCCCGTAGCGCCGGAGGTCACGCATCACTCACCCGTGATCGCCGGCCGCTGCCGCTACGGCGGCACAGAAGATGTCAGTCATCTCGTCGAGTTCGGCCTCGCTCGTGACCAGCGGCGGGGCCAGCAGCAGGTGCTCCTCGCGGGAGCGCGTGATCAAGCCACGGCGGCGCGCTTCGACGAGGGCCCGTGCTGCGATGCCGCTGCCGGCGCGAAACTGTACAGCAGCCATCATGCCGAGTCCGCGTACCTCCACCACGTCGGGGCGCCTCTTTAATGCGGTCAGGGAGTTGAGCATGCGACGGCCACTCGTTGCAGCGCGCGCCACCAGCCCCTCTTGCTCGATGATCGCCAGGTTGCGTAGGCCGACCGCGCAGCAGGTGGGATGGCCGGAGTAGGTGTAGGCGTGCATGAAGCGCTCCTGCGCCTCGGCGCGCATCTGGGCCCGGATGCGCTCGCTGAAGATGATCCCGCCAAGCGGCAAGTAGCCCGAGGTGACGCCTTTGGCGAAGGAGAGGATGTCCGGCGTGACGTTCCAGTGCTGCAGTCCCCAGTACCGTCCGGTGCGTCCGAAGCCGGTGATGACTTCGTCGGCGATCAGCAGCACCTCGTAGCGGTCGCAGATGGCGCGCACCTGGGGGAAGTAGTCGTGCGGGGGCGGCATGACGCCCGCCACGCCCTGCACCGGTTCGGCGATGAAGGCGGCGACTGTCTCCGGTCCCTCAGCCAGGATATGCGCTTCCAACGCCTCGGCAGACATTGCCGAGACCTGACTGAAGCCGGGCGGGAGCGGGCCGAAGTGGGTCCAGTAGGCCGGCAGGCCGGTGGCGGCCATCGCCCCCATGCCGACGCCGTGGTAGCCGCCGCTGCGAGAGATGATCTTAATCTTGTCCGGTCGTCCCCGCAAGCTCCAGTAGAAGCGCGCCAGCTTGAACGCCGACTCGTTCGATTCGGCGCCGCCGGTGGTAAAGAAGACGTGGTTGAGGTCGCCCGGCGCCAACTCCGCCAGGCGAGCCGCCAGCCGGATAGCCGGTTCGTTGCCGAAGCCGACGTAGTTGTTGGCGAAGGCCAGCGTCGCCATCTGGTCGGCGGCGGCGGCGGCCAACTCGCGCCGCCCGTGCCCGACATTGACGTTCCAGAGGCAGGAGAGGCCGTCCAGGTAGCGGCGGCCGTCGGCATCCCAGAGGATGGCGCCCTCGCCGCGGGCCAACACCACCGGCTCCAGGTGATCGGCGTCCAACTGTTGCGGGTGGATCTGGTGCGCCCGATCCAACGCGCCGAGTTCATCGGAACGCGTCGTGGTGGCGGTGGCGGCGCTTGTTGCCTCCGGCATCTCGTTTCCCTCTCCCGGTATCGCCATAGATTGGTCATTGTGCTGTGACGCGACAGCCATAGGCTAGCACAGTTGGCTGGGGGCCGGCTGCCGTACGTGACTATGCCCAGGGCCTTGAGGGGAAAGTTAGGGGTGTACCTCGGACGGTAAGCGGTCGAGGATGGCGTCGTACACCGCCCGGCCGGTGGCGAGCGCTCCCTCTCCTTCCTGCAGCGTTATGTCAGTGGGGTCGCCGGGATAGCGGAAGGCAAAGGCGTATTCAGTCAATTCAGCGGCGCGCCGAAGCAAGGACTGGAGGGACGGGTCGATCTCGACGCGTGCCTGACCGACTTCGACGAGGATATGGGCATTGCGAAGTGACCGACATTGCCAGGTCAAGACCACTTCATGGATTTCTCGGCCAGTTGTTGGGAGTAGAACGCCGTGTCGGACGTAAGACGTAAGAGGTGCCTGGGCCAAGAGGTGGTATTCACCGGCGCGCAGATCATCGGCGGCATTAAGGAACCAGGCGCGGGTTTCGCCAACGTGCGCGGGGTCATTCGGCATGCAGTAAAGTCCCCTCGCGCAATATCGTCGCGGGCAGGGAAGCCCGTAGGTGACGGCGGCTATCAAACTGCCTGTTCGTCCAAACCAGGACGTCGGCGGCGGCGGCGGTGCCCCAGAGGCGCTGGTAGGCGAGCCGGCTTCGACGGCGTTCGGGCGGCGACTCGTCGGGTACAACGACCATCAGGTCGTAGTCACTATCCGGCCCATCGTCGCCACGCGCCTTGGAGCCGAACAGGTAGATGCGCTCCGGTTGGTAGGCGTCGACCAATCGGCGCACGATCTCAGCCAGCACCGGGTCGTGGATCAAAACGGCGACTGGGGGCGCCGCTGCCGTGTCCATAGGTCCCCCTCAGGCGAGCACTGCTACCATGGCGTTATCCTGACGCATGGCGGCGGCGAAAGCAAGAGCGGGCTCGACTCGGCGTTTGAGAAACGGTAGGGTACACGCATGGGCTGTGAGGACGGACGAGCGATGTGACTGACAGGCTGGAGACGATTCGACTTCAGGCTAGAACCGAGACGGTTCGCGTCACGCAGCACGGCCAAGGAGCGATGGATGAAGAGAACATCACGCTTGACGACATTCTCCAAGCGACCATTACTGGGATCATTCTGGAGGACTACCCGACGCATCGACGTGGTGCATGTTACCTATTCTATGGCAGGAATGACGCCGGACGCCATCTGCACATCGTCTGTACGACCGCCCTGTCATCCCTGGTTATCATTACTGTGTACGAGCCACTACCGCCCAAATGGGCCACACCAACTCAACGGAGGGTGCCATGAATTGCAGCATTGACGATTGCCCCGGGGCATATGAGCATCGGGAAGTTGTACATACGGTGCGCCAGGGCGTCCGTATCCTGGTCATTGATCACGTCCCGGCCGATGTCTGCGATATCTGCGGCGATGTCCTTTTTGCGCCGGATACGGTCCGCCGCATTGAAGTTCTGCGTCGGAGCACGACCATGCCAGCGCGCACCGTGCCCCTCTATGAGTTCGGCCAGAAGGCGTCTGCCTGACCACATCGCCTCCTCGTCAACCGCGCGATCTCCGACCGGCATAAAGAGACGCAGAGAGCATTTCCTAACTCATGCGAGGCCCTCCCAGGAATGGGCGAGGACGCGTTTGGGGGAGCGGATGAGGTCCAGGCGGCCGGCGTCGGAGGCGGCGAGGGCGACGATGACGATCCCGGCATAGGTGAGGGCGACGCGAGCGGCGATGGCGGACCAGCCGGTGATGGGCGGGCGTTGCAGATGGAAGAACAAGAAGACGCGGCCGAAGAAGCGTTCGATGCTGGAGCGCTTGCCGAGTTCGTAGAGCGTCCAGGTGGGTGGGAGGCAGGAGCGGTTCTTGGTGCGCTTGGGGTTCCAGGGGCGCTGACGCGGAGCGGCCGTGCCGTGGCGCCCAAGGTCGTATGGATCCAACGGATGAGGGCAAGGCCCCAGTAGGCGGCGTCGAGGCGGACGAGGCGAGGGCGCAGGGCGTAGAGTTGGAGCGCCAGGGTCAGCAAGCGTTGGGCGAAAGGGGCGTCGTGGGCATTGGCCGGCCAGAGCAGGAACAGGATTGGCAGGCCGGAGCCCCGGCAGAGCAGGGTATGCACGCGGAAGCCGCGCAGGAAGCGGCTGGGATGCTGGGCAGGAGCGTGACCGATCGCCGCATCTGGATCACTCTTCCGCCAGGCTTTGATCGGGGCGCTGTCGATAATGAGGTCCCGGCCGCTGATGATCCGGCGCCGGATGGCTTCCCGCACGGCCACGACGAAGAGCAGTTCGCAGGGCGGCGCCCCTGCTCGCGCCGCTCGCTTCCATTGCTGGGAGGCGCAGGGGACGCGCAGCCGGCCCATGGCGTCCCGGGGCAGCCCACAAGCCGCCGCCAACTCCGGCCAGGCGACCAGCCAGTCGTGCATGTCTTGATAGGAGAGCCGCCAGAGCGTGCGCAACAGCGCAATCAGCAGCAGCGACGCCTCCTGATAGATGATCGGCGCCCCGCCAGGTCCCTTCGGCAAGGCCGACGGGCAGCGCTGGCGCGCCAAGGCGACTGCCAACTGGCACAGCGCCAACAAGTGAAACGTCACGACCAGCGTCAGTGCGCTGACATGCAGATCGGGACCTCGGCGCGCCACCGCCCGCTGGTATGCTGGCGGCGCGTCGACGCCCGCAGGGCGGCCGTGGACCGTGCCAAGACACGGGGCAGGAACCACGGGCAACCCTCCTCGCCAAGGGAACAAGACTTGGCGAGGAGGAGCCTACATCATCACCCGCGAGTTAGGAAATGCCCTCAGACGCATCCAAATTTGCTGAGGGAATACGGGGACTAGCCGACTGGTCGATTATCTGGTACAGTGGCGACACAGGACGCAGTGTCGGCGTCCGGCACGAGCCAAAGGCGGCTCGTCCACAATGTAGTGGAGAAGGAAACCCATGGCCAGAATCGAAACCACCCCCCAGTCGCTCATCGTCTACATCACCGGGCTGGACCGCATGCTCACCTTCCGGGGCTCGCTCGAGGTGCCGATGGCGAACGTCCTGAGCGTGGAGTACAACCCGCAGGACACCCAGCGCGAACTGGACGCCTTCTGGAACGAGACCTTTATCCCCGGCGCCGTTGCCCCCGGCAAGTCGCTCGTCGGTACCTTCACCGAGCATGGCGACCGCATCTTTTGGGACGTCCACCACGCGGACCGCGCCGTGACCGTGAACCTCACGCACCATCGCTACGCGAAGGTCATCGTCGAAGTGGCGAACCCGGAGCAGACCGTTCGGGAAATTCAAGAAGCGATGAGCGTCAAGTCACCGGTCCTCGTCCGGTAGGTCGTGGCGTCGTCGCCGATGGCCTTTGGGTATAGGTAAAGGGGGCGGCAGGATGGCGGGCGCCCCCCGGCGGCTTTCGAGGCGCTGTTTCGTCGCCCGCCTCACGGCCGCCCTGCCAGTTGTGGCGCTGACCGGGCTCAGTGCCTGCGCCGACGCCACAACAGTCAATCCTGTAACCAGCGCTACAAGCTCCGCAGCGCGTACTGGTATGTCTGTGAGCGGCAGTGCGGCCAGCACCGCCGCGGCCAAGGCCGCCCCAAACAGCGCCGCGGTGCAACTGACCTGGGGCGGTGAGGACGGCACCTTTGTCGCTGCCGGCCACAAGGCGGAGATAGACGCCTTCAACAAGGCTAATCCAGGCATCCAAGTCACCTACGTGCCGATCAGCGCCATCTTGAGCGACGCTCCGGCCAAGCTGCAGACGATGATCGCCGGCGGTGACCCACCCGACTTCTTCGAGATCGGTAGCAGCTACTACGCTTCCGTTGTGGCGAAAGGGATCCTGCTGAACCTCGGCTCCTTCATCGCGCGGTCCAAAGACTTTAATGTCGGGGATTTCTTTCCGGTGGTCTGGCAGGCCTTCCTCTATCAGAACAACCCGTACGCCATCCCGCGCGAAGGGGCGCCGACTGTCCTCTTTTACAATGCCGACATGTTTCAGAAGGCCGGGCTCAAGCTCCCGCCGACCAACCTGAAAGATGCTGACTGGTGGACGAACGAGGTCTTTCTCGATTCGGCTAGGAAGTTGACACAACAGTCGGGCGGACAGACCAGTGTCTTCGGCTACTCAGCGCCGCAGAACGCCTGGCAAGCCTTCCTCTTCTCTTTCGGCGGCGATATCCTCAATGCCGATAATACCAAGTGCGTCTTCGACAGTAGCGCCAGCGTCACCGGCTTTCAATGGATGCAGGACGCCATCTATGTTGACAAGGTGGCGCCGCAACCCGCCGACCTCCAGAAGACTGCACAGAACAAGCTCTTTGAGGCGGGCCGTGCCGCGATGATCCTCACCCGCCGCTCCCAAAGTGGTGAGTTCGCGCAAATCATCAAGGGCATGACCTGGAAGCTGGGTCCTTTCCCCAAAGGTCCGGCCGGACGCATCTCCGACATGATTTCCAACGTCGTTTCGGTGTCGGCGCAGACGAAACATCCAGCGGAGGCATTCACGGCGGCCAGTTACATGGAGAGCACCGCCGGCCACTTGCTGCGCATGCAATTCGCCCAACAAATCGGAGTTCCGCAGCGGAAGTCCGTCGTGGAATCCCAGCAGTTCCTCAACAACATCATGTCCCCGGCAGAAAACCAACTGGTGATCGACCAGATCGCCACGGCCAAATTCCAGCCACCAATGACGCCGTTCTGGCCGCAAGCCGGCGCTGCGGTGAGCAAGGCTTTCGGTCCCCTCTGGACCGGTCAGCAGAAGGCCCAGGAGGTGATGACGACGCTCGTCCCGCAGGTGAATGCCATCCTGAGTGGGCAGGGCGGGTAGCGGCGACCCCATCGCAAGGCGACGGCATGCCCGCTCCTGCAACAGGGTGCTGGCGGCTTCACGGCGAGACCGGCGTGGCCGAAATAGCGTTGCACTTGCTGAGTGTACGCTCCGCCGAGTGTCAGGAGGAATGGATGCAGCGATCAGGGCGGCAACTCGGTGCGCTGGTGAAAGCCGGTAGGTCAGGCAAGAGCGTCGCCAGCGTCGGCAGCCTGCTGAGCGTGCTCAGTATCGGCAGCGTCGCCAGCTTTGCCAGCATCTTGAGCATCGGCAGCGCCGGCAGCGTGCTCAGTATCGGCAGTTCAGGAAGCATCCTGAGCATCGGTAGCGTGGGCAGTATTCTGAGCATCGGCAGCGCCGGAGCCATTTTGCGTATTGGCGGTGCAGGTGGAAAGGCTCGGCCGTCGCGGCGCGCGGAGTAGGCGGGGTTCCTGTGGCTGCGCTGGTGATGGTGGTCGGCGCTTCGCGGCGGGCCTATGACGCCGTGATCGTCGGTTCGGGCCCGAACGGTCTGGCGGCTGCGGTCGAGTTCGCGCGGGCTGGCCGCTCTGTTCTGGTGATCGAAGAGGCGGACGTTCCCGGCGGCGGTGCACGGACTGAACAGCTCACGCTGCCCGGTTATATCCACGATGTCTGCTCCGCAGTGCATCCGCTCGGCGTCGCCTCGCCCTTCTTCCGCCGACTGCCCCTGGCTGCCCACGGCCTGGAGTGGGTCCAGCCCCCGGTCGCTGTCGCCCACCCGTTCGACGATGGCACCGCAGCGCTGCTGGAGCATTCCGTGCAGGCGACCGCGCGCCGCCTTGGTGCGGACGGCGCCGCCTATCGGCAACTGATGGGGCCAATGGTCAGGCACTGGGAACGGCTCTTCGCCGAAGTGCTGGGACCGATGCTGCACCTACCGCGTCACCCGCTGCTACTGGCACGGTTTGGCTTGCGCGCACTCTGGCCAACGACCGTACTGGCGCGGCGGCTGTTCAAGGAGGCCCCGGCACAGGCGCTGTTCGCCGGCATTGCCACCCACGCAACGCTCCCCTTGGACCAGTCGCCCAGCGCCGCCTTCGGCCTGATGCTCGGTATTGCCGGGCACGCGACCGGTTGGCCGTTTGCCCGCGGCGGGTCCGGCAACATCGCAACGGCGCTGGTCTCCTACCTGCGTTCGCTCGGTGGCGAAGTCGTCACCGGGACGACCGTCGGCTCGCTGGACGAACTACCCCCTTCCAGAGTAACGTTGTTGGACATGACGCCCCACCAGCTTTTGCGGCTCGGCGGCGCGCCGTTGCCGGCAACTTATCGGAAGCAGCTGGAGCGCTACCGGTACGGTCTGGGCACCTTCAAGGTTGATTGGGCACTCGATGGACCGATCCCCTGGCGGGCGGCGGAGTGCAGCCTGGCCGGCACGGTCCACCTCGGCGGCACGCTGGAAGAGATTGTCACAGAGCGGCGGTCGGTCTGGCGCAACCAACCGGTGGAGCAGCCCTTCGTGCTCTTGACCCAGCCAACCCTGTTCGATCCGTCGCGGGCTCCGGAAGGAAAGCATGTGGCCTGGGGCTACTGTCACGTTCCCAACGGCAGTTCGATCGACATGACGGAGCGGATCGAGGCGCAGATCGAGCGCTTTGCCCCCGGCTTTCGCCGCCGCATCCTCGCCCGCCACGTCATGGACCCGGCAGCCCTGCAACGCCACAACCCGAACCTGCTTGGCGGTGACATCAACGGTGGGGAGGCGACGCTGAAGCAGATGGTATTCCGCCCCACGGTCGCCGCATCGCCCTATGCCACGCCACTGCCGGGCGTCTATCTCTGCTCCTCCTCGACACCACCGGGCGGCGGCGTGCACGGCATGTCCGGCTATCACGCGGCCCGTGCCGCGTTGGGTCGATCAGCGATATGAACGACCGTCTTCCAGACCTGAACCGGCGCTCCTTGGTTGCAGCACCCAGGGGGTCTCCGTGCGTTGCGCCTTCCAGGTCTTGTCGAATCGCCACATCAGGTGGGGCAGCCAGAGGATGCCGCCTTCCATAAAGGCGAACTTCAGCGTCGGCAACTCCTGGATGACTCCCTCCACTACCAGGCTGACGCAATGCGCCATCATCGTCTGGGAGAGGTCGGTGTGGATCTCCTGCACGGCGGCGTCGACGTTTTGCGGCGTCACGAGGATACACACCTTGAAGCACGCGTGAGGTCCCCCCGTAACCAACTAAACGGTAGTATATACTCTCAGTATGCGCTACTCGTGCACCGAATAGATTGATTTGTGTAGGGGTACAGAGAGGGAACGCTGTCATTATGGCACTCCAGATTTGCCGTCGTCAGTTGCTGCGCTATGGAGCAGGCGTGCTCGGTGCTGGCGGTGGTCTGACGCTGCTTGCCGCTTGCGGTGGCGGCGCCAGTACGAGCGTGACGACCAGCGCCGCGGTTCCGACGACGACAGCCGGCCCAGCGGCAGCCACCACCGCGGCCGCGAGCACTGCGGCGGCGACCACCGTAACTGCAACCAGCCAGGCGGCGGCGAGCGCGCCGCCCAGCAAGGGCGGCACCGTCACCCTCATGACGCAGACTGATGCCAAGCAGGCGACGATGTATCAGAAGATTACCGCCCCCTTTTCTGCCGCCAACGGCGGCGCGAAAGTCAACATCATCCAGGGGGGCGCCGGCTCAACCGATATTCAGCAGAAGCTCCTGTTGTTGATCTCGGCGAATACGCCGCCCGACGTCTACTGGACCCATACCTACATTAACTCCGGCCTGGCGTCGCTTGGCATCCCGGTGGACGTCGCCCCGTACATGGCCCGCGACAAGGCGTTCGACACCAGCGACATGTTTGCGCCTTCCCTGGCCGACTTCAATATTGGAGGGAAGCAGTACGCCTTTCCTCGAGAGACAACCGCCATCGTCATGGCCTACAACAAGACACTCTTCCAGAAGGCCGGCATCGCGGAGCCGGCAGCCGCCTGGAACTGGCAAGATTATCTCACCGCCTGCCAGAAGCTGACGAGCGGCAGCGGCCCCACGCAGAACTGGGGCACGGGTGGTTGGACGAGCACGGCCGTGATCTATCCGGCGATCGTCCGTGTCTGGGAAAAGGGTGGCGACATCGTGGACGAGCAGCGCACCACCTACACCCTCGACCAGGCCGGCGGCGTGGCGGGGATACAGGATATCGCCGACCTCATCCACAAGTATCAGGTGCATGCCAGCGCGGCCGCGCTGCAGGGTACCAACGTCAACGATCTCTTCAACACCGGCCGTATCGCCATGGTCCCCACCATCAATGTCTACGGCGGCTTTGCCAACGCCAAGTTCGATTGGGATATCCAGGCAATGCCCCATGATGGCGCTCTGACGACGCGGGTTGCTTCGGCGGGTCACTCTATGGCGTCGGAGGGCGCCAACCAGGATCTCGGCTGGAGCATGCTGAAGCTGCTCGCCTCGAAAGAGGCCTTCCAGGACTATTACGACATCGACGCCCTGCCCGTCGCGTCGAAATCGGTGCGGGCGGCAGCGGTGGCGACCAATGGGACCAAGTCGCCGGCCCACATCCAGCTCGGTATTGATGCCCTGGACTATGCCCGACCGGAGCGAGTCGTGGGCAACTGGAGCAGCGTCCATGCGACGATCGCCAGTGCGCTGGGCGGCGTCTGGGGACCGGAGAACAAGAACGTCCAGCAGGTGCTGACCTCTGTTGGTCCCCAGGTCACGGCGTTGATCAAGGCGAAGCCGACGGCAGCGAAGTAGGCGCCAGGGGCAGCGAATTGGGCGGCGGGCATGGCTGAGACGGCGATTGTGGCGGCGCGTCGGCGGCGACGGTGGTCGCCGACACGCTGGCGCGACACGCGCGACGGTTACCTGTTCGTGCTACCCTGGTTGCTTGGCTTCATCATTTGGACTGCCGGGCCGATGATCGCTTCCATCGGCATCGCCCTGACGGACTGGCAAATCGTCACCGTGCCCCACTTCGTCGGCCTGGCCAACTTCGCCGCACTGCTTCACGATCCACGCATCGGCGCGGCACTGTTCAACACGACGTTTTATGTCGTGCTTGGCGTGCCGACACACATCTTCTTCGCCCTCCTGGCGGCGCTGCTGCTTAACCTGCGCTTGCGCGGCATCGGTATCTTTCGGACATTGTTCTACTTACCCTATATCACTCCGCTCGTCGCCAACTCCATCCTCTGGCTCTGGATCTTCAACACTGACTTTGGTCTCGCTAACTGGTTGCTTAGCGTGTTCCACCTGCCGGCGGTGTACTGGCTGCAGGACCCGCGCATCGTCAAGGTCTCTCTAGTGATGATGAGCTGGTGGACGATTGGCGGTCAGATGGTGATCTTGCTCGCCGGGCTGCAGGGCATACCGCGCCACCTCTACGACGCCGCCAATATCGACGGCGCCACTCCCTGGGCACGCTTCTGGAACGTCACCTTTCCGCTCCTCACCCCGTCGCTCTTCTTTAATCTGACGCTCGCCCTGATCGGCGCTTTCCAGGTATTCGTGCAGGCCTATGTGATCACCAATGGCGGTCCCGAAGATAGCTCGCTGTTCTACGTGCTCTACCTGTACCGCGTCGCCTTCCAGAACTTTGACATGGGCTACGCTTCGGCGATGGCGTGGCTGCTGTTTGTCATCATCCTCATCATCACGTTGGTCCAGTTCCGTTTCGCCAACCGCTGGGTCTTCTACGAAGCGGAGATGAAACGGTGAGGGTCTAGAATAGGAGGAACAGTGGAAGCCCCACTACAGATGCGTGTAGGGGCGGCGCCCGGGTTGCGCGGCGAAGGCGGCATGCGTCTGCTTGGCTTTTCTGGCGTCTATCTGGTCCTGACGGTCGTTGGTCTTGTCCTGGCGCTGCCGTTTCTCTTTTTGCTGAGTACCTCGCTCAAGCTGGAAGGCACCGAGTTTACCTTCCCGCCCCAGTGGCTGCCGAGCCCGGTAGTCTGGGGTAACTATCCGTCGGCGCTCCAGACGGTGCCCTATCTCGCCTATGCCCGCAACACGGTGGTCATTACCGTTGCCGCTACCCTGGGGGCGCTCGTCACCGCCTCAATGTCGGCCTTCGCCTTCGCGCGCATCCGCTTTCCCGGACGGAACTTTCTGTTCTTGTTGCTCATCTCTACGTTGATGTTGCCGGATGCCGTCACGCTCGTCCCCAAATACATCCTGTTCAGTAAGCTCCATTGGATCAATACCTATCTGCCGCTAACCGTGCCGGTTTGGTTTGGTGGCGGCGCCTTTAACGTCTTCCTGCTCCGCCAGTTCTTTATGACGATCCCCTACGACCTCGACGAGGCAGCCCGGATGGACGGTGGCGGCAACTGGCGCATTTATTGGAGCGTGCTCCTGCCGCTCTCCAAGCCCGCCCTCACGGCAGTGGCGATCTTTTCGGTGATCTACAACTGGAACGACTTTCTTAATCCGCTGATCTACCTGAACCAGCAGCAGTACTTTACGCTGGCGCTGGGTCTGCAGTTCTTCCAGAGCGAGTACGGCACCCAGTGGACGCTGATGATGGCCGCCTCGGTGATGATGATCGCCCCGATCATCCTCCTATTCTTCCTGGCCCAACGTGTCTTTATCGAGGGCATCCAGCTCACCGGCATCGCCGGGCGTTGAGGTGTCCGTCAGCCATTGAGTGCATCGGCAACGGTCTGGTCCAGCGACCAGGCCTCGCCCACCGACCACGCGGTTGCGAAGGCGGCTGGCGGCAGCGCGGCGCGCAACGTGGCGAGATGTTGCGCGGTTCTTGCCGGCTCATACGCCGAGAGGTCACCGTCCATGGCCGCAGCACTGGGGGCAGGATGGGGCGCTGCGGATGCGAACAGGCGCACTGCGCGTTCGGGTTGCCCAGCGTGCATGGCCCCTTCCGCCAGTTCGGAAAGACACACCAGCATTGCCGAGGTATAGCCCTGCTTTTGGCGCAATTGCAGCGCTTCCTGAAAGAGCAGCACCTCTTGCTGTTCCTCCCTTTGATGCCGGGCCACCCGTCCAAGGGCCGTGAGGGTCGCGGCGACCGTGCCCTTGTCGCCCAGCGCTCGCGCCAGGGTCAGGGCCTCTCGGCAGTACCCGACGGCCCCGGCGTAGTCCTCTTCTTGATCGGCCAGTTCCCCCAGGTGTGTGAGGACGATGGCGAGACCCTGTCGGTAGACTCCCCCTTGTTCTCCAAGGGCGCGGAAAGCCGCCAGGCTCCGTTCGAAGTGAACTCGGGCCGTGGTGTAATCTGCCTCTACCGTGGCGAGCTCGCCAAGCCGGGCGTCGGCCGTTGCCACACGCGTCTGTTCACCAGCTTCAAGCCAAAACGCGCGGCTCTCGGTCAAGAGCGAACGCGCCTGCTCAAGATCGCCGGCGTGGGTGGCGATCGAGCCGAGCTGGAGCTGCAACGCCGCTACTCCCCGGTGATCGCCGAGGGCGCGGAAGAGGTCAAGGCTCTCGGACGCCGTGGCGAGCGCGGCGGGGTCTCGGTTTCTCAGGTCCACGGTGGCCAGGGCAGCAAGTGTGGCGGCTAACTGCCTGCGATCACCTCGTTCGCGCCAGAGCGTCACGCTGCGCTGCAAGCGGGACGTCGCCGATGGCAGATCGCCCTGAGCCAGGGCGAAGATGCCCGCCGCCTGCAACACGAGCGCTCCGGCCGCAGGGTGCTCCGCTCCCTGGGTTATGGCCGACGCCAGGATGCGGTCGATCCAATATCGACCTTCCGACCAGTGGTTGCGGTTGAGCCAGAACCAGGCGAGCGCGCCCGCCAGCCGCTCCCGCTCTTCTGGCGTCCCTCGCATCTCGCACCAGCGCAGTGCGGCACGCAGATTTTCGTGCTCAGTCTCGAGCCGGTCCAACCAGCCTCGTTGCTCGGTCTCTGAAGAGAGGTAGTATCCTGAGCTGGCTTCGGCAAGGTGCAAGTAATAGGCAGTATGCTCCCGCTGCAGATAGTCGAGTTCGCCGCCGGCAATCAAGCGCTCGATGGCATACTCGCGGATTGAGGCGAGCATGACGAAGCGCGCCTCGCCATCCTCCTGCTCGTCTCGTCGGAGGAGACCTTGGTCGACGAGCGTCGCCATTTCGGCAAAGACGTCAAGTCGCCGCTCGTCATCGCCGCAGACGTGCTCAGCCGCCTCGAGCGTACAACCGCCTACGAAGACAGCGAGGCGACGAAAGAGGGCTTGTTGTGCGGCGTCCAGGAGGTCGTAACTCCAGTCGATCGCCGCGCGCAGCGTTTGCTGGCGGGCGGGCCGGTCAGCGTGACCAGGCGCACCCGGTCGAGCAAGCGGCCGACCTCTGCCAGTTCACGTTCCCGCCCGACAAAGCTGGTCAGGAAGGTTGGCTCATGTTGAGCTGTCTCGGCAGTCACTTCGGCAGGGGCGGCCTGGCGATGTGCGGCAGACGCACCAGCAACGTTCCAGCGCGTGTGCAACAGCGATGTCACGGCGCGCAACGCGATGGCGTGTTCCCGCTGATACGTGCTCCGACTGATGGAAAGGCTGTGCTGCACGGCCAGCGCTTCCATCTCGTCAAGGTAGCGGAGGTGGAGCAGCCGGGCCCGGCGGTTGGCGGCGCTCGGTGCAGCAGCAGCCTCCGGCTGCAAGGCGGCGAGCGCCGCCTGCAACTGCCGGCCGAGCCGCTGGCCGGCGCTCCAGGAATCGCCGTCCTGATCCTGCTGGCTGAAGCGGGTGAGAGCATGCGTCTGGAGATGGGCGTAATCGTAGAGGTGGCGGAGCGCATCGCGCACCTGCTCCATCAGGTCGGAATAGCCGTTGCCCGGCTCCTCGGGTTGCACGAGACCGCCAGTGGGCCGGCGTTGCCCGACGTCAACCATGGCTTCGCCTCCCCATCCGGGAGCGTCCGCTCCGACTCTTTGCTTGCCTATTGTACGTGGCGGCGGTGGCTTGATCCAACCGGGCAATGACACATGGGTGACACAGGTCTGGGCCCGCGCTGGGCCAGGGGCCTCACGAGGAGCAGGTGGCAGCCAGGACACTTGTGGAGCAAGCACAAGGAGGTGTGAGATGCAGAATGTGTATCTCTTGGAGCAATTGGCGGCGCAGCACCGGGCCAAACGACGGGCCGAAGCGGAGCACGAGCGACTGGTTGCCGTTGCTGGGGAGGCCGCCCTATGATAGAACAAGGAAGTTACTCGATAGGAGACATCCATGCGCACCCAGGTCCAAAAGATGGGCAACTCATCCGGCGTCATAATCCCCCGGCCGATGCTTACCGAGATGGGCGTCACGGCCGGCGATGACCTGGACATGGCGTTGGTGGAAGGCCGGATCGTCCTGACCCCAGTCCAGCGCCGATCGCGTCAGGGATGGGCCGAAGACTCGCAGCGCATCGTTGCGGCTGGCGACGATGCCCTCGTCTGGCCCGAGTTCGGCAACGATGGCGACGAAGCGCTGACATGGTGAGGGACTCCTCGGTTGGGGGCGGCCGAACTACGCAGAATCGGATCAACCGCGGCGATATCTGGCTGTGCGTGCTTGATCCGACTGTGGGTAGCGAGATCCAGAAGACGCGACCATGCCTTATCATCTCCCCCCCGGAGATGCACGACTTCCTCCGCACCGTCATCGCGGCGCCGCTAACGTCCGGTAGCCACGAGGCCCATTACCGCCTCCCGGTCGCTTTCGAGGACAAGGAAGGTCGCATCCTGCTGGATCAGATCAGGACTCTCGACAAGCGCCGTCTGCTGCGGCGCCTAGGCGCCGCGAACACGCAGACACTACGTGCTACCTTAGCAGCCTTGCGCGAGATGTTCGCTGACTAAACTGATTAACTGATGGCCCCTTCGATAGCAAACTGATCCTGCTGCCGGCGCGGACGCTACAGGTCGGTTTGGACGGCATGATTCCCGCCAGCATCCATCTCACACCGTGGTACGGGCTGGTGGCGAACTTCCTGTCACTCTTCCCGCTCTATCTCGTGCTCGGCAGCCCCTGGTGACAAGCAGCCAACCCCTGGTAACATCGCCAACTTTCGTCCCCTTTGTTGGCACATGCGTGACACACGTCTGGGCATGCGCCGGGTCTGTGGCATCGCACAGCGCAGGCGGCAGCCAGGACACTTGTGGAGCAAGCACAAGGAGGTGTGAGATGCAGAATGTGTATCTCTTGGAGCAATTGGCGGCGCAGCACCGGGCCAAACGACGGGCCGAAGCGAAGCACGAGCGACTGGTTGCCGTTGCCCGGTCCACCGGCCGGCAGTCACCGGTCTTGCGCGACCCTGCCCGGATGGCGGCTGCGTTCGTCTGCTGGTGCAGCGCGCGTCTTGCCGCCGCCGTTGGCGTACACATGAGCAAAAGGAGAGCGTCGTGTCGCGAATGTCAGTGAGGCAGCGCGGATGAGACAGCATCCATTGCTCAGCTATGTGATCCTCACGTTTGGTATCACCTGGGGACTTGCTGCGTGCTTCGTCCTGTTTCCGGCGCAAATCGCCGCGACATTCGGCAAGGCTTCCGTGAGCAATCCCCTCTTCCTGCTCGCGGTGTACGCGCCGAGCATCTCGGCCGTGATCATGACTGGCGTGACCGGGGGGCCAAGCGGCATCGGCAGCCTGCTCGCCCGGCTGCTCCGGTGGCGTGTGCGCGTCCGGTGGTATGCGGCCGCGCTGCTCGGTCTGCCCGTGCTGAGTTCGCTCGCGACGGTGATGAACGCTGCGGCATCTGGATCTCTCCCCAGGTTGGAGCATGGGTATGACCTGTTCCTCCGTGGGCCCTCGGGGCTGGAAATTCTCCAGGTGGTGGGGAATCACCACGTTGGGTGGACTCTCCTGGTCTCCGCGCTTGCCATTGTTTTCGTCAGTGATCCAGGGCCTCTCGACAGTGGCAACGCAACAGCGATCCTTGCCCCCCCCCGCTTTCAATCTGACCAACTACCGTCTGTCCCGGTCCAAGAGGCCGCTGTTCTGGAGTAGACTGACCGGGGCGCCTGCCGCCTTCGTTTGTTGGCGCAGTGATCACGCTGCCGGCAGCCAAAGCTCGTCGCGTGAGGCGACGGGAGCGGCGCGACCGTCGCTCCCGTCGCCGCGCAGCGAGCTGGAGCGCATCCTGGCGCTGCTGCCGCCCGATCACCGGCGCGTGCTGCAACTGCGCTTCCACGAGGGATGCACCATCAAGGAGACCGCTCGCGCCATGCAGGTATCGGAAGCCAACGCCAAAGTGCTGCAGTACCAGGCGGTGCAGTGCGCGGCCGCCCTTGTTCGGTTGAACTCGTCGGTAGCGCCGGCAGCCAGACCGTAACCATGTCCGGCTCGAGCCGATACAAGGGCAGCCAATTCGCCAGCATGGAGGCAATTGTTCGGAGTAGCGGCTCGGGACAGGCGACGGTCAACGCAAGCGATAGCTTGCGCGTCAAGATCAGCGGAAGCAGTGCCGTACATTACCTCGGCCACCCGGCCATCCTATCGACCGTCACCGGCAGCGGCTCGGTTGATCATGCGCCGGTTACACAGCGGACGTAACCGAGCATCGCCGGGGGGCGGCTCGCCGCTCGCGGTGGTAGAATTCCGGCAAGCAAGGAGCAGATGGTTCAACAGAGAGGCGCCAATGCCATGGCCACGCTCGTCGGGAGCCGGGTGACCTATGCCGAGTTCTGTGATCTCCCCGATGACGGCATCCTCTACGAACTGCTGGACGGCGTGATCGTGGTGCGTTCCTCGCCCACCGAACCCCATCAGGCAGTTGCTCTCACGCTTGCCGTGCGGCTGGAGTTGTTTGCGGACGACCGCGGTCTGGGCATCGTGCGGATGGGGCCGCTCGACGTCGTCCTCAACGAATACAACGTCACCATGCCCGATCTCCTCTTCGTCCGCGCCGACCGCGCCGGTATCCTTGGTCATACGGGCTGCTTCGGCCCGCCCGATCTCGTGGTCGAGGCCCTCTCCCCCACCTCCGTCCAGCGTGACCTCATCGACAAGCTCGGCATCTACGAGCGGGGCGGCGTTGCCCACTATTGGGTCGTCGACGTAGCGAACGAGCGCCTGCGCCGCTTCGCGCTGGTCGGCGGTCGTTACCAGGAGCAGCCGCCCCTCGGTCGCGACGACGTGCTCATCAGCCCGCTCTTCCCCGGCCTGGAACTGCCGCTCCGGCCGATCTTTGCCGCGGCCCATCAAGCGCGCGACCTGGCCCAACAACCCCAAGCGCCGGATGTGGATCTCGACCGCGTTCGCTTCCTGGAGGAGTGGCATCGCCAGCGCAAGCGACCGGGAGAGTAGAACGAGGAGGCACGACGCGGGTAGCGAGGGCGGTTGCGCAGCGTCAATCAAAGTGTTTGACGGTCGCCCAGAGCACCGGCAACGGCGACCTGGGCAGTGTGCAGAGGTACACCGGCAGGTTGTCCTCGTAGGCCATGCAGTAGGCGCAGGAGCTGGTGGCTACTTGCACCACGCTGGTGTAGGCCCGCTCGTCGTCCTGTAGCGACTGCCCCACGGTGATGACAACTGCGCCGCTGCAGGAACCCGGCCCCCAGAGGTAGTAGTTGTTGTGGCCGCTGAGGGCGAGCGGTAGGTGATACTTCGCGCCGAAGAAGCTGAGCGCGCTAGCCTCGCCGTAGTTGTTGGTGAAGATGCAAGCCGCTGAACGCTGAGACGCAGGGAGGTGGTCGTGGGCCTGGGCGACCGTCGCCGTCATCGTCTCCCAGCCGAAGCGATCACCGAGATACTGGGGGAAGATACCCGCCTTCTGCTGCCCGGCGCCGGAGTTGCCGATGGCGGTCAGGTGGCCATAGGTGCGGGCGAACGTGGCGGGAGGGAGGACCGGCATCGCCAATGGCGCCAGAAGCAAGCCGCTGAGGGCCAGTGCGGCGGGCAGTGCGATGCGCAGCCAGCGCCAGTGCGGCCGTCGCACCACCTGCTCCAACAGCACAGCGCCGCCGGCAAAGAGCATCGGATAGGCCGGCGCCAGGAAGTAGGCCTTGGCGTTGATCACGGTGAACAGCACGTAGAGGACCGCGTAGGTCCAGCCTAGCAGCCGATAGGGCTTGCCGGCCGCCGTGTGGAAATAGAACACCAGGCCCGCGATCGTCAGGGGCACGGTCAGCGGATTCAGAGTGACAATCTGGTTGGCCAGAAAGCCTACCGGGCCGCCGCCGGTCAGGCCGCCGTAGTGCCGCCAGAACTCCAGCGTGGGAAAGCCGTTGACGGCATTCCACACGGCGTAAGGCAGCAGCATTGCCAGGGCGAGCAGACCGCCCAGCCAGAGCCAGCGTGTCCAGAAATAGGCTCGGCTGGGCGTGAGCAGCAGCCCGATCACCAGTGCGAAGCCGAAAAAAAGCATGGTGAGCTTGGTCAACAGCCCGACGCCCGCGACGAAGCCAAAGAGCAGCCAGAGCTTCGGCTGCTGGCGCCCAATGATCCGGAGCACGATCAACGCTGCCAAAGCTCACCACAGCGCATCCAGGATATCCATGGAGAAGATGGAAGCTGTGGCCATGAAGACGAGCGTCACCAGCGCGGCCAGCGCCGCCAGCGCCTGGGCGAAGCGACTTCCGCCCAGTTCGCGCGCCATCAGACCGGTGACGAGGACCAGGCAAGAACCGGCAAACGCCGAAACGACGTGAATGGCGATCAGGTTATCCGCAATCAAGGCACGCATGAGCGCAGCGAGCACGGCGATCATAGGTGGGAAGTCAACATAGCCGAAGGCAAGGCGCCGACCGCCCGCGATGTAGTACAGCTCATCTCGGAAGTAACCGTAGTTGCCGGCGACCAGCAGATGCCCTACGAAGTCAATGAGCGCGAGAGCCGCCAGCAGAACATTGGCGCCGGCCAGGATTGAAATCGTATCAGAGCGGCGCGTCATTGCCAGCCTTTCCTTGAGGGTTGCTCCTGAGGCGATTCCCAGGTAGAACGCCGAACGGTAGAGAGCAAGCATAACCACCGACGCCACATCGCGCGGACACAATTACCCAGGGTTGTATCAAATCTGTGTCATGCCCGTCGGCCTATAGCCCGTTGGGTGGAACAGCGGGCGGACGCATGGACAGTATATTGGGAGCAGGCAATATGGTACGGTACCGGCGCACGACGCACGTCCAGGCGAAGAGGATCGATCGGCATGGCGTCTCCCGCGGACAGCAGAGGACGGCAAGGGCCGTTGCGCGACGACGAGCAGGCTGAGAATGAGCACCAGGAGCTTACCCAGCGCCTGGCCAGGTCCGAGCAAATGGCGGCGGTGGGGCAACTGGCGGCCGGCATTGCCCACGACGTGAGCAACTACCTGACGGCCATTACGGGCCCGCTGGATCAAGTGCAGCGCGCGCTGGCCGACGGCGCGTCCTCCTTCGCGGCGATCCGCCAGGACGTGGCCACTGCGGCACTCGCTGCAGCCGACGCCGCGCAGAGCGTGCGCCGGCTGGAGCGGCGGTGTACGACGTGCTCGTGACCGATGTCGGGCTGCCCGGCATGTCCGGCTGGCAACTCATCGAGCGAGTTCAGGCGTTGCTCCCGAAGCTGGCGATCGTCGTAGCGAGTGGCTGGGGTCACAGTGTGAGTAGTGTCGAACTGACGCGCTGCGGCATCCGCTTGGAGCACGTCGTCGCCAAGCCGTACCGGGTGGCCGCGCTGCGGCAGGCGCTGGCGGCAGCGCTGATCGCGGCGCCGTCCTGAATCACCTGCGGCTATACTCCCCACCATGGTGACCTACGGTACCTGCTATGTGGTGGTGACTGGCGCGGGGACGGCACGGCGCGTGCCGGAACTGCTGCGGCGGCTGACGCTACTCGCGGCTCAGACAATGGTATTGATGACACCCAACGCACGCGCCATAGTCAGCCCGCGGGAACTGGCGCTGGCTCCCGGAGCGCGCATCGTGGAGAGCTACTTCGACGCTGCGATACTGCCGCGACCGCCGGAAGGGGTGGTGCTGGTCGCCCCCTGCGACTTCAACAGTGTCAACAAGCTGGCACAGGGCATCGCCGACAACCTGGCGCTCTCCGTGGTAGCCGAGGCGATCGGACGACGCACGCCGGTAGCCATTGCCGTTTCCGTCAACACACCGCTCTGGGCACACCCACGCGCCCGCGCCTCGGTGGCAACATTGCGGGAATGGGGCTGCCTGGTGCTGGAGCCGCTGCAGCGCGAGGATGCCACCACTATGGCGCTGGACGACGACATTGTAGCCGCCGTCGCACCGTGGCTAAAAAAGGAGTAACCTGCACTGATGGCTGCGCCAGACCTCACCCGTTCCGTTCTCCACCAGTTGCTGGGGATCTTCCCGCTCCCCTGTCTGTTGGAAGCGGAAACACTGGAGCGCGTCGACCTTGGCGATGTCGTGCGCGAAAAGGTGCGCTACCGGGTTGAGCCGGGAGAGTGGGCGGCCGCCTACCTATTCCTGCCGGTGGGGCCGGCGGCGCGGCGGCCGGCGGTGCTCTGCCAGCACCAGCACGCCGGACAGTTTGACCTGGGCAAGAGCGAACCGGCCGGTCTGGCCGGCAACCCACAGCAGTTCTATGCCCTGGAGTTAGCCAGGCGAGGGTATGTGACGCTGGCGGCCGATGCCCTTTGCTTTGAGGAGCGGCGCGATGCCGTATTGGAGGGAAGCAACTTCGAGCGCTTCACGTCCGCCCGGCTGATTGTCGAAGGCAGCGCATTGCAGACCAAGATGCTCTCCGACGCCATGCGCGGCATCGACTATCTGCTGTCGCGGGCGGAGGTGGACCCCGCTCGCCTCGGCTGCATCGGCCACTCCCTCGGCGGTCAGCAGACCCTCTTCACTGCGGCGATAGACGAGCGGATCAGCGCGGCCGTATCCAGTTGCGGGTTCGCCAGCTACGCTTCACTCTTCCGCGACCGCATCAACCACAACTACGCAGCCTACGTGCCAGGCTTGCTGCGCCATGGCGAGGTGGGCGACGTGCTGGCGCTGGCCGCGCCGCGTCCGTTCCTGGTCCTGGCCGGCAACGCCGACCGCATCTTCCCCTTCGACGGCATCGTCGCCTCGGTCGAGCGCGCCCGCGAGCGCTACCGCACCCTTGGCGTTGAAGATCGGCTCGGCTTCGTGCCGGTCAACGCCGGCCACGCTTTCAGCGACGACATGCGGCAGCGCGCCTATGCCTGGTTTGACCAGTGGCTTCGTCGGGGATCGTCCGTAGCGTCTACTACACCTTTGTGATATAGTGACGCCGTACGGTAGACGCGATCGCCTTCCGACGCGCGATTCGACTGGCAGAGGATCGCCTGGCGGCCATGGCACCGTGAAAGGAGCCGGCAATGAGCATCGGACGAAGTGTCGATGAGGTCCATGCGGAACAGATGCAACGCGACCCAGCCTACCGCGCCTATTGGGAACGAACGGCGTTAGCGCGGGCGGTAGCGTTGCGCGTGCTGGGCTATCGAGTCGAGCACCGCTTGACCCAGACGGCGCTCGCTCGCCGGCTTGGTATGCGCCAGTCGGCCATCGCCCGCCTGGAGGCCGGCGAGCACAGTCCGAGCGTGGAGACGCTGCTGCGCCTGTCCCGAGGGTTGGGAATGGAGTTTTTGCTCCACGTCACGCCAGGGGAAGGTGAGACGCGCTGGCCGGACCCGCCAGCCGCCGAGGGCACGGTACGCGAGGTGGTGCGGGGTGAGTGTGGCGCGGTACTCGCCGTTGCGGGTTAGCGCCCCCATGGTTAAGCCGACCCGTGAAGTCCGCGATCGCTGTCATTCTTCGTGGTGATATACTGCGCGCAAGCTTCGATGGAGGAATCCACTGGCCCCCGCAGTTCCGAGTGGTCGGGTAGACGTGCGAGCGCTGTGAGCATGACACGAATGGGTGCCGCATGATCGGGCTAGAGAGCCGAGAGTTTGCCCGATGCTCAAGAGACCTCACTGAAACACCCCGCCTGAACGCGGGCCAAAGGTCTCAATGGCTGTAGAAGTCTGGCATCGTGGCGTCGTCGAGACGGCCACCGAGTCGGCAGCCACGGCCTTCAACGGGTACATCAATTCATCAGAATATGTGCCTCTGTTGCTTCGGGGCGACGCGCTATCCGTTCTGCGTTCGCTGCCCAGCTCGTGCGTCGATTGTGCGATGACGAGCCCGCCCTACTGGGGGAAACGCGAGTACGCAGGCGGCGGCATCGGCCTTGAAGACTGCCATGGCGATTTTGTGTCCGCTCTGTTGGCGATCATCGCGGAACTGAAACGGGTCCTCAAACCCACCGGCTCCTTCTGGCTCAACATCGGCGATACCTACCGAGAAAAGTCCCTCCAAAACATTCCCTGGCGCATAGCCATCGCAATGACGGACCAGCAAGGGTGGGTTCAACGGAACACGGTTATTTGGAACAAGGTGAAGGGCGGACCCGATAACTCGGCTGACAAGCTCCGCAATATCTACGAGCCGGTATTCCATTTCGTCAAGTCCCAGCGCGGGTACTACTACGACGTCGATTCGATACGCGCGACAGCCAGGAAGGCGAAGGTTAGCAACGGCTCCATCGTGTCGGCGACCGGCGTATCCGGCGTGCGATACAAGCGACAGATTGAGCTATCGACCGCTCTCACCGATCAAGAGAAGGCCCAAGCGCAATTGGAACTCAACTGGATGCTTGATGCGCTGCAAACAGGAGCAGTCAGCGACTTCCGGATGATCATTCGTGGGCAACAACGCACTACCCATTCCGATGCTGAAAGCGTCTCGGGACGAGCGAAGGAACTCGCTGCCCATGGGTTCTATTTCCTCAAATATCACCCAAACGGCGTCAAGCCGTCAGACGTCTGGGAAATCATCCCTGAGGATACCCAGGCCAGAGAAGCGCACTTCGCGCCCTACCCGGAGGACCTGTGTAAGCTCCCGATTATCGCTACCTGTCCTCCTGGCGGTGTCGTCCTTGATCCCTTCGCGGGGATCGGCACGACGCTATACGTGGCCCATAACCTTGGCCGCAGGTCGGTAGGAATCGACATCTCAGAGCGGTACTTACAGCTGGCCGCCGAACGATGCAACTCTATTCCATCTTTTACAGGCGGTGAGATGAGAGCATAATCGAGTTCCGCGACGAAGAAGCAGGCCATGTCGCCTGGGCTGCTGCACCCACACCGCACCTGTTCCCCGTGGGAATTACACGCTGGGAGCCAATGCCAAGCATTGTGCGCTCAAACGCGAAGCCGTTATGCTGTACGTTGATGCCGAGGGCAACTCGCTGGAGTTCTGCCGCTATTGTCTGTGGGGCCGACCCGCTGAAGGGCTTTGTGGTGTTCTGACCGCCGGACTATAATGAGCAAAACTGCACTGAATTGTAGTGACATACTGGAGCGAAATGGGATTGTTCACGCAGGCACTCCACCATGCTGGTGCCTCAAAGCCCACAGTACACGCACTTTTGGGGCGGCGCTAACTCGTGTCGCCCATGCAGTCGCCGTTCGGTGCTCACGGTTTGACCGCAGTTCCCCTGCCTCCCGCTGCCACTGATGCTGCCCGGCGGAGCATCCTCCGCCGCGGCTTTCCGGCAGACGGGATCGTGCAGGGCTACACTTTTTCCGCGGCCACCGGCCAGAACGGGGAACGCGTGGGCACGAATGCTACGGTGTTCGCTGATGCCGTTCATCGCACACCCGCTCAGTACGCCAGCATGACGGTGTTCAATGTTCGGGACGGCCTGATCGAGCGAGCTGTTGTGGAGCAATTGGCGCAGTCAGCGGCGCCGTTTCATCTGCTTCACAAGGAAGGCCGCTTTTCGTTGTGGATTAGTGATCGTCAGTCTGGACAGTCCAGAAACGAATGCGTTAAAGATAGGATTGATTACGAGTGGCTGGATGAAGTATTGGCTGGTTTTGCCGACGATCTTACTCCGGCGCGAATTATCGACGTCAAGCAAGATCGAGCTCGCTTCACACACCCAGCGTTCGCTGACATGCGGCCGTACCAGTTGGCGCTGTGGGCAATCGAGGCTACGCGGCCGGTCTTGGTGCGTACCTTCACTGCTGCTGTCGCCGAGGTACGCTCGACACTCAGGCAACAAGACGTCACCACAACTGAACAAACGATCCTGGAGATTGGTGTTCAGTTGCTTGGCGCGTGCATTTTGGGAGATACAGGTACGCTCGGCTCGGTGGCGCAGTCTCCCAATGTAGCGCTCAGCCTGCTCATACGAGAAGCGCATGAACGCTTCCCCAGTTATTTCCGGCCGGAATTCATGGCGACGTATACCGAAGCGACAGCGCGAGCCTACGACATCCTGCGCCAGGTGAGCTATGCCAACTTTGTCCCCGATATGCTGACAGAACTCTACCGCAAGGCGTACCCTCCACAGCAAACGCGAGCGCTGGGACGCTACGACACGCCGCTGTACCTGACGCGCCGCATGTGGGAGGCCATCCCTGTCGAACTGCTCCCGCCCGATCAGCGCCTAACGGTGGACATGACCTGCGGATGGGGCAGTTTTCTCATCGCCGGCTACGAGCGCCTGACCCGCTTGACCGATCAATCACGGAACCTACTACGGCCATCGTTGATCGGTAACGACAGCGATTACCTCACGGCACGCCTGGCTCGCCTAGCCCTACTGATCTCTACTTCCGATGATAGCTGGCACGTGGATGATGAGGACGCCCTGAGCTGGAATTGGCTCAGCACCCGGCGACCGAACATCATCGTCGGGAACCCGCCTTTTGCTGGAGACCGTAAGACGCAACGGTCAACTGGCGAACAGCCCACCCGCGCACAGCTTGCCGATCGCTTCCTTCAGCGTGCCATAGATCGCTTGGCTCCAGAGGGATACCTCGCAATGCTGGTTCCCCAATCTTTCGCTGTGGCGCAGGCATCACCGACAGTGCGTAAGGCACTCCTAGAGCAGTGCGATTTGTTCGAGTTGTGGGAGTTGCCCGTCGGAGTGTTTGAGAGCGGCAGCGGCAGAACGACGTCCCTGTTCGCACGCAAGAGACGAGATACGGCACTGCCAAATCACGCGCCGGTTCGGATTCGGACACTCCAGGGCCGTCGCACCCTGGAAGCGTTTAGAGAAACCGGCATCTTCACTTCGTCGACCATCACAGGCGACCAATCGGCTTGGAGTGAACAGTCACGGAGGCCCCATGGCTCGACGAACACCCACATGATGGATTACCGTGCGATCATGGCGCCGGCAAACTGGGGCGCCCTCCAGGAGCGGTGCCTGCGGCTGGATACAGTCGCGACGATCATATCGGGTGGCATCGAAGGAAGAAATCCCGAACGTAAGCGTAAAAGAGGCAATGTGATCCCAAAGCCCGTGCAGTGGCTCACTGGCGCGAAGCAGAGCATGCCGGATGCATTTCGGATCAATTATAATCACACTCGGGTTATCACATATCCAGACGATCTTGAGGGGCCACGCCTCAATGACGAAGAGTTGCTGGCCGGAAAGAAAGTGCTCGTCCTATCCGTTTCGGATCCGAGTTGGGGACAGCGGCTGAAGGTGGCCATCGAGGATCGCGGCTGTTACGTCTCCAACAGCTTCTGGGTAGTCGTCCCCAAGCCCTTCGGTGACGCTCCACCGTATGCACACGAGGTCATCGCTGCCGTCGTGCAGTGGAAAGTCGCCAACGCCTGGATAATAGAACACCTGAAGTATCCCGGCATCCCAGCGAACGCCCTTCACGAACTTCCATTTCCGGTCCAACTGAGCGATACCGACCAAGGGTCCCTGGCTGCGGCGGTGCAGGCCCTGACCCAGGCGGCTATCCAGGGAGAACCGGCACCACGAGCGGCAACCGCGCGGATTGATGACATTCTGCGGGCTGCGTACGACCTGGATACGGCAACCTACGACCGGTTACGCATCGTCGCAGAGTGGGACCAGACTGCCCTGGTGAGCGTTGACCCACTTCCCGTTAGCGATGTTGACGCACCGCATATCCTGCGCGGCGTTGTCGAGGCTGTTGAACCAGCCCAGGGCCGAATCACCCTCTGGATTGACGAGTTCGACGCCTTGCAGCACGTCCCCATCGATCCTGCCATGCCCGGTTGGCTGCTTCGTCCCGGCGCACCCTTCCGTGTCCACGTGCCGAAGGCTGCCGCTCGCCAACGCAGCCTGGCAGGGATTCGCTGCGGACGCTTCGAGGTACAAGAATACGCATATCTTGATGAGGCAGAACTTTTGGCTTCCCTGTCTGAGCAACTCTATCGAGACGCTGAGGCGGTGCATGGCCGATGACCTCACCATCCGTCTTGCGGTGCTGGATGTGGGACAGGGCGACACGATCGTCGTTTCTGTTCTGGAGACCGGGGAGGCCGTCGTCGTTGACTGCGCCGATTCCGAAGCGGTGTTCCACTATCTCAGGCACGAGGGAATCACGTCCATTCGCGGGCTTCTCATCACTCATCTCCATGCAGACCATTACAAGGACGCAGTCGCGTTTCTTCAGAACTGTCAGAGTGAACTCGGGCACAGTTGCGATGAGGTCTTCATCAACCTTCCCGCGCTCACCAAGGCCCAGGCGTTAGGTTTGTTGGGAGATGACGCCGGGGCATTGGAGGACAGTGACAGACATTCTACGGGCGAACAGGGAACAACGTTTCGGAGTCGTGCGCGACGGACAACATGGCAAGGGTTTCAACAGTGGCGGTCGCGTAACCCCGAGCGTTTTCACCTGCTGTGCGCTGGTGAGCATGTGCCGGAATTTGGCCGCGTGACAGTTCCGGTTATTGAGCCGTTGTACCCCGTCAATGGCGAACTGCCTGACCTCCTTGGACTTGGCTTCAACAACTTGTCCAGCGTTCTTCGAATCAATGGCCCCGGCTGCTCGGCGCTTCTCACGGGTGATATCGAACCAGCGGGCTGGGCGCGGCTTCCCCGCAACAGCCACCTGCGCTGCGGCGTGCTGAAGTTTCCGCACCATGGCGCCTGGAGTGATCCCGATGTTGGTATCATCCTCGACGCGGTGGCCCCGTCGATTGTGGTTCTCTCGGTCGGTACCGACGGCAACCGGTATGACCATCCCAACCTTCACGTGTTTTCCGCCCTGGCGGAACGTGGCGTCCACCTGCTCTGCACGCAAGCAACACAGCGATGTGGTCTGGTCAACGAGTCGGTGACACGTAATGCGGTAATGACAGACTTTACAGCCGAAGCAGGCAAGGGAGGGATTGGGGTAACGACCTCAAGGGGGTGCCCGTGCGCAGGAACGGTCGTGATCGACCTTACTGACCAACCTCATATCAGGCAGCCAACTCGCGCCTTCCATCGCGATGCGATTATTAAGAGGTACTACCCGACGCATCGGTGCGAGTTTTGATCCTACGAGCAGTCCGCCTTTGTCAACCGCCGCGACGTCAAGGACGGCAAGGATGCGGCCCTGACCGAAGCCACAGTCTCATTGAGTTCCTCATCCGCTGTCAGGACACGCACTGTTGATACCATCGCCGCTCTTCTGCTTCCATTGTTTGCGCTGGCACCACCCGGTAGACGACGCGCCCGCCATCGTTCCTACCAACGATGTGCTGGCTACTGTCGGCACTCGAGCGTCATGCACGGAGTACAACGAGCCGCAATCCGAGTTGCCTGGGGCATACGCGTCTGACTTTTGACAGCAGGCCGTAGACAGAGATCTGACATTGTCGGGATTCCATGATACAGTCAGTTCATTGGGCAGCGAGGAGAATAGTGGCGCCGGATCGTTTGCTCGTGGGCGTAGGCGACCCGCAGGATGTCGCCCAGGCGGTTCTTAAGGTGCTCACCGCGTCGCTCCGTCAGGTCGCTGGATTTCCGCTTCGGCTTCCCGGTTGGCCGGCAGCAAACGCGGCATGATGACAACTGGCAACTGAACATGGACGAAGACATCCTCACAATAATCGAACCGAGCGAACTGGGGCGACGGCTCCAGGAGGCGCGCAAGGCCAGTAGCCGGACGCAGCAGGACGTGGCCGACCATCTGGGGGTAGCGCGCACGACCCTTACTGCTATCGAAAAAGGTGAGCGGCGTATCCAGCCGGGTGAGCTCATTCGACTCGCCGCCCTTTTTGGCCGCAGTGTCGGGGAGTTCTTGCGCCAGTCGCAACCGGCGGCGCCCTTCGCTGTGCAGTTGCGGGCAGTGCTCGGTCCGACGGCTGACGTGGCAGAGCAGATTGCGCCCGGACTGCTGGAGTTTCAGCGGCTCTGTGAAGACTATGTGGAGTTGGAGCAGGTCTGCGGGGCGCCTCTCCAGCATGCGTATCCGAATCCCTACGACATCCGCAGCCTGACGCCTGAACTCGCGGCTGAGGACGTTGCCATTGCCGAGCGCAACCGCCTCGGTCTGGGCGACGGCCCGTTGTTGTCGCTGCGTCAGGTGCTGGAAAACGATGTCGGCTTGCGCATCTTTTTTATCGAGTTGCCGCCGCGCATCGCCGGAATGTTTGCCTACACCGAACAGCTTGGCGGCTGCATTGCGATCAACCGCAACCACCCGGCGGAGCGCGGTCGGCTGACGCTGGCCCATGACTACGCGCATTTCCTCACCAAACGTTTCCAACCGGAAGTGACGCCAGTGGGCCGCTACGAGCGCCTGCCGGATCACGAGCGTTTCGCCGACGCTTTCGCCCGCAACTTCCTTCTGCCGGCGGCCGGGTTGCGCCGGCGCTTTCACGAGTTGCAGCGCAGCCGTGAGCAGCGCGTCACGCCGGCTGACTTATGCACGCTGGCCCACCGGTATTTCGTGTCCGTCGAGGCCCTGGCCCGGCGGCTGGAGGAGTTGCGGCTGCTCCCGCTCGGCACGTGGGACCGATTGGCTGCCCGCGGCTTCCGGGTTCGTGAGGCCCAGGAGTTGCTGCACCTCACGCCGCACCAGGAGGCTGACCGCGAACTACCAGTGCGCTACCTCTACCTCGCCGCCGAAGCCTTGGAACGGGGCGACCTGACTGAGGGACAGTTCGCTCGCTTTGTGCGCTTGGACCGCCTGGCGGCTCGAGAACTGGCCTTGCACCTTGCCAGCCGCGATCTGCTGGACAGCGACGGCACGCTGACGACCTTGCCGCTGGATCTTGGAGAGTCATTGGCGGGACCAGGCGCCCGATCCTTGGCATGAGTGATCTCCCAGTGAATGCCGAATCGCGCGTGTACCTGCTCGTACTGCTTGATGCCTGTTGTCTGCTCAATCTCTGCGCCACGCGGCTCATCGTGGATATCCTGCGTGCCCTTCCCTTGCGCTTCGCTGTCGCTGATCGCGCCGCAGCAGAGGTGCGCTACCTCCGCCGTGGTGGCGATGGCCAGGACGCCGACGTTCGGGAGCCGATTGACATACAACCATTGGTCGCCGTCGGATTGCTGGACATTTTCGCCTTCGCAACGACGGATGAGGAGGCGAGTTTTGTCAACTTCGCCGCCAACATTGATGATGGCGAAGCGATGACCTGCGCGCTGGCCTGGCATCGGCAGGCTGCAGTCGCCACCGATGATCTGAAGACTTTGCGCATCTTGAGGGCACTCGCCCCGCCGTTGCCGACCTACACCACGGCTAACCTCCTGCGCCAGTGGGCAGACGAGCAAAAGGTAGCGGGACCTGACCTGAAGCGCGTCCTAGTCGATATTGAGGAACGCGCCCGCTTTGTACCTGGTCGCCACGACCCCCTGCGGCTATGGTGGCTGACGGCGAAACGGGAGGGATAGGAAACTGGCCCGGAGCGAGCGGCGATTGCCGGGTACAGGCTGACGAGAGAGAATGTGACTGCTGTTGAACCTCCAGAGGCAAGTTGCGAGACGTCCACCGGCCCGTAAACGTAGCTGTTGGCGAAGTCGGGATTCTGGTCGTGGTGGCCGCTCACCCGACGATTCATGACTTTGTTGGCGAACTCCGGGCTTCCGTCGCGGCGGGTGCCCGCCCGCCCGTAAACGGGCGGGCTACGATTACAAAGCACCGTAAACGGCGCTACGGGGACGGTTCGCCGTGTAGGGCCTACTAATAGCTGACACCCTATAAGAGTGTCCGATAGCGTTTCGGCGGGCAGCCGTGCCGGGCAGGCGCGGAGGCAGGCCCCCTCCGGCTCGCACCGCTCGCCAGGTTCCCCCACGGCAGTGGGGGAACCGATCCTGCACCGCAGGGGACGGCTGCCTTCGGCACGGCACGGTTGGACCGGAGCGTCATCTGGTACGGAGTCCTGCGGCAACGGCCGCCTGCGGCGCGCCGACGCCGAAGGCGGCCGTCGCCAGGGGTTCCGGGCGGGGCGGGAACGACCGCAGGGAGGGGGCGCTCGTCGGCCTTTCCCTCCGGGCGGGGGGCCGTGGCGGGATCGAACAGCTCGGCGCAGAAGTCCTGCGCGTCCTCCAGCGTATCGGAGATGGCAGTCAGGAGGTTGAGTGCCTCCGGCGACCGTGCGGCGACCGCCCGGGCCGCCTGTTCCAACTCGTCGAGGTCATCGATCCAGCGCTGGCCGATCCTACGGGCTCTCTCCACGGCACGGTCTCGCTGCGCTCGCGCCGACGCCCGCAGGGCGGCCGTGCGGGCGTCAGCGTCGTCGCTCAAGGAGGCTCCTCCGCTTGTGTACCCGCGATTGCTGAGCAGCCAACTGCCCCTCATCCAGCACTTCGTTCTGCGGCGGCTCCGCCTCGAATTCTACCAGCCGGAACGGCCGCGCTTCGCGCGTCGGCGGGTAGAGCTGCCAGGCGCTACCGCCCTCCCCCGCTGCGTCCAGCGCGTGCTCGAAGGTGGCGACGACGATATCCTGCCCCTTGCGCTGCTCGTAGTGGGCCGTGCCAATGCCCACCTTGCCGGTGACGTCGAAGCGGACGCGGACGTACTGGCCCGCCAGGAGCGGGGAGAGCCGGAGCAACTGGCCCCAGGTCTCCACCGTGCCGTCATTGCCCACCAGACGGTTCGCCTCAACGACGCCCTCCTGCGGCCCCAGGCGCTCCGGCACGGCCACCGCCTCCCAGTACCGCTCCGGCAACGGTCGAAACCACGGCTGATCGTCCGCTGGCGCGCGGTAGCTCAGCTGGCCGTGGGGCCGCTCGGTGTTGAAGTAGTTGAGGTAGTTGCGCAGCCCCTCCTGGGCGTCTGCCAGCGTCGTCGGGCGCTGCCGGCGCCAGTACTCGGGCTCCATGCAGCCGTGAAAGCGCTCGAGCTTGCACGGCACGGTCTCGCTGCGCTCGCGCCGACGCCCGCAGGGCGGCCGTGCAGCGACCCGAAGGAGGGGACCATCCCGATGCCATTGTCCGTGTACAGCGCGTGGAGCCGCCCTTCTACCAGGAAGCGCTGCGCCACCGCGATGGCCCGCCGCCGACGACCGACGCTGGCGAGCGCAGCGAGACCGTGCCGTGCCGTGCGGCGACGAGGCGGGTGCAGCGGTCCTGAATCGTGGCGAGGTACACCAGCACCCGCAAGCGGGTACCCGCCCGCACCGGCCACGGTCCCCAGGTGTCGATCGTGAACACGCCTGGGGTCGTGACCGCCTGGCCCGGATAGCGCCGGCAATCCCTCGGCCCGACCGGCTTGACGGCCAGGCCCCATTCGTGGATCAGCTGCGCGATCCGGCCAGCCGAGGGCACTTCCGCTGGCGTGATGCCAAACCGCCCCGGGTCTCGCAGCAGGACATGGTGGAGCATCCGGGGACCGTTCGTCGGCTCGCTCTCCCGCGCCTTCCGAACGGCGGCCTGAGCGCGGTCCGCGTAGACCGGCGGCCTGCCACCGTTCGCGCGGCGACCGTCCGCCGCCAGCCCCTCCGACGCCCGCTGCAGGAAGCGAGAGACCGTCTTCGGCTCACAGCCCACCGTCCTGGCAACCTGCGCTGCCGTCTGGCCGGCCGCCAGGGCGGCAGCGATGCCAGCGCGCTGCGTCTCTGCCTGGTCAGCTCGCACTGACGCGCGTCCGGCGCAGCGGGCCGCCCTTGGGGGCGAAGGTGGCCCGAATGCGCGGCCAGGCCGCCTCCCCCAGCAGCTCGACGGCCGCCTTCGGCGTCGGCGAGCCGCTCCGGCACGTTGAAGCAACAGCACACGTCGTAGAGCAGGAGCGCGACGCGCGCTGGCGAGCGGAGCGAGACCGTCGAAGCGGCCGTTCCAGCTCCGGCCACTCCTCCTCTGCCTGAAAGTCCCGCACCATCCAGGTCAGCGCGGTTACCACCGCACTCGCCCTGAGCCGCCCGGCCTCGTCGTACATCCCGCAGTCGTCTATCACGGCACACCTCCCGAGGGACGAGACCGACTGAGCCCCCCTCCCGACGGTCGTTACCGCCCCGCCCGGAACCCTGGGCCGCAAGCGCGGCATTCCATTGTCCGTTACCCCGGCCGCCACCTGAGGGGCAGAGCGGTAATATCCGACACGCCGTGCCGTCCCGAAGGCAGCCTGCCCCTGCCGCGCAGTATCGGTGCCCCCGCGCACGGGGGCACCTGGCGAGCGGTGCGAGCCGGAGGGGGCCTGCCTCCGCGCCTGCCCGGCGCAATGTTTCCAAGTGGCAGTAGTGTGTCCGATGGCGTGGCAGCTATTAGTAGGCTTTACACACCGCAGCAATGCCAGACGGCTGGCCACGTTCGCCGTCTGGCAGGTGCTCAACAAGGTCGCCTATCCCCAGGATGCACGCTACGGTCGGCACATCCTGGTGGTCGCCCCCGGTCTCACGGTCAAGCACCGGCTGCAGGTGCTGCTGCCGGCCGGTAGCGACAACTACTACGACGAGTTCAACATCGTGCCGCCGGGCATGGATGACAAGCTGCGCCAGGGCCGCCTGCTCGTCCACAACTGGCACGCACTGCTGCCGCTGGACCCGAACGCCGGACCGCGCGTGGTGAAGAAAGGGCAGGAGAGCGACGAAGCCTTCACCCGCCGCGTACTGGAGGAGCTGGCGACCGCCCCTCAACTCGTCGTGATCAACGACGAAGCGCACCACGCCTGGCGACTGCCCCCAGCCACTACGATTCGCGGCATCAACAAGGAAGACTTGCAGCAGGCGACGCAGTGGATCGGCGGGCTGGATCGCCTCCAGTACACGCGGGGCATTTCGACCTGCTTCGATTTCAGCGCTACCCCCTTCATCCCCAGCGGCAAAGCCGCCGGCGAAGATGCCCTCTTCGACTGGATCACCAGCGATTTCAGTCTGAACGACGCCATTGAGGCCGGCCTGGTCAAGACGCCGCGTGTCGTGGTGCGCGGCGACGGGCCGCTGTCCACCAAATACCGCTCCCGGCTCTATCACATCTACGCCGACCCCGACGTGAAAGACGACCTGAACCGCCCGGCACGGCCGCAAGAGCCGCTGCCGGATCTGGTCATCAACGGCTACTACCTGCTGGGTTTGGACTGGTTGGAGACGGCCCGGCACTGGCAGGCAGTGGGGGCGGCGACGCCGCCGGTGATGATCACTGTGGCGAACCGCACCGAAACGGCGGCGCGCGTCAACCACGCCTTCACTCACGGCCAGATCGGCATCAAAGAACTGCAGTCGCCCGACCGCACGCTGCACATCGACTCCAGGGTGCTGGCGAAGGCCGAGCTGCGCGAGGATGCGCCGGAAGCGCGAGCAGAGCCGGCCGGCGACGAGGATGCGGCGGAGGAAGGGACGCCGACAGCGGGCACGCTGCCGAAACTGGACCCGGCCGAGGCCCTGCGGCGGGCTGTCGACACCGTCGGCCAGGTCGGCAAGCCGGGCGAGCAGATTCAGAACGTGATCTCCGTGGGCATGCTCTCCGAAGGCTGGGATGCCCGGACCGTCACGCACGTCATGGGGCTGCGCGCCTTCACCAGTCAGTTGCTGTGCGAGCAGGTGATCGGCCGGGGCCTGCGTCGCACCTCCTACGACGTTGACCCCGTGAGCGGCCTGTTCGAGCCGGAATATGTCAACGTCTTTGGCGTCCCGTTCACTTTCCTGCCCCACGAAGGCGGTGAGGGGACGCCGCCGGCGCCGCCATCGCCCAAGGCGCGCATCGAGCCGGACGGCAAGAAGGCGCAGTACGCCATCACCTGGCCCAACGTCGTTCACGTGGACCACCAGTACCGGCCGCGCTTGAGCCTCGATCCGAGCCGGCTGCCGCCCCTGGTCCTCAACGCCGCCGACGTAACCGTGCTGGCCGAGCTGGCGCCGGTGATCGAGGGCAAGCCCGACATCTCCCAGATCAGGGAAATTGATCTGCTCACGCTCGGTCGCCGCTTTCGCACCCAGCAAATCGTGTTCGCCACGGCGAGCAACGTCTTCGACCAGATTCAGCCGGATTGGCAGGGCAGTCGCGAGCAACTACTGGCGCAACTGGTGCGGCTGGTGGAACAGATTGTCACCAGCGACCGCGTCACCATCCACCCGGCGTTGTACGACCGCGATCCGTTACGGCGCCGCATCGTCCTCACTATGAACATGAGTCGCCTCGTGCAGCACATCTGGCAGGCGATTCGCTTTGAGAATGCCGAGGCGCTGGCGCCGGTGTTTGACACGGAACATCCGCTCCGCTCCACCGCCGACATGCGGCCCTGGGCCACCAGCAAGCCCTGCAACGTGACCGAGCACTCGCACATCAACATGTGCGTCTACGACAGCACCTGGGAGGCAACGGAAGCCGGCCAGCTCGACCGCAGCCCCCACGTCGTCGCCTGGGTGAAGAACGACCACCTCGGCTTTGAAGTGCTCTATACGCACCGCGGCGTTGTCCACAAGTACCTGCCGGACTTCCTGGTGCGGCTTGCCGACGGACGCATGCTCATTCTGGAGGTCAAAGGCCAGGACGACGACGAGCAGCGCACCAAGCGGCAGTTCCTCGACGAGTGGGTGCGCGCGGTCAACTCCCACGGCGGCTTCGGTGAGTGGTCCTGGGCAGTGTCACGCCAACCGCTCGACGTGCTGGACATCCTGGAGCAGCACTGTGCCCGGGCGCGCCCCTAAACGGCGAACTCCTCAGCAAACGCGTCCCGCTGGCTCCCCCTATGGCCGTCACGCGCGGCAACGTCGGCGCCTACATCGGACACCCGAAGCGCAATCGGCAGAGTCACCACCAGGCGTGTCCCGCCGTCCGGGGGGAACTCCGCCCGGATCGTGCCACCATGCAGCTCGACGATCTCTCGCGCGATGTGCAGGCCCAGCCCCATGCCGCTCAGGTAGCCGTTGGCGTGCGCCTGGTAGAAGCGATCGAAGATGCGTTCGCGCTGCTCGGGCGGAATGCCAAGCCCGAAGTCGCGCACGGACAGTTCCGCCGTTGCTCCCAAGCGCAGCAATGTGACCTCAATCCGGCCGCCATCGGGACTGTACTTGATGGCGTTGTCGAGCAGGTTGGTCAGTACCTGCTCCAGGCGCAATGGGTCAACCTCGGCCAGAAGCGAGTTCGGGGCGGAAAGGACGATCTCGTGCTGATCGCTCCACGTTCGCGCGCTCGACACCACCTGTGCAACGAGCATTGTCAGGTCCGCCGGGTGCGTTTGCAGCACCAGCTTGCCGGCTTCCAGGCGCGAGATGTCCAGGAGCTGGTCAACCAGGCGGGACAGTTTCCCGGCCTGCCCGGAGACGGCCTCAAGCGCCGGCACTACCCGCTCGGGAGCCACCTGACCGTCGCGCTCCAACCGGCGCTGCGCCAGTTGGGCGTAGCCCCGCAATGACGTGATTGGTGTTCTGAGCTCGTGCGCAGCAATGGAGAGGAACTCGTCACGCATCCGCAACGCGGCCTCGGCTGCCGCTCGGGCATCCCGCTCCGCCAGCAGCGCAGCCCGCAGGCGCTCCTCCGTTTGCTCCCGCTCGCTGATCTCGGCCTGCAGCGACAGTGCTTTTTGCTGCAGTACGGCAATGGCACGAAGGCGATCGTCCGTGGCGGCGAGTCTGGTGTAACTCTCGGCGGGGATGACGCGGGAGTGCTCGGCGCAGATGTCCCCGAGCATCCCGGCAAGCCCGTCGCCGCCCAGTTGGGCCAGCGGATAGGCGCAAAACAGCGAAAAAACGTGGGTCTGTTGCAGCTCGTTCCACAGCCCTTCCAGGCTAAGCACGGCAGCATAGTTGCCGGCATCGGCCAGGATGGCGACCATCTCGCCGAAGACGCGCACGTGTCGGCCCCCTGCCGCGGCACGGGTGATGGCGTTGCCGAAAACGTCCGCGAAGCGGTCGGGCTGTGGCGAGCCGTCAACCATCAGGTCTGCCAGAGTCTCGCCGGCATCCAGCGTCACGTATTGACCGTTGGTACCGGCCGTAGCAATGTCCAGCCCCTCGGCCGTCAGTCGCTCCTTCAACTCGTGCCGGTGTGCCGCGGTGGCGACCACAATACCCGCCTCGCCCGCGCGCAGCGCTGCGCCAATATACGCTGCCACCGCGTCGAGCAAGAAGTCATCGGCTTCGTAGAATTGGACGAAGTGTTCTCCCGGAGCAACATCCCGCCAGTCGGCGCGCGGTGCGTGCTCGGAGAGGGCGGTGTCTCCGATCAGGTCGTCTGCTGTCGGGAAGGCGGCCAGGGCCTCATCCTCGGATGCCGAGCCGGCCTGCTCCATGAGCCGTTCGAGAGCGGCGCGCTCAATCCGAACGGTACGATGCCCCAGCCGCGACACGGGAAGCCGCCCGGCGCGCACCCAACGCCAGATGCTCATCCGGCTGACGCCGAGCAGCGCCGCCGCTTGCGTCATGCTGTAGTAGCTGCGCTCGCCCGCAGCCGTAGCATCGGCTGGGGTGGGCGGCGGGGATTCCAGAACGGTGTTCATATATAGCAGAGCGTAACAGAACTGCGCCGGGCCGTCAACGAGCGAGCGCACCGGGGTGTGACGCATCGGGGTGATTGCTGGCGAACTTCGCGTAATCCGCCGGCCTACCCTACGATGAATGACCTTGTTGCCGAACGTCCGGCGTCGGCGTGTGCGAAGGACCTGGGCGTATGCAATACGCCCCTACGGGCTCGATTACCGGCGTTCTTGGTCGCGCATGGCCATCTCACCGCGCGCCGTAGGGGCGTATTGCATACGCCCGGCTCGGGTCCGTCCGCTCTACGGAGTTCGCTGCTCAGTCCGCCAGGAGGTCGTAGCGCACCCCTGTCAACTCTTCCGACACATGCCAGAGACGCTGCGCCGTGGCTTCGTCGTTGGCCTGGGGGCTGGATGCGACTCGTCTGGGGTAGCCGCGCTGCTCGGCGATGCCGCCCGGCCCGTAATAGGCGCCGCCAGCAACGTCGTCGGCGGTGGCGGCATAGAGGGTGGGTAGTGCCCCTTTGGCATCGGATTGAGCCACGAGCCGCGTACCAGCCCGGAACAGGCGCTCCAGCATCGCGTGCCCACCCATGCGCGGACCGGCGGCGACGAGGTTGGTTGCAGCGAAGCCGGGGTGGGCGGCGACGCTGAGCACGTCAAGTCCTGCCGCGTCGACCTTCCGTTGCAGGGCAAAGGCGAAGAGCAAGTTCGCCAGTTTCGATTGGCCATAAGCCGACCACAGACCATATTTCCGCTCGCCTTGCAGGTCGGTGAAGTCGATCTGGCCGGCACGGTGGGCAGCGCTGCTCACGGTCACGACCCGCGCTTTAGGAGTGGCGGCGATCAGCGGGAACAGCCGGCCGGTGAGCGCGAAGTGCCCCAGGTGGTTGGTGCCGAACTGCATCTCAAACCCGTCGACCGTCAGTCGGCGCGGGATGGCCATGACGCCGGCGTTGTTCACCAGCAAGTCCAGGGTCTTGTGGGTCGCTGCGTAGCCCTCGGCAAAGCGACGGACTGAGGCCAGATCCGCAAGGTCAAGGGTCGCCAGGGTGCTGTCGGCGTCCGGCAGTTGTGCGCGCAGCTGGCCCAGCGCCTGGTTGCCGCGCTCCTGGTCACGACAGGCCAGGACGACCGCCGCGCCGTGCCGGGCCAGTTCCAGCGATGTCTGAAAGCCGAGCCCACTGTTGGCGCCGGTCACGATTGCTCGCCGCCCGGCCAGGTTGGGGATGTTTGCCGCCGTCCAACGGGCCATACCATCGCCCTTCCGCATTTTGTCCAGGCATCTTCAGCACCGTACACTTGATGTTACCATCGGGCCGGACGTTTCAACAGCCTTGTGCAGTGCCAATTGCGAGCCTGTCGGGCCGGGGTTTACAGCACGTGGCGCAGTGGCGTCAGGATGGTCTCGCCCAGCCGAGACCATCCGGGACGGGCATCCCAGCGCTCCAGCAGGATTTCGGTGGCGTTGGTCTTGTCTTGAGCGAACAGCGCCTCCATCTGCCGGGCGAGCGGGCGGCTGTAGATTTCCACGTTAATCTCGTAGTTGCCGACGGCGCTCAAGCGGTCGAGGTTGGCGGTGCCGATGGTCGACCACTCGCCGTCGATCGTGCAGGTCTTGGCGTGGATCATCGCTCTGTAGCCGAAGAGGTGGATGCCGGCGCGCAGGCAGCGGGAGAAATAGCCGCGCGCCAGCCAGTCGGCCACCGGGTGGTTGGAGTGGTAGGGCAGGAGCACTTCCACCCGGACGCCCCGTTCCGCCGCGCTGACCAGCGCGTGCAACAGGGTGCCATCGGGGATGAAGTAGGCGTTCGTGATCAGCACATGCTGCTCGGCGCGGTCGATCGCGGCGATGTACATGTCGCGGATCGGGAAGCTCAGCCGCAGGGCGTTGGTGTCGCGCACGACGATGCGGGGGTCGAACTGGCGCGGATAGTGGCGCTTAATACGCCGCTCAGCGGGGCAATGCTCGTTCCAGAAATCGACGAACTGCTGGGCCAGTTGGGCCGCCGCCGGCCCGTCGACGCGCAGGTGCGTGTCACGCCACTCCGTGGCATAGAGGTCGCCCAGGTTGTACCCGCCGATGAAGCCGACGCGGCCATCGACGATGAGCAGCTTGCGGTGATCCAATGCGTAACGGCGGGGATCGAGCACCTGCCAGGGCCGTCGGATCGCCTGATACTCGATGGCATGGACCGAAGGCGGAAAGACCTTGAAGGCGTGGGGGACGATCATGTTGCCGAAGCCGTCAAAGATGACGCGAACCGCGACATCCGCCTGCGCCTTGCGGATCAGGAGTTCCTTGAATGCCTGCCCGACGGCGTCGTCTTTCCAGATGAAGGTCTCCAGGTAAATGCTCTCCTCCGCCGCGTCCATGGCGGCCAGCATGGCGTCGTACAGGTCGCGGCCATAGCTGTAGATCTGGAGCGCGTTCTCGTTGATGCGGACCGGCGGCAGGGTGGCGTGCGGGAACCCTTGCGCCTGCTCCCGCCGTCGCCGCCCGGCCGCAATCGCCCAGAGCGCGGTGACGACGCCGGCTTGCAGCAGGGCGACGACAGTCGCGCCCGCCCACACCAGTCGCACCAACCAGCGAGAACGGTGGGCCAGCACACGCATCATCGTTGCATCGCCAGCAAACCGTGCTCCTCTGTTTCGCTCCGGCAACGGTGGTTGAGGGTAGCACAGCAGCGAGAAACGCGTGAGAGCAGAAAGACCACGCCTGGCGGTGATCCAAGGGCCAACGCATCGCGTATAGAAGGGTACAAGTCCCACTCGGGGCGGCACGCAACGGCAGCGTAACTGTGCACTGCCGATCCGCTCGAGTGGGTACAGAGAGTGATGGAGCACATGATTCAAGAAGAGTTCCTTTCCCTACGAAAGAAAGGAGAACTCTCATGGCTGATCTCGACATCTTGAACTATGCCCTGACCCTGGAGCACCTCGAGGACATGATGTACCAGAAGGCGATCGCCAGCGGCTCGCTGTCTGGTCGGGCCTTGCAGTTGGCGCAGGAGTTCGGCGCGGCGGAGCATCAGCACGCCGTCACCCTGACCTCCGTCATTAGCCAGATGGGCGGCACGCCGGTTGCCGCTCGTGCCGGCTACAACTTCCCGGCCTTCAGCGATCAGGCGTCGACCTTGAGCTTCCTGATCAAGATCGAAGACACGGGCGTCGGCGCCTACCTTGGGCAGGTCGGCAGCATCCAGGCCGGCGCCATTCTCGGCGCTGCCGCCAGCATCTATGCGGTAGAAGCGTTGCACACGGCGGCGCTGCGCACGCTGGTCGGCATGCCGGCCAACCCGAACGGCGCCTTTGAGAAGCCGCTCGACATGGCAACCGTGCTGGCCGCCGCCGGTCTCTTGCTCGGCCCCGCAGCCGGCGCAACCAGCACCGCACCTGCCGCCGCGCCGGCCGCCCAGGTTCCTGCCCAGATGCCGAACACCGGCGCTGGCGGGATGGCCCAGCCGGGTATGTCCCCGGTCGCTGTCGTGGCAGCCGGTGCTGCGGCGATCGCGGTCGGCGCCGCGTTGCGCAACCGAACGAGCGAAGACAACAGCTAGTGTTGTCCGTGGGTGGGAGGTCGCAACGCTGCTTCCCACCCACAGGCCCTTTCCGGTAACGGCACGGCGTCAATACGCCGTGCCGTTACCGGTTTTTCGTTCCAGCCCGACCAGGCGAGACGCCACCCCTGCTCCCCTCCATCCCCCTTCCTACCCTGGGGAAGGTGGTGCAACTCCACCTGTGGTCACTGCCCCCACCACGCACGACGTTTGTTGCATTTTCCCACAGCCTGGCTCGCTACGTTGTCAGAATGAGCACTCAGTCTCGGTCAGTGAGCGCCAGCGCCGCCTCGGCAAACGAGGTGGGCAAAGCCGCGCAGTCCACTGGATTCGTCTTCAATGATCCACACGGGCATACGCGCGCTGATGATCCCGGCCATTGGCCCCACGGCGTCCTGGTCGTGCGCCGACCCGAAGGTGATCGCTCCCGAGCCGACGAGCGCGTCCGCTTCGTCCAGCGTGTCGGCCAGCCCTTCATAGACGAGCGCGCCGGCAACAGCGCCGCGCATCGGACCGCACATCCGGTCCCAGGCGATTGGCGGCACAGCGTGCAGGATGGTGCGCGGCGTCATGCCGGGGATGACTTCCAGCGCCGGCTGGATGTCGACAGCGCACGGGTGGGATTGCTCAAAGCGCTCGACGAGGTCGGTATTGATGGTGTCTAAACTCATGTTGCCCCCCAAATGGCGTATTCGCAGACGGCTGAGGGCCAGTGCGGGGAGTCAACAATGACATGCAGGCGGGCGGCGCCGGGGAGGTCAACGGTGACCGACAATGGAGGAGCGTACCAGCGCACCCGCCGGTTATCGGCATCGCCGTCGCCGGGGAATGCTCCGCGCTCCTGGCGCATCTTGCTGGCGGTCTGCCAGGTCCGAATGATCGTTTCCCCCACCCGACCCATCGCCTGACTGTCGGAACTGGTCATGCTGATCGCGCCGAGGTCGTGCAACACGTCTTCGGCGGCGATCGTCTCGGCGCGAATGCGCGACTCGGCGAAGGCCACATCTTCGCGCACCTGCGGGTCGAGGTGGTGGCAGACCATCAACATATCCAGGTGCTCCTGGATCGTGTTGACCGTGTAGGGCCGAGTGGGGTTGGTGCTGGAGGGCAGCACGTTGGGCAGGCCGGCTACCCGAATGATGTCGGGGGCGTGGCCGCCGCCAGCGCCCTCGGTATGGTAGGTGTGGATCGTCCTGCCGGCGATGGCGGCGATAGTGCGCTCAACGAAGCCGGCCTCGTTGAGCGTATCGGTGTGGATCGCCACCTGGACGTCCAGGTCGTCGGCCACGCGCGGGTTGACTTCAAAAAAATGAAAGTGGGAACCCACCTGGATCGGCCGGTCGCCCTCGTTGGCCACACGTACGACCGTGAGCGGCCGGTTGGCGTTCAACTCCAGCGTGCCGTCGGCCGGGAACACTTCGCCGGGAATCACCCGCGCTGCCTTTCCGCTAGCTGGCGATGGGATGGTGGACGGTCACCAGCTTACTGCCGTCCGGAAACGTCGCTTCGATCTGGACCTCCTCCAGCATCTCCGGTACGCCGTCCATCACGTCGGCGGCGGCCAGCACGGTGCGGCCAAAACTCATCAGGTCGGCAACGGAGCGCCCGTCGCGCGCGCCTTCCAGCAGTTCACTGCTGATCAGGGCGACGGCTTCGGCTCGAGCCCTTGTCATTTCGGGCCACAACAAGGACAATGCACCCATGAGTGCAGCTATATACTCCCCGACGGAACCGCTAGCTCCCTGGGCCGAGGTGGTTCCCGGCTATGGACCAGTGACTGTCGATATCCTGCTGACCATGCCGGATGATTGTTACCAGTACGAGGTGGTGGAAGGGACCCTGGTCCGAGTGGTCGGCAGCGGCGAACAGGCATCGATGATCGGTCTGGAACTGGGGGCTGAGTTGCGCAACTTCGTACGCCCCCGCCGGCTGGGGCGTGTGACTGGTGCGGACGGGGTATATCGTTTTGTCGGCGCCGAGACTGGACTGGTCCCCGATATCGGGTTCTACTCGGTTGAGCGTCGCGCTCTGGTGGCGGACCGGCGTAAGTTTATCCCCTTTGCTCCCGACCTGGCCGTTGAGGTTGCCTCGCCCAACCAGAGGCGGAACGAGATGGCGGCGAAAGCGCGGGTCTACTTGCGGGGAGGAACGCGCCTCGTCTGGATGATCTGGCCAGGGCGTCAGCAGATTGATGTGTGGCGGCAAGAGCAAACGAGCGGGCCGATTGCCACCCTGGGCAGCGGCGATTTACTCGACGGGGAGGACATCATTCCCGGCTTTACCTACCCCGTCGCTGACGTGTTCGCTGATCCGCTCGATTAAGTCCTAATGCCAAGACGGTTTCGTTAAGCTCGAGCAGGGCCGCGACTGCGGGCCCAGAGGGCGCCCCCGACCCAAGGCGCCCAGGTGGTGCCGGGCCCGCAGTTGCGACGCTGAACTAATCCCAATACGGTTCAGATCAGGGAAGCAAGCGGGCGAGATGACTTCTGGGGGAGCGTGTGGCATTCTGGGATTTAGCGGAAGGGCGAATGGACACTGTACGCACGGAACGAGCGTAACCGAACAACCATTCACGCCTCGTGTTGCGTTCACCAGGCAAACGCCATTCTGTTATATTCGATGGGGCGTCGGGGAAGCGCCGACAGCCGGTGGGCGGAGCAGCACGACTTGCCGAGGCAAGTGAGCAACATCCCCGGCGAAACGCGGAAGCTGGACGACATCGTGAGCGAACGAGCGTGGCGACGGGGAGATGAGGATGGGCTGGGCGAGCGCCGCCATCGAACTGTTACGGCAGGGTCAGGTCGTCACGCTGCACCCGCGCGGTCACTCGATGGCCGGCAGGGTCAACGACGGTGATCGGGTCACGGTGGAACCAATCGGAGAGCGGGAACTGCGCGTGGGCGATGGGGTGCTGGTGCGGCTGCATGGCAAGGAGTATTTGCACCTGATCAAGGCGATCCAGGGTGGCCGGTACCAGATCGGCAACAATCGCGGCGGTATCAATGGCTGGACCGGACGCCAGGCTATCGCGGGCATTGCGACGGTCATCACGCCAGATGAACGATGAGGCGCACTGTACGCCTCAATCCGCGCAATTCCGCCAGCCCCTGTTAGCTCCCCACCTGCAAGGTGCCGCTGAATCCCGATCGGTCCAGCGTCTGCAACGTGAGGATGAGGTTTACCTGCTTGCCGTAGCCGGTGCAGGTCGCCAGGATCGTGTTCTGACCGCTGACGCCGGTCACCGGGCCGTCGCACCAGGGAACGTGGGCGGCGGTGCGCAATTGGACTTCCCCCGTCAATTGCTCCCGCGTCTGGACGAGTGACACCGCCAGGTCTAACGGGGTGCTGCCGGAGCCGGTGCCGCGCAACAGGATGCTACTGCGATTTCCCGTACTGAAGGTTTGACCGCTCACCACATCGGACAGCCCGCTGGGTAGCGCCGGCATTCCGGGCGTCGCCGTGGCCACTGGCCCACCGCGTTGTTGAACACCCGCCTGGATCAGTGTCTTCGGCGTTCCGGCAGCGGTCGACCAGTCGGCGGCATACGGTCCGTGCAGGCACCAGACGACCAGGGCGACGCTGCTCGTCACCGAGCTGACCAGCGCGAGGCGGCGCCAGGCGCGTAGCTCCATCGTGCGCCAGATCAGCACACCGCATACCGTGACCACGCTGCCGGCGTAGATGAGCGCGGCCCATGCCTCCTGGGTGTCGGTGCCGGTGCCGACGCTGTGCAATAGCGATAGCGGGAAGAGCAGATAGGTGAGCATGTGCATGCCATGCCAGGTCCGGTAGCCGATCCTGCGTCGAATCCAGATACTGGCGCCGATCGCCAGGGCCAGTTCGGAAGCGATCACACCCAGTCCAAGCCAGACCGTGCGGTAGGCGCTGCCGAACGGCACCACGACATCGCGCAGGCCGAAATGCGTGAAAGGATCGACCAGGACGGTGACAGTATGGATGGCGATGAAAACGAAAAAGGTCACGGTGATCCAGCGGTGGGCGGCTTCCACGAGCAAGCGCGACCAGTTGTTGCTGTGCCAGTGGCGGCTGACGGCGATGCCCAGTGCGACCGAGGCCGTCAGGAGGATATAGGCAGCCATCCCGCTGCCGCGGGCCACAAACCAGAAAATGCTCGGTGAGGCCGTGCCTGTCATGATCGGTACTCAGGAACTACGGGAACGAAAGGGCGAACGGCCAAAAGAGCCACCGCTGGAGGCCGAACCGAGGAAGCCGCCGCCGCTGTCGCCTTGCCCTTGAAATAGCGACTGGCTAGGAGCGTTCGCCGGCGTGACCGTCGACCCGTCGGCTGGCGCCGCCGATGCCTGGTCGGTGTGCCGTACGGCCAGGGCTGTGAAGAGAACGGTGCCGACCAGCCCACCCATCGCCGACCACCAACGCAGACCACTCAGGTGCGCCTGCAAGCGGCCGCGCTGGGCGGACCCTGCCTGCGGTGTTGCGGGCCGCGGCGGGAACTGCTCCCGTGACCTGGCGCCGGGGAATTGTTGTGTTGCCATTGGCGGTTACTCCGATCTTTTCGCGGTGCGCTGCACGTCCGGTGCCGGGCGCAGTGATTCAACAAGGATGGCTCGGGTGGGACAGAGCCGGGCGGCTTCGCGCGCCAGCTCCTCCAGGGCAGCAGGGACCTCGCGGCCATGCGGCCAGGCGTAGCCCCACTCGTCGAGCGCAAAAAGCTCCGGCGCGTATTCGGCGCAGAAGCCGAATGCCTCGCAGCGGATGGGGTTGATGCGCAGCCGCGCGGCGGGTGGGGCGACGGGAGGTGCAGGCATCTTATGCCTCCAAACCGGGCAGCACAGAACGCCAGGGGCGGCCACAACTTCGCCCACGGGCGTGATAGGTGATCTCGCGCTCAAAGACTTTTAAGGCAGTCGACGCCGCGTTGGTGGCCCCGTCCAGGTGTCCGCAGGCGCCGCGCCGCGGCAACATCACCTCGGCATAGCGATGCAGCCGCTCCAGGTCATCACTCGCGGCGCGCCCGACGGCCAACCGCTGCAAGGCGTCCGCCATTGCCTCTGTCCCATATGTGCAGGGGCCACACTGGCGGACTGACTCGCGGGCGAAGAAGCGCAGCAATGCTACCGCCTGCGCGAGGCCGCAAACGGACTCGGGGACCACGGTAATGCTACCGGCGCCGAGGGACACTCCGTGTTCGCGCAGGCTGTCTGGATCAAGTCGGACACCCGTCTTCAAGGCGGCGCCACTCAGCCAGCCGGCGAAGTACCCGCCAGGCAGCAACGCCTGCACCGGTGACTTGTCACTGGTGCCTCCGCCAAGGGTCTGGATGATATCGTGCAGCGCGGTCCCCGTCGGCGCCTCATAGACGCCGGGCCGACGCACGGCGCCGGAAAGGCTGATCAGCAAGCTGCCGGGAGCGTTGGCAGTGCCGACAGCGCGGAAGGCATCCGCACCATCGCGGACGATGCCCGCGACGTTGGCCAGTGTCTCGACATTCTGTACGAGCGTGGGGCGACCATCGACACCTTGCTGATACGCCAGCGGCGGCTTGAACGTCGGTCGGGCCGGCTTGCCGTTGCAGCGCTGAACGGCTGCCGACTCCTCACCGGCAACGTACCCTATAGAGGCCGTCACGAGGCGAAAGCGCGGCAGCGGGCGGAGCATCGCCGGCAACTCCTTGATGGCAGCGCTAATTGCGGCATGTGCATCCGGTGCATTGGCATGCAGGTAGAAGATACAAGTAGCGGCATCCACGGCTCGTGCCGCCAGCAGGGCCCCTTCCACCACCAGATGCGGTCGCTGCGCCAGCAGGAGGCGATCCTTGCCGCTAGCCGGTTCTGTCTCGGCGCCGTTGACGAGCAGCACACGGGGACCTGTCTCCGCAGCGACGGACTGCCATTTTCGTCCGGCGGGAAAGGCCGAACCGCCGCGACCACGCAGCCCGCTGGCCTCGATGATGGCGCGCAAGGCATCCGGCGTGTATGCCCAACCGCCGACCGCATAGCCGCCGCGCCGCTGGTAATCGACCAGGGATTCGCGCCCTTGCACGCCATCAAGGAGCAGCCGCGGCCGGAAGGCGATTGTGGGTTCGGCCACGGCCATCATTACCTCCAGTGCACGGTCCTGTTCCCTCATGCATCTTCCGGTGTCAGCATACGACTCGGACCTTGGAAGGAGATGAGACATCGGCCAGCACCCGATGGCGTTCGAGGCCTCGGTTCGTGACCGTGACGGCTGGTATCATGCAGTGAAGCGGTAGTACAAGAGCCGTTCGATCCTGTACCGGCAACGTGGTACGCAACCTATGACTCCCGACCCCGAACTCTTGGCGCAGCGCCTGGCCGACCTCCCCAGTAAGCCGGGCATTTACCTCATGAAAAATGCCGATGGCGAGACCATCTACGTCGGCAAGGCGGCGGTGCTGCGCAACCGCGTGCGCTCCTATTTCCAGTCGCCAGACGGGCTGGCGCCGCGCACGCGCAGCATGGTGTCGCACGTTGTGGATCTCGAATACATCGTGACCAAGAGCGAGATGGAAGCGCTGCTGCTGGAGTCCAACTACATCAAGCAGTTTCACCCGCACTACAACGTGCGCTTGCGCGATGACAAGCAGTATGCCTACATTCGGGTATCGTTGCAGGAGGACTTCCCACGGGTCCAGCGGGTGCGCCAGATTGCCAAAGACGGCGCCCGCTACTTCGGTCCGTTTGCCAACGCGAAGTCCGTCAGCGAGACGCTGTCGCTGATCAAGCGTCTCTTCCCCTATCGTTCCTGTGATCTGCCGCTCGCCGTCGGGGCGATCGACCCCAACTTCCGACCATGCCTGGAGTTGCACATCAATCGCTGTGTGGGCCCCTGCAACGCCACCTGCAATCAGGAAGAGTATAGGGCCACAATCGCGCAAGTCGTCCTTTTCCTGGAGGGCAAGCAGGAGCAGGTGTTGCGTCAACTGGCTCAACAGATGGAAGCCGCCGCGGACGCCGAGCAGTTCGAACAGGCAGCGCGTATCCGTGACCAGATCAAAGCAGTGGAACGCGTGATCGAGCGTCAGCGCGCGGTCTCCATCGCGCAGGAGGACCAGGATGCGCTCGGCCTGGCCCGTGATTCCTCCGGCGCCTGCGTCGAGATCATGCAGGCACGCCAGGGTAAGGTGGTCGGCAGCGATCACTTCCTGGTTGATGCGGCATCGGATGTGAGCGATGGCGAGGTGCTGGCCGCCTTCCTCCTGCAATATTACGACAAGGTAGCCGATCTGCCGCCGGAGATACTGCTACCGGCGGAGCCGGACGACCGCGCCACGATCGAGCAATGGCTGCGCTCGTTGGAGCGTGGCAAACCGCACCTGATCGTGCCAAAGCGCGGCGGCAAGAGCGATTTCGTGGCCATGGCCGGTGAGAACGCCCAGCAAGCGCTAGGCGAGGAACGCGCGCAGTGGCTCGCCAGCAAGCAACGGACGGTGGAAGCCGCCGGTGCGTTGGGGGCCGCGTTGGAACTGCCCCGCTTCCCGCATCGGATCGAGTGTTACGACAACTCCAACATCCAGGGAAGCAATCCGGTGGCAGCCATGGTCGTCTTCGTAGACGGCCAGCCGGCCAAGGGTGAGTACCGCAAGTTCAAGATCAAGACGGTCGAGGGAGCCGATGACTTCCGCTCCATGAGCGAGGTGCTACGCCGCCGTTTCAGTCGAGCTTTGCGTACAGAGCAGAGTACAGCCGGTGAAGGTAGCGAGGACGCCGCTGAAACCGGTTGGGCCGCGCTTCCCGATCTGGTCATCGTCGATGGCGGTAAGGGGCAACTCTCCGCCGCCGTCTCCACCTTCTCCGAACTCGGCCTGCTTGACCGCATTCCGCTTGTCGCCCTCGCCAAGCAACAGGAGGAGATCTTCCTGCCCGACCGAGACGATCCGGTGGTGCTGCCGCGTACCAGCCCATCGTTGCACCTGGTCCAGCGCATCCGCGACGAGACGCACCGCTTTGCCATCACCTTCCACCGGCAACAGCGCCAGCGCAGCGGCCTGTCATCTTCATTGGACGAAATTACCGGCATCGGCCCAAAGCGCCGCCGGGAGCTGATCCGCCGTTTCGGCTCACCAAAGGGCGTGATGGAAGCCTCCGTCGAGGATTTGATAGGAGTGCCCGGCATCACTCCCGCCCTGGCGCAACGCCTGAAGCTGTCGTTGGGCTACGGCTGATCGCTGATCGGTCCGCCAGGTCACCTGGACTCTGCGCAGCTGATCCTTTGCTCGTCCAACGACGTGCTACGCTATTTGGATGGCACCCGGCGGTTGGCTGTAGACAGGGCGCGGAGGAACACATGGCGATCTCGACACAGACCTGCACGCTCACCGATCTCCTGGCGCTGCCCGAGGACGGCCCGCGGTGCGAATTGGTGGGGGGAGATCTGATCGTCATGCCGCCGCCGGACATTATCCATATGCTCATCGCCGGTGAGCTGTTCGCCTGGTTTCACCAGGCGCAGCGTGCCGGGTACGGCATTGCCGGCAACGCGCCCTGTGCGGTTGGTCTTGACTACCCGCAGCTTGGCTTGCGGGGCATCGATGGGCCGGAGCCCGACGTCTTCTTTGTGCGTAAGGCGCAGTCCAGCATCGTGCAAGGTGGTTTCGTGCAGGGTGTGCCAGACATTATAATCGAAGTGCTCTCGCCGACGACACGGGAAATAGACTTGCCTGGGGGCAATAAATGGAAAGCGTACGAGCGTAACAGGGTAGCGCATTACTGGCTGGTAGACCCTGAACCCCGCGCCGTCGTGCAGTACGCTTACCGCTCCGGCCACTTCGTAGAAGTGGCGCGATTGTATCCCGGAGATCCGCTCGTCTGCCCCCTGTTCCCGACCATACGGCGTGATGTGGCCGACCTGTTTGCCAACGTGCCGACAGAGCCAGACAAGAAGGTCTAAATGAGCCGAACCGCCCGCTAAAAGTACGCCCCCTCCATCGCCCCCGCCGCGGCGCGCGAGAAGAGCGACAGCACGCCGAAGGGGTGCTGCGGCGCCGGGGGTGTCCAGCGGCTCCGGCGGTCGGTCAGAATGTTGCCGATTTCCTCTGGAGTGCGCCGCTGGCCGGCGATGCCGACGATGGCCAGCAGGCGCTTGGACACGCTGATCTCGATAAGGTCGCCGGCTTCCACCAGCGCCAGCGGGCCGCCGGCAGCGGCTTCCGGCGTGACGTGACCGATGCAGGGGCCTTTGGTGGCGCCGCTGAAGCGGCCGTCGGTGACGATGGCCGTGGTGGTGGCGAGTTCGGGGCGGGCTGAGAGGATGGTGGTGACAAAGTACATTTCCGGCATGCCGGCCTGGCGCGGCCCCTCGTTGCGAATGACGACCACCGTACCCGGCGTCACTTCGTGCGCCAGCACGCCCTTAATGGCGTCCTCCTCACAGTCGTAGACGAGGGCCGGCCCGACGTGCTCCCACATCTTCGGGTCAGCGGCGGCATGCTTCATGACCGCGCCGCCCGGCGCCAGGTTGCCCTCCAGCACGGCGATGGTGCCGCCGGTCTTGAGCGGCGCTTTCAATGGCCAGATCACCTGCTCCGGTTTCAGCGCATGGTTGGCGAGGTAGCCGCGGCCTTCGGCGAAGAAGGCGGTTTTCTTGAGGTCCGCCAGGTTCTCGCCTAGCCGCTTGCCGGTGACGGTCATGGCGTCCAGGCGCAGGAACTCCGCCAACTCCAACATCAGGCCGGGTACGCCGCCGGCATACCAGAGGTATTCTGCCGGGTAGAGACCGGAGGTCTTGGTGTTGGCGAGCACCGGCACGGTTCGGCCAATCTCGTCAAACATTTTGGGCGTGACGCTAATGCCCAGCTCCCGCGCGATGGCAGGGATATGCAGCAGCGTGTTGGTCGAACCGCCGACGGCGGCGTGCAGCACCAGCGCGTTGTGGAAGGCGTCGGCCGTCATGATCTCGCGGGGGCGCAGGTCACGGTCCAGCAAGGTCATGATCTGCCGGCCGGCCTGGTGGGCCATGCGGTGAAACGAGTTCAGCACCGCCGGTGTGATTGCGGCGCCCGGTAGCGTCATGCCGAGCGCCTCGGCCAGTACCTGCCCGGTACTGGCCGACCCCATGAACTGGCAGGAGCCGCAGGTCGGGCAGGCCGTCTTCTGGGCAGAGACCAGCGCCTCTTCGCTGAGTTTTCCTTCATCGAAGTCGGCGCCCATCGGGTACAGCCAGTCCGAGGAGAGCATGTCCGGCCCGTTGAGCTGGGTGCCGCCGGGGACCATGATGGCCGGGAGGTTGACGCGGGCCAGGGCCTGCAGGTGTGCCGGTAAGGCCTTATCACCGGCGACTACCGAGACGATGGCATCGTGCGGGTGGGCCATGGCATGAATCTCGATCATGGCCGCCATGATCTCCCGCGACACCAGCGAGTAGGAGCTGCCGTCGTGGGCCTGGGCGATGCCGTCGCAAATGTCGGTGACGGTGAACTTGCCGGGCTTACCACCCTCTTCCAGGATGCCGGCCATCACGCGCTCGGCCGCGTAACCCAAATGGAAGGTGCTCGGGTGCGAGCTGCCTTCGGAGGTCTCAACCAGGATTTGCGGCTTGTCGAGGTCGTCTACCGACCAGTCCATCGCCAGGCGCAAGGCGTCACCCTGACGGTTGACCTGGCGCAAGCGCTGGCTACGCAGTGTACGGCGGCGGGTATCGGAGAGAGGCATGGCAGCGGCATCCTTCCTGGATCAGTTCAGCGAGGCGTCGGGTACAGTGTAGCCCAGAGTACAGGGCCGCGACTGCGGTCTGCGGCCAACTGACGCGGGGCGACTGCTGTCGCGACACGTCCCTGCCACCGCAGTGGCCCTCGTAACTTGGCCGCAGACCGCAGTCGCGGCCCTGTAAAGCCGGGGGGAACGTGCCAAGCCTATCTGAGTACAAGCTCATCCTGGAACATCTGGCGCTGCCGGCGCGAGCGCGGGTACTGGTGCTGTACGCCCGTTCGGCTGCCCTCTTGCTGGCGCTGCAGGAGCTTTCCGCCGGCGGCTCGGTCGTCGGGGTGGCGCCGGAACTGCCGGACTACACGCAACTGCAGAAGGAGATCGGCGCCAGGGCAGGGGCGGAAATCACCGTGGTACTGGAGAATTTGCTGACGCCACCGGCTGCGGATCCGTTCGATTGCGCGCTGTTAGACACTGACGGCCCGGCAGGCCGCGGCAATAGCTATACCTTTCGACTCATTGACTATATTGTCGACAATGTCCGCCCTGGCGGCAGCGTCTGGCTGCAAGGATCCAATAGCCGCGGCTTGCAGACGTTCGTGCGTCGCCTTTCCTCACGCTGTGGCGAGGTCACCGCCGTGAGTGTCGGCGGCGGCAAGCGTGCCTACCGAGCGCTGCGTCCGGCGGGTGGTGTGACGCCGACCGAAGGCGACGAGGCGCCCACCACCGTCCCCGTGGAAACGCAAGGAATCCGCTTTCAACTGACTGTGCAAGCGGGGGTCTTCAGCGGACGCAAACTTGACGACGCGACAGCGCTGCTGCTCGGCGCGCTGCGCCTGGCCAGGGGCGACGACGTGTTGGACCTGGGTTGCGGCGCAGGCGCCATCGGCATCACGGCAGCCCTGTTGGCGCTTGAAGGGCAAACGCTGTTGGTCGATTCCAGTCCCCTGGCCGTCCGTCTGGCCGAACGCAACCTCAGTGCCAACGGCATTGGCAATGCGACTGTGCTCCTGAGCGACGCTTATTCTGCCGTTCAAGGTCGGCGCTTTGATGTGATCGCTACCAATCCACCCTTCCATCAGCACTCCAAGGAGACGCGCGGCGTGGCAGAGCGTTTCGTGCGCGAGGCCCCCGACTTCCTGCGTCCCGGCGGACGCTTCTACGTCGTCGCCAACGCTTTCCTACCATATCAACGCACGATGGAGCGGGTCTTCAATGGCGTTGAAACGGTCGCATCGACGGCCAGCTACAAGGTATTGTGCGGCCTCGTTGGACCCACGACGGAAAAGGCGCAAGCCTGACGCTGCCGAAGCAGCCAGTCGTGTTACACTCTTTGCTGGAGAGACAGACGTAGGCATGCAGACGATTGAGCGCGTGCGCGGCATGTTGGATGCTGCGCCGGACGACGCCCGGCGTCTCGACGACCTCAGCGCTGCGCTGCTGCAACACTTTGCCGGCTACGGGTACCGCCCGGTCCATGTCCCAGTCGTGGAATTTGCCGAGCTTTTCCTGCGGAAGTCGGGCGCCGACATCAGCGCTCGCATGTACAGCTTCGACGACCAGGGTGGACGGCGCGTAGCGCTGCGTCCCGAGTTCACCGCGCCGGTGCTGCGCGCCTTCCTGCAACTCACCGATCCGCCGCCCTTGCCGGCGCGCCTCGCCTATTCGGGCCCGGTCTTTCGCTACGAAAAGCCGCAGCGCGGTCGCTACCGCCAGTTCAGCCAGGCGGGTGTCGAGTTGATCGGAGCCGAGCCGCCGTTCGCCGACGCCGAACTGCTGGCGATGTCGGCCGCCGCGCCGGCACTGCTGGGCCTCCGCGAGACGCGCATCGTCGTCGGGCACCTGGGCATCCTGCTCGCCTTTTTGTCGGCCCTGGAAGTCGATGGGCGCACCGAGGCCATCTTGCTACAGGGCCTGGAAACGTTGAAGAAGGGTCGTGAAGGCGCCCAGGTGTTGCGCCGCCTGCTGGGTCTGGCGCCGGACGACGCTGATCTCCCAGCGGCCACGCCGCCCGGCCCCCAGGGTGATCCGCAGGTGCAGGCTATCCTGGCCGGGCTGCCCCGCCCGGACGCCATCCTGCTGGTGCGCTCGCTGCTCGGCTCGATCAACACCGACGTCGGCGGCGGACGGGAACCGGAGGAGATCGTCGACCGTCTGCTGGATCGGTTACGGGCGGGCGACCAGCGCGGCAAGGCGGAGCGCGCCATTGCCTTTATCCTGGAGCTGAGCCGGCTGGCCGGGCCGCGCCATCTGGCGCTACCACAGGCGGAGGAACTCATCAGCCGCTACGGCCTGTCGCCGGAGCCGCTGCAGGAGTTGGAACGCATCTGCCGGGTACTGGACAGCATGCAGTTCGATTGGTCCAACGTGACCATCGACCTGTCGCTGGGGCGCGGCTTGCAGTACTACACCGGGCTGGTCTTCGAGGTCTACGGCCAGGGGCTCGGCAGTGAGGACCAGTTGTGCGGCGGCGGGCGCTACGACGGCCTGGCGCGCGCCCTCGGCAGCAAGCAGTCGATATCCGCTCTGGGATGCTCGTGGGGCCTGGAACGCCTAGGCCTCCTGATCCAGGCGCCGGCCAGCAGCGAGGCCTGGCTGGATGCTGTAGTCGTGCCCGCCGCCGATACGTTCGGCTATGCCACGGAGGTCGCCCAGGCGTTACGCAGGCGCGGACTGCGGGTGGAGCTCGAGCTGCGCGAACGGAACTTGCGCGCCTCCGTCACCTTCGCCTCCCGGCGGCAGGCGCGCTGGCTGCTGGTGGCTGGCGAGCAGGATGCACGCGAACGGACGGTTCGCCTGCGGCATATGGAAACTGCACTCGAGCAGGTGGTGACGTTCGCGGCACTGCAGGCAGAAGGCCTGGCGACGCCATGACCGCGCCGCATTCCGACAGCCTGCGCCTGGCCCTCCCCAGCAAGGGACGGCCCTATGAGGAGACGCTGAGCTTCATGGCCGATTGCGGACTGTCGGTCTCCCGTCCCAACCCGCGCCAGTACGTTGCCAGCATTCCCGCCCTGGCGGACGTCACTGTCGTCTTTGATCACTCCAGCGAGATACCGGAGAAGCTGCGTGACGGCAGTGTCGATGTCGGCATCACGGGCACCGACTCGCTCTACGAGTCCGGTGAAGAGGATGACGAACGCGCCGCCGTCATCGCCTACGACCTCGGCTTTTTGCGCGGACAACTGGTGCTGGCCGTGCCGGATGCCTGGATCGACGTCTGGACGATCCACGATCTGGCCGACCTCTCAGTACGTTTTCGCGACCGCAATCGCACCTTGCGCATCGTCAGCGATTGGCCCAGCCTCACCCGCCGCTTCCTACACCGCCAGGGCATCTATTACGCCGACGTAGTCGAGCAGCCGGGGGCAGTCGAGAGCGCGCCGATGATGGGGTATGCCGACGCCATAAGTACACTTACGTCCACCGGCACCAGCTTGCGCGAGAACCGCCTGAAGACGCTTGAAGGCGGCACGGTGCTGAAGGCCGCCCAGTGCCTGGTCGCCAACCTGGAGAGTCTGCGTCGCCAACCCCAGAAGGTCGCGCCGCTGGCCCGCATCCTCGAGCTGATCGAAGCGAGGCAGCAGGCGCGTGATCTGGTCAGCGTCGTGGCCAACATGCGCGGCCCTTCCGCCGAAGCGGTGGCGACGCACATTTGGGCCCGGCCGGAGCTCGCCGGGCTACAGGGGCCCACCGTCGCGCCGGTATACGGTCAGCCCGGTTCGGGCGTCAACTGGTATGCCGTGACCGTCGTGGTGCCGACAGCCCGGTTGCTGGCCGCCGTGGAGCACTTCCGCGAGTCGGGTGGAACCGGCATCACCGCCATCCCCGCGCGCTACGTCTTCGACAGCATCTGCAACTCCTACGAGGCGCTGATGAAGAGGCTGGGGCAGCGGAAGTGACTTGGCGTGCCGGACCGGCGCGCTAGGCCATTTCGTCCAGAAGTTGGTACCATACCCGCAGGGATGCTCGGAACCGTCGAGTTCCGGCAAAGCAGCAGCACAACAATGGAGTCGCAGTTCAATGCCTGACGAACCGAAGAACAATGCCGAGCAGCCGCCTGCCGCGGCGACCGTGGAGCAGCCAGCCGAGACCGCCCAGCGCGAAGGGGCCGACATCGCCGGCGCCGGTGCGGCGGCAGCGGCCACGACGCCCCCGGCGCGTGGACCCGTCCTGATCGTGGCGGCGCACCCGGACGACCCGGAGTTCGGCCTGGGCGCTACCCAGGCCAAGTTCACCGCCGAAGGGCGGGAAGTCGTCGTCGCCCTGATTACCAGCGGCAACGAGGGTGGCGAAGACCCCTCAGTGTCCGACGAGGACCTCATGGCGCAGCGCGAAGACGAGCAGCGTCGTGCCAGCGCGGTGCTCGGTGTGACGACTGTCGAGTTCCTGCGCCAGGGTGATGGTTTGGTGGTGAACACGCCGGAGCTGCGGCGCGACATCGTACGCTTGATTCGCCGCTACAAGCCGGAGACAATATTCACGCACGATCCGTCGAACTTCTTCAGCGAGGGTCACATCAACCATCCGGATCATCGCGCCGTCGGGCATGCCACGCTGGACGCCATCTTCCCAGCAGCCGGCAACCCGCGCAGTTTCCGGGAGTTACTGGCCGAGGGGCTGGAGCCGCACAAGATCAAAGACGCCTACCTCTTCTTCACGTCCGGAGCCAACGTCTGGATCGACGTCACCGGCTACATCGAGAAGAAGGCCGATGCGCTGGCTGAGCACAAGTCGCAGGTCAGGAACCCGGAGGGGTTGAAGCAGCGTATGCTGGAGGGCGCCGCCAAGTCTGGCGAACCACACGGCGTCGGCGCTGCCGAGGGCTTCAAGCGCATCGTGTTCCGACGCTAGCGAACGATGGATCGTTTGTCACCGTTCGACACGCTGGCAGCCGATCAGCGGCCCGGCCAGCCGCTGCCGGTGGCACAGGAGTTGGCCGCCCTGTACGGCCCCCTGGCCTTTCCGCCGCACGCCGGCCGGCCCTACGTCGTCGGCAACTTCGTCACCACGCTGGACGGCGTCGTGGCGTTGGGGACGCCGTACTCGGGCGGCGGCGACATCAGCGGTAAGAATCAGCACGATCAAGTGCTGATGGGAGTCCTGCGCGCGGTGGCGGATGTGGTCATTGTGGCGGCCGGCACGCTGCGCTCTGCGCCGCGGCACCTCTGGACTGCCGACGCCATGGCGCCGCAGTTCGCCGATGCCTTTGCACAGACGCGAACTGCTCTTGGCAAGACCAAGGAACCGCTCACGGTGCTGGTCACCGCCGGCGGCGAGCTTGACCTGAGCCTTCCCGTGTTTCAGTCGGGTAAGACGGAGGTTGTCATTGCTGCCAACGAGCGAGTTGCCGCCAGCCTGCGGACGCGGCCGTTGCCCCCGCACCTGCGGGTGCTCGGGCTGCCCGGCGAACGGACCATCTCCGTGCGCGCGCTGCTGGGAGCGCTGGAGCAGATTCGTCCGAGCGACATCATCCTGACCGAAGGCGGCCCGCACCTGATGGGCGACTTCCTGGCCGAGCAATGCCTGGATGAGCTTTTTCTTACGCTATCGCCCCAGGTCGCGGGCCGGGACGACCCGGCGCGCCGTCCCGGCCTCGTCAGCGGTCAGGAGTTTGCCCCCGATCACCCGCTCTGGTGTACCCTGGTGGACGTGAAGCGCGCCGGCAGCCACCTGTTCCTGCGCTATGCCTTTGCGGTCTGAGCGGCACCAGCAGCCTGCGCTTCCATGCGCATGACGACGCAACAAAGGACACTCTTACGCTCCCGATGGTCTGTCGCTGCGGTCTGACACCTGATCGTGACACTCTGATAGTATCGTGCAGTTATTCGGTTGGGAAAGGATCCTTCACTGTGGCCATGGCTATTGACACCCTCATTCGCGGCGCGAAAGTCATCGACGGCACTGGCAATCCCTGGTTCTACGGCGATGTGGCGCTGGCAGGCGACCGCGTGCTGGAGGTGGCGCCGCCAGGGCGTTTGCCGGCGGAGGCGGCGCAGCAGGTGGTCGAGGCCGCAGGCATGGTGGTTTGCCCTGGTTTCATTGACATTCAGAGTCACTCCATCATCCCGCTGATGGTCGATGGTCGCTGCCTCTCCAAGATCACGCAGGGCGTGACGACGGAGATCATGGGGGAAGCCTGGACGCCGGCGCCGGTAGGGGGCCGCTTTATGGAGCCGATGCCGCACACGGCGCACGCCGCTCGCATCAAGGACTGGCTGGAGCTGGCGCCGACCTGGCGCCGCTTCGGCGATTGGCTCGCAGCCCTGGAACAGCGTGGCGTGTCACCCAATGTCGGCTCCTTCCTGGGTGCCGGCACGCTACGCGAGTACGCTAAAGGCATGGACGCCGGCGCCGCCGACGCTGCCGAACTGGACACCATGCGGCGGGTCATGGCCGAAGCCATGGAGGATGGCGCCTTCGGCGTCTCCTACGCCCTCATCTATCCGCCCGACTGCTACGCCCCGACCGACGAGATCGTCGAAGTGTGCAAGGTGGTGGCCGGTTACGGCGGTACGTACATTACCCACATTCGCTCCGAGGCCGATCAGTTGCTGGAAGCCCTGGAGGAGGCGTTGGACATCGGTCGCCGCGCTAATCTCCCCGTGGAGATTTATCACCTCAAGGCGGCGGGAGCGGCCAACTGGCATAAGATGCCGGCGGTCATCGAGCGCATTAATCAGGCCCGCGCCGCCGGTCAGGATGTGACCGCCGACATGTACCCGTACGCAGCGTCCGGCACCGGCCTCTCAGCGGTCCTGCCGACCTGGACAGCCGCCGAAGGCAAGCTCTTTGAGAACCTGGCCGACCCGATCATACGCCAGCGCATTCGTGAGTCCATGCTCGATCCCGACGGCGGCGCGGAGATGCTGTCCTCCGGGCGCGACGCCAGCGGCATCATGCCGATCGGCTTCGAGCGGCCGGAGCATCAGGGATACGTTGGCAAGCGTCTCTCCGAGATCGCGACAGAGCGCGGGCAGGACTGGATCGAGACAGTCTTCGACCTGCTGCTGGCCGAGCGTCAGCGGATCGCCACCATCTACTTCTCGATGAACGAAGACAACTTGCCGGTGCAACTGCGCCAGCCCTGGATCAAGATCTCCACCGACGCCGGCGGCGTGGACCCGGCCTGGGCCGCAGAACACGGCCCGGTCCACCCGCGCGGTTACGGCGCCTACCCGCGCGTGCTGGGCAAGTATGTTCGTGAGCAGGGCGTCCTCACCCTTGAAGACGCCATCCGCAAGATGACATCCGCTGTCGCCGGTCGGCTCCAGCTGCGTGACCGCGGCCTGCTGCGCGCCGGTAGCTATGCCGATGTCGTCGTCTTCGACCCAGCGACCGTCGGCGACCGCGCCACCTTTGCCGAGCCGCACCAGCTCTCTACCGGCATCCGCGACGTCTGGGTCAACGGTGCGCGGGTGCTGGCGGCGGGAACGCACACCGGGGCGATGCCGGGGCGGCGGGTGGGCCTCACGGCCTGACCACTGTCCCGTCATCCATCCGAATCGCCTCCCACGCCCCGTTGTAGCGGTGCTCGGGGAAGGGGTACTTGGCTGCCAACTCCTCGTTGATGTCGATGCCGAGACCGGGGGCCTCGTTGGCCCACATGTAGCCGTCGCGGATCTCCGGGCAACCGGGGAAGACTTCGCGGGTCTCCGGGCGGAAGTTGGTCTCCTCCTGGATGCCGAAGTTGTAGCAGGCCAGATCGAGCGCCACATTGGCGGCGTGGCCGACCGGGGAGACGTCACCGGGTCCGTGCCAGGCGGTGCGGACCGCGAAGAACTCGCAGAGCGCCGCCAGCTTGCGGGCGGGGCTGAGGCCGCCGATCTGGGAGATGTGGACGCGGATGAAGTCGATCAGGCGGTCTTTGATCAGCGGGACGTATTCCTGGGGATTGTTGAAGAGCTCCCCCATGGCGATCGGCGTGGCCGTCTGCTGGCGCATGATGCGAAAGTAGTCGACATCTTCTGGGGCAAAGGGGTCTTCCAGGAAGAAGAGGTGGTACGGCTCCAGGTCTTTGGCCAGGCCGATTGCCTGGATCGGGGGGATGCGCTCGTGGATGTCGTGCAGCAGTTCGACGGTGTCGCCAAACTCGGTGCGCAGGTAGTCGAAGAGGCGCGGTGTCTGGCGCACGTAGGGTGTCGGCTCGAAGATCTGAGTGTGCGGCGTGATCTTGCTGCGGCGAACGATGGCGTCACCGCGGCCGGACCCGTAGGTGCTGTAGCCGGCGACGGCTTGCTGGCAGCGGACGTAGCGGTAGCCTTGCTCCAGCGCAGCCCGCACGCGGTCGGCGACCTCCTCTTTGTCCCGGCCGGAGACATGCGTGTACAGCGCGGCCGCTTCCCGGCATTTGCCGCCGAGCAACTGGTAGACGGGCATGTTGGCGCGCTTGCCCTTGATGTCCCACAGCGCCATATCGACGCCGCTGAGGGCGTTGCCCAGCACAGGCCCATTCCGCCAGTAGGAGCTGACGAAGGACGATTGCAGGATATCCTCGATGCGGTCGGGGTCTTTCCCCAGGAGAAACGGGCGGAGATACTCCGTGACGGCCGTGGCGACGGCCAGCGGTCGCTGGGTGAAGGTGGCGCAACCGAGGCCGTAGAGGCCTGGCTCGCTGGTCTCCACCTTGACGATGACGAGTCGAATGCCATTGGGCGCCGTCAGGATCACCTTCACATCAGTGATCGTCAACGCCGGTAATCCATGCTCAGCCATGGGTGCGACAACCTTTCCAAGACGCGGCGACAACGCAGCCGCCGGGCTGGCCGAGATTGTACAGAAGTGGGGCGCCGCGGTTAAAGGCGAAGGCCGTTCATCCCGGGCAAGTCTCCCCACTGCCTGCCCGGGATGAACGGCCTTCGTTAGCGGGCGCTGAGGGCGCCCGTCAGGCGTTTAGTAGCGTGAGCTGCGCTGCTTGGCGAAGCAATCGCGGCAGTACACCGGCTTGCCACTGGTGGGCTGGAAAGGCACCTGGGCCTCACCGCCACACGAGGAGCAAACGGCGGTGTACATCTGGCGCGGCTCGCGGGAACCGTAACCGCCGCCACTGCTGCTGCCGCCATTGCTGCTGCCGTAGGAACTGCCGCCGCCACTATCGCCGTAGGAGCCGCGGCTGCTGCTGCCACCGTAGGAGGAACTGCCTCCACGGTCGCTGCCGTAGGAACTGCCGCCGGAACGACCGCCGCCCGCCGCCTTGCGGGCCGCGCGACACTCCGGGCAGCGGCCCGGCTCGTTTTGCAAGCCGCGAGAGGCGTAGAACTCTTGCTCGCTTGCGGTAAAGGAAAAATCGCGCCCGCACTCACGACAGGTGAGCGTCTTATCCGCGTATGCCATCTTGGGAAAACCTCCAGTAAGATCAACAACTTAGGGTTTGGAGACCTGTCTACGCTGCCCTAGGCCGGAGGAGGGGGGGAGGTTCTCTCTACGGGGACGGGGTACGGTTTGACTCGGCTCGACTACCTCACAGAGAATGTACCACGTCTGCTCGCTAAATGCAAATTTCGCCATTTGGGCTATACGGGTACGACCGCTTCACTCCTCGTCGGCGCTGTCTTTGCGCGGGCGACGCCCGACCGGCGGCAGCTCCGGCTTGCAGACGACGGGCCTCGGCAGGAGGCCGGCGCCCTCGACGACCTGGGGGATGGCGCGACTCCAACTGATCGACATGAGATGCACGCCGGCCACCCCAGGTTCCTCGCGCACTGCACGGATGGTGTCCACCGCCAGACGCAGCCCTTCGGCGGCAGGGTCGGCCGCCCTTGCAAGGCGAGCAATCACCTCCTCGGTCATGCCCACGCCTTTGATGTGCTCCTGCATGTAGGCGGCCGACTCCGGTGAGCGCACCAACATGATGCCGGCCAGGATGAAGGCGCGCTGGGGTAGGCCGAGGTCGCGCGCCTGGGCCATCCAGCGCCGGAAGAGCTCCAGGTCGAAGATCGGCTGCGTCTGAACAAACTCCGCCCCGGCCTCAATCTTCGTTTCTGTTCGGCTCGCCTGCTCGATATTGGGGTTGGCGACCGCGCCGATGAACAGCCGCGGCGCTTCACGCAAGGGAGTGCCGGAGGTGAAGGCGCTGTCGTCGCGCAGTGTCCGCAAGGTGCGCAGCAGTTTGAAGGAGTTGAGGTCGAGCACGTGCTTGGCGTCGACGTGGTCGCCGAGCCTGGGCGAGTCGCCAGTCATCGCCACGATGTTGCGGATGCCGAGCGCCGCCATCGACAGCACATCGGCTTGCAGCGCCACGCGGTTGCGGTGCTGGCAGGTGATCTGGACCACCGCCTCGTAGCCGGCCTGTTCCAGGCTGACACCGGCGCCGAGACTGGACATGCGGGCCAGGCCGCGCTGGTTGTCGGTCACATTAATTGCGTCGACGGCCTTGCCGAGGTGGCGCGCCGCACGCTCCACAAGCTCCCGGCTGGCGGCCTTGGGCGGCGCGATTTCGCCGGTCACTGTGAAGACGCCGCTGCGCAGTAGTGTCTCCAGGCGACTGACGGGTTGGGAGTTCATGCGTCGCCGTAGGCCTCGTCCAACAGGTCCATGAGGTGCTGGATCTTCACTGGAGAGCCGCGCCGACGCAGGCCGCTCGCTACCTGCATGATGCAGCCAGGATTGGCCGAGATGATAGTGTCGGCGCCGGTTTCCAGCGCGTTGGCGAGCTTGCGCTCCAACAGCCGTTGCGAAAACTCCGGGTTGGTGACGTTGTAGATGCCGGCGCTGCCGCAGCAGAGACTCGACTCTTCCATCTCCACCAGGCGCAGCCCCGGTATCGCTGCCATCAGGCGGCGCGGCGCGACGGTGATGCGCTGGGCGTGCGCCAGATGGCACGGCTCCTGGTAGGTCACGGTCCTGGGCAGCGGGCCGGGTGGAGTCAGGCCGATCTCGTCCAGGTACTCGCTGGCATCCTTGATGGCGCTGGAAAAGCGCACCGCCCGTGCTTCCCAGGCCGGGTCGCTGTGGAACAGGTGGGGGTACTCCTTGAGCGCCGCGCCGCAGCCGGCGGAGTTAATGATGATGGCGTCCAGACCTTGCCTTTCAAAGGCGGCAATGTTGCGCCGGGCGCACTCACGGCCGATATCCGGTTCCCCCGCGTGGATGGCAAGCGCGCCGCAGCAGCCTTGATCGGCAACGGCGATCACCTCACAGCCATTGCGCGTGAGCACGCGGGCCGTAGCGCGGTCGGTGCCGGCGAAAGCGGTGCTCATGACGCAGCCGGTGAAGAGGCCAACACGGTGCCGTACCTGACCGTCCGACGGCAACCAGCGCTGTCCAACCGGGACGACCGCCTGCATGGGAATCTCCGGCAGCAACCCTTCCTGGTCTTCCAGATGGAGGGACTTTAGCAGGCCGGTCCGGCGAGCAATGGCGCGCAGGCCGCTTTTCTGATAGAGGGCGGTGGTCAGCGAGAAAAGACGGAACAGCCGCATGTCACCGAAGAGGTGACGGAAGATCACGATACGGAGCAGCCGCTCCCAGAGCGGACGCGGCAGGTGGCGTTCGATCTGGGCCCGTGCTGGCTCAATGATCTGGCCGTAGGCCACGCCGGAGGGGCAGACCGCCTCGCAGGCCCGGCAGTTGAGACATTGGTACATCTGGTCGCGGAACACCGGGCTATCCAGGCTGAGGCGGCCATCGGCCACCGACCGCATGAGATGGATGCGCCCCCGTGGCGAGGACGCCTCGTTATAGGTGAGCAGGTACGTCGGACAGGTGGGCAAACAGAAGCCGCATTGCACGCAGCGGGCGATGACTTCGTCGGGTGGTATGTCGGTTCCGCTGAACCCTTTCCGGGCAACTGGCGGTGGTGCGAGGAGAGCCATGCGCGAGCCACATCCTTATTCTCTGAACTGCGGTCAGAGCATACCCGTTGCGCGCTGACATATCGCTGGCGCAATTTGCGAGGCGCGGCTGGCGACTGAAGTCGCGCCTACACGGAGCGAAGCCCGCCTGCGCGGGCTGGGAACGAGTCCGCGCAGGCGGGCTTCGCTCGCTGTAGCCGCGACTTTAGTCGCCAGGCGTGCCCTGGCAACGTGAGCCGCCGTGTGCAAATGCTCCACTTACAAACGGCCCAGCAGACGGCCCGGATTCAGGGTAGACCGCGGATCGAACTGTTCCTTGATCCGTTGCATCAGCGGAAAGCCTGCCGGCAGTGGCCCCCAGACATCCAGGTGTTGTTTGGCTTCCGTCGGCGCGGCGAGGAGCGTCACGGCGTTCCAGCGCGTCGCCAGCACGGCAAACAGGGCGGGCAAGGCGGCAGCTAGATTTTCGCTGTGCAAACGGGCGAAGAGGATGCCATTACCAGCATGGGCCGCCAGGCGCGCCTCCACCATCGACTCGCGAGCAGCGGACTGCACATGTTCGATAAGCTCCTTGAGCTGGGCCGGTGGCACGGATACCCGCAGCAGCGCTTCCCCACCCGGCGTTGTCGCTGGGGAAAGGAATTCAGCGCAGCGTTGCCACTGGGCGAGCATCGGCGGTCCGTCGGACCAGTCCGCCGCCAGGCCGGCTGCTGCACAGAGCGCTTCCACGTCGCGGCGTTTGCGCGCCAGACCTTGCTCGGAGCCGGTCAGTCGTACCGCCAGCCGCCAGCCGGCATCGCTGGGATCGGGCGTACCCGGCCCGAACAGTTCGATGCTGTCCAGTGCCAGTTGGGAACCAGCCAGCGTGGCAGCCAGGTCTAGCAGCGCCGCGCTATCGCCGCTGATGATGGCTGTGCTGTCTAGGGCCGGCTGCGTGAGGACCTTGAAGTTCAGACGCAGCAGCAGGCCGAGCGTGCCGAGGGCGCCAAGGTGAAGTTTCATCATGTCGTAGCCGGAGACGTTCTTGACCACCATCCCGCCAGCCTTGCTGATGGTTCCGTCGGGCGCAGCGACCGTCAGGCCGATCAGCAGGTCGCGGTAACTGCCCATGCCGAAACGGCGCGGTCCGGCCAGGTTGGTAGCGATAGCGCCGCCGATCGTCGACCGCTGCGGTGCGGCCACATCGAAAGGCAGCAACTGGCGATGCGCCGCCAGCGCCGAATGCAAGGTGGCCAGCGTCACGCCGGCCTGCACGGAGATCGTCAGGTCGGCCGGCTCGTAATTGACGATCTGGTCCAGGCGTTCCAGGCTGAGTACAACATCAAGCCGGGCAGGTGGGTTGCCGACCGCTTGCAGTGTGCCGCCACCCCATGGTGCGACAGCCAGGCCCTGGGAATTGCAGGCAGCGAGGGCTGCTGCCGCTGCCTGTTCCGATTCCGGCAGGAGTACCAGCGCCGGGGTCATTCCCTGCACGGCGTAGGATGCGCAGGCGGCTCCCTGCAACGTCGGACAGCCAAAAGACACGCCGGCGGATGTGGCTGCCACCTCAGCAAGCATAGATGCCCTCTTTGGCCAGCCGCGCGGCGACGCGTTGGTCGCGCACCTCGCCACAGCCGCGCACCGGCGGGAATATCTTGTCGGGATTGAACAGGTCCCGCGGGTTGAAGCATTGCTTCAGGCGGGCCATTGCCGCCAGGTCCTCGGTGCTGAACAGGTAGCTGATGTGGTCGCGCTTCTCCAGGCCGATGCCGTGCTCCCCAGACACCACGCCGCCCTGATCGACACAGTGGCGCAGGATTTCCATGCCGCCGCGCAGGGTGCGCTCGATGCTGGAGGCGTCGCGGCGGTCGAAGAGGATGTTCGGGTGCAAGTTGCCGTCGCCGGCGTGGAAGACGTTGGCGATGGGCAGGGCGATGTCGCGGGCCACCTCTTCCACAAAGCGCAGCGTCTCCGGTAGCTTCGTGCGCGGCACCACGCCGTCCTGAATGTAATAGTTGGGCGCCAGGCGCCCCAGCGCTCCCAGCGCCCCCTTGCGACCTGCCCACAGTGCCGACCGCTCCGCGGCCGAGCTGGCGCTGCGTACCTCCCGCGCACCGTGCTGGCGGCAGATGGTCTGGATGCGCTGGTCCAGTTCCGCGACCGACTCCCGCAGGCCGTCCAATTCCACCAGCAGCACTGCCCCGGCATCGGGCGGGTACCCGGCGTGATAAGCGGCTTCCACAGCGCGGCAGCAGAGGCCGTCCATCATTTCCAGCGCCGCCGGCACGATACCGGCGCCGATGATCGCCGAGACGGTGCTGGATGCTTCTTCGATAGAGCCGTAGATGGCCAGCAGGACGCGAATATCCTCCGGCTGCCGCGTCAACTTGACGGTGACCTGGGTGGCGATGCCGAAGGTGCCCTCGGAGCCGACGACTGCGCCGGTCAGGTCAAGTCCCTGCTGGTCGCCGCCCGGACCGGCCGTGTGGATGACCTCGCCGGTCGGCAGCACCAGTTCCAGGTCGAGGATGTGGTTGGTGGTGGCGCCATAAGAGAGGCAGTGCGGTCCGCCGGAGTTCTCGGCCACGTTGCCGCCGATGGTGCAGACCTTCTGGCTGGACGGATCAGGGGCATAGAAATAGCCGGCGTGCTCGATATGGTGCGTCAGTTCATAGTTTACGACACCCGGCTGCACGATGGCCCGCCGGTTGGCGTAGTCGACGGAGAGGATACGGTTCATGCGCGTCGTCGTCATGACGATACCGCCGCAGGCGGCCACCGCGCCGCCGGACAGACCGGTGCCTGCGCCACGCGGCACCACAGGCAACCCGGCCCGATTGGCCAGTTGCACAACTGCTACGACCTGAGCAGTGGTCTCCGGGAACACCACGACAGTCGGCAGGTGCGTATCGAGCGAGCCATCGTATTCGTACACGAGCAACTCGTCGGCGCGCGAGACCACGCCGTTCTTGCCGACGATGCCCTCCAACGCCGCCACCAGATCTGTGTGGTTCATAGTCCCCTTCGACTGTTGCCGCAGCAGTGTTCATTGTAGTGCATGGGAGCGGCGGGGCGGCAACGGCCGAGGCGTACTTCCTCTGCCTACGGCAACGCCCCCTTCATTGCCTGCCAGAACGTGCTCGCGTACAGTGCGTAGCCGGCGTCGTTCGGGTGGAAGCCGTCGCTGGTGATCAGGTTGGGGTTGGTCGGTAGCACCTGCTCCGAAGGCGTGTAGAGATCCACGAGCAGCGCACCGTGCAAGCGCGCCTGGATGGCGATGACGACGTTGTAGGCGAGCACGAGGTCGTGCGCCGCCGTGCGCAAGAACGGCGGCACGGCGGGGGCCAGCGAGAAATCGGGCATGTTGGCGAGGGCGATGACGCGCGGGTTGCTGGCCTGAACCGTGGTCAGGAGGCGATCGAGGTCGGCGTTGAACTGGTTTGGCGGCACCAGATTGATGATGTCGTTCGGTCCGACGGTGATGGTGACGAGTGTGGGGTGCAATGCCGCCAGGCGCACCGCTTCCTGATCGGCCACCGTGGCCGTGGTTGCGCCGACGATGCCGAGATCAGCCGTTTGCACGTTGCCGTAGCGCGTGGCGAGTTGTGTCGCCAGGCGGTCGACGTAGCCATTGGCGGGCGATGACGCGCCATAGCCGGCGGCGTCGCTGGCTCCCAGGGCCACGTAGGTGAAACTGGCGCTCGCTGCGGCTGGTGCGGCGGTGGGAGCCAGGGCCGAAGGTGCAAGCAGTCCGCTGGCTTTGAGGATGTCACCGGCGTTGGCAACGGTCACGGTTCCGGCGGCAGCCCAGGGCTCCTCTTGCTGCCACAATTGCAGCACGCCGCGTTGGCAGCGCACCACCAGCGCCGGCCCCTCCTCGGTCACCGGCGACACGGGCAGGCCGAAACGTCCCAGCGGGTCGGCTGCCGCGAAATAGGCGGCGCGCAGCGCCGGGCTGGCATCGAGGTACGCCTGGCGCCGAGCTACGACTGCCGACCAGTTGAGGCCAGTGTCAGCGTCTGTTGCCGACGGTGGCGGCGTCAACCAGGCTGCCTGCAACCATGCGTCTTTGCCGGCGTCGTGCAGCACGTCCAGCGCGTTGAGGTAGGCAACCGACGTGTCGTTCCATTGCAATACCGTCTTCTGGAACACCTGCTCGGTGAAGCCGCCATCGCTATAGCGTTGGCTGGCGGGATAGCCCAGTGCCTCGACGCCGCCGGCCTGTAGAAAGGCCGTCCAAAAGGGGATGCCGCCCTCGTTGGTGACGGCGTAGCCACTGCCGCCGGCGCCGCCCTGCCCGTTGGCCTGACTGTAGAAGTGGCCGTCGCTGATGGCGTAGTCGGCGGCAGCGGCAGCCTGCGCCGGCGCCGGACCGACGAAGGCCAGGAGCAGGAGCAAGGAAGCGAGGCATGCACGAAAGCGTCGCGGCAAGAACTCCTCCTCCTGGCATCGCCTCGTGACACGTCTAACGTCGATATAATACGCGCTCCTTATACTGCTGGTGACGAATTCGTCGGCGCGCCGTGTCTTCCACGGTGAACACCTGTTTCCATCCCGCCGGCCCACGCGATCCCATTCGAAGGAGACGATCAAATGAACATGAACAAGCTGACGGAAAAAGCACAGGAAGCTGTGCAGTCCGCCCAACGGTTAGCCGAAGAGCGCCGTAACACGCAACTCGAACCGGAGCATCTGCTCAGCGCCCTGGTTCGTCAGGAGGATGGCGTCGTGCCGGCGGTACTGGACAAGCTGGGCGTGCCACCGAAGACCTTGCTGCAACAGTTGGGCACTGCCATCGACGGTATGGCCCGCGCCACCGGCGACGTCCAACTCTACCTTTCCTCGGCGACCAACCGTGTCGTTGCTGCCGCTGAGAAGGAAGCGCAGCGCCTGAAAGACGACTACGTCTCGACGGAGCACCTGCTGCTGGCGCTGGCCGACAGCGGTGAGAAGAGTCAGGCCGGGCGCCTGCTGCGCAACGCCGGTGTAACGCGCGAACGCGTCTACGAGGCGCTGCAAGAGGTACGCGGCGGCCAGCGCGTCACCAGCCAGCATCCGGAAGCCACCTACCAGTCGCTGCTGAAATATGGTCGCGATCTGACGGCTGCCGCGCGTCAGGGCAAGCTGGACCCGGTCATTGGCCGCGACGAGGAAGTTCGGCGGGTGATCCAGGTCCTGTCGCGGCGCACCAAGAACAATCCGGTGCTGATCGGCGAGCCCGGCGTCGGCAAGACGGCCATCGTCGAAGGCCTGGCGCAACGCATCGTGCGCCGCGACGTGCCGGAGGGCCTGAAAGAAAAGCGCGTTGTGACGCTCGACCTGGGCGCCCTGGTGGCCGGCGCCAAGTACCGTGGCGAGTTTGAAGAGCGCTTGAAGGCGGTGCTCAAAGAGGTCACCGACAGCAACGGCGAAGTGATCCTCTTCATCGACGAGTTGCACACGGTTGTCGGCGCCGGTGCGGCGGAAGGGGCGATGGACGCCAGCAATATGCTGAAGCCGATGCTGGCGAGAGGTGAACTCCATACTATCGGGGCCACCACCTTGACCGAGTATCGTAAGCACATCGAGAAGGACGCAGCGCTGGAACGCCGCTTCCAGCCGGTGTACGTGGGCGAGCCGTCGGTGGAGGACACCATCTCCATCCTGCGCGGTCTGCGCGAGCGCTACGAGCAGCACCACAAGGTGCGTATCAAGGATGCCGCGCTGGTGGCAGCGGCGGTGTTGAGCAAGCGTTACATCAGTGACCGCTTCTTGCCCGATAAGGCCATCGACCTGGTGGACGAGGCTGCCTCCCACTTGCGCATGGAGGCGACGAGCAGGCCGGCGGAACTGGATGAAGTCATGCGCCGGGTGATGCAACTGGAAATCGAGCGCGAAGGGCTGCGCAAGGAGAAAGACGAAGCCTCCCAGGCGCGCCTGGGGCGGCTGGAGGCGGAACTGGCGGGGCTGAAAGAGCAGGCGACAGCACTGACGACGCGCTGGCAGCAGGAACTGGGGCAGTTGAACTCCGTCAGCCAGATCCAGCAGCGCATTGACGCCGCCCGCAACGAGTTGGACCAAGCGGCACTGCGCGAGGCATGGGAACCAGCCGCCCGCTTGAAAGTCGAGATCGCCCAGCTCGAACAGCAATTGGTGGAAGCGCAACAGGGGCAGCGGGAGCGCCGCGACGACGGCCGCAGCCTGGTGCGCGAAGAAGTAGGCGAGGAGGACATCGCCGAAATTGTCAGCAAATGGACCGGCGTGCCCGTCAGTCGCCTGCTGCAAGGTGAAGTCCAGAAGCTGATCCAGATGGAGGAGCGGCTGCGTGAGCGTGTCGTCGGCCAGGATGAAGCAATATCTGCCGTGGCCAATGCCGTGCGGGCGGCCCGCGCCGGGTTGCAAGACCCCAACCGACCGCTCGGCTCCTTTCTCTTCATTGGTCCATCGGGAACCGGCAAGACGGAGACGGCGCGGGCGCTGGCGGAGTTCCTCTTCGACAGCGAACAGGCGATGGTTCGCATCGATATGTCGGAGTATCAGGAGAAGCACACCGTCTCCCGGCTGATCGGCGCCCCTCCCGGCTACGTTGGCTACGACGAGGCCGGTCAACTGACGGAAGCGGTCCGGCGGCGACCCTACGCAGTCATCCTCTTCGACGAAGTCGAGAAGGCGCACCCGGAGGTGCTGAACATCCTGCTGCAACTGCTGGACGACGGCCGCCTGACGGACGCCCAGGGGCGCACTGTCGACTTCAAGAACACCATCGTCATTATGACGAGCAACCTGGGCAGTCAGTGGATCACGGAGCGCGGCCTGAGCTGGGAGACAATCGGCGATCGCGTCATGGAGGCGGTGCGCGAGCACTTCCGTCCGGAGTTGCTCAACCGAATCGACGACATCATCATCTTCCGCCAGTTGGGCCTGGAGCAGATCAAGCAGATCGTGGAGATCCAGTTGCAGGGGCTGCGAGCCCGCCTGGCGGAGCGCAAGATCGCGCTGGAACTCACACCCGCTGCGGCTGAGTTGCTGTCCCGCGAGGGCTTCGATCCGATTTACGGGGCGCGGCCGTTAAAGCGCACGATCCAGCGGGCGATCGTCCAGCCGCTGGCCATGCGCCTGTTGCAAGGGCAGTTCCACGATGGCGACACCGTGCTGCTGGACGCAGAAGATGGCCGGCTCGCTTTCCGCGCGAAGGAGGTTCGGGAACTGGTCGAGGTGTGAGACTACCGACCGAGCGTTGTAGGGGCAGGCCCCCGTGCCTGCCCTGTTCGCCTTCGGATGTCCCTACCACCCGAGCCAGGGCAGGCACAAGCACCCAGAGGGTACCCGCCCCTACGGGAAAATGCGGTGTGGCAACGGCGCAAAACGCTACGTTGGCCTCCTTTTACCGCCTGCTCCTTGGCCAATTCGGCGCTAGATGCTACGCTCCTGGTATTGTCGTAGTGCTGCGCGTCGCTGTGTGCTACCGTCGGAGTGACGGTAGCGATTGTGGCGTGAACACGGAGGAGACATGGAGCGTTGGCCCTTCCTGTTGCGGGAAGGTCGTCGGACCGCAGCATTGCTGGTCTGCACGTTGTTGCTCAGCAGTTGTGCCTCGCGGAGTGCGCCGGCGGCGAGCTCCGGTGGCGGCGGCCAGGTGCCCCCGCCGGCTACCCAGCCCACCTTCACCGTCACCCGGGGCACCATTACCGACATCATCCAGTCGTCGGGCCGGGTGGTCGCCGCCCAACAGCAGGTGCTGTATTTCCGGCAATCTGGCCACCTGAACACGATCTCGGTGCATTTGAACGACAAGGTGAAGGCCGGTCAGGTGCTTGCCACGCTCGATACGAGCGGGCTGCAAACGCAGATTCAACAGGCACAGGCAGCCGTGGACGCGGCCAACCTGACGCTAGAGAAAGACAAGGAACTCCAGGTGACCCAGGCGACCAGCGGGACCCAGGCGACCAGCGGGACCACGGGTGGCACGGTGGTCACGCCGCAGGACGTGGCGTCGGCGGACGCGGCCGTCAAGAGTGCGCAGGCGGCGTATGATGGAGCGCAGGCCAATCTGGCGGCTGTGCAAACGCCAAATGCGCAGGCCGTCGAGCAAGCGCAAGCTGCCGTTGTGCAGGCGCAGTCAGCTGTGGGTAAGGCACAGCTTCGCTTGCAAGCGCTCACGGCCGGCCCTAGCGCTACTGATCTGCAGCAGGCGCAGGCGGGGGTGCGCAGCGCTCAGGCCAAGGTAGACGCTGCCCAGCAGCAATTGAAGGTAGTGCAGGCCGGGCCGACGGCCGTCCAACTGGCCAAGGCGCGCGCCACACTGGAGCAGGCTCAGGCTCAGTTCCAGTCGGCGCTCGCTGCCTATGACGCCTTCCAGAACGGACCGACCGATGCGCAACGACAGCAAGCGACGCTGGCCGTAACGCAGGCCAAAAACGCCCTGTTCGCGGCCCAGACGAAGCGAGACAGCGTGTGCAATAACGCCGCCAACAAGACCGCGAGCCAGGCCTCCTGCGATGCGGCGAACTCGACAGTGAATACCGCCCAATCCAACCTTGACGCGGCGCAGAGCGCCCTTGGCCAACTCAGCGACGTGTTACCGACCGATCGTCTCGCCGCTGAAGCCGCCTACAGAAAAGCAGAGGACACCTTCACTGCCGCTCAGCAAACCTATCAGGAGATGCTGCAGGGGGCGTTGCCCGCGTCGTCCGGCAGTGGCGCGAGTTCGAGCGGCCACATCAGCCATGCGACGCAGGTAGCGCAGGCGCAAGCTACCGTCCAGCAAGCACAAGCGTCGGTTATCGCCGCCCAGGCAGCGGTTACCGCCTTGACGCCAACAGCCAACCAGGTTGCCCAGGGTCGCCAGGCAGTGGTTAGTGTGCAGGCTGGCCTGCAAAGTGCGCAGGCGCAACTCAACAGCCTGCTTAGCCCTCCGGCGACGCTCGTCAGGCAGGCCCAGGACCAGGTGACCCAGGCGGCGAATGCCATAACAGGCGCACAAGCGCGGGCCCAAAAGTTGCGGGACCTGGTTGGTTCGGCGGATACCGGCGCTCTGAGTCTCGCCATTGACCAGAATGCTGTCCAGCAGGCGCAACTTGGAGTGGAAGCCTTGCAAGACCAGCTCTCCCAGATGCAGATCGTGGCGCCGTTCGACGGCGCGGTGATCGGCTCCTCCGGCCAGGCTGGGGCCCAGGTCGGCGCGTATACGCCAGTGCTCACCATCGCCAATCCGCAAACCCTCAAGGTTGCTGTGGACCTCTCGCCAGACCAGATGTCCCGCGTGGCGATTGGGCAAAAGGTGAATCTCACGTTGCGAGAGTTCCCTGGCCAAAATATCAGCGGTGACGTGACCGGCTTGCCGAGCGCGGTCCTGGCGGCCAGCAATCAAAACCCGAATAGCCCCGGCGCGGCAGCGGCGGCCGGCGCCGGGGCTGCATCATCGGCGGCGGCGGTTGATCCTGCGGCGGTGATCATCACGCCGAAGTGGCCGGCCAGCGGCGCCAACATCGGCTCCGTCGCCAAGCTCAGCATCAGTGCGGAGACTCGGAGCGATGTCCTGCTGGTGCCGACGCAAGCGATCAATAAGTCTAACAACCGCATCTTCGTCCTGGTGGATCAGAACGGCCATGAGGTGCCGGTGAATGTCCAGATCGGTATCCAGAATACTGATCTGACCGAGGTGCAATCAGGGTTGCAGGCCGGGCAGAAGGTCTTCCAGCGCGCCGGCTGACGCGGCAGCGTCCTTTCATTTCGCCCATGCGTCTGTATGCCGTAGAGTATTGAGTGTTGCGCGTCGAAAGCCGGTCGAGGAGGGCTGTACATGAAGGCACAAGCGATCAAGGATATGCCGGTAGTCAGCATGGACGAGGGTACAAAAATCGGCAATGTGCAGGAGTTGTTGTTTGATACCGGCAAACTGCGCCTTGCCGCCCTGCGCCTGACGGCCGCCGGCGGCAAATCGCTTTTACCATTTGAGGCAGTGCGGAGTTTCGGCAACGACGTCATCACCGTGGAGAATGTGTCCGTCACCCAGGGTACCGAAGGGAACGCCACCGCCGATACGTTCCGTAGTTTGAGCGACCTGGTTGGCTTGCGTGTTATCAACGGCGAGGGGACCTGGCTCGGTGACGTGCGCGACATTGAGCTCGCTGTCAAGGACGGGGCGATCGAATTGATTACTGTGCGCAAGGGCGGCATGCTCGGGCTTGGTGGGACGACCACCAACGTTGCGTCTGCAACCATACGTGGCATTGGCCCAAAGGTGATAACCGTGGACCTGCCGCCGGAGGCTTCCGGTACTCCGGCCGGGACATAGCGTGCGCGAGATCCATCGTTCTGGAGGCGCTATTCCGGATCTGCCCTGGCATGGATATTGCGTCCCGGCAGGACGGAACACCTGAGAGCCGGTCGGCAGCCGGCGCCTTGCCGTGAAGAAACCTTAAGGAGTTGGAAGCGCATGGGCGAGTTGTTTGAGGCATTATTGGGCGGGGCCGGCTGGGGCGTTGGCCTCGGCGTGGTATTGGGAGCGGCGTCAATTGCCGGGAAGGGCTTGCGACCGCTGGCCAAAGAGGCAGTCAAGCTTGGCATGACCGCCGGCTCACGAGTCCAGGAGTGGACCGCCGAGATGCGTGAGCAAGTCGATGATATAGTGGCGGAGGCACGGGCCGAACAAGACGGTGTGGTCGCCGCGGACGCGTCGTCAGCGCCATCGAGCGAGACACTGGAAGCTCCGGCGGGGGAGCCGGCGGTCACGACGGTGTCAAAACGTCGCCGGGCAGAAATTAACTGAGTGGTGGCCGCCTGCGGCCACCTCACACTGTCGTCCAAACGTCCTCCGGCGCCCGGTTGAGTTGTTCCGCCAGCGTTGCCGGGTCGCCGGTGGGCGCCAGGCAGACGAAGTGTTCGCACACGTAGGCGGTGGCTGCGCCGTCGAGCATCGGCCGTCCTGCCAGCAACGGGATGCGGGCCGCAGCGCGCACGTCGTCTGGATCGGCCACTGCCAGGACGTGGTTGGGCAAGTAGTTGCCGTAAACCTGCTGGACGAGCGCCTCCGTCGCGGCGGAAGCGAGCGGGCCGACGATAGCTACCTCTTTCGGTGTGCCCAGGGAGAAGTCAAAGGCACAGAGCAGGCGACCGAAGGCGCTGGGATATTGCTGGGCGACGTCGGCCATAGCGTTCAGCCACAGGACAGCGCGCTCCTCAAGGTCCGGTTGTTGGGTCAGCGTTGCCATGCGGAGCAAGACGTCGCAGGCGACCGAGTTGCCGGAGGAAATGGCGTTGTCCATCACGTCCTTCGGGCGCCGGATGAGTTCCTCGTGGTCGTCGCTGGTGTCGAAGAAGCCGGCGCCGTCGGCGTCGTGGAAGTGCGTCACCAGCTCGCCGATTAGCGCCTGGGCTGCTTCGAACCAGCGGAGATCAAAGGTGGTTTCATAGAGCGCCAGCAGCCCATCGGCGTAGTTGGCATAGTCTTCCAGGTAGCCGTTGATGTGTACCTGACCGTTGTTGTAGGCATGCAGCAGCCGGCCGCGTACCAGCATATGGTCCAGCACGAACTCGGCGTTGCGGATGGCGGTTTGCTGGTAGTCGGGACGGCCTAACACTGCGGCGGCTTCGGCGAAGGCGCGTAGCGTCATGCCGTTCCAGGAGACCAGCACCTTGGTGTCGAGGCCGGGCGGTACGCGCTTTTCCCGAGTGGATAGCAGCAAAGGCCGGGCACGCTCGACCGCCGCCAGTACATCCGTCTCCGGCAGGCGCGCCATTGCCGCCACCACATCGAGGTCGCGCGGGCAGTGCAGTATGTTGGATCCCTCGAAGTTACCGCCGGTGGTTACGTCGTAGTACGGCGCCAGGATGCGCGCATCGGCTGGGGTGAGCACGGCCTGCAACTCATCCAGGGACCAGACGTAGAATTTCCCTTCTTCGCCTTCGCTGTCGGCGTCTTCGGCGGAGTAAAAGCCGCCTTCCGGCGATGTCATGCGGAGCTGGACGTAGTCCAGTGTCTCCTCGGCGATGCGGCGGTAGAGAGGGTTTTGTGTCGCCTGCCAGGCGTTGAGATAGAGGCGCGCCAGTTGGGCGTTGTCGTAGAGCATCTTCTCGAAGTGCGGCGCCAGCCACTTGGCGTCGGTGGAGTAACGGTGAAAGCCGCCGCCCAACTGGTCGTAGATGCCGCCGCGCGCCATGCGCTCCAGCGTCTTTTCGACCATAGCCAGCGCTTTGGCGTCATCCTTGCGCTTCCAGGTGCGCAGCAGGAAATCCAGGTTCATCGGCTGGGGGAACTTCGGGGCCTGGCCGAAGCCACCGTTGGCAGCGTCGTAGCCTTCGGCCATCCCCACGGCGCAGCGATCCAGGAAGCCGCTATCCAGTTGCCGCTCTGTCGCTTGCCCGGCCAGCCGCCGGCCCAACTGGCCGCGTATCTGCTCGGCGCTCTGCACGATCTCGTCGCGGCGGCTGGTCCAGGCGTCGTGGACGCTCTCCAGTACCCGCCGGAAGCTGGGTATGCCACGGCCTTCGTTCGGCGGGAAGTAGGTGCCGCCGAAGAAAGGGACACCCTCCGGCGTGAGGAAGGCGGAGAGCGGCCAGCCGCCTCGACCCGTCAGCGCCTGCACCGCCTCCATGTAGATACTGTCGAGGTCCGGCCGTTCTTCGCGATCCACCTTGATGTTGACGAACTGACGATTCATGATCTCGGCGGTATCGACGTCTTCGAACGACTCCCGTTCCATGACGTGGCACCAGTGGCAGGCGGAATAGCCGATCGACAGAAAAATAGGGCGATCTTCTTTCCGCGCCAGTTCCAGGGCCTCGCTGCCCCATGGATACCAATCTACCGGGTTATGGGCATGCTGGAGCAAGTAAGGGCTGGTCTGCCCTGCCAGCCGGTTGGTATGCACGGGCGTACCCCCGTTGGTCTCCTGCGTTTCCGTCATCACTGCTTCTCCATCCGTCCTGGCAACCAGAGGCATGATAACCGTGAGAGGCAGTGGCGCTGCCGTGACCGCGGGCGGCATCGCTTACTGTCGACCGCTCGCCTCACGCCTGCCCGGTATGCTGGTGCAGGAACCTGCGTGTTTGCCGTTGACCCATTCGGGACGGTCGCGGTGACAACTGGGAAGGAGCCACACGTGGCGATCGCGGAACACAGTGCGCCGGTACTTACGCGCCGTCGCTTTAACGTGACGGAGTATTACCGGATGACGGAGGTCGGCATCCTGCGGGAGGATGACCACGTCGAATTGATAGCAGGAGAGATCATCCAAATGAGCCCTATCGGCGCGAGCCATGGGGAGTGTACCAGCGCGTTGGAGGAACTTTTGGGGCCACAGGTCCGCGGGCAAGCCCGTCTCCGGGGACAGACCTCGATGCGTCTCGACGATGCGAGTGAGCCGCAGCCCGATCTGGCATTGGTTCGCTACCGCCGCTATCGGCAGACGCTCCCAACTGCCGCCGATGTCTTTTTCCTGGTCGAGGTCGCGGACTCCTCGTTGGACTATGATCTCGGCGTCAAACTGCCATTGTACGCTGCGGCGGGGATCGGAGAGGTTTTCGTCGTGGACACGATCCACGATGTGGTCGAGCGGCATACCGAGCCACGCGATGGGCACTATCGGTGCGTTCTTCGCGCCGGACGCGGCGAGTCGCTGACTTCCACCGTGCTGCCGGCGGTTACGTTGCCTTTGGATGTAGTCCTTGGCTATGAACTGCCAGAATGATCTCCCGGTGGCTCTTTCTGCTTTCGAGGAAGCCATTGGTCCACGCGCTCGTTCGCTGGGGCTTTGGGCATCTGTCAGCAGTCTTGCCGGTCCATCGGATCGCCACGACGGAGCGGGTGATCGCGTTCTATCATCCGCGGCCGGCCTGGTCTCCTCATATCCTGCTGGTGCCGAAGCTTGGCATCCCAAGCTTCGTCGCCTTACGCCCGCCGGACACCGCGGTCATTGTCGACATCGTGCGGCTCGCGACTGAGATTGTGGCGACATACGCGCCCACAACCGCGCCCGCCGTGCTCCTGGTCAATGGTGGAGCTTATCAGGACGTCGGCCAGTTGCACTTTCACCTTACCTGGGGGATGGACTGGTCGAGCTATACCTGTCCAGGCGAGATCACTGACGATCCGATCTTCCAGACTGAACAGGTGACTGTGTACCAGCACCCGCAACCGGTGCGGGCGATCCATCTTGTGCTTCATCCCAGCACAGAAAACGTTGACCTGAACGTGCTGATCGTGGCGGCGCAACAGGTAGTCCATGCCCTGAATTTGCTGCCCACGGGCTTCAGCGTGGTCCTGAGCGACAGCCGGACGGGGCCTACGAACACCTGGGAATGCTTCCATCTCGTCTCAGGCGCATTCCTGTAAGGCAGTGCGGACGTACTGTGCGCGTGAAGCCCTCCCGTTGCTGGTGTCCATTGCCCTTGTTCTCTCGCTGTTCGGGACCTCCGGTACTCGACGAGATTCTTCCTGTTCTCGACTCCCCGCAATGTCAAGGGTACACTTGCTATATCCGAATTTCAGAATATCGGATGCGGGGAAAGGCACGGCATCGTGACAGAGCAATTGCGGATAGGCAAGCGAGGGGCAGTGGTCATCCCGGTACAACTGCGGCGGCAGTACCACATGGAGGAAGGTAGTCGATTGGCAGTGGAGGAGCGAGACGGTGGCCTCTTGCTGACGACGTTGCCGGTCAGTCCCAGTGAAGAAGAACGGCGTCGTTTCTTCGCTGAGTTGACTGACCAGGTGGCTGCGACCCGAGCCAATCCGGGAGCCTGGGAGGAAGAAATGGCGGAGCGGGCAGTACTAGAGGGCACGCTACTGGATGGTCTGTCTGGCCCGGAAGACGCCGCCGGTGCCTGACTCGCGACCGACCTACGTACGGGGCGACCTTTGGTGGGCCAACCTGAACCCCGTGCGAGGGCATGAGCAGGCTGGACGGCGGCCGGTGCTGGTCGTTTCCGATGATCGGTTCAACCAAAGCCCATTGGACATGGTCTTTGTCGTTCCGCTGACACGTACAATTCGGCGTTGGCCGACTCGAATCAGACTTGATCCATCCGCTGGTGGAGTCCCGTTCGCCAGCGACCTCATGTGCGATCAATTGCGTGCTGTTTCTTTGGAGCGGCTGGAACGTCGGATAGGCGCCGTAGATCGCGAACTCCTGGAGCGCGTAGAGAATGTCCTTCGTCTGGTACTTGTACTCTGAGTCATACCAGGAGTGCTGGGGATTGGCACCTGCGTTGTAGGTCTACTTCCGTCGATAGTCCACGAATCGATAGCCCAGGCCGCGCTCTGTCAGGATGTAGCGGGGATGCGGCGGCTCCGGCTCAATCTTCTTGCGCAAGTAGGTGACGTAGAGGCGCACGTAGTTGTCTTCGTCGCGGTACTCCGGTCCCCAGACTTTGCCCAGCAACTGCTCGTAGGTCTGCACCCTGCCGGGGTTGGAAGCAAGTTGATAGAGAAGGCGATACTCCGTGGGACGCAGTTGCACCTTCTCGCCGCCGGCAAAGATGTCGTGCCGCACGAAGTCAAGGGTGAGGTAGTCGTCGACGACGATGGCGGCCTCCTCGTCGGTTGTCGCCGCACCGGTGCGCCGCAGGACGGCCTGGATGCGCGAAGCGAGCTCCGCCTGACCAAAAGGCTTGCGCACGTAGTCGTCGGCCCCCAGGCGCAGCCCCTTGACAACGTCGCTTTCATCCCCCTTTGCTGTCAGCATCAGTACCGGTGCTGAGGAGAAGGTCCGCAAGCGGCGTAGCGTCTCGAAGCCGTCCATGCCCGGCAGCATGACATCCAGTAGGATGGCGTCAGGCTGTTCCTGGCGGACCTTTTCCAGCCCCTCTTCACCACTGGCTACGGTGACGACGCGGTAGCCCTCCATCTCCAGATAGAGGCGCACGGCGTTGCGGAGGCCCGCTTCGTCTTCGACCATCAGCAGCGTGCGCGGCTCACCGGCCATTACCTATCCCCCATCCGAGCGGGCATGTCGCCGTGGCCGGCAGGCAGCGCCGGTCCGATGCCGCGCGGCAGGCTGAAGGTGAAACGCGCCCCCTGGCCCCATTCGCTGTCTACCCGGATCTGGCCGCCGTGCGCTTCGACGATGGCTTTGACCAGGAAGAGGCCCAGCCCCACTCCGGTGGTCTGGCGGTTCGGGTCACCCTGCACTCGGTAGAAGCGCTGGAAGAGTCGACTCTGCTCGCTGAGCTTGATGCCCGGCCCTTGATCGCTCACTGACACCTCGACACTACTCGCCGTCACGCGCCCTTCTAATCGGATCGTACCGCCCTTAGGGGAATATTTTATGGCATTGTCGACAAGGTTGGTCAGCACCTCCTCGATCCGCTCTGGATCGGCCTGAATCGTCGGGAACGTTCGTGGAAAGTCGACAACGAAGCGGTGGCGTTCGCTGCGCGCTTCCAGGCGCTTGACGACGCGATGCGCCAACTCCGGGAGCTCGACTTCAACCAGACGGACGGGCAGTGAGTCCGCCTCCAGGCGTGACACGCGCAATAGGTTGTTGATGAGGCGGGAGAGGCGGTCGGTTTCGGCGTCGATGGCCTCCAGGGCTTCCTGGAGCAGCGGATCACTCTCGCCGAACTTGCGCTGCAGCGTTTCGGCGTAGGCCTTGATGATCGCCACCGGCGTTTGCAGTTCGTGGGAGGTCATGGAGAGGAAGGTCGAGCGCAGCTCTTCCAGTTCGTGCAGCCGGGTCATGTTGCGCACGTAGAGGATGATCTGGCCGTCGGGCGCCCGCTCGTCGTCGGGTACGACAGCGACGAGCGCCACATGCTGCAGCGCGCCGTCTTTCGCCTGCAGGACGAGGTCCACCTCCCGGTTAGCCTCGGCGGTGGCGTCGATCTCTGCGAACAGGCGGACGCCGGCAGTGCCGCGCGCCGGACGCAGGGTGAGCGCCTCGTCCAGCCGCCGTCCGACCAGTTCGCGGCGGCGATAGCCGCTCATATGCTCCAGCGCGGCGTTGACCGACAGGATGTGCCGTTCGCGATCACAGACGATGATGCCGTCGGTACTCTGTTCGATCACGCGGCTCAGGTTTTCCTTTTCTCGCCGCAGCGAGGCGACCAGGCCGGCGTTGCGGACGGAGATGCCCGCCTGATCGGCAAAAGCTCCCAGCACGCGCTCTTCCGCTGCGGAAAAGGCGCTCGCCGAGCGCAGCACGCCAATGATACCGAACGTCTGCGCGTCAGCCGAGAGCGGCAGCAGGGCCAGGTGATGACGAAGCAGGCCGATGTCGGCGGTGATCTGGGTGGTGAACGGCCGGGGGATGGCGTGCTGCGAGCGCGCCACGCGCTCCAGGTCTGGCCGTGCCGTCGTCAGGCGCCGACTGATCTCTGCTGCCGCCTGGCCATGCAAGCCGATGGTCACTTCCTGCTCCGGCGCGGCGCCGCCCGTGCGCCAGAGCACCAACATGCCGGCGCCACCGTCGAGCGCGGCGATAGCCTGGCGCAGGATGCGCTTGAGGATGCCGCGCAGATCGGCGGCGCGCAAGCTGGAGAGTTCCGCCGGGTCGAGCGGCCCGGGACGCTCTGTGCCGAAGTCGGTCACCTGACCGCTCCTGCCAGTTGATCCAGGGAGAGCGTGCGCAGATCACCAATGTGCGCGACCGTGAGGTCTGCGGCGTACATCGGTACTGTCGGCTGCTGCGCATAGTGGCCTTGCGTCACCAGGATGGTGTGGAAGCGCTGTGGCTCGCGGCGTTGAATCGCCGCCAGGATGCCCGACTTGTCGTCGATCATCACATAGCGATCGGCGGGATAGGCGGCGTAGACGTTCGGCAACTCCGTTTCCTTGTGGGTCGTGATGACGACGCGGCCTTCAACGGCAGCGGTGATACCGGCGCGCACGATCTTGGCAGGCTGAAAGACCGGGTCGCCATCGGAGACGATCACCGTGGTGCCCAACGTCGCCAGATGGGCCAGGGCTTCTAGCGCACCCGGATAGCGATACCGCTCAAAGGGGATACCGTTGACGAGCGCGCTGATGTGTTCTGCCACCGGCTCTGCCACCGCGTCGGCACAGAAGCGGCGCAGAACTTCCGGGAAGTCCACACGGTCGAGGTCGCGGCGCACGTCGTCGTAGATGGTCCAGAACTCCTGCTCGACCTCCGGTCCGACCTCGCGCTTGAGCGCGCGATCCAGGTCCGCCTTGACGGCATCATTGTCGATCAGCGTGTTGTCGACGTCCAGCAGGAATGCCCAACGCAGCGCTGCCAAGGTGTGGTTCCTCCAGTTGTGGCACGATTGGCGAACGTTGCTGCTAGGGTACCGCATCTGGCGACTAGAGGGGCTGGCGACTGAAGTCGCGCCTACAACCGAGCAAATGGTCAGCCTGCGGCTGCCGGCACCTTTGCGGACTGATTAGTCCGCGCAGGCGGACTTTGCAAGGTAGGCGCGACTTCAACCGCACCGGCGCCTTCCAGGCGGTGCAGCACCTGCTGGGGCTTGGCCATCGGGAGATTGCCTCCGTCGGGGGACCAACACGCGACACTGTCGAGGTAAAACGCTTCGACGGCTTTTGTCAAGCGCTAGCCGCCAGTGGGCAATTACGCAACGATGCCTTGACGTTCTTCCCCGGCGTCGACTGCGCGAACGGCTATGCCGCGATGAGTCAGGTGCTGCAGTTGCCGCGACGCCCCACCGCCGCCTTCGTCGCCAGCGACATGGCCGCGATGGGCGCCCTGCAAGCGCTCGGCCAGCACGGACTGCGCGTGCCGCAAGACATGGCGCTGGTGGGCTTCGACGACACCCTCGGCGCTGTCGCCAGCCCGCCTTTGACCACGGTCGCCCTGCCCATGTGGGAGATGGGGGCGGCAGCGGTGGACCTCATTGTCCGCCGCACCACGGCAGATGCCGCGTCGCCGGCGGAACGGATCGTGCTGAACACGCGGCTGGTGATCCGAGATTCCACAGGGTCTGTAGCAGGGGCGCGGTAGAGAGCGCCGCCCTGCTGGCGACACGCAGCGATTCCTTGCTCTCACGGCAGGAGTTGGAACCGATAGGTGTCGAGGATATCGACCAGCAAAGGCAGATGCACCTGGTCAGCGAGCCCGCCTTGCACTTGAGCCTGCAAGACCCCTTGCGCCCGGTCAAAGAGCACGAGGCTGCCCCGTTGTGGGTCGTGCCGCGACGAGTAGTAGAGACCATCAGGCTGCTGCGGATGTCGCCAGAAAGCAAGCGCCCACCTTCCGCACAGCGCATAGTCGCGTCCGGCCCACAACCCCGCATCGGCGCCAACGTGCGCGAGTCCTGCCCCAGTCAGGTCGACGAGATCAAGCGGTCGCGACGTTTCCAGTCGCACGAGGCACATGTCCCCTATGGTTCGCCTATCCACGCGATTGTTTCCAGTGTCGCGTCCCAACGTCTCAATGAAAGCGCCATGGGCATCAGCCGCAGCGTACAGGGCGCGATAGGCACCCTGGGGGCAGCCCGGCGCATCGAAGCGATTGTGTCCGGTGCAGCCGAAGTACACGGCGCCCGTTTGACAGGAGTGCAAGCGCCACCAGGTCTGCCCGAAGGCGGTCAACGGCAGAGATCGTTGCTGCAAGTCAGCGGGAGGCTCAGGATGAGGCGCCGGCGCCGAGCTGGCGATTACCCTGCTCCATGCTCGCCAAAGGCTCGCGCCGCGCGTCGCACGTCCTGTATCCGGCCATCACGCAACGCATGGAGCGGAGTCACACCTTCCAATCGGCGGTCACCCGTAGTCATGAAGTGTGCTTGCATCCAGGGGCTAAAATGCTTCAGGTCGCCCAGTACATCCTCAAGACCCGTGAGGGCGCCACTTTCGGCGAATTGCCAGACGGGATAGGCATAGCCACGCCGCCCCAGACTGAGCCCGATCAACCGATTGCCACGCCGTCGGTTGTCGACCGACTGGCGCGTCACGTGCAGGAGGCGCGCAGCCTCACTGGCGGTAATCGTCCCGCCCTCGGCTTGTAGCAACTCCTCCCGTCCCTGCAGACCACGCAGCAGGGCGGGCGCCAGGGGACTCTCTACGCGCAGCGCGGCCAGAACTTCGGGCTGCTCCAACAGACGGAGGAGCACGCCGTAGCTGGATGCTTCGCCAGCAGCGTCTCCCGCGGCGCGCGTATCCATGCGCGGCACAGCGTCCGCGACAGCGTTGAGCGCTCGTGTCACGAGTGCTTGCTGGGCTGTATTCTTGCTGGCGCGCAAGACGCGCGCGATCGCCTGCGCCGTGCTTTGCGGTGCTTGCGCCAGTAAATCCGCTGCAGCGCTCACTGTTCTCGCCCCTCTTTACGAGGTATATCATACCGGAGAAGGATATAGCTCGTCAAAAGGAGGACAGGCAGGCAACGAGGAGAGCGAGACTGCCTGCCACCGTCCCTGCCGTGCCACGCACGGTGGTTTCTCGCTGATGTCCGTTCGCGGGGCACTGCCCACCCACGCTGATCCCAGCCCGACCAAAGACCTCTTCCGCGACCAGGGATATTTTGCTCAGCCCCGCCCGCGCGACATGCTGTTCGACCTGACCGTCGATCCGCTGGAACAGCACAACCTCGCCGACGACCCGGCGCACCAGGCGATACGGACAAAGTTGGACGAGGAGCTGGAGCGCTGGCGGTGCGCGACTGACGACCCGCTGCTCCAGGGCGAGATCCCGGCGCCGCCGGGAGCACGGCTCACCGCCCTGGATACCTACGGGCGGTGATGAGGCGGCGCGCGCTGGCGTTCGCTCCGCACCATCGCCGGCACTGCGACGGTAGCGAGCACGCCGCTTTCCCGCCCAGCTCACGGCGTCGTAGGCTATGTCTGGCTTGGCACACTGGTCGTGCCTTGGGGGTACGAGTACGGGAGCGCATACACTGTCACCACTTTGTCTCACCGGCGTCCGCCTGGACGGCGCGACGCTGTTCCTGGACGCGAAAGCGGTGAAAGATGGGGCACCGTGCTCCGCCCCGCCGCCAACCACCGCGTTGACCTCTCGATGCTTGAGAGTGGTGCCGCTGGCGCCGCCAGCGAGATGCCACCCTGGTCGGAACGCAAGGAATCTTTTGCGATTGTAGACCGTTCGCAAACGCAACTTTGCGCCCGCTTGCCGTATAGTCCCTGCAGTCCTTCACACTCTTGCTGGGCACCGTGGAGTTGCGGTGGAGAGAAGCCATGGCATCGAATACCGTCGCGCAGGTGCAACTGGTGCTGCGGCTGACGCTGGGTTTAATCTTCCTGGCCTCCGCGCTGGCGAAGTTACGTCATCCAACGCTCTTCGTGCGCGGCGTGCTGGACTATCAGGTGCTGTCAACACCGTTGGCGGGGGCGTACGGGCGGCTGCTGCCGTTCATCGAACTTGGGACGGCACTACTACTGTTCAGTGGCTTTCTTCTGTTGATCGCCATCGGGCTTTCGATACTGATCCTCCTCAGCTTTGCTATCGCCATCGTGGTAGTCCTGACGCACGGGCGGCAGTTGCGCTGTCACTGCTTCGGTGAGGCTTCCACCGGATATGTCGGCTGGCATACCCTTGGTCGAGATGTGCTGCTCTTGCTCGTTGCCCTGTGCCTACTGGTCCTGGTGCACCTAACAGGTGGAAGCGCCCCCGGTTGGCTGAGTACTGACTTTGGCTGGGACGCTGTTGCGTTTGCCACTGCAGCGCTCATTGCGCTCACCTATGAACTGATCGCGCAGGGACTTGATGTGCTCATGAGCTTGCGGCATCCGCGGGCCATTGGGGAGCGGTGGTAGCAGGAACAAGAGGATGGAATGGGTGCCGAAATGTGGTGGCATGTGGCTACGATTATCGCCTTGGTCCTGGCGGCGGCCGAGGCCATCTTACTGCTCGGTTTGACGCGGGTGGTAGCGCCGCTTGTGACAGGATCTGGTCCACGGCAATCGGCCGAACGCGGGGTGGCCGTGGGGACAATAATGCCGGCAATGCGGTTGCCGGCGGCGGATGATGGGTGCCTGCAACCCGTGATCGGAGACGGCATCGATCGTGTCGTGCTTTTCATTTCACCGTCCTGCCACGTATGTACCACCGTGCTACCAACGCTGCAGCCAGCAATTACACAGAGTGGTCGCCGTTGGGAGGTCGTCGCGGTAGTTTGCGGTCCACGAGCGGCTGCTGAGGAATACGCGCGCGCTATCGATCCACGAATACGCACCTTGCTTGATCCAGACAGCGCGGTCGAATCAGCCTTCGCGACCGGTCGCGCCTACCCCTTTGCCTTTGCCGTCAGCAGCGAGGGGATTGTTCGCGCCCGAGGTGTGGGAGGAAGTTGGGAAAGGCTGAATCACCTCGTGGCTGAGGGCGCAGGTGCTGGAAGATTTACATCCGAGGCCGTGATAACCAGCGTCGTGGCGGCGGATCGGTCCGTTGTCACTCGTGGTTAGGTGCAAAGGACAAGAAAGGAAGTTGGGCCATGACTGATCTCAGTGGACGTTCGGCGATTTGGATAGGAGAGCAACTGAATCGGCGCGGGTTTGTCGGCCGCTTGGGCCGGGCAGCGACGCTAGCGACGTTTGTGGCGGCTGGTTTGGCGCTGGTGGCACCGGAGATTGCCAGTGCGGACTTACCCTGTTGCTCTAGCTGCTTGGTGTCGTGCTGTGATTCCATGTCCTGTTATTGTTGCTCCTATAACACGGGGCAGTGCCCCAACGCTTCGTGCTCCGGCACGTGTAATCCTACCTGCTAGCCGGGCGCGCATCCGCTAGGATACGTCCAATGGAGGGATCGTTAACGACACGCCGAGCCGTCCTGGGTGTGCTTGCGGGCGGGATCGCGGTGGCGCTAAGTAGCTGTGCTGCCCCAATGCCGTCCCTCCCATTCCGTCCGACGCCGCTTCCGACCCGAGTCACCGTTGTGGTCGGTGACGCCTACGTACACGCCACCGGTGATCCAGCGCACCGCGAGACGCAGGTCATTAACCTAGACGACTCAGTGCCCAAATGGGTGACAGCGGCCGAGGAGATGCTGCGTGGACGGGTAGCGATGACCGTTCAGACCGCCGACCTTCTCCATGCTACCTTCTGGCAGGAAATTACTGCCGGGGGCGTGACAATGGAGCAGCGACTGTATCTCACTAGCCACGCCATGCTCTGGCGTTTGCGTGCCGGGGGCCTCGTCGCGGACGTACATGGGCAGATGGCACAAGACAAGGGCCTGGCGGGAGGGCGCCTCCATCCAGATGCGGTCGCCGCGCTACAATGGCAAGGACAGCAAGCGGGACTGCCGGTGGCACTCTGGCCGATGCTGGCGGCAACGGATGCGCGGCTGCCGGCGCCACCAGTTGATTGGACGTGGGAGGATGCCGCCAGACTTCCTGCGGGCGCCGGGTGGCCGGTGCAGCTCATGCCCAATGCTCCACCACTGGAGGCGTGGCTCTGGTCCCATCAGGCTGACCTCGCCACAGCGGATGGGTCCAAGCTGTTGATTAACGAGTCAACGGGAATAGCCGCGCTCGCCGCCTACGCGCGAGCGTTCGGGCCGACTGGGGCCTTGAGTCCATTGCCTGGTGGCACAACGCCGTTCGGCGCAATGCCTCAGGTGATTCAGGCTTGGACAGCGCAGGCAGTGGCCATGCGGGACCGACAGATACAGAACCGGCAGGTCGTCGCGTGGTTCCCCGCTGATGAGTGGCCGCCCACTACCACCGGCGCGCATCGTTGGCAGGATGCCGTTGGCTCGCTGCGTCGTCTTGCCTCACCGGGCGCGACACAGTCTGGCCTGCCCATGGTCGTATACGGGCTGGGCATCCCTAACGCTGCCCCCAAGCCCGATCTCGTGTATCAGGTGGCACGGGCATTGCAAGATGCGGCGCCCAAGTTCCTTGCGTACTCGCCGTTCAGGCTCGACCAGGGTGCGGACGGGCTGCGACGCCAATGGGGCCAACTCGATATAGACCAGGCGGCGATGCTGGCGCAGCTCCTCACGCTTCACCTTCGCCCGGTCTGGGGAGTTCCCCGTCCGCCGTTTGCCTTGGGTAACTGGCCGCTGGGCGATCCGTCCACGATCACCGATGCCATGCAGTTCACCGGCACAGGACCGACTGGCATGCTTTCCAACCAGGCAGAAACCTCTGCCATGTTCGACGCGCTGACCAAGAGCGTGAGCCTGGTAACGGCGCTCCGCATTCTGGCACCGGGAGCTACTGCTGCCAATGCTGGGCATCTGCTCTCCGTCATCTTCAGGCTCATGGCGCAGCCGGCTTGAGGTAGGTACTGGGAAGTGGAACGTTTTGCATCCCCCGCCTGAGGCACGCCATAGCAGCAGGGATAGGAGGTCACCGCCAGGCTACATACGTCGATTCGACCAGGTAGGCTACCACGCTTGCTAGCCGGATGTTGACAGTGCGTCCCTACGGTGCGCAACTGCAGCGCTTGCAAGGGGATGCGCCAGAGCAACTGGTGCTCTTTTTCCACGACAGCCACGGCTATTGGGTCGCCCTGGGACCACCAGCCGTTGGAATGCAAGGAATCTTTTGCGATTGTAGACCGATCGCAAACACAAATTTGCACCAACTTGTCGTAGTGTGGTTGCAGTCTTGGCTCCGTAGCAGAAGGCCCCAGATGACTGGAATTTGGCTCACCGCATTCGTGGCCCTCTGGCTAGTCGTGCTGCTTCTCGTAGCCATCGTGATCGGGGTGCTTCGCCACATCGGTATTCTCTATGGTCAGATGGTCCGTTCTTCGGGACCTCCAACAGAGTTGCGTATCGGGCAGTTGCTGCCAGACCTGAATTTACTGACGTCCAATGAGACAACAATGACCATCGGCCAATTCGCAGGAAGAATCTCAGATGTCGTTTTGATTAGTCCCGGATGCACCGAGTGCGAAAGGCTACTGGATCTCTTGGTAGAGGGCGATGTAGCCGGAGATCCAGCGGATAGACGAGTGATCATCAGCATAGGAGATATGCTGGCGACACGCGAGATCCTGCAGAGTCATCAGGTTAGTCTGGATGATACAGTCTTGATCGATACAGGGGACAAGATTAGAAGGTTGTGGGGAGCCCACACAACGCCCGTGACAATTGTGGTTGACGAGCATTTAATGGTGGTGAGACAGGTCGTAGGTGTGGTCGATTCTCGGCACCTTCTACCTTTACCACAGCAGATTTGTGTTTAAGAATCTTGTAGAAACTGGGATTTAGGCGAAGCTACGCTCTATATCTGTAACTGGGCGATAGAGAGAGGATCGTGGAGCCATGCCAGGAGCACCGTCGGTCAATGTGCGGCCGTTGTCGCCAAAGCGGGACATTCCCGGTATCCTCTGGTCTTATACGCCGACATTGGGCGACGTTGGTGACGAGGCGTACTTGGGGCGCATCGTAGTGGAGGTTACCGATGACGCAGAAAGGGTCGTGTTTATCGGTGTGAATGAGTCGATCGCTCGGCGGGCTGCAGCAGCCCTACAAGGAGGACATTCGTTTCCGCGGTCGGCCACCATTTGGCCGACAGTACCGATTACCGGAGCGGTACCCTCCGGGCAAATATATCGAGGGAGGGTGATTCTGGAATTCTGGAGTTCTACTATGAACATCGCGGTCTCAGAACTCGGCGGAAGAGCCGCCGAGTTGGTACTGCGCGCAGGCAAGGTGCTGGAGTCCTTCCCGGCTGCGTAGTACTGGATGGGTAGACACCGACGTGAGTCGTTGCGTGGCCGGTGCATGCGCAACCGATGCGGTGGTACCTGTGTGCCGTATCTGTTTGGCGAATGCGGCAGTAAGAAAGCGTGGCAAGAGTGAGCGGCCTGGCATTGGGCGGTGGCAGGATCGGAGGAACTTCGATGAACGAGAAGCTGACTGTGCTGGATCGACTGACGAGGTCTGCGGCATTACGGCTGTCACGTCGTCGTCTTGGTGGGAAAGTGCTGACAGCTGGTCTCCTTGCAGCGCTCGTACAGTTATTCGGGTTGGGTGTGCTGCCTGCCTATGCCATCACCTGCTGCGGTGATCCCTATTGCAAAGACTGCAGTGTGACATGCAGTGGCTGTGCGTGCGGCGGCACGTATAGCGGCGTGGTTTGTAGTCCAAACGGGCTGTACTGTGCGGATGACACTTGTCCCGATTGCTACGGTTATCTCTATAAGTGCTGTGCTTACGCGTGTAATAGCGGCTGCACAGGCGGATATTTGTCGGTATGCTGAAGATGGTCCGTGGAAGGAACGGGATGTCGCGCCGATGGTGATCGGCAGCGCCGCCATGAGTGGCATGAGCAACTGCTCCATCTGATCTTGGGCTGTTGTCACACTGGTGCTGTATGCTCCACATGCCCCCGTACAGGAGCCTTTGGAGATATCGTGGTGAGAAGAAGCATGAAGATTTCCGGTAGGTTTTCTAGAACGTCTCAACCGGGTAGTTGCCGAAGTGCCTATGTCGTTATGGCGTCTATATAATGGCAATATTCTTCCTAATCAGCCATCTAATTAGTGGGATATTATTTCTGGAAGCTGCAGACGAAGCCACAGTCGCGGCTTCGTTGACTACTGCGACAATGTCAGCCACGACAACGTCCGCCCAGGTTGCAAATGTCTATCATTGTTATGTATCATCCTATGCGTATTCACCAGGGGAAGCGGAAAATTTTCCTCCTCAATGGAGAGGGCAGCCGCCTGTGAGTATCGATCATGAGCACACTGTTGTATCTTCCTACTACGTTTTGCCTCTGCCATCGACCAGCGAGTGTGTCTGGAGAGATTCGCGGGGCGCACATGTCCAGTTGAGACAGCTTCGGGAGGCTCCTGGAGACTAATACTCGTTGCTGCTGCGAAATGAACGTGGCCTGCGACGATATACTTGAGATTGCTGGCTATGAGTCCCCAGCCGACATGAGGAAAAAACGCCAGGGCTGCAATCGTTGCATTCGCGGAAGGAGCGTCGGCAAGGTTAGAGCATGCCACGTGAACGTGTTCACGCGCGGTTTGCGCAGCCTGCCGGCGCCGGATCCGACATGGAGGCGTGTTACGCCGGCGGTACTGTACCTTTCACGAACTCGGTCGGGCTCAGGATGGTGCGATCTTCCGGCGTTGTCTTCGCGCACATCTCTCGTCCACGGCGCTTGAGTTCCTCGACGACATCTTGACGCGCCTTCCAAGGCAGCAGCTCCAATTGGCGCTGGAAGAGGCTGACGCCGTGGACGAGAAACGCCACGGAGATTTCGGGGTCCAGCAGCCGCCAGGGAACGTCGCGGAGGATCGTCTGCACGTCCTGCAGCCCCGCCTCCCGGAAGCACTGCGCCGTCTCGCCGGGCACTGGGAGACGTCCGGGGAGGAGCGGCGGCGAGCCGCCCTTGCTATGCTGCCGGGCGAGGTCCAAGATCGGAGCGAACCACTCCCGGCACCAGGGCTGATCGAGGGAGAATTGGCATGCTGACCACACCGCAACAGCACCACCGGACTTCGTCACACGCCGCATCTCCGTCAGCGCTCGCGGCGCCTCCGTGAGGTGGAGGAAGGACGTGCCCACGGTAGCAGCGAAGGCGCCGTCGCGGAACATGGGCAAGTGCTCGGCCGCTGCCCGGGTGAAGGTGACGTTACGGGCGTGCCGCTGCTTGGCCTTCGCCTTTGCCCGCTCCAGCATGCCGGGGGCGGGGTCTGTGGCGACGATCGAGCCGGTCGGTCCGATGGCCTCCCACAGCCCGCCCTCGAAGGTCTGGGTGGCCATGCCGCAGCCTACCTCCAGCACCTTGCCGCCGATGGGCAGCGACGCGAAGGCGGTAAATGCCTTGCGGCCTTCCAGGGCATCCGGCACCATTTGGGCGACCCGGGTGTCCCAATCCGCGAAGAGGTTGAACTGAGACAGGTAGATCAGCTGGAGCCGCCGCTCCAGGTAGCCGGAGGACTCCAGGACCTGACGCACCTCGTGGTAGTGCGCCTCGCCGAACGTGGTCTGCACCACTACCCGCCGCCCATCTCGCACCTCCATGGCGAGGAGGCCGGCGGCGATGCCGCCCAACAGTTCATCGTTGAGGGCATAGCCGACCCAGGGGCGGTGCAGTTTGCCGCGTACGAAGTCCTCTTCGGCGATAGCCCCGTAGTGGCGGACGGCGGTGTGGTTCTCGGCGAAGGTGACGACGCCGTAGACCCGCACCAGGGCCCCGAAGCCGCGCGCGGCGACGAAGCGGCGCACGCGGGCGATCGCCATGGCTGCGAGGTCGGGACTGACGCGGATGCGCCCGAGTGTCTCGTGCGCGGCGGCTGCGGCCGTGGAGACGAGCGTCTCGTGGGCAGCCGTCCGCCCCATACGGATGGGGGCGGGGTAGCCGTCGAGAACCTGAGTGCGCAGGGGCTCCTTCCAGTGATCGACAGCGAGTTGGGCCGCCTCCTGAGCGAGCTGGTCCTGGCTGTCGAAGGCGATATATTCCTGTTCCAGCCCGGCGAGCCAGGGATCCACAATCAGGCCGTCCGCCAGGAAGGCGCGCAGGTCGTCCTCCAGGCCGACCAAGAGCGGCGGCGGCATCAGGCACTCCTTCCTCCTGGGGAAGACGTGGGCGGACGCTCCCCGATTATTGCGAGTGTATGCTATCCTCGTTGGCAAACCTCGGGGCCGGCGGCGCCACTCCCTCACGCAAAGCCGGTTCTTGCTCACCACGAGTCGGCACTTCCGGTCGCTCCTAGATGAGATCCTCCTGCAGTACGACCTCACGGCGACGTCGGCCACGTTGCGGGCGGCGCTGGAAGACCGGGAGCAGCCGGTCGTGCTCCTGCACGTCGAGCGCTGGGATACGGAGGCGGCGGGCCTCGTTGGGCGTCTGCTGGAGAGCACACCGCACGTCTACGTCATCTGTCCGCAGGCGGCCGATCTGCGCGTCGTCATCACCGTCTTGAAGACCGCCGCCGCCGATGCAACCGCTGACACCCCGCTGGCATAGCATGCCCTCGCGCTCAAGATTCGGCGGGTCGTGCGGGAACCGGAGCCCTGGCAGTGGCAGCTTGGTAGCCGCCGCTTCGTCCCGGCGGAAGGCCGTCTGTACGATCAGGGAAAGCGTATTGCGTTGACGGCAGCGGAGGTGCGGCTGCTCCGGCGGCTCTGCCTGGTCAGCGGAACGGAACCGCCCGGACGGTTGACGGTGGAGCAACTGGCATGGGAATTGGGCGGTAAGGCGACCAGCCGCGTGTCTTCGGCCCGCAACTACATCACGCAATTGCGGCGCAAGCTGGGCGATGATCCCAAAAAGCCGGTGATTCTCCGGCGCGACCGGGACGGGTATTGGGTCATCCTCGGCCTCCTCCCGGAACCATTGCATTGACAGCACCGGGCCACCCCAACGCAACCCCCAATTGCAAATTTGTCGTTATTGCAAGGCCAAAGTTGCAGCATCCTGTCGTAGACTTCTGGGAACCTATCCCCTGGTACGGGCCTGATCGCAGATCCTGCGGGGAGGACCGGGTATGACGTCGAGTGGTCTCACCGAGGTGCAGCTGGCGCTGGGGCTGATCTTTCTCATCTCCGCCGGGGCCAAACTGCGCAACACGGCCGCTTTTGTGCGCGGACTGGCGGATTATGATGTCAAACTCTTCTCGATGATGGCCACATAGTGCGGTAGTACTATATGTTGAGGAGCATCTATGAGCGGTCTTTGGCTAGTCTCGTACGTTGTCATGTGGATCACTATTCTGCTCGTCGTTGCCTTGCTAATTGGAATCCTAAGGCATATTGGAATATTGTACGAACAGAGCGGCCGGCACCGAGCGTCGACTGATCTTCGTGCAGGTCAGGTTCTTCCTGACCTCACCTTGAGTACCTTCGACGGAAGTCGTCTCCGCATATCTCATTTTGCGGGACATGCGACACATTTCGTGGTTGTGGCTCCTAACTGTTCAGCTTGCGGCGAGTTGCTGAGTCGCTTGCAAAAAGCAGCCAGCGACGACAGCGGTGCCATGGAACGACACGTCATCGTGAGCATGGGAAATCGGGCGGCCACGGCGGAATTACTTCAAGTGGCCGGAATGGTGCCTAATAGCTCGGTTCTAATTGATGAAGATGAGAAGATCAAAGGGGCTTGGGGAGTTCGGGCTACTCCGGTCACACTGGAAGTTGACGAACAACTGAAAGTACTTAGGCAGATCATAGGTGCCGCCGACCTACGTCAACTTCCTCCACTAGTGCAACTCAGCGGAGCGCCGCAAGCAAACTAGCATCCGCTCCCGTAGAGCGAGAGGTGACTCAACAGCCAGATGGGCAGGTATTGCAGATCCTGTGTAGGCGGAAAGTTGAGGTGAGGCGATGGCTACCGGTTCAAGTGGCCTAATCCCGGCGGTAGTCCCTATGCCAGGTTCCGGCCGGTCATCACCGGTTGCAGCTGTTCCAGGAGTCTGGGCGCACTTCACGACCCTTGGGACTGTAGCCGGTGAGCAGTATCTGGGACGCATCGTGGTCGAACTGTTCGATGGGCGTGATCCCCCCGCGGTGGCCTTCATTGGCGCAGATCGACAACTCGTTGAACGCGCAGTCGCCGCCTTGGGTGGGGGGGATGTGCCAGGGCCGGAACCTGCTATGTGGCCAGCCGGATCAATCATCGTCCCCAGCGAGCCAGCCGCAGCGTATCGCGGGCGGATCATGATGGAGTTTTGGCAAAGAACGGTGAAAGTTACCGCGTCGGGATCTGCTGGCAATACGGCGGATCTTGTCCAGCGAGCACTTCAGGCTTTGCAACGGGTTGGAGCGAGGTAGCTGCTCTTTGTCGCCTTCCGACTTCGTACGAGACTAGTTCAACTGGAGCGTCCTTCTGTAAAGACAAGTGGTGGGTGGCGTCGCTTAGCTCCTGATGTTCAATTGCCAAAACGCAGCGGAGTACCGCAAGCAAACAAGCATCCTCATTTAGTCGGGGGAGAGGCCGGATGGATATGACCAGGCACGACGTGACAGACAGACTCGGCGATCAACGCGCGGAACTGGGAGCATTCGATCGACTGACCAAAGCAACAGCGCTAGCATTGTCTCGGCGGCGAGTGCTAGTCGCTGGAGTGGTTACCTGGGCGGTACAACTGCTCGGCGTCGAGATCGCCAGCGCAAACGCATGCGAGTACGGGTGCAACACTTGCTGCTTCGCTGCATGCGGGAATTGCGGCGTTTGTCCACCGGGAGGTGCCATGTGTTGCAGCTCAGGCGGCGTTTGCCAATCGGTTCCTTGCTGCAGGTGCGGAAGTTGTGGCGCATGTGGCTACTTTAGTCTTTGCTTCAAGGTCTGTGATGATGGCTGTAGTGAGACTTGGTGCCCCGCATGCTAGGCGACACGCAGTGTTATGGCGATGGAGCGGCATGATCATTAGCAGAGGAGGCTTGGTCGGCGCCTGGAAAGAGTCCGCTCGGATGAAGACACTCCATCAAGTTGAACGCCCTCGCGGTAGCGCGGGGAGTGTTGTTCCACTTCGGATGCGCGTCTCTGAATCTGGTGGATGAGCGGGAAGCACCCTGTCTCTGCCGATCTGGCCAACCAAGCGCAGGAGGCACCTTGAATGGTGGGATCGTGGAAAAGATGGTGACTGAATTGCTCGGGCAGGCGAAGTACCAATGCAACGGCGCCCAAGTACGCGCCGACGCAGCGAGATTGAAGCCGGGGAGTCTGCTAAGAGAATCACGCTGATGATCGGTCGCCGCTCATTGATGGCGGAAGGTGTGCGTGTAACCAGAGAAGCCATTGAGATGCGACAGAATTGACAGTTGGCACCAATTGGCCCAGCGCTGTTGGGCGATTGGGCGTCACCGCCTTAGAAAGGAGCGATTACCATGGAACCCGATGCCGCGGCCACGCAATGGAGCGCGGCCCTTCGCAAATCCGGTACCTTCGATCGGCTGATCAAGGCTACGGCGATCAGGCTGTCTCGTCGCCGCTTCGCCGGGAATGTGCTGGCCGCGACAGCGGCCGCCTGGGCGGTGCAGCTATTAGGCTTCCCTACGCCCCCCGTATATGCATTTGACTGCACCAATTGCAATTGCTGTACCGGTGTCTGTAGCTGCCTATACGCCCCCGCGAGTTGTTGTAGCCCGAATGGTGTCTACTGCTACTCGGGAGATTGCACTTGTCAGGGTCGAGACTGTCAGTGCGGATGCTTTGCAATGTTCTTCAACGTCTGCAATGACGGATCACATGCCACGAGTTGCCCGGCCTGCAACTACCCTTGTCCAACCTGCAACCCTTGTTGAGACAAGTCTGACCTCTTACGAAAATTCTCGAAGTGGGGGAAGTGTGTTTCTTCTCGCGAGAGAGCAAGCGGGTTCTGGGTTGACGGTTACAGCAGAGCGTCAATGAGCGGTGAGGTAAAGCTTCGAGGAGGTGGCATAATGTCAGGAGTCGGTTATCAGCCAACATTCGCGCCAGTACGAGTGCCCCAACAATGGATCGCCCGAATAGGCCCGAGTAGTAGTCCCGCCGTTTGGTCATTGGTTCCGACATTGGGGCGGGTGGCTAGCGAGAAGTATTTGGGCCGCATCGTGGTAGAGGTCTTCGACACTGGAGGTAAAATCGCCCTGCTTGGCATCGGGAAGGAATACATCCCACGGGCGATCGCGGCTCTGCAACAGACGGGGGCATTGCCGCACGAGACGACAGTTTGGCCTTCCGAACCAATCATGGGCCACCAATTACCCGACCAGACCTACCGTGGCTGAGTTGTCGTTGAGATGTGGGAGGTGGGTACTAAAGTGAATGGATCGTCCAGCACCGATGCGAGCGTAAGCTTGTTGCATCGAGCCAGCGAGGCCTTGAGGATTTTCCCTATCCTGTGAGAACGACTTCGGCCATCCCCACAATCCTGGGCCAAGTGATGACCAGGAGGACAGCATTGGCGCGCCAGAGTTCATTCACCTCGGGCTGAAAGGCGGACGTGCGAACGCTCCTCCGAGATGGAAGTCCACAACGGGTCGCGTCCCGCGGAACTGTGGTCATGCCGTCCGCTTGGATGTTGGCTGGTACCTGCGGCGTTTGCGCGGCGCCGTGCAAAGGAACATGGACCAGATGAAGCAACAGGCCCGCCTTGCTTCGCCCGTGCGCTGCGTTGGTTGCATGCCTTCCGCGAATGCCGGTCCGGGCGGCCCCTCCGAGCTCAGCGGAGCCGTGGGCGACACCGCCCAGGCGGTGGCAGGCCTCGCACTTGACAACGTGGCCGAACAGGAAGGCTCCGGGTCAGCAGCAGGAACATCCACATCGGCCAGTGCGCATGCGGTCGCGGTAGCTGCGCCGAAAGGCGGTGACGTAGCCGGGCAGGCCCACCGCATGGCAGTGCATGTTCCCCTGCCCGATCGGCCCACGCAACTCACATTCAGGCTGGTGGCAGAAGTGGTCCTGCCGGTCCAACGCCAGCTCCCCATGCTCCTCATGGATACGTCCTTGATGGATACGTCCTTGCAAGCGCAGCTGGGCCGGACGGACCCAGCCCTCTTCAACCGATCAACCGCCGATTACGGTTCCACGGAATGCTGCCCGACTACCGCTGTCTGAACCTTTCGCCATCGCGAGAGATATATATTAGGGAGTAGAAAGGACGGGAACGTCGTGCGACTTGACTATCTCAACGAGCAGACGGCCGTTCGTCTCTGTCAGCGAGGCGATCCTGCAGGTCTGGCTTCGCTCGTGCTGCGACAACAGGCTGAAGCGCTCAGAGTGGCTGCGTTGATCACCCGAGATCCGCAACTCGCGGAAGATGTCGTGGCGGATGCCTTTCTCACCGCGTTTCGACGCATCCATAGCTTTGATGCTGAGCGCCCGTTCCGGCCTTGGTTCCTGCGCGTGGTTACGAATACGGCGCTGAAGTCGCTCCGCTCTCGTCGTCGCGAGATACCCTGGCTTGCTACTGCGGATCATGGGTCGTCTACGGTACCCGTGCCCTTCGGTATCGCTGCGCGGGCGGAGGAGAGCACAGCCAAGGACATAGCGACGGTAGACGATCATGAAACCGTCCGTTGGGCACTGCGGGCACTTCCACCGAAGCAACGCGCTGCGATCATTCTCAGGTACTTCGCTGATCTGAACGAAGGGGAAATCGCGCTGGCACTGGGCATTCCAAGGGGAACGGTGAAGTCGCGTCTTTCCAATGGAATTGCTCGCTTGCGCGTCAAACTCGTCGAGACCTGGCCATCCTAAGCACTTGGAGGTTCCAACATGGATCCGTCAACCATTCGCCAAGTCCTGGAAGAGGAAGCCGAAGTATTGGTTCCTTTCCCTGCCGATCTCAGGCCACGCGTTCTGCTAGCGCTCAGCGCTGAGCGCGCCGCCGCGCAGAGACGGCGCTTTGGTGTCGTTGGAGCCATCCTTGTGGCGGTTGTCGCGCTTGCCGTCACTCTGGGGCCCGCCTACGCGGGCGCTATCGGCCAAGACGTGGTCGCGCGACTGCAGGTAGCGCTTGGTGGAAGGACCGAAGTGCAAATGCAGCGCGACGTGCAAGCGCCAGTCGCTGTCGCTCCCAGTCCTCCCTTTTCCGTATTCCAGCCGACCGCCCTTCCCGTGGACCTGCCGCGTCGTGGGGTGACCTATGACCCCGGCGCGATAGACCCCGCTACGGGGCTGCGCTTACCCTCGGTGGAGGGAACAGGTGACGTCGACTACGTGCGCCTTGGTCTTCGCATCGAGCGGCGGGATGCGTTTCTCCTCGTGCGCTACGTCGGCTCAGCCGACCGGGGCACCGGGGGTCGCGAACTCATTCTACTCGAGCGCCAGGCGACACACGCGGAGCAACTTCCCGCTGGCTCCCGCATGCAAGTCCTCGGTCAGCCAGCGTCACTCGGAAGGACAGCGAACGGGCTCCTGCTGTCCACCATCATGAGTGGTACCTGGCTACAGGTCTGGACGAATGTGAGTCAGATGGAGCTGGATCAGGTTGTGCGAAGCTTACAAATGACTTCCCCTGGCAACGGCGCACCGGCACCTCCGACCTATCCAACGGCGACACCCGCTCCCAGCCCTGTTCCCGGCAGCTATCCTCCCTTAGTGCATCCGACATATCTCCCGGCCGGCTTCGACAACGCGAGTATCGGCTACTTTACGATCCCTCCTGAGGGCCAGAACCTCAGGCTTCCACCGTTGAATTCCGGGGTCTCCGGGCCGGTCCGACGATCGGACCTCAAGCCGATTCTGGAGCGGCTTGACTGGCCGCAAATCGAAAAGGCCTGGAACGCCGTAGGAGGCGGCGTGTTCGGAGGCTTCTTTACGGGCGACACCAAGTTGGACTTTCTTGAGATCGGACCGGTCCGTCTCGATGGCAGCCCGGATGGCACTGCTATGACCACCGACGGAGGCCGCACCGTCTGGATGGTCGGGAGTGAGGCAGGCGCCGGGTTCAAAGCCCGCTGGCGAGACGGTTCTCCTTTGGATCTCACGGAGAGCTACCTTGCCCAAAACCCCAATCCCAGAGCGCGAGAGGTAGTCATCTGGGTCGATGGAGATCGCGTCGTGTGGCTACGCTCCGACCTACCGCAGACCGAGATGCTCAGATTCATCGACGGGCTGACGACGAATCGCTGACACTTCAGCAGGTTGGCATACGTTCTGAATGTCGGCGGCGACAATCTCGTGAATCATATCCGGTCGCATGCTGGCGCAACCGAACATTGCAGAATCGCCCTCATTCACAGAGAATAATTGCGCCGAAACGCTGTAAGATTTCCACACTGATAGTCAAAGGGCATGGAGGCAGGGCATGCCGCTCGCGATCACGTCAGCGGTTCAAGCCGGTTTAGCATTCTTTGTCGGTGTCGTTCTCCTGCTCTCCGGCGCTCCAAAAATCGCGGCTCCGCGCTCGTTTGTCCGTGTCGTGGTCGATTACGAGGTGCTTCCTACCGCACTCGCGCGCCTCTATGGCGTTGCATTGCCTTGGGTGGAGTGCGTGGTTGGTTTGCTGCTGCTGACCGGCTTCTTGTTGCAGGTCGCGGCCGGGCTCGCCGTCCTCACATTCGTGAGCTTCTTGATCGCGGTGTCCATCAATCTGCGCCGTGGGCGCGACATGGACTGCCACTGTTTTGGCGACGCTCTTTCTGATCGCATCGGTCGGAGTACGGTCGTGCGCTTGGTGTTGGTTCTTATCCCTTCCTTGCTTGTGCTGCTGTCCGCGCCGCCGGGAGTAGGCGGTCCCTGGATCGGTGGTCAGGCCTCACGCCTCGGTGGCGATCTTGGGATTCTCCTTCCGCTAGCCTTCGTGTCCCTCACGCTGGTGTTGCTGTACGTCCTAGTGACGCAGGTGCTCGCCATGGCCGAACAGCGGGCGAGTAATGCCTGATACGCCATTGGGGTAAAACACGAAAGGAGCGTTGATCGGTGAACGGCGCCTGGCTGGCTTCGTACGTCGTGATGTGGGTCCTTTTGCTCGTAGTCGGCTTCTTGGTGCTTGGTTTACTCCGCCAAGTCGGGCTACTCAACGAGCGCCTCGTGAAAACCGATCAATCCAGAGTTGCAGGGCTTGATCCTGGCGCAACTGCGCCACTGTTCCACGCCATTGGCTTGAACGGTCGAGAGATCTCGCTCGGCGGGCTCATGGATCAGGAGAAGACCGTCTTGCTCGTGTTCGCCAGTCCGCGCTGCGGCCCGTGCGTGCAGATGGCCTCGGTGTTCGAGGCGTTCTATCAGCGGGTAAGCGACCGCGGATGGGAAGTGCTTATGGTCGGTGTCGGCACCGGCCGCGCCGGGGTCGAGGCCTATGCCAGAGATACGGGCGTGCATTTCCCGCTCATTGCTCAGGAGCGTGACGAGATCTCGTTGCCTTATAAGTTTGCGGGGTCGCCGTTCGCTTTCGTTCTACATGGCGGCATCGTTAAGGCGCGACGGAAGGTCGAGGACGAGCAGCAGTTTGCCGTGCTATTGCGGGAAGGAGGGTTCTCATCGACAGGGAATGCACTGTTACCGGCGGTGGCCAACGGGAAACGAGCGCTCTTTGCAGGGCGTTGAGCACGCTCCAACTCGGGAGTATTCGAGGCAGAGTAAGAGGGAGTGGCGGCGATGAATAAGATATTGTGGGATGAGAGCTTTCGGGATCTTACGGTGCAACTTGCGCGCGCGGAAGCGCGCCGAGGCTTTCTCAAGATGGCAGGAAAGGTGGCCGGGCTAACCGCTGGTGCCCTATTCGGCTCAAGCACCGTCGCCTGGGCGAGTAAGGGAACACCGGATTGCGTACCCGACTGTAGCTGTACGATCTCCTGCGACCCGGGTTCTGCTTGCAATTGCCATCCTGGCGATCACAGTTATTGTGGGTCATGTACAACGAGCCATGGCACTATTGGCGTCACGACTACTGTTGACTGTTCCTGCACAACGTACGTCAACTGCTGCACAGGGGTGCCGTGTCAGACATACTGCAATTCAACTACTGACTGTCCTGATTGTCCGTGATGACGGTTGAGGACGCTCGCCGACAATATGAGGAGGCGTCCGTTCTCGCTTCGGCGGCGAATGCTATTCACTCGGGGGATCAGCAGAATGGTCGATCCTGGATTTTGCGTACGATGGCCATGACCGTGTTGACGCCATTCCAGGCCGCGACGATGATGCAATCGAAGCCGGAGGAACTGCAGGAGATAGTCCCCCATGATTTGCACGACACGCCGGTCGGTACTCCAGGCAGCAGCGAGCGCCCTCGCCGTTGGCCTGTGCAGCGCCTGTTCGGCCCCGATCTTCTCCAAAGGTTCGGTGGTCCGGGCGCTCCCCAAGCTGACCATCCTCGCAGCCTATCCGAGGTCGTCGTCTGGCGTCGCCAAGCCGGCCTGGCTGACGCCGCTGCGAGAGGCGGCCGACCATCTCAACGCCACCCGGCAGGACCAACTCGGCGCGGTATTGGACCTTCGCACTTTTACCGTTGACCAAGCACCGGGTGCCGTCGCCACCGCCGGCAACGGCCAAGTCAGCAGCTTCAACATGACCACCTACGACAATGCCCTGGCCGAGGCCGTCAGCGAACAGGCCGACGTGCTCATCTCCATGGAGACGCTTGGACTGGGCATGCTGACGCAGTTGGACCACGCCAAGGTGCTGGCGGCGTTGGACACGTACTTGGCGCGGGAACGACCCAGCCAGCAGGTCGACTACTACCCGGGCGTCCTCGGCCTGGGCCGCATCGCCGGACGGCAAGTCGCTCTTCCCCTGCAGGTGCAGCCCTGGCTGATGCGCTACGACGCCAAGCTGTTCCAGACCATCGGCGTCGGCTCCCCGCCGCCCGACCGGCCTTGGACCTGGCAACAGCTCATCGACCTTGCCCCCAAACTCGTCCAGCGCGATCCCAAGACCGGCGCCAACCTCCGCTGGGCATGCCGGATCGAGACCTTGCCGGTGGAGATCGCCATCTGGCAGGCCGGCGGCGATATCGTGAACGCCCAGAATGCCGTCGTCTTGGACCAGCCGGCGGCGATTCAGGGCGTCACCTTCTGGCGCGACCTGGAGGTTGCCGATCAACTTGATGCGCCCAACACCCTGCCGCCCCGGCTCACCGGCACGCGCTCCCATCCCTACGCCATCGCCACGCTCGGCGGGGGCTTCGCCGCCACCACCTTCGAGCCAACCACCCGGTACAGTTACCATCTGGCGGACATCCCCAAGAACTGGGACGCGGGCCTGGGCTTCGCTCCTATCCCCGCCGGGGCGCCGGCCGGCAACGTGCCGGTGACCAAGCTCGATCTGGAGTTGGCGGGTGCCGTCGCCGCTCACAGCCGGCAGCCCGACCTGGCCTTCACGGCGCTGCGGGCGCTGGAGCAGGCCATCGGTCCCGCGCTGCTGCTCTCGGCGATCCGTCCGCTGGCGTCTCGGCGCTTGAAAGACGGCAGTATCGATCCGCGCCTGGCGACGGCGCTGGGCTGGGGCATGGCCCTTGGCCGCGCCAGTAGCGCCGATGCGCTCGGCGCGGATGCCCTCAATCGGCTGGTCGACGTGTTCCCCGGCCTGCCGAGAGCCGATGCTCCCGGCCTGCCGCCACAGCAACTCTGCGCCGACGTGGCGAAGCTGCTCCGCTACCGGCAGGTATGCGGTCCGGTGCCGGCCTACTGCCCTGCCGCCGCGCCGTGAACCGCGCACGGCCCTGGTAATAGGCCGGGTGAGACGGAGGCTGTATTGGACTGAACCCAACTTTGGCCATTCAAGCGACGCCCTGGCGTTGCCACGCTTCAACTGAGTAACAGCTTCCCGTTCCTCCACCCGCTGCTCCTAGTAGTCTGTCAAGGCCGAAATGGACGGTAGCACCGCACTCAACCTGGACCCGGCAACTGTTCAAAGTACGCATGACGGACTACTAGTCTCGATCGAGGATACTCACCGCCTTCATCATCAGTACTATCCGCGAGCTGCCCGAACGGTTTGATCTTGGACTATAGAGCCTCTTCTCCTGGTCCCCGGCACAGTATGAACGGAAGCATAGCCAGGTAGTGCAACGGTGTATGCGGTTTCCTCCTTGGGCGGCCGGACCAGTCAAGGCGATCTGCTGATCGGATTAGCAGGCCGGTCGTGACTTTTCCGCGATGCCGCTGTTTAACCGTATGTGAGCGATATGAGGGACCGAGCGTCTCTGGTTTAGGGGGATCGGACGGAGAATCTCGTGCAGGTCCTTACCAATAGCGTCGCACCAATCAAGGCGGAGTGCTCTGCGGCACCGATGGGGGTCGAGGACGATCACTGGCTTGTCGAGCGGGCGCGAACGGACCGTCGAGCCTTCGCCGTCCTCTGCACCCGCTACGTCACGGCGGTCTATCGCTACTGCTACCGCCGTCTGGGCAGTCGGGAGGCCGCTGAGGATGCCACCAGCCAGGTGTTTGTCAAGGCGCTGGCCGCTCTCTCCACGTACCGCACGTACTCGTTTGCCGGCTGGCTCTTTGCGATCGCCCGGAACGTGGTTGCCGATGCGTACCGGTCGCGGCGGCCCACCGAACCGTTGGACGCCGCGCTCGCCGTGGCGGATCAGGCGCCAACTCCTGAGCAGAGCGTGCTACGGGTGGAGGAGACGCGCGAGCTGCAGCGGTGGCTCGCCGCCCTGACGCCGGAGCAGCGGGCGGTCGTGGAACTCCGCCTCGCCGGCCTTTCTGGCGCCGAGATGGCCGCGGCGCTGGGGTGCAGCCTGGGGGCGGTGAAGATGCTGCAACTGCGGGCCATCGCCCGGTTGCGGGCGGTGTGGCAGGCGGAGCAAACGGGAGAGGAGGCGCAGGATGGCGCGCGCTGAGGACGAACTGGCCGAGCGGCTCAATAGGCAGTGGGATCAGGTCGTCCGGGGCATGCCCCTGGGAAATGCGGGGCTGGAGCCGGGTGTTGTCGCGACCCTGCGGCGGTTGGGGGCGCTGGATGCTGCGCCGGCGCCGACCGCCGCCTTCCTGGGCCAGTTGGAGCGCAACTTGCTGGAGGCCGCACCGCCAGCGCAAGCTCGACCGAGCCTGCTGGGGCGGCTGCAGGTCCCGCGCTGGCGTCGACCACCGCGCTGGCTCCTTGGTGCTGCTGCGGTCCTCCTGGCGCTGGTCGTCTCCGGCGGCGCTGCCCGGGCGCTGGTCGCGCCGACGATGCCGCTCCATGTCCAGGTCGTGCCGAAGGAGCGCATCATCTACGGGCCAGAGTCCGCGCATCCGACGCCTCTGCCCCCAGGAGTTGCGCCGCCGCTCCACGTGATAGTCGGCCCTGGCCCACGAGACCCGGGAACGCCGATGTCCCTGGACGACGCCCAGCGCGCTGCCGGCTTTCACCTGTTGCGCAGTGTGGGCGATCCGCAGGCACAACTGCAGAGCGTTACCTACTTCGCGCGGACCAGGGAGATCGACGGTCGCTCGGAGAGTAATCCCTCCGCGCAGGTGCAACTCATCTACCGCCTTGGTAAGGGCATGGCAGGCGTCTACCTGCTGCCCAACCCGGCTGCTGGGCAACCGCTTAAAATCTTCCAGTTGGGGGTGAATCCCCACGAGCGGGTCGAGCAGCACGATGGGTCGGAGTACCTCGTGACGCGTACGCCAGACGACCAGCGTGTAGAGGATGTCTGGTTCGCCACCGCGAGCACCGCAGCCGACGTACACTTCTCCCCGCCTTATGTGGGCTGGCCCACCGCGGCGGACTTCATTGCGCATCTTCAGTGAGGGCGGACGCTTGCAGTCCACGTTGCCGACCTGACGCCTGGCGACTAAAGTCGCGGCGACCGTGAGCAAATGGTCAGCCTGCGGCTGCCGGCACCTTTGCGGGCTGATTAGTCCGCGTAGGCGGACTTTGCCAGGGTAGGCGCGACTTCAGTCGCCAGCCCGCCGATCGCCCTTACGAACCAACACCAAGGTGGGCGAGTGTGCCCTGATCCAGGGTCACGCCGAGACCCGCACCTTCCGGCACACGCAGCATCCCATTCCCTGTCCACAGCGGCTCGGTGAGCAGTTCCTCCCGCAATGGATTAGGGTTGATATCGTACTCTACGAGCACGCGGTAGCGCGTCGGCAAGGCGGTGAACAGGTGGATCGTGGCGGCCAGGCCGACCGCGCTGCCGAAGAAGTGCGGCGCTAACTGGAGGCCGCGCTCGGCGGCAAGAGCGAGAATCTCGCGGCTTGCGCTGATACCGCCGCATTTACAGAGGTCCGGCTGTACCACGTCCAGTAAGCCCTGATCGAACCAGCGCTCGAACTGGCGCCGGCCGTAGAGGTTTTCGCCGCCCGCTCGCGGCAGACCGAGGGATTCCTGGGCCGATTGCCAGGCCGGATCGTCGTCAGCCGGGAACGGCTCTTCGATCCAGGCAGCCCGTGCAGCCGCCAGCGCCGGGCGCATTGCCGCCGCCGTGTCCGGCGTCCAGCCCTGATTGGCGTCGGTGAAGAGCGTCGCCTCGGCGACGGCGGCGCGCACTGCCAACAGGTTGCGTTCATCCACCTCGCGGCCAAAGCCGACTTTCAGCTTCACGGCGCCGAACCCCGCTGCCATGGCATCTGCCGCCTGCTGCTCGACGTTCGCGGGACCAAGGCCGCTGGCGTAGGCCGGTACGCTCGCCTGCTGTGCCGCTCCCAACAGTTGCCAGACTGGGGCGCCGGCAATCTTGCCGGCTAGGTCCCAGAGCGCCAGGTCTGCTCCGCTGATCGCCTGGTAGATGGGACCGATCGCGCCCCACTGCAAGGCCAGATGGTGCAGGGCGCCGACGCATTTCCGCCAGAGGCGGACGGGGTCGTCGACCTCCTCACCGATCAACAGCGGGCGCAGGCCGTGGGTGATGGTCGCCAGGCGTTCGGCGGGTCCCCAGCTTGGGTAGTTGACCCAACTCTCGCCGATGCCCGTCAACCCGGCGTCGGTGTCGATCAGCACCAGCACCGTCTGGCGCGCCTGCAACTGGCCGACGGCCATACGCACAGGCGTGGCGATAGGCGCGCGCAGTAGGAGGGGACGGACATCGGTGATGCGTGGTAAGCGCTTGGCCATGCGGTCAGCCGACCCTGCTGCCAAAAGCGGCGATAGCGTCCAGCACGATCTGCAGCGACTTGAAGTTGTCGAAACAGGTCGTCGCCGGTGGTTGCCCGGTGGTGATCGCCGCCACGAACTCGTGCAGCAGATACGGTTGGGCCGCGAGCGGCAGGGCGACGAGGGGCATTTCCTGCCGTTCTTGCGCCTGGCGGCGGGTCCAGACGTGGTCCTCTTCCAGGAGCACGACACCCTGCGAGCAATCGAAGCGCCAGTTGCCGTTCCAGGGGGTGTCGCCGCCCTGCCCGCACCAGGTGCCACTGTAGGTCGCTACGACCGGGTCGAAGTCGATGACCACCGTGGCCGACGCATCGCCTTTGAACCAGCTCCAGGACGGATTCCAACTGCGCCCGGAGATGCCCACTGGGTCCATGCCCAGCAGGAAGCGCAGCATGTCGAAGTGGTGGATCGACATGTCCATGATCAGCGGATAGGGCATCACCTCGCGGAAGCCGCCGAAGTGCGGACCACGATAGAACCGGACATTGACCGCCCCGATCGTGCCGAACTCACCGGACTCCAGGACCTGCTTCAGCGTCTGGACTGGCCGGCTGTAGCGGTAGTTCTGGGCGACCATATGCAAGACGCCGGTCTCACGGGAGACGCGCACAATCTCCTCCGCCGCTTCGCGCGTGTCAGCGAGCGGTTTTTCGGAGAGGACCGGCATACCGGCGCGCATGGCGGCTACGGAGATGGCGCGGTGCGTCTGCGGCGGCGTAACGACGATCACGCCGTCGGCCCGCACGGCAGCGAGCGCCTCCTCCAGCGAGCCGAAGATGAGCCGGCGGTCAAGGCCGTGCTTCGCTGCCTGCGCCTCCGCAGTGGCCGGGTTGATCTCCACCAGGGCTGCATACTCCACCTCGTCCGACGCCGCGCAGGCGTTCAGCCAGGTATTGCCCATGCCTCCGATGCCGACCTGAATCAGCTTGAAGTGCGCCACAGAGTTTCGCAGTGCCTGCTTGCCTCCCTCAGGGGGATCGGCCGCATGCACTGTATCGCCGTGAATCGCTCCACTGGGCAGCAACCGACCGGCGCGAAAACTTGTGGCGCACTTTCGCTTGACCATACGATGTAGGCTCCTTCATTGTCTACTATATTGGGAGGTTATAGCACGCGGGAAGGAGGAGGGGTGTGATGCTCAACCGCTAAACACGTCGTCGTGCGCGGCGGTGCTCGTGTCAAAGGGCTTATCGACGGGAACAACAACGACGCGATACCCCAGGTCGGCCAGCGCTTCGCGCTTGAGCAGGTCGGTCTGGCGTTGCGACTCAGCCTGATGGGCTGGGCCGTCAATGAAGACGCAGACGCCGCGCCGGCCGTCGCGCTTATAATAGAAGTCCGGTTGAACTGCAACTTCTTCGGCTGGCTGGTGCTGGGCTAGGTCGGGGAGGCGCAGCTTGCGCTCGTGGAGGTGGCGCAGGAAGTCGCGCTCCAGGTTGGAGGCGGGGTCGGTTCGCTCCAGCAACCAGTGGTAGTGCGCGTCGTAGTCGCGCGTTTCGGTTCGTGCCAGCAATTCAGCACGGCTCAGTTGCAGCAGGTAGTCGCGCACGAGATGCCGATCCAGGTGGCGATGGACCGTCTGATGGCGATAGCTGAGCAGACAGTCGTAACAGGCGGCGGCGCAGCGACGGTTCCATCCCGCAAGCTCTGCGCCCGTTGCTGGATCGATGTGGCAGATGCGCAGGGCTTCGCGGGCGATGGCGGCGATGGAATGGGTATCGCTGCGGATGCGCTCCCAGATACCGGTGCCGCCTTCGGCCTCTTCCCAGAGGAGCAGACGGCGCTGCGGACCCTCGCCGATCAGGTCGACGGCGACCTCATTCTCCATCACCTGGTAGACGGCCTGGATGCCGCGCTGGAGGGCGTAGGCCAGCGTCTGGAGAAAAGGAGTTTCGTCGCCGGGGAGCTGGCTGGGCCGCAGCAGGAGCACGTTGCGATGGTCGGTCACATAGGGGCGGATGCCGGACATTCTGGTTCGGGCAGCGACTACGGCGTCTGAGACATCATCGTCGGCGGGGGCGTCTTCGTTGCCGCCCCAGGCGCCGCTCTCGGCATCGATGGTGAAACCGCGCGGCGGGTTGGACCGTCGCCAGCCGTTGTTGATGCGCCAGAGCTCCGTCTGCGCGGCGACTGTCACTTCCAGCAGCGTCTGACCGGCCAGGCGCGCTTCAGCCCGTTGCATGGTCTCCTCGCCGGGCAGGCGCAGCGCAAGCTCGATAGCGAAGCCCTCGCGCTGCCGTTCTTCCTCATCCGAGGAGATACGGGTCCACTGACTCGCTCGCGTCACCGGCTGATCGAACAGCCGCTGCGGGAATGAGGCAGCGGGTCCTTCCAGCAGCGCGCCGCAGTGTGTACAGCGGTCCAGTTGGGCGGCTTCGCCGGGATAAATTGCGCCACAGGTATGGCAGATCTTGGCCTGCGTGAGTCGCTCTTCCACGCCGCCCACCGGCAGGATACAGCTCGTGACGCGGTGCTTGCGGCCCTCGTGGTAGACGACGTTGAGCGGGCCGAACTCGGAAAGGCCGAGGAAGCGCGGCCGGTCGATAGCCTGCACGCTGCCGTGCGATGAGACCAGCACGCGCAGCGGCAGGCGGGGGAAGTTGTATCCGGGTAAAAAGCCTTCGTTGGCGAGGTGGCGATAGGGGTAGAAGTCCGACTCGGTGATATCGCCCTGGTTGACCAACAGGGCAATCTCCCGTTTCGCTTCTTGCTCCTGCTGCTCCGCCGCCTCTCGTTCCTGCCGTTGCAATCTCGGCAGGTTGCCTTTGCGGTAGGCTTCGTCGCGCCGGCGCACAGCCGCCTGGTACAACTCCCGCCAGCGATCCAGTGAATGGTCAAATGCTTCCGGCGCTTCACGGACGGTGCGGAGCAGCCAGTCCTCGTTGAACCAGCCGGCCGCCGCGATGGCCGCCGAGTCGACAACTTCGTTGAAGGCGCGGGCCACCTCCCGCAGCCGTGTCTCGGACAGCTTGAGTTGCGCCGCCACGTCGGGCAGCAGGGGACAGCTCGGGTCAGCCAGATCGAGCACCTCGGCCAGCGACGAAGCCAGCGCCAGGCCGACCGTCGCCAGCCAGACGGAGCGCAGGTGCGCCTCGACCAGTTCGCGGTTGGTCAGGTCGAGACGCGGCGGCGCGACGGCACCGGCGACCATGTCGACGCGCCGGCGGAAGAAGTACTCATCGTGGGCGTTGCCCTGGCTACAGAAGGCCAGCACCAGGGCGGGCCGGCCGTTGCGGCCCGCCCGCCCGCTGCGCTGGGCATAGTTGGCCGGTGTCGGCGGCACGTTGCGCAGATGGACGACGGCAAGGTCGGCGATATCCACGCCGAGCTCCATGGTCGGCGAGCAAAAGAGGGCCTTGAGCTTGCCGGAGCGGAAGTCGCGCTCGCGCTCAATGCGCTCCAGCATGCCGACCTGGCCGGTGTGCTCGCGCCCGACGACGCGCCGAAAGTGACCGGCGCCTTCGGTGTAGAGCCGGCTGAAGTAGTGGTTGGGCTGCTGGCTCCGTCCCTCTGGTCGGCGCAACTGCAAGGCCCGGCTGCGCACCGGGTCCGGACCCGGCACGCTGCCGTCACCCTGCTCCCAGCGCAGCGCGCCGGGCTTGATCTGCACGCCGTAGGGTTCATCCAGGTGGCTATGGACCGTCAGGATGTGGCCGCGCAGGGCGGCTACGATGGCCCGCACCAGCGCGTCGGCTTCGTCAGTGCTCAGCCGCTCCGGTACGTCCCAGGTTTCCGCTGCTCGCAAGTAGCGGCCGACCGTAGAGCGCCAGCCCAGGCCGAAGGTGGCGACGCGGCTGTTGCGTGGTAGTTCGGACTCGGGGAGCAGGGCGATAGTGCTCCAGCGCAATCGCTCCTGCCCGTCGATGGCCCAGGGTGGCCGCAGCCATTCCCCGGCCTGGCGCTTCAGGCGTTCCGTCTTCTCCGGTTGCAGGCAGGCCGCGCCGATGGCGAGTTGCCCGCGCAGATGATCGAGCACCGCCTGCAAGACGGCCTCACGTCGCTCCGGCGAGGCCGCCGCCATTTTCGGGACGCTCGCCCAGGGCGTGTCCTCGGCGGCGATCTCGGCCAGACCGCTGTAGCCGATACGCAGCAGACCACACTGCTCCAGGTTCGGTTGGGCCACGCGCCAGGCGCGACGCAGGTCGGCAAAGGCCCGGTACTCCAGGACGGCCTGCATCGCGCTGACGGAGGCTTGATAGCCGGCGCCGGACTCCACAGGTTCCAGCATGTAGTCGGCGGGCGCCGGCGCCATGGCGTCGAAGATGGCCTGCCCCAGACGCTCGAAGCTGAGCCCGGACCCCGTCGAGACCGCCCGGGTCAGCGCGCCGCGCAGGAGTGTCACCTGGGTAAAGTCGTTCAAGTGGCCGGCTTGCAGGGAAGCGTCCTGGCGATTATCGGTGAAGCTGAGCACCTTCTGCGCGCTGTCGTCCAGTTCGCTCTGCTGTAGACCGAGCAGGGTGCTGCCGACCGTGATAGTCGTCGCGGTAGACCGCCCGATCTGACTGAGTGTCGCCAGTTTGCCGAAGTCGCTCTTCTCGCGCAGATCGTAGGCGGTTCGACAGCGCAGGCAGAGCATGAGCGGACGCAACTGGAACCAGCCCGCAAGGGCGCTCGCCGCCGGCTCCTCGCTGCACTGGCCGTCCGGCTGCACCCAGAGTCGCCGGGGACGGTGGGGAGCGTAGCCGGCCTTGAGGCGTGTTTCCTTCCGGCGCTGCTCCAGCCAGTAGTCGGGCAGCGGCTCCTCGTCGGACCAGAGGTCATCGTGGTCGAGACTGAAGAAGCCCAGCTCGCCGGCATCGTCGTCACCGCTGGGGTTGAGCAAGGGGGAGCGGGGAAGCAGGCGCTGGCTGAGCCGGTTGTCCAGCGCTTCTCCGCTCTCGTCAAGCTGATCATCGTCCTGGCGGACGAAGGAGACGAGGTAATACTCTTGGCCGCACTCCCGGCAGAAGGCCAGGGGATAGAGCAGGCGGCGCTGTCCCGAGCCGTCGTCCGCTGCGACGTACTGTCCTTCAGTTGTCCGCTCGCGGACATCGGGCGCCTGTACTGTGGCGTAGACACTACTGCCGGAGCCGAGGAACTGGTGCAGCCGGAAGGCGAACACCGGCTCACCGGAAGGCAGGATCGCCCCGGCGCCGGCATCCAGCACGGCCTGGAGGCGCTGCCGGCACAGCGCTTCGTCCAGGCCGGTCTGCTGGACGAGGGTACGCAGCCCTTCCTGGAAGGTGATCGGCCGCCGCCGCACCAGGCGGCCGTCATCCACATCCAGGCCGAAGGTCTGCTCGACCCAGGCTGCTAAAGGATGCTCCGTCACCGCGGTTACCGCCGCCGGCCCACCCGCTGTGGTGTCCGGCGGGCTGACGGATACCGCCGCACGCAACGCTGCCGGCGTTGGCGGTGGCGGCGCTGAACAGACGCGGCGCAGCGTCTCGTCGACAACCGCATCGGCCGCTACCTCGACGCCGAACAGGGTAGTGGCGGCCTCGGCGATGCGTTCCCGGCGTTGCCGGCGGTCGCCTTCCGAGGCCAGCGTCGCCGAGGTCCCGACAAAGCGCAGGTCGGGGTTCTCGGCGCGCTGGCGGACGCGGCGCAACAGCATCGCCACGTCGGCGCCCTGGCGTCCCCGGTAGACGTGTAGTTCGTCCAGCACCAGGAACTGCAGGTCGCGTGTCGCCTGCTGGACCAGCGTGCGCTCGTGGGGACGGATCAGCATGTATTCCAGCATCACGTAGTTGGTGAGCAGGATGTGCGGCGGGTCTTCCAGAATCTGCGCGCGGTCCTGGCGGTCCTGGCCGGTGTAGCGGTCGAAGCGAATGGGGCAGTCCGACCAGTTGGCCTCACGGAAGCGCTGTAGCGCCTCCAACTGGCTCTTGACCAGCGCGTTCATGGGATAGACGATGATGGCGCGCACGCTGTGGCGTTCCGGCTGCCGCCGGAAGACGGCGTCGACGATGGGGATCAAGTAAGTGAGGCTCTTGCCGGAACCGGTGCCGGTGCTGACGACGTACGGCTGGCCACGCTGGGCGATGCGGATCGCTTCTTCCTGGTGAATATGCAGCCGCAGCTTTTCGCCGAAGAATCGCGCCGTCGCCGACGTGATGACGCCCGCGCGGGCCAGTTCCGCCAGCGTGGCGCCGTGCTGGTAGGCCGGGTTGAGCTGGAGCACGGCATCGGGCCACCACTCCGCCCGCTCCAGGCACTGCTGCACGAACTGCCGCAGGCGCTCATCCCGCACGTTGAGGAAGCTGGCAAAGTAGTCGCGGTACTCCGCCACGACCTGGTCACGAAGGGCAAAGACGTCCATCAAGACCCCGGCGACCGACGAAATGCAGGTGTGTGATTCGGCTGGATCTCAACCCGGTGGGCTCCCAACAGCGCCAGGGCATCATCGCGTCGCACTGCCTGGCCTCCTCGTCGCCACCTTGCAGACCACAAGTGTATGTTGCCGCGCTGTCGAGTGCCAGAGCGAGCAGAAGCTGCTGGACCTGCGTACCTTCGTGAACACCTACCCGAACACCTCTGGCAATCGCTAGTTGGGACGTTTTGCGTCTGGGTCAATGCCCAGACGGCATAGTGCCGAGACACATCGTATTCAGGTGTGACACAAAGTTTCGCAGTGTCTGCTTGTCTTCAGGGAATCTTCACAGGCGTATGCTAGCATGCGCTGATGGCGACAGCGAGTCGTTGCGGTTCGGTTCTGCAGACAAAGGGAGAGTCCGATGCCATCGTCCCAACCGTTGTGATCGATACAGTGGGGGGTGTGCTATCGTGATGGGTAGTGCCATTTGAATGGACAAAAAAGGGGGGGCGGGATCCCGATGCAGGATGAGATTGAACTGCTCGACGTGAGCATCATCTTGCTCCTCGACCAACCACCGGCCGAATTGGACAGGGTGCTCCACCTCTTAGAAACGGATGTGTTTTCGAAGATTCTCCGGAGGCCCGTGTCGTATGCCCAAGGTCTGGTAATAGAAGCCGGCGTTGGCCCCCGGGCGTCACACCAACTCGAGAGCATGAAAAGTCAGAAGAGCGTGACTATCAACCCTGGGCGCCTGGAAGTTCATGATCGTTCTGGGGTGTTGGCTCCTGATCAGAGCGACCTCGCAGCGACGACAGCGGAAGTTGTGCGCATCCTTGGTATCACGGGGAGTAAGAGCATCGGGGCCAACTACGAACTGCTGTTTTCTGCGCCCACCGGCCAGACCGCTGCACGCTACATCGCCGACACGCTATTCCCATCCGGCCTGGGCATGCTCCCGGAAGGGTTGAAACTCGTCGGCGGCCAAGCGCGGTTTGTCTTGGAACGCGATGTAGACACGAGTCACATCCTCGCCGTGGAACCGCGCGCGATGGACCCCGCGACGACCAAGGTATGGGTGCTCTGCAACACCGAGTTCAAGGGCCAAAACGCGAACGCTCCCGAGACGTTCGCGACCCTCCTCCGGTACGGTCACGATTTGGTGAACCATGTGCAGAAGCACCTTATAGGTCTCCTTCTAGATTCGGTGCGGCAAAACTTAGGCACGCGCTCGATAGCGGCACTAGAACATGCGGAAGATAAGCATGAAGACCGCGACTTTGAGCTATGCGAACCTCGTGACCGTGCCATGATGGCAAGTAGAGGCAGTGACCGGCTTGCGCGTATGCTCATCGAACGATCAGATGTTGTCGAGATCGATCTGCCGATATAAGCAGATCCAACGCTTCCGTGAGCTACACTATCTTGAACGATGGAAGATTACGTCAGGGAGACATCATCACGGGTGTCTATCTCTTTCGTAAGTCTCCAGGCGTTTATGGTGTTTCAGGCGAAACACAGGCATTCACCGTTATGGTCTTCAGTCGAGGGTGCGAGATTGACAAACTAGATAGACCACCTGCGTCCTCCGATAGTGTACACGTCGCAGTAGTAAAGCGATTGGATACGCTGAGTGCTGGTACCCAGGGCAACCTGAAAGCAAACAAAGTCCTGAATGCATGGCTTATACCGCCATACCGGGAGATATTGCCGGAATCGTACATAGACTGGCGTACGCTTCAACCAGTTGACAAGACCGTACTTATAAAGGCTCGGACTACCCGTCAGTATCTCTGTACTCTACTCATGGAGGAACGAGCGGCGGCCTTCGATGCGCTGTGGGATTTCTTGACCCGGAGCGATGCGGATGCAGTTTAGCATTCTCGACCGTAGACCTGACCCCTATCTGTCAATATAGGATGAGACACGGAGGCCCAAGTGGAATATCCATCTGGTGCTCGAAGGCCGTCGTGATCCAGATACGACGCGCATCCTCGGCCATCGTCGCCAGTTCGGCCAGACTCTCCGCTTGCGTCATGCAGCCGGGCAGATCGGGGAAGATGGCGACGTAGCCACCGTCGGGATCGGCGATGACCTGGAAGGGATATTCCAGCGCCAGATAAGTTTCGACAGACGTGCGAACAGCGGTGGCTCTGGTATCTCGATTCGACGCTCCGGTGTGTGGGGTCATGACGGGGTCTCCCGCCTACTTCGCTTTTCCACCGCGAATGAGCCGGAGGACATAAAGCTCTACCTCATCGGCCCCTTCCTCCAGGTAGGGAGCGTAGGACACATAGCCAGGCAAGTGGAGCAGAAAATCATCCGGCACAAAATCATGCGGCAGAGTGCGCCGGAGCTCCTGCACAACCGGATCAGACTCACCCACGGCCATAATGTCCGTCCGCGACAGCCGCAGGTCGGGGAGGCCGCGTAACGCGGCGCCGATGCGCTGATACGCGGGCAGGCTCCCCTCAGCGTCCACCAAGGGCGAAGCAATGATCAGGCGCCGCCCGAGACCGCCCTTGGCAGACACAAAAAACGCCGCCGTGACAGCGAATCCGAGGCGATCGAGATCAGCAAGGAGCCGCGCCCCGTCCGCAACTTCCGGCCTTACCAGTGACGCCGTAGCCATTGCAGCACTCCATGTTCCGATTGGGACACCGCGGTATAGAGACCGTGCGCGTCCTGCTCCTGAAAGACAGCATAACGGCTCTGCTCGCTCCAACGCACTGCCACGTCCCAAAAGTCGGCAAAGTCGCTGTCGGCGCCTGTCTCGGCAACGAAGGAGGCCGTCAGTTCTGCCTCATGGATCAACAGGTCTAGATCGTGTATGTAGACGTTACCTCTCGCCCGAGCCTTCGAGGGAAAGCTCGCTCCCGGATACTGACGACAGATGCACGCTTTAAGCGCGCACTCCACCGCATACCCGGCCAGATAGTATGCGCCGCTGTACTCGCCAGCGGCAATCAATATCCTCGCCTCACGCAAGCGAGCATCAGCGAGCAGCTGAAGGTCCGAGCGCGTCAATGCCGGGCCGGGCATGTGCCCACTCCTCTTCAGATGCAAAGCATTGCACGGCGTGGCGCCGGGGCCGCATGCCGTGCCGGATCGGTCCCAAGGCTACCTCGTGGCCAGGGTCAGCATCGGCCAACCGGGGAGCGTTTGGCCGTAATTGCTTCTGGGATTGCCCTTTTGGCCGAGGACTGCCCGCTCGGCTAGCGCGGTACCCTCAGCGATCAAGGCCTCACGGCTGCTGTCCGGGTCCCGACGCAAGAGGCCCAGCGTCAGGATCGCCTCGGATTCCCGGCCGTAGCGCGCAATATCCTCGGTGAGGGCCTGGAGTGCTGCATCCTCGGTTGGATATGTCCCGACCCGGTTGCCCGTCTCGCCATCCCAGAGTTCATACCACATGGCAGCTACTCTACCACGCCCGTGCGGGCGTCTAGCGTGCCCGGTGTCGGAAAGAATGCTCCGGCATGACGGCGGTCACTCGCCGCACCCTACTCGTGGCTACCTCTCCAAACGGTGGGGGGACGGGTTCTACTGATCATGTTGCAGATCGTTCCAGCGCAGGATGGCGCGGTGCGCCGCGCCTAACAGCGACATTCCCGCCAAGGGGTAGGTCACCGCTGAGTAGGTCCTGGGACAGCAGCAACAGCATGCCAACCACCCGTCTCTGCCGGCGCCCGCCTGGTCGCATGCTCCTGGGTAGTTACTTTCCAAGAGGGCATGTCACTTTCCTTTCTGTCGCGTTGCCGGCCAGCACTCGCCGGTGAAGACCAGGTACACAGGCGGCCTTTGCTTGCGCCACGGTGGCAGCGGTACGTCCTGCCGTGCTGCCGGTGGTACTGGCGGCGGCGGTGCAGCCGGGGCGGACGGGGCCGCATCGAATAGGCTCGGCTGCAACCGGGTCGCGTTGCTCATGCTGCATCACCTCCGAGGTTCTGGCCCTGCGCCTTCCACAGCGCGCGGGCATAGGCCACCACTGCCCGGTAGTCAGAGCCGCTCCGGTAGCCGTTGAACGTCTTCACTCGCTGCCCGGCTAGGCAGACCACGACGGCCCAATCGTCGCCGTCGATCACCTCGCGCGGTACCAGGAAGGTGCCGCGTGGCGGGCTGCCGTTGACGGTCAGTACCAGGCCAGCCGGGCCGTAGGCTCCGGTATAGATCGTCGCCTCAATGTCGCGGGCATCGAAGTCAACCCGGCCCCTGGGCGTGTCGAGGCCGGCGTAGCGGGCGGCCACGTCGCGGAATGCTGCTGCCAAAGTCGCCGGGTCAGTTGCTGTGTTCATCGTCTATCCTTTCGTCTGCGTACCGAGTCAACGCGCGCTGGGCATCGCGCAAGCGGTCTACCGGTCCGTTTGCCAGGAACGCGCGCCAGTTCGATTCGCCAGCGGCCAGCCGTTCACCAGGTCGTAGTTGCAGCGCCGGCCAGCCCAGCCGCTCGCCGGCAGTCAGGACGGCGGCTACCAGCTCCGGATCCCGTACCTCGGCTGCCTTGCGACGGCGGTAGCTCGCAGGTCGTACCAGCCGCTCCCACTCGTCACGGGCAGCCGCTACGGCGCTGGCGATCTGCTCATCCGTCAGGTCCGCTGGGGCTGGCGAGGGCGGTTCGATCTGGTGTACCCGGTCGTACAGCCACAACGGAAGCATCCCAGCCGGAAGACCGGCCGGCAGTGCCACCGGCGTTCCACGGCTCACCTCCGGCGGGTGCTGAAAGCTGTACTCCGTCCGCTGGATACGATGGCCGGCGCCGCACTCGGCTTGCCACACGTCCGGGCCGATGGGATGCCACGGGCCGACAGCGACGGCAGTGCAGCCGGCGTACCAGCAACGGTACGGGGCAGCGTGCCGTTCGTCGTCAGGATGCCCTGTAGCGCCGGCGTCGTGCTGGGATGGCATTGTCGCCGGCATCGGGTCGTGTGGGCAGTCCTGGGGCGTGTGAACGGGTGTCTTGCCGCACAGGTCGGCTACCTGCTGTTGCAACGTCCCGGCTTGCAGTAACTCATTCCAGTCTTTGCCGCCGGCCGGTCGCCAGCGTTCTACTTTCGCTCCGAACGATTCCAGCAGTGGACGGAGCTTCTCAGCCGCCGTATCGCCGGCATCGTCGGCATCGAACGCCAGCGCCACGCGACGGAAGACGCATGTTCCGGGTAGCCAGTCCGGCCAGCTCATACCGCACAAGGCGACGGTCGGCACGCCGCACGCCGCCAAACTCAGCGCGTCAATGGGCGCCTCAGTGACTACCGGCGTTGCCGCTTCCCTTGCGCCTGGTATCGCAAAGAGCGTGCGTCCCTTCGGCCCGGCGGTACGCGCCTTCGGGTCGCCATCGTCAAGATGCCGACCGGAGCATGCGGTGAGTGCTCCATCCTGGTCAAAGAGCGGAAAGAGCACAGCCGGCCGACCGTAGAAGTTCGGTTGATAGGCGATCGTTGCCTGCCCGGCCAATTCCAGGGGGATGCCACGGCGCGCAAGGTAGGATGCCGCCGGGCTACCCGTCAGGGCTTGCACGCCGGCCAGCGCCGCTACCAATGCTGCCATGTCCGGTTCCACCGTGATCTGCGGCGGGCCGGCGATGGCGCGGTGGGCGGCGGCTTTGCGCGCAAGAGCGAGTGACGCACTCGCCGTCAGCGTGCCGTCGCTGAAACGCGCGAGGAAGGTGCTCGTCAGCCGCGCGGTGATGCGGCGGAACAATACTAACGAGGCTGCGCCTCAGACCGACGAGTTGTAGCGCCGGTGGTATCCTTGCTCGTACAAGAGCGGCAGATCTGGTCGCGCGCCAGCAGGCAGAAGCACGGCAGAAACGGGTCGCCACGCTGCGGCCCTCTTTGGCGCCTGATCTTCAGGCCCCGGCAATCTCTAGCCACCCGCTGTCGCCAATGGCACGCACCGGTTCCGTCACCTTGCAGCTCAGCACCGAGCCCCTTCACTGGGGAGGGGGAGTTTGTGTGCTGCGTCAACATGACGGCGAAAACTTGACGCAATCGCAACGACTTTTGGACACCTAGTCTTCTAGCAGGGGTGAGCGGGCGGCTACGTCGTTAATCGCGCCGGCATCCGGCGGCGCTCCGGTCGCTTGTGTCTCGGCGGCGCGCCGGGCGGTGGCGCGCCGTGCTGCTGCGCGCAGTAGGTCGTACACCTCCGCGAGCCTGCCGGTCGATGTCAGCAGGGACTCTCGCACTTTTGCGACTCCTCCCGCTCCGCAAGCCAGCGCCGCAGCGTCTCCACCGATACACGCCGATCCGAGCCGACACGCAAGCTCGGCAACTCGCCGGTCGCGATTAGTCGGTAGACCGTCGCCCGACTGACGCCTAGTAGATGGCTCGCATCCTCAGGCTTGACCACCAGTGGTTCCATGCCCTCCCTTTCTTTACGTCGCGTTGCGTCACTCTGTGACACCCACAGTATCCCCGAGATGTGCATAAGTTGGAAGAATACTTACAATCCTTCCGGCAGAGATGGTAGAATACACCTTTGGCGCGCGTTGGAGGGCATATGCAACAGATAGCGGAACGTCCGTCCCCTCGGATCACGATTCAGAAATTGCTGGCGCTGAACCCGGCTGATTCTGCTGTCGTCTCCGATTTCCTGGGTAGTCTCGCCAATCCAAGGTCCGAACACCGTCTGGAGATTCCCGAACCTTCGGCAATGGCCGTGCTCGGTCCCGACTATTACTCACTATTGGATCGTGAAGACCACACCCCCGGATACCTGGCGGCTCCCCACTTCGCCGCACTCCTCATGGAGATCGACGGACAAATACGTTTAGGCATCGATCGTGCGCTGGATGCCACCTCGGGCATCCCCCATGAGTGGAGGGACTTCCAACGGGATTATGCCGGTGTCGAGGCTGCCATCTCTCCGACCAATTCGATTCGATCTGAGTCGCGCCGTCTCGAAAGCCGACTGCTCATCATGGCGCAACTGGAACTTGGGCGATTATGGAAACGCATCAACCGCAGCGACTGGTCACCGGATGATCTATCAAAGGCCCGGCACGTCCTTTTTGACGATGTGGATCTAATGCTTAGGCGTTCCCGGCCATTCCTGGCGTTCTCAGCAAACAGTAGTGCCGACGACGAGGGCATCCAGCGCGCGGTTTGGATCAAGTCGTCGTGGTACACCTTCGGCGGTTTGGCGGATTGCTATTATCAAACCTTGGCGTACTATACCAAGGCTTACGAGCGCATCCTTCCGCAGCCCGGGCTACGCTGCCTCTATTGCAAGAAGCCAATGCCCCCTGAACGCAAATGGCGAGCAGACATCCGCACGTGTGGCGATGCGGCGTGCAAAAAGCAGTACGAGGCAGACCGGCATTGGTACCGTGACAACGAGAATGATGTCCGCCCCGTGGTCGTGCAACATCTCGGCCTCTCGAATGGAGCCAATCTACATCCCGGTGTTGCGCGAAACGAGTGGGCAAGGCTTGGCTATTCGTGCGACAGACGTAGGGGGAGCGGTCGCCCAAGGGCCGATGGGAAGTCACTAACGCCGTAGAACCGGTCGCCTGCTGCGCGGTTCGAAATGTCCTCCCGTAGCCGTCGCCACCAGTGGCGCTAGTGCCCGTTCAGGTGAAGCAGCCAGCCTTCGGCTTAGCTCACCTCAAGAGCCGTCAGCCCGTGCCGCAGGTGCCATTCATCCAGTTCAGGAGTAAAGTACTTTATCCGTATCTTCTTATACTCCTTGCTCGAGAAGAGCATGGCATATTCCGTGAGACCGGTTTCGGCCTTGATGGCTTCGACGGTCTCCTGACAATCCTTTGCGGAACGGCCATGGATCATGCCGAAGAGGTTGTATGGCCAGTCGGGGTACACAGGACGCTGATAACAATGGCTCACTGACCGGAAGGAGGCCATGCGAGTGCCGCACTCCAGAATGCTGTCCTCCGGCGCCTTCCAGACGGCCATCGCGTTCGCCTTGTAGCCGGCGGCGCGGTGGTGCAGGATTGCGGCAAAGCGACGCAGACGGGCGGAATCGACCATTGCCTGCGCTTCGGCAAAGAGGTCATTTTCGCTCACATCGAGTCGCTCGGCCATCGCCTGGAAAGGCCGCGCGATGAGCGGTATGTCTTCTTGCAGCTCGCGAATCACCGCAATCTCGCGCGGCGTGAGGGGCGGATTCTCCCGCTCCCGGCGTGTGTGATCGTATTCCGGCTTGCCGCGCGCCGTCATGCCGCGCTCGCCAGTCATGTCCAGGTCGACGCCGATCTTGAACAGGCGCAACGTCGGCATTAGGCGAGTGGCCGTCGCCTGCGTGTCCTGACCGATGAGCTCGACGGTGCGGGCGAGATCGACCGACGGCGGTACCGCGATGGTGAACCAGAGGTTATAGGCATGGTTCCGGCGATAGTTGTGGCTCACCCCCGGGTGTTGATTGATAATCTCCCCTGCCTCGTCCACTCGTTCATTGGGTACCTGCATGGCGACCAACGAGCTCTTGTAGCCGAGCTGACGCGTGTCGAAGATGGCGGAAATTTGGCGAATGATCTGGTCGCGCTTCATGCGGGCGACACGGGCGATGACGTCGCCCTCCGTGAGACCCAACCAGTCACCGAGCACGGCGAAGGGCTGCGCTACCAGCGGGAAGTCGCCTTGGATGCGATTGAGCAGCCGCCCATCAACGTCGTCGACCGTTTGCATTGCTTTTCCTTACTGAACTGAACCAGCCGGGCACACGACCCGGACGACTAAAACTCTCAACCCTTTTCGCCCTTGAAGCCGATCTCGACCCGACCATCGGCGTGAACGAAGACCGGCACAGTGTTCTGCTGGGTGAGGCGGACCACCTCTTCCTGCCAGATCTCTTCATCGTCCACCTGCCGTTCGGTGAAGGCGATGCCGTCAGCGCGGAGGTCTCGTTTCGCCTTGATGCAGACAGGGCAGTCGGACATCGAATACATCATGAGCGTCATGCCGCGTCCACCTTCATCCTCAGGATCATTTGTCTAGCGTACCAGGGTACACGCGGTCCGTGGTTAGGATGCGGGTTTACGCAGCATGCGTTCCACCAGTTCCGGGAAGTGCTCGATCAGGTGCGAGTTGGCAACGATGTGGTCGGCCCCCGCTGCACGGGCCTGCCTCCAGCGCGGCTGGTCCATGTGGGAACCGAAGGCCAAAACGGGGACGCCGTCCAGGCGAGCGGCTTCGATGAGTGGCTGCCATTGTGTCTGTGGACTGCTCAGATCGGCCAGCAACAGTGCTCCATCGTGCATCGCCGGCATGGGCGTCGCCGTGACCGGCCGGCCGTCGGCCTGAAGGCGCGCCAGGCCTTCGGCCAGGCGAACACTGAAGAAGAGGTCGCGTGCCAGGTAGTAGACGACGGGCTTCTCGCCCGTTGCTGGCTCGGCCAGCGGCTCAGGCGTTGTTGGCGTCAGGGTCGGCCTCCTCTCGCGGTGCATCGCCCACGTTGGACTCGATTTAGGAACAGAATGCCGGCGACGGATGAAGTTTGACACATGGATCGGGGATTCGGGTAGAGCTGTAGGGGCAGGCCCCTGTGCCTGCCCTGCTCGCGTCGCGACGACGGATCCTTGTTTGCAACCGGACCAGGGCAGGCACAGGGGCCTGCCCCTACGCGAGGCGCTTACAATCACCGTTTGCTTCGTCAAACTTCATTCGTCCCCGGCCAACACGGCGTCCCTCACGCCGGCATAGTCTCCCTGGCTGCAGCGTCCGGCGCCAGCGGCGGTACCTGAATTGTCCGCTCACCGACGTAATAGACAAGACCTGGTTTTCCGCCCGGTTGCCGGCGCACATTGCCGACGCTGGTGTAGTCGACGGCCGCTCGCGACTCGCCGCGGGCGGAGCTGAGATACGCTGCGACGCCAGCGGCGCGTGAGAGCACGTCATCCGGCACCGGGCGTCCGGCGGAGCGCACCACCACATGCGAGCCGGGAACCCCTTTGGCATGGAGCCACATATCCTGACGCGCTGCCAGGCGAAAGGTCAGCGCGTCGTTGATCTGACTGGTTTTGCCGAAAAGCACCTCGAACCCCTCGACACGAATCGCCGAAGGCGTGGCCGTGGCGGCCGCCGGCCCGCGTGTACCTTTACGGGGCGCCTTTCGACCTTGCGTGCGACCACCGGCAGCGCGCTCCCGTTCCGCAAAGAAACCGCCACTTCGCAATTCCGCTTCCAGGCGCACATAGTCTGCTGGCGTCTCGCAGAGAGCAACGTCGTTGAGCACCTGGCGCGCAAAGGCCAGGTCTAGCGACAGTTCAGCCTGTTGCGGCCCAAGGGCCTCAATGGTGCGTTTGGCGCGTGCGTAACGCTTGAAAATTTGCTGAGCGTTTTGGACGGCGGTGAGCGACGGATCAACCGGTATGTGTACAGTGTCGCCTGCAAAGTCCTCCAGGAGGACCTCCCGCTGGTCGCGTGCTATGTCAGGCTGGTAGGTGAGCAGCACTTCGCCCATCTGGCGCAACTGCAACTGATCCTGCGCTTTGGCTACCTGCTGCTTGATCGTGGCCAGGCGGCGCTCGGTACGCTCCGCCACCGGTTTCACCATCGCCAGCAAGCGGGTGCGTTGCGTTGTCAGGCGGTCATCGCTTTCGCGCGGCGCGAAGTAACGCTCGACGGCCAGGCTGATCGAATTGGCATCCTCGACCGTCGCGGTCGTTTCAAAGGAACGCAGTCGGTATGGCGCGAAGGCCAGGAGTTGTGCTCCTCGCCGTGCAAACGATGGCGTGCAGGGAGCGCCATTGACAAGCGGCGCGAAGAGATCATGTAGCACCGTTGCCAGTGCCCCGGCATCGGGGCTCTCCCTGTGCGTGCGGAAGACGGCCTCGCTGGCGGCAGTGGGGCTTATCGCCAGAACGCGCGGCAAATGCTCGATCAGATTTCGACCCTGAGCCTCCGCCAGGGCAGCGTTGAGGTCCTCCGGCGTGACGTTACTGGGATCAAGCCGCGCCGCGCCGCTGCCTCCCGTGGCGGTGGCTGGCGGTGGCGGCACGTAGGTCAGGTGTGGCTGGATGACACGGGTGCGGCTCATCTCTCCAGTGACGTGGCGCAGGGCGCCGAGTACGACGCCGGCCTCATCGGTCAATATGGCGTTGCTTTGCCGCCCAAGCAACTCTATAATGAGCGTGCGCCGCGGTTCGGCGCCGTGTACCGTCTCCAGGTGTAGGATGCGCTCCAACGGGGGTTGATGAACCGAAACAATGCGCGCGCTTTCCAAATGCTTGCGCAGGAGCATGACAAAGGGCGTCGGCGCGTCGAAGCCGCTGCCCAGCTTGCGTTCGCGTACCAGGTGGGCACGCGCAAAGCGAGGGTTGAATGACTGAAAGACCTGCCAGTTCTGGTTCTGGCTGCGAACCAGCAGCGCAAGCGACCAGGCATCGGGCTGAAAAATCTTGTCGATTCGACCGCCCAGCAGCACGCGGCGCCACTCCTCGGCCACCGCGCCGGACGTCAGCGCGTCATAATGCATGATCTTTCGCCCCCCGCCGGGCAGTCTACCACTGGCGTCGATGCGCGCCAGTCGGGGCGCTCAGACGGGATGCCGAAGCGGCGTGGCATGCTGTTCATCCTTTCTGCCCCTTCGGGTGCCGGTAAAGATTCCTTGATCGCGGTTCTGAAGCCGGCGGAGGTTGGGCTTGAGCGCGTCGTCAGCTATACGACCCGCCCGCCGCGGCCCGAGGAGGTCAACGGCGTGGCCTATCACTTCAGTGATGAGCAGACGATGCGCGCGATGTTGGCTGCCGGCGACCTCGTGGAGTGTACCGAGTTCATTCCAGGCAGGTTCTACGGCACGCCTCGGCGGGCTGTAGACAACGCCCTGGCTGCCGGCCGCGACGTCCTCATCAAGCCGGAAGTGCTGGGCGCCGCCAAGGTGAAGGCGGCATATCCAAATGCGGTCATGATCTTTCTCGCGCCGCCGAGCCCGGAAGAAGCCACCCGCCGGATGGATACACGCCAGTCGGAAACCGCCGACGATGCCAGAGCGCGGGTTGAGGCGATGGCGCGGGAGTTCGCCGCGGCCAGCACCTACGACTACGTTGTCGTCAATGAGACCGGCCGGCTTGATGAGGCCGTTGCGCGGGTGCGGGAGATCGTGGCCGGGGAGCGGCGGAAGCGGCTGGGTGGGAAGGGGCCTGGCGACTGAAGTCGCGGCTACCACCAGCAAAGCCGCCCTTCGGCGGCTGAGCAGCCTGGTGGCTGCCCCAGTCCGCGCAGCGCCCAGAGGGCACCCGCTTCGCCCCGTGTAGCCGCGACTTCAGTCGCCAGGCGTGCCCGGTTGCACTCGCACCTTTTCTAGCCTCCCGCCAGGCGCTTCACCGCTGCCTCGATATGTCCGGCGTCGATACCCGCAGCATTCATCAGCTCGGCCGGCTCACCGGAGCCGGGCATTCCCTGGACGGCCAGGTGGACCACCGTGGGGTCGAGGCCCTTGCTGCTCAGTGCCTCAAGTACCGCGTCGCCCAGGCCACCCTCGGGCCTGTGATCCTCGACTACCACCAGGTTGCCGTGGCACTCCTTGACGGCGGCGGCGATCGTTTCGGCGTCAAGCGGCTTGACTGAGTAGGCGTCAATGATACGGACGGCGATGCCCTGCCTCTGGAGCTTCTCGTAGGCGGCGAGCGCCTCATGAACGGTGATGCCTGCCGCCACGACCGCTGCCTGGTCGTTGTCGGAACGCTTGAGCACCGCGCTGCCACCAACGCGCACATCGACCTCGGGCGGATACAGCACCGTTGTTGATTCACGGGTCGAGCGCAGGTAGGAGATGCCGGGCTGCTGGGCCATCAGTTCCACCAACTTGATCGTCTGGTTGGCGTCACTTGGATAAAGCACTGTGCTGCCGTGTACGGCGCGCATCATGGCGAGGTCCTCCAGCGCCATCTGGGAGGGACCATCGGCGCCGATCGACACTCCGGCGTGCGAGCCGCAGAGACGGAGGTTAGCGCGAGAAATGGCGGCCATCCGAATAAAGTCGTAAGCGCGGCTCATGAAAGCAGCGAAGGTGGAGGCGAAGGAAACGTAGTGCCGCACCTGCATGCCGATGGCCGCCGACACCAACTGCTGCTCGGCGATGAACATCTCGAAGAAGCGCTCGGGATAGGTCTTGCCGAAGATGTCGGCGAACGTCGAGTTACTGACCTCGGCGTCGAGGACGACGACATCCTCTCGTGCGGCGCCGAGAGCCCGGAGGGCGTCGCCGTAGGCCCGCCGCGTGGCCATCTTCGAGCCAAGTGGGTATCCGGCGAACTGCACGGCGCTCACCGGGAAGTCACGCCGGCTGCCGGCGGCAGGAGCTTTGGGCTTGACGGTCAGGTGGCGCTCGCCCCCGAGCTCAGCGATAGCCCTCGTCGCGTCTTCGGGCGGTAGAGCCTTGCCATGCCAGCCGCCGACGTCTTCCAGCCAGGCTACCCCTGCCCCCTTCTTCGTTTTGGCCACGATGAGCGTCGGAGCCTGAGTCTCGGCGGTCGCTTGCTTGTACGCCGCGTTGATCGCGTCGACGTCGTGACCGTCAATCTCGATGGCATTCCAGCCGAAGGCACGCGCCCGCGCGGCGTAGGCCGGGCTGTTCCAGCCCAGTTCGGTGGGGCCGCGCTGACCCAGCCGGTTCATATCGAGGATGGCGATCAGGTTGTTGAGTTTTCGATTGCCGGCGTGGTCGAAAGCCTCCCAGATCGAGCCTTCGGCCATCTCGCTGTCGCCGAGGAGCACCCAGACGTGGTAGTCCAGCTTGTCGAGGAACTTGCCGGCCAGCGCCACACCCACGCCGATCGGCAGACCCTGGCCGAGCGAACCGGTGGCGACGTCAACCCAGGGGAGGATTGGCGTCGGGTGCCCTTCCAGCCGGCTGCCGAATTTGCGCAGCGTCAGGAACTCCTGGTCGCTGACCGCATCGGCAGCACGGTACATGGAGTACAGCAGCGGTGAGGCGTGGCCCTTGGAAAAGATCAGGTGGTCGTTGTTCGGGTTCTGGGGAGCAGCAAAGTCATACCGCAAATACTCGGCCAGGAGCACAGCCATCAAGTCCGCAGCGGACATTGACGAGGTCGGGTGTCCGGAACCGGCGGCAGTGGTGCAGCGGATGCTATCCACCCGCAACTGTTGCGCCAGTTCGTGCCACTGCGACGGCTGACTGGTGGCACTCGCACTTGACGGCGCCGATGGTGTGCTCATGCTGTCTCCTTGCTTCTCTGGTCGTCGCCCCGCGCGACGTCCTGCTTCGCGAGTCCCGGCGTGCCGGCAAGTCTCACCCGAATTCGTCTCCATAGTTGTAGCACGCGATCGCCAATTCCGCGCGCTAATAGGGATAGCGCAGGGCGTTCACTACTTCGGACGGGTCGACACGACGCGAGAGCGGCAGATAGACCAGATATGGGCCGACGGTTGCCTGGCGGAAGGTGACACCCAGCTTTCGCAGCGCGCTGCCCAAACCGGGCGACGGCAATGAGCCGACGACGAGCACGAACGCGGCGCGCTGCGACAGTTCAACGCTGCGAAAGTCGGTCGGAAAGCGGTTGATGGCGTGGCCAACCACGATATCGTAGTAGTCGGCACTGCGTACCGAGTCGCCACTGAGATACATCAGCGGGTCGCCGGCCCAGTGATTGAGCCAGACGTCGTACACGTCATTGTCTTGAAGCCAGTGCAGCAGCGGCCGGCTGTCCATTGGCAGGCGGTTCCAGTACGGCGATTGGAATACCTGTACCGGATCGCTTGTCAGGTGGCCTACCATATTGCCGACAAGCAGGAGTGCCAGGGCAGCCGCCCCCAGGGGTCGCCAGACCGTGGCGAGCCGCACGCACAACGCCGCCAGCAGTACGGGCAGAGCTGTCCAGAGCGGCAACAGGTAGCGACCACTGGCGTCGAACGGGGAGAGGGAGGGCCGTCCAAAGCCGCTGAGCACGTAAACAGCAAGTGTGACTGCCAGGAATACCAGGAGCGGTCGAGACTCCGGCACGGCGGACACGGCGGATGCGCCGCGCGCTCGCCATTGCCGTGGCGCATCGGCGGCCGCCAGTGCGAGCGCGCCGGCAACGGCACACCCCAGCGCCACGGTCAGTCCGCCGGGGAGCGAGCCCCACGGGCTCGTGAGGCCGACGACCCGCGGTAAGAGGGTGCGGAACAGCACGTGGAGAACCGCCAGGTCGTCGGCACTGCCGGCGCCTGTTCCGGCGAACAGCCAGCGAAAGGTCGCGCCCGCATGGTGCAGGTTGTACCACCAGAGCGGCGCGCCGCCGAGCGCGAAGCCGGGCAGTCCGAACGCGAGCGCACTGGGCAGCCAGCGGCGTATTCGACGCCAGGGCAAAAGGAGGAGAGCGGTCAGCAGATAATCGGCAACCAGCAGGTTCGCCCAGAGGGCGAGGCCGCTGATGAAACCAAGGACCAGCCAGTGCCAGCGCTGCAGCACACCCTGATACACGCGGCAGTACCAGGCGCCAAGCAGGAGCAGATCGCCCAGCACCATGATGTCGACGTATGACCCCCAGACTTTCAGGCTCACGGCGTCGAAATAGACGGAAGGGACGGCGGCAAGCAAAGCGGCGACCACGGCAACGCCTCGACCGTACCAGGCCATCGCCAGGAACCAGGTTGTCACAATGAAGGCCACGCCACTTAGCAAGGTCACGCAACGCAGTGCCGGTGCCGACGGTCCCAGGAGGGCAACGACTGGCGCCGCCAGATACGACTGCAGCATGCCCATGTACGGCACGCCGTACAGGAAGGTTGGGAAGTCACCGTGCAGGAGGCGCACCGCCCCGATACCGAAGAGCGCTTCGTCGCCCTCGATCATCCACTGGCTGCGCGCGTTCAACCAGACCCGCAGCGCCAGCCCAAGAATGACCACCCCCGCGAGGAGCATCACTACCCGGCGATCTGCCCGGTCGCGCCTCGCCGGCACTACGCGGCCGTTAAGTAACCGGAGTCGACCCATCCAAGCGTCTGCGTTCCGTTACCGACCTGTGCCCACCCACCGCTGAGACCGAGCACATGCACCTGATCGCCCTTCGCCAGGTAACTGGTAACGGGGGCGGTCGCGCCGGGGTCACTGTGAACCTTTAGGCCCAGGGCCGAGACGCTGGCGAGCTGCCCGCTCGTCACTGTTACGCCAGCTATTGCGGTTGCCGCCGGCTGGGGCGTCGTTACGGCTACGGTGGCGCCAGTTGTGGCAGGGGTTTGCGTAGAAGGAGGAGATGCGCTCGGCGCCGGGCTGGCAACAAGGGCCGCCGGACCGGCGCTCGGCTTTGCGCCGGCTTCCGGGGCAGGAACCGGTAGCCAGCCCATTGCCGTGAGTGACTCATCGCCCAATAGCCCGAGCTCCACGGCGTACGGGGTACCCGCGAATTCCGGATGATATTCAAAACGGGCGCGCTGGAAGTACTGGATGGTGGTCGGTCCGTGCGGACCATTCGTCGGCACTTCTTCGGATATTGGGTAGCCGAAAACTGTGATGCCGCCTCGGGAATTGAAATACTGCAGGAAGCCAAAGTTCACCGAGTGGCCAGTCTGGGGGAAATAGGCGTGCTGGGCACTGGACGTGAAGGCCGCAGCCTTCGTAAAGGGTTGCTGGTCTTTCGTCAACGCATCTCCCAACAGCGTGATCTGGACCTGCTGGCCGGCCGGCAGGTCTGGGTGATACTCAAAGCGCGCCCGTTGGAAGTACTGCACGGTCATGCCGTCCTGCTGTATTGCCTCGGTGCGCGGATAGCCAAAGATGTCCAGGCCCCCGTAGGAGCGGTAGAACTGCAGGAATGGCCAGCCGATGTTATGATCGGTCTGGGCGAAGAACTGTTTTCCCCCTGCGCTCGAAGCCGGAACGGCTAACGTTGGCAAGTCGGTACCGACGGTGACGTGCAGCCAGAAGACGGGGCCGAAGGCATTGCCGCTGCTGCCGGCCAGCCGCCACTGTTGTTGCTCCGACGTGCCAGCCGCCGCCGCGGGCGCGCGCAACGTCACGCTGACATTGGCGCTGGCGCCCGTTGGCACCTGGTCCACCGTTGCCGTTTGGAGGACCTGAAAGGCGCTGCTGCCTTGCAAGGCGAGGTGGCTGCCGGCGGGCCAGGACTGTGTGCCGTCATTGCGGAGCATCCAGGCCTTGGTAAAGGTCTGGCCGCCATCGACGGTGCTCCCGTCCGGGAAGGTGACATCCTTGACGAAACTGGCATTCAGAGCGCTTGATACGGCACCCCCTGCCGGGAGTGACTGACCTGCGGGCGCGTTCGCGATATCGACAATGTGGGCAGCGCGCGTCCCTCCAGATGGAGCGTTCCCTGACGTGTAGCCCTGGTCCTGCACCGGCACGCCGCCATTGGATGCGACATCGGCGAAGTAGACGGGAATAGACTGGCTAAACCAGGAGCCGGCGTCGGACTTCTCGACTTGAAAGTGCAGATGCGGGCCGCTGGCATAGCCGGTGGCGCCGCTGTAGGCGATGGGTTGACCCTGGTTCACATGATCCCCGACCTTGACCAGCGCCCCGTGGTACATCAGGTGCAAATAGGCAGCGCTGGTCCCATCGCCGTGATCGATAACCACATAGTTGGCCTGGACGATGTCTTCCTTCCAGTTCACCCCGCCGACGTTGCTCTCCTGGCCGACGAACCGCACCACGCCGGCCCGGGCAGCCTCGATCACACTCCCCGTCGGCATGTCGAAGTCCCAGGCATACGCCTGGACGCCCTTGTGGCTGAATGTCCCGTTATTGCCCTGCACGCAATCAAAGCTGATCCCGCCAGGCCACGGTAGGCGATAGGGCGACGGGGTAGAGGTCGCCGTTGGTGACGGTGTTGCGGTCGGGGCCGGCGCTGCCGTGGCCGGGGCCCAGCCGTAGGCCGACAGCAAGACGAACAGGCAGAGAGACACTGTGATAACGCCGAGGCAGGGTCGCCAGCGTCTCATCTGGCCGAAGGCCCGGCTGCGGGCTGAGGTAGTCCAGCGTGTATCGTGCGTCGTGTCCATCGCGCCGCATCCTAACACTGGCTCCTGGCACGGGCTATTGCCAACCAGGGAAATGCCCCGAATGTCCCAGCGCCCTCGTCCAATGGATGTCCAAACGGCGATACACACGGTGCGCCGCATCGCCGCACCGTGTGTATCGCCAGACATGTGCCATTCGGCGCATGGTCGAAACCCCGGCGTCCGGTGAGACCGCGGTACACTACTGAGCGAAGGGTCAGGGTCCGGCAGGGACCGCGGTGTGTCGTCGTCCGAGGGCCCGCCGCGGCTATCGGCGGAACAGTGGAAACGGGAATGTTGCAGCACTCCAACGCCTTGACCGTAGCTGCGCTGGAGCAGGAACAGCGACGATTAGCGCGGACCATCCACGACGGTCCAGCCCAGATGCTGACCAACCTGGCGCTGCACAGCGAAATCATCGAGCGGCTCATCGGCGTCGACGACGAGCGTGCCATCCAGGAAGTGCGCGAAATGCGCCAGGAGGCGCTGCGTGGCGCTGAGGAAATGCGCCAGATGATCAACCAGTTCGTGCCCCCCGGGCTCCTGCAGCGCGACCTGGCTGAGGTGCTGGCGGAGCACGCCGCTCGCCTCGGCCAACGCTATGGCCTTATCGTGGAACTGGATGCGGCGAGTGGCCTCCCGCTCAGCGACTCGGACCAGGCGACGATCTTCCGCATTGTTCAAGAGGCTCTGCAAAATGTACTGCGTCACGGCAACACGCGACGTGCCTGGGTTCGCATGGGCACGGACGGACGTGACATCGTTGCTGAGGTTGCCGACCAGGGTTCCGGCTTTGATCCTGCGGATCCGGCGCTCCTGCAAGGCGGCCATCTTGGGATAACCGGCATGCGCGAACGCGCCGAGCTCGCCGGGGGGAGTCTGCAAGTGGAGAGCAGGCCCGGCACGGGTACGCGAGTCGAACTACGCTTGCCGCGTTAGGAACTGCCCAGATTCAGGCCAGCCGTTGGCGAAAGTGCTTGCCGGTACGGTAGCGGCGCCACATCAGAAATGAGCGGAGCGCAGCGTCGAGGACACTGGAGACGTAGACGCCCGGCAGGCCGAAGCCGAGCACGATGCCCACGAACCAGCCGAACGGCAACCGTACAAACCACATGCCGATCACGGCGGCAATCATTGGGAAGCGCGTGTCGCCGCCGCCGCGTAAGCTACCGGCGAAGGCATTGGAGAGGCCGAAGAAGGGCTGGGAGAGCGCCACAACTTTCAGCGACGCCGCGCCGATGGTGTCGATCTGCGCGTCGGGTGTGAACAACAGCATGATCTGCCGTGCAAAGAGGAACAAGATGGCCCCGGCAACCGTCATCCAGACGACCGACGCCAGGGTTGCGTAGTCGGAAGTGCGGCGCGCCTGGTCCGGTCTGCCGGCGCCAAGCCGCTGACCGGTGAGGGTGGTGGAGGCGACGGCGAAGCCCATCGCCGGCAAATAGGAAATGGAGATGGCGTTGAAGGAGACGCGCTGCGCTGCATAGACCGCCGTACCCAGTCCGATGACCATGAAACCGTACACCAGGAATCCGCCGGAGATGACCATCTGCTCACCCATGGCCGGCAGGCCGATACCCAGGAGCCGTCGCATGAGCGACCAGTCGGGGCGCCAGCCCCAGCGCCCCGCGATGTCGGTCGGGCGCTTGCCGCGCCAGAGAATAGCCAGCAGAGCAACGCAGCCGACCATGCGCGCCGCCGCCGCTCCCCAGGCCGAGCCGGCAACGCCAATGGCCGGCAAGCCGAACCGCCCGAAGATCAAGGCATAGGCAAGGACGCCATTGATGATGTTGATGCCGCCGGTGACGAGCATGGGGCTTCGCGTGTCACCAGCGCCCCGTAACGCCGCTGCCGCCACGAGCATCGTCACGAAGAAGACCGACATCTGGGCCGAAATGCGCAGATAGGTCGCGCCGAGCCGCACCACTTCCGGTTGGGGGCCGAGCACGGCGACGATGCTTTCGGCCTTCCACGACACCAGCGCCGCGATAGCCACGGAGATCACAATGCCCATCAGGATCGACTGTTTCGTCGCATGATTGGCGCGCTGCCGGTCGCCCGCGCCAGTTGCCTGGGCGACCAGCACGGTGGTACCGGTGGCAACGGCGGTGAAGGCCGCGATGGCCACCCACATCAGTTGGGTGGCGGTGCCGACGCCGGCGATAGCGTCGGCGCCCAAGCGAGACACGAGGGCGAGGTCGACAACGCCGAGTGCCGTCTGAAAGGTGTTCTCCAGGATCACCGGCCAGGCCAGGCCGTTGACCAGGCGACGGATGGCACGCGCGTCTAACTCTGCTGCCGGCGAACTGGGGCCGCGCGAACGCCCTTTGAGCGCGGTGTCGGAGGCGCTGATGGCTAGAAGAGGGAGAGTTGCCGCGGCGGGTCGTCCGAACTCACCGGCTCCTTGGCCTGGCGCGCCCGGACGCGCGCTTCCTCCAGGAAGCGCGGCAACTTACGGAAGTCCTCCTCTAGCGTGGTGCGGAGACTCTGCTGATGCAGGGCAGCGGCCGGATGGTACAGCGCCACCACAGTGCGTCCGTCCAGGGTACGGGCAGTGCCGTGGACGCTGGATATCTTCTCGCCGGGGAAGAAGCGGGCCATAGAATGGCGACCAAGCGTGACGATGACCAGCGGGCTGATGAGCGCGATCTGCTGCTCCAGAAACGGCGCACAGGCAGCGATCTCTGCCGGCAGCGGGTCCCGGTTATTCGGTGGCCGGCACTTGACGACATTGGTGACAAACACCTGGCGGCGCTCCAGTCCGATGCTGGCCAGCATGGAGTCAAGAAACTGGCCGGCAGCGCCAACGAACGGTCGACCCTGGCGATCCTCGTTGAAGCCTGGTCCTTCGCCGATGAACATCAGCTCAGCGTCGGGCGGCCCATCGCCGGGGACAGCTTTGGTTCGGGTCTTGCTCAGGTCACAGAGCGGACACTGGCGAATCGTGGCGTCGAGTTGCTGCAGGGCGATCTGGACGGAGACCATCAGACGGCCGCCGCCTCCGGCACGAGGTAGGGGTCGAGGTGGACACGCCCGAGTAAAGCGCGCAATATCTCCAGCTGTTTGGCCTCCAGTTCAACCAGCGGCAGCCGGGGCTTGCCGACCGGAAAGCCGACTGCGTTGAGCGCAGCCTTCAGCGGTATCGGGCTGGTGGTGTGGAAAAGCGCTCGGACTAGCGGGATTAACTCGCGATGGATACCGGCCGCAGCCTCCAGTTCACCGCTCACGGCCAGGCGGATCATCTCCGCGATACGCTCACCGACCAGATGGCTGGCCACGCTGATGACGCCATAGCCGCCGATAGCCAGGATGGGCAGCGTATCCTGGTCGTTGCCGCTGTACACAAGGAAACCGCGAGGGGCACGGCTGATGATTTCGCCCACTTGCTCCAGGTTGCCGCTCGCTTCTTTAACACCGACAATGTTGTCCACTGACGAAAGCCTGATCACCGTCTCCGCCGTCATATTGAGCACCGTCCGGCCCGGCACGTTGTAGAGGATGCAGGGCAGACCGGTGGAATCGGCGATCGCCCGAAAATGCTGGTAGAGACCCTCCTGGGGCGGCTTGTTGTAATAGGGCACCACCAATAAGACGCCGTCGACGCCCACGCCGTCCGCCAGGTGGGTCAGTTCGATGCTCTCGGCTGTGTTGTAGTTGCCCGTCCCGGCAATCACTTTCCCGGTGGTGCCGATGGCAGCCTTCACTTCGGAAAAGAGGCGTATCTTCTCATCGGTGCTGAGCGTGGGCGATTCTCCGGTAGTGCCGGAGACGACCAGGCTATCACTACCGCCGGCCACCAACCCCTTCGCCAGGCGCACTGCCTGGACGTAGTCAACCTGGCCCGACTCCGTGAATGGAGTTGCCATGGCGGTAACAAGTCGGCCGAAACTGGTCATGGTGCTTTCCCTTCGCAACGGTTGCCCGTCGGCGCCGACGGTCCTCGCCAGTGTGCGTTACACCCGCTATTGTGGCACGTCCGAACGCCTTCTGCCAGTCCTACGTGACACGACGGGTCTTGGTGTATTGTCTCGGCCGGCACTGGTGCGAGGCACAGTGGCTGCCGGCTAGCCGAAGATAGCTGCCTGGTGTTCCGCGACGACATCTGCCGGCAGGAGGCGCAGGAGCCAGGGAGCAAGGGCGATGGCGACCGACCAGTCCAGCGCGGCGTCCGCTGGCAGGTCGATCAGCGGTCCGATCACAGGAAGCAGTAAACTGGCGAGCGCTGACCCTGCGTCCGGCACCAGCAGCGCCACGAGCAAGAAGGCGAGCGCCCATAAGAACAGCGCTTTCCGGAGCGCTGGCACGCGCCGATCAGCCAGCACCGCTTGCACAAGGTGGACCGTCTTGCGAAAATGGAACAGCATGCTGAACCGGCTCAGGTGGACGGTCCGGCTCGGCGCCGGTGTCCATGCCTGCCTGCCGCGCAGAACCGGACCGGATGCTTCGCGTTGAATCTGTGGCATGGGACGTTTCCCTTCAACAATGGATACTGTCATACATGATCCCATGTCGCGAACCTGGCAGTGACGAGGCGGCGGCGCCGATCGACCAGGCTACTCACCGGCAGCGTCTCCAAACATATGGCCTGCGCGATTGGCTTCGCTCGAGTGGCCGTGGTGGGCGCCGCGACGTTTTCAGGAAGGATGTGGCGACAGTATGCTTGCTGTAGACCTGATTGCGCGGCCGCCCGGCGGTCGGAGCGGCGTGGGGCGGTATGCTGCATCCCTGCACCGCGAATTGCTGACGATGGGTGTTGACGCGCGGCTGGTACCGACGGTAGGCGACGCGTTGCCCAGCCGCCTGGCAGCAGTGGCGCGCGCGCGTGGCGTGGACGTGGCGGCGTTCCTGGCCAGTTACCCGGTCCACGTGCCGGTGCGGCCCGAAGCACTGGTACACGTGACCGCGCAAACCTTCGCCAGCACGCTCTGGCTCCAGCCGGGGGCGGTAGTAACGGTGCATGATCTTTTTCTGGAGGACCGTACAGCGGGCGGTCGAGCCGCCGTCAGCCGACTCTGCGATGCGGTGGCGCGCCTCGGTCTGCGGCGGGCGGCGGCGATTGTCACCGGGTCAGCGGCGACCGCAGCCATCTGCGAGGCACGAGGGCTGGGCGACCGTTTGGGGATAACTGTCGGCTCATACGGCGTCGACCATGCCCTTTTTCGTCGGCAGCCTGTCCCGAGCGAGTATTCCCGGTCGATCGGGCTGCCGGACGGTGGCCCGGTCCTGCTCTACGTCGGCACGGAAGCGCCGCGGAAGCGGGTGGACTTTTTGATCCGGCTGCTCGCCCGTCTTCGCCATGGTGGCCATCCGAGCGCCGTATTGGTCAAAGTGGGGGCCCCGGTGCATCCGGGGCGGCGTGAAGAACTGCAGGCGCTGGCGGCTGCTCTGGATGTTAGGGGCGCGGTACGCTGGTTGGACGCTGTCTCGGAACAGGAACTGGCCTGGCTGTATAATCTGGCAACAGTCTACGTCAGCGCCGCCGAGCGCGAGGGATTCGGCCTGCCGGTGCTGGAAGCAATGGCCTGCGCCTGCGCCGTGGTGGTGACCGACGTGCCGGCTCATCGTGAGGTCACTGCCGGCGCCGGTCGCCTGGTACCGCTGGACGATCTCGACGCCTGGGTTGCGGCGGTCGGCCTGGTGCTCGGTGACGACGATGTGCGGCGGGCGATGGCAGCGCGCTCGGAAGAGCGGGCAGCGTCCTTCACCTGGCGGCGCACCGCCGAGCGAACACTCGCCGTCTATCAGCGCGTCACCCTCCTGGCCTGATACCGCTGCGCTGTGTTGGCGTTTCACGTGCAACGCGAGCAGCACTCACTTTTGATCCGGTCCTTGACAGAACCCTATCGCCGATGTATAGTCGATATATCTAGATAGATGCTAGAGCGAATGCATAAGTGAAGGGCATGAACGATATGGACAGACGAGGAATGGGTCCCGGTCCCCACGGCCAGCATGGCGAGCAAGGTCGTCACCACGGTCCAGGCCCGGCTGGGCCCGGCTTCGGTCCCGGCGACCGATTTCGGCGGATGCGCGAAGGGCGGGGCCGGCCGGAAGGCCCGCCGTCCTTCGGCAACTTCCGCGACCCGCGCTTTGGCCACGGTCCGCACGTCGGTCGTGGCGATGTGCGCCTGGCGGTCCTGGCATTGCTCGCCACTGGCCCCCGCCATGGCTACCAGATTATCCAGGAGATCAGCGAGCGAAGTTCGGGCATGTGGCGGGCCAGCCCCGGCTCGGTGTATCCCGCGCTGCAATTGTTGGAAGACGAAGGCCTGATTCGAGCCGAGCAGGTTGACACCCGGCGCGTCTTCAACCTGACCGAGGCTGGGCAAGCCTACGTGACCGAGCGCCGCGAACAGCTCGCTGCCGTCTGGCAGTCGGTATCCGGTACGGTTGACGATGGAATGGTGGAACTGCGCGACCTCTTCGAGCAGGTTGGCGTCGCCGTCGGGCAGGTAGTGCGCGCCGGCTCCAAGAGCGAGGTGGCGGCGGCTCGCCAACTGCTAGTCACGACACGCCGCCAGTTGTACCGCATCCTGGCCGACGCCGAGCCAGCCGGCAGCGGGGGGCCGGCCGACGATGCCTCTTCTGTGTCGTAGCGCGACTCGGAGGCGGAGCAGTGCGGGTCACCGTCTGGTTGGCTCACGCGGCTCCGTGCCGGCGCGTACCGGTGCCGGAGTATGATGAACACGACATGGCGTGGGCGCCTGAGACGAGGAATAGGGTATGTGGGATGGACACAGCGGCCGTGGCATGGGCATGGGCCGCATGGGCCGGGACAACGAACAGTTGCCGCCCGGCAAACTGAAGCTCGGACACCTCGGACGGATCGCCGCCTACCTCAAGCCCTATCTCTGGCACACAGCAGTTATCTTCCTCTGTATCGGCGCTGCGACCGCCATCGGGCTGGCGCCGCCGCTGGTGATCAGGGCAATCATCGACAAGGCCCTACCGACACACAACAAGCGGTTGTTGAATCTGCTGGTGCTGGCGATGATCGTGGTGCCGGCGGTCAACGGTCTGATCGGGGTCATCCAGAATTATTTCAACACACGCGTGGGTCAGGCGATCATGTTCGACCTGCGCAATCAACTGTTCGCCCACTTGCAGCGCATGTCGTTGCGCTTCTACGTGGCAACGCAAACTGGTCAGATCATGTCCCGTGTCAACAACGATGTCGGCGCAGTGCAGAATGCGGTCACGGGAACGCTCGTGGGCATCGTCACCAGCACCGTCACGGTGGCCTCGACGCTCGCCGTCATCTTTGCCCTGAACGCCCATCTGGCCTTGCTCGCTGTGGTGATCCTGCCGGCTTTTGTCGCGCCGATGCGTTCCGTCGGCCGCTTCCGGCAGCGCATCTCCAAGCAGACGCAGCAGCGGCAGGCGGACCTCACCGCCCACATGGAGGAGCGTCTTTCGATCAGTGGCTTCATCCTGACGCGCGTGTTTGGTCGCCAGGCCGACGAACGTCAGCGGTTCGGCACGATCAACAAGGATCTCATGGCCTTGCAGATTCGCCAGGCAATGGTGGGCCGCTGGTTCTTCATGCTTATGGCGGTGCTCTCAGCGGTCGGGCCGGCGCTGATCTACTGGTATGGTGGTCGCCTGGTCATTAGCGGTGCGCTCACCATCGGCACCGTGGTGGCGTTTGTAGCCTACCTGGGCAACTTGTACCGCCCGGTCACCAGCCTGGCCAACGTCTACGTCGACTTGCGGGGCGCGCTCGGCGTCTTCGATCGCATCTTCGAGTACCTGGACATGGTTCCCGAGGTTCAGGACGCACCTGGCGCGACCGTCCTGCCGGCCAGCAGCGGACGCGTTACCTTTCGTGACGTGACGTTCTCCTACGCGGGAGCGGATCGCCCGGCCGTGGACCATATTTCGCTGGACATTCAGCCGGGTCAGTTAGTGGCATTGGTCGGTCCCAGCGGCGCCGGCAAAACGACGCTCACGACGCTCGTCCCGCGCTTTTACGACCCGGACGCCGGCAGCATAGAGATCGACGGCGTGAATATCCGGGGGGTCACGCTCGACTCGCTCGGCGCCCAACTGGCGATGGTGACGCAGGAGATCTTTCTCTTCCACACGACCATTATGGAGAATCTGCTTTATGCCCGCCCGACCGCGACGGAAGCAGAGGTGATCGCCGCGGCGCGGGCTGCCAATATCCACGAGCACATCGCATCCCTTCCCCTGGGCTACGGGACAGTCGTTGGCGAGCGTGGCTACCGGCTCTCCGGTGGCGAGAAACAGCGCCTGGCGATAGCGCGGGCCTTGCTCAAGAATCCTCGAGTCCTGATCCTGGACGAAGCGACGAGTGCCTTAGATTCCAACTCGGAGGCCATGATCCAGGCGGCGCTGGCGCCGCTTATGCATGGCCGCACGAGCATCGTCATCGCGCACCGTCTCTCGACGATCCTGTCGGCAGATATCATCGTCGTCCTGGACCACGGGCGATTGGTCGAGCAGGGTAGTCACGACCAACTCCTGGCGATGAACGGCCTCTATGCCACGTTGTACAGGCAGCAGTTCCGCGACCCGCCCAGGGCGGTGACGCCTGCTCCGATTGACGGATTCGTGTCCGGTCGCCGGCGAGATCGGGAGCTGCCTGTGGTCATGACGAAAATGGCAGAAACGGCGGCGACGTAGGCAACCAGGCGCTTGCGGGCTTTGGTCGGTGATCCGAAGCACGGCTGTCGGTCCGTGCCCCACCAGTTCAGGTATACAACTCACTCACCGACTCGTCATTGTGAATGCGGCGGATGGCGGCCGCGAGGATGGGGGCCACCGACACGACCTTTAGCTTGGGACTTCCCGACAGGGCGGCGGTCGGCAACGTGTCAGTCACGACGACTTCCGTCAGGGCCGAGCTTTCCAGGCGTTGGACGGCGTCCCGGGCAAGCACGCCGTGGACCGCTCCGGCACGCACCTCGATGGCCCCCATCTCCAGCAGGAGACGTGTTGCCTCGACCAGAGAGCCTCCCAGGCCGATCAGGTCGTCGAAGAGCAGCACGCGTTTGCCCCGGACGTCGCCAATGACGTGGCGGGCGACGACATGCTCGGAGTCGAGTCGTTCTTTATCAACGATGGCGAGACCCAGGTCGAGGCGTCGAGCGAACTCACGCACCCGGCTGGCCCGGCCGACATCGGTCGCTGCTGCGACGGTGTTGCTCAGGTCGCCGCGGGCGAAGTAATCGCAGAGGATGGGCATCGCCGTCAGTTGATCCGTCGGACAATGCATGAAGCCTTGTATCTGGCCGGCGTGGAGGTCGATCGTGAGCACCCGGTCGACGCCGGCTGCGTTGAGCAGATCAGCGGCCAGGCGGGCGGCGATGGAAATGCGACCGCGGTCCTTCTGGTCGGACTGCGCGTAGAAGAAGAACGGCAGTACTGCGGTCACGCGGCGAGCTGAGGCGCCCTTCAGCGCGTCGATGAGCATGAGCAGCTCCATGAAGTTGTCGTTGACGGGGGGGCTGGCGGTCTGCACTAGAAAGACGTCGCAGCCCCGCACATGCTCTTCGATGCGCACAAAGGTGCAGTCGTTGTAATACTTCGTCCGTTCGACCCGGCCAGAGGCGATACCGAGGACGGCACAGATTGCTTCGGTCAAGGCGCAGGCGGAACTGCCCGAGAACACCTTCAAGGAGTTGTGCAAGCGCTTCTCGTCACCTTCCTATCCTTCTGTCGCGGGCGAGGCCGGCGTCCGGCTCCCTGTTTCACGTGGAACGCTGCGCTCAGCGGCCCGCCACGTAGGCCGTCTGCGCGCGTGGTGAGGCGCCGCCGGCCAGCACGCCAGTGGCGGCGTCCCGACTGATTGCTGTGACCTGACCATGGGACCATGGCCCGGACACTGTGACATCGTGGCCGCGGCTGCGTAGCTCGGCCACCGTTGCTTCCGCCAATCGTCCTTCCACCACGACACGCCGCGGCGCCAGCTCACGCGGATAGAACGAGTTGCGTAGGTGCAAGGTGTGGAAGGATGCCGCCTCGATCGCCGTTTGCAGGTCCATGCCGAAGTCGACGACGTTCAGGAAAAACTGTAGCGTCCACTGATCCTGCTGGTCGCCGCCGGGCGTACCGAAGGCGAGCCACGGTTGCCCGTCGCGCAACGCCAGCGACGGGGTCAACGTCGCCCGCGGCCGCTTCCCCGGAGCCAGCGCATTCGGATGTCCGGCTTCCAGCACGAACATCTGGCCGCGCGTCCCCAACGGAAACCCCAAACCCGGTATCACCGGCGACGATGGGAACCAGCCGCCGGACGGCGTTGCCGAAATCATCAGCCCGGTCTCATCGGCAGCGTCGACGTGCGTCGTGTCGCCACGGTAAACGCGCGGGTCCACCGCGGGACCGGACGCTGCTGGCTGTGGTGACACGTCTCCCGCCCGCACCTCGCCCGACGCCACCCTGTCGATCAACGCCGCGCGCGCCGCGGCGTATTCATCCGCCAACAATCGATCCAGCGGCGTCTCCGCGAAGCGAGGATCGCCGTAGTAGGCTTCCCGGTCGGCAAAGGCCAGCTTCGCCGCTTCAACGACGGTGTGGACATACTCAGGCGAGTTGTGGCCCAACGCCCTCAAGTCAAACTGCTGCAGGATGGCCAGTTGCTGGAGGAACACCGGCCCCTGGGTCCACGGCCCGCACTTGAACACGTCGACGCCACGGTAGCGATACGACACCGGATCTTCCAGCAGCGTCTCATAGTCGGCCAGGTCGGCGGCACGGATGAGACCCTTATGGCTGCCGGTGATGCCAGGAACTGCCGTGTTCGCGGCAAACCCTTCGATGGCGTCCGCCACCGGTCCACGATAAAACCAGCGCCGGACTTCCTCCAGGGCGCTCTCACGCCCCCGGCCGCGCTCGCGCACCTCGATATCCAGTGCCTGCTGGAATGTGGCCGCCCAGGCAGGCTGACACAGCACATCCCCCGGCAACGGCACCCGATTACCCGGCATAAACTGTTCGGCCGAACTTGGCCACCACTCCCGGAAGCGGGTAGCGCTGGCGTTGATCGCGGCGGACAGACCCGGATACACCGGGAAGCCGGACCTTGCCAGTTCTACCGCCGGACCGAGTGTTTCGGCAAGTCCTAGCCGTCCAAACTGCTGCAGCAGCGTAATCCAGGCGCCGAAGGATGCCGGCACCGTCGCCGGAAGCAGCCCGTCGCCAGGGATCAGCGAGATACCCTGCTGCTGGAACCAGTCAAGGGTCGCCAACCGTGGCGCGGCGCCCTGACCGCTTATCGAGACGACGCACCGTCGTTGCGGGTCAAAGACCAGCATCGGACACTCTCCGGCGATGCCGTTGGACTGCGGCAAAACCACCGTCAGACAAAAGCCGGCCGCGGCCGCGGCATCGGCAGCGTTGCCACCCAGGTCGTAGGCACGCGCGCCGGCGGCCGCCGCCAGGTAATGTCCCGCCGCGACCAGGCCATGCCGGCCATAATAGAGCGGGCGGCAGGTGAACGGCATTGCGGCCCTGCTCGGCGCCACGTGCCAGCCTTCCGCTGCACCTGCCTCCGGTTGCGACTTTGCCTGACCACCAATACTCACCGGTATCTCTCCTGTTCTGCCTCGATCGCACTCCGTCGTTGCCCGGCGAAGCACCTCTACAATACACCACGGACGACGCATCGTATCTTCGTCTCTCAGCCCTACGGGACCGTTGTTGTGCAGCAACGCCACCGCCCGCGGCGAGCGTGGTAGGATGCTAAGCATGTGGCCATAACTTTGGCATGGGTCGCTCCAGAGGGGATCGGCTTCAAAAGCATGCCTTTGTTCTGGTTACGTGCTTAGTGCAGGCCGATTTCCTGTGAGAAGAGCCATTCTCACAGGAATCGCTGCTCTTCCAGCTTGCTGTAACCGGTAGACCGGTTTTCTGTTCCACTGCTACTCAGACCCCTACAAGAACTGGCGGGACATCATCAATCAGTACGACACGGGCGTTGCGATGTGGATCACCGAGACCAACACCGACACCGATGCCCACAGCAACCAGAGCTATCCGTCGGGCTGGTACCTCCAAGCGCTCGACGAGATCTCGGTTAACGGCGGGCCGCGCTTCTGGGCGCTCTGCTGGTTTGTGGACCGAAACTACGGCGTAAGTGATCCAAATACGCAAGGGTGGTGGTTCGATAGCCTGACGCAAGCCATTAACAACTGCGCCTACGCGAACAACGATTTCAACAGCGCGCTCACGAACACCAGCTATTAAGCCCTACAGCGCGCTGTAAGCCTCAAGGTGGGGCACGGTCCAGGTGAATCGTGCCCCACCGCTCAGCTGGCGAGTCTCACGGAATGCTATGGATTGCGAACACGCGGTAGAGCAGTCCAGCATCACGGGAACCCGTGTTCTTCGTTCTTAACTAGCGTGGTAGGATGACCGGGGAGTGCAGCGGACAATCCGCAACCGCTGCAACTAGGGGGAGGGAGCGGAACGGTGGTAGTACGCAGTTTCCGAATCGGCCTGCTCGCTGTGCTCAGCGGGCTACTCCTCAATATCGGTGGGACTGCTCACGCCCAATCCTCGCCCTACGTCACGGTCAGCGGGCTGGTCTACTTCGACCAGAACGGCAATGGCCGGCGCGAGGCGAACGAGCCGCTTCTCAGCAACATCCAAATCAAGGTGCAAGGGGCCGCGCCGCCTTCCAGTGCCAGCGCGCGACAGAGTACGGGCGATGGGAGTTACTACGAATTGCTCTTGCCTGGCACCTACACCATCCAGGCAGAGCTCGACGACCCCTTCACCGGTTCGCCACCCGGGCAGCCGGTCCTCGTCTCCAGCCCGCGTACCATCACCGTCACCGCCACCAATCAGACCAACGTGGACCTCGCCATGACGCTTCCGGCGACGCCGCACGACGCCCGCTATTTCCCGCAGACCGGCTATCGCATCGACGACGACGTGATCTGGAACTACTTCAACGCCCGAGGCGGCGTTACCACCTTCGGCTATCCGGTGAGCCGGATCTTCCCCTTCCTCGGCTTCTGGACGCAAATCTTCCAACGAGAGATGATCCAGATCGGCGGCCAGGGCGGGGCCAGTGCGCGTCCGATGAACCTGCTCGATCCCGACCTGATGCCGATCACGAGCCTCAACTTCTCCACCTTCCCGGCCTATGACGCGAGCCTCACCCAGCAGGCGCCGCCGCCCTCCACGGCCGACTACGCCGACGCCATCGTCGCATTCGTCCAGCAGCACGCCCCCGACACCTTCGACAGCCAGCCGGTCAACTTCTATCGCACCTTCACCACCACCGTCAGCCTGCAGACGGCCTACCCCAACGGCGGCGGCAACCCCGGCCTCCTGCCCTTGCTGAATCTGGAAATCTGGGGGGCGCCGACGAGCCAGCCCGCCGCCGACCCGAAAAACCACAACTTCGTCTACCTGCGCTTCCAACGGGGGATCATGCATTTCGACGCCGGCTGCCACTGCACCCAAGGCATCCTCTTGGCCGATGCCTTCAAGAGCGTCCTCACCGGACAGAACTTGCCGGCCGACGTGGCGTTGCAAATGACTAGCTCGCCCTACTTGAAGCTCGACGATCCGACCCAGGTCGATGCGGTGGCGCGGGCAGCAGGCTCAACATTGCCGCGCGTCCAGGGTGAGACTGATCTAGCCTTCGCCTTCATCCCGGTCTCGTCCTAATTCCTGGCCCACCGTTCCGTTGCTCCCCATGAGCCGAGCACTGCGAGCAATAAGGGGGTACAGCCAGAATACGCGTAAAAGTAGGACATAGTAGGGCAAAGCCTGCCACGCCATAGTAACGGGAGCCAGGACGCGGCACGGGTCGCCCTATTGGCAGGGAACTCGCGCCGGATCGAGCGCGTTCATTCCTTGTTGACCACAGTCCACCGATTGGACGCTGAGACAGGAGCGGCACGATGCCGTGTCTCACGCCGAGGGCGGCCCGGCTCCTCGTGCCCTTGGTCTCGGCGGCGCTGCTTGGCTTGTCCGCATGCAAGGACGTGCCGTTGTCACCTACTCGGACCACGGCGGTACAGTCAATATCCGTCGGCGGGATTTCATCTGCTCCGCTGGCCGTGTCAACTCGGGGGGGTGTTAAGGTCGCTGTCACCAGCCGCAAACTGTGATCGGCATGGTCTCCCAATTCAGGCCGCTGATCATAGCGGCAAGCGGGAACAGTGCCGAGAATGCGGAGAGTCGGCACTCATTCGGCGCTCCGGTCGTCGAGCAGGGGTGACACGGGCTGAAACATGGGCGCAAATTGGCCGAAGTGCCATATCCACAACGCAAGTCGGTACTGCATTGTCGTCACTCTTGTCGCCGTGGGCACGAATAGCGTCCGAGGGGATGGTGTGCGCCGTCCTACTTTGCGGCTGGTGACAGCGACCTTAACAGGGCTCTGGTGCATAAAGTGGGGAGGTGGTCCGAGTCCATGTTGTCGCGTCGCGGCGCTTGCTTCGGCCCTCTGGTATAGCATACCCTATTCTCGGTGCTCCCCACTTTATGCACCAGAGCCTTAACAGCCCCCCATGTAGATGCGGATCAGGGTGTGCTTTGAAGTTAGGGTTTGCAGAGACTGCAGGATTGAGCTTCAAATT
>DAIMXP010000003.1:0-125608 GCA_036734945.1 Chloroflexota bacterium
ATTGCGAAGAAGCTCAACGCCGGCATGCTCGTTCGCAAGTGGGAGTGGTTTTAGCGAACCGGTATGGCGGCGGAAAAACACCACCCGCCGGTAGCCGAACGGGCGTTCTGGGGCCATCCTGACATCATCTCAGGCATGTTCCGAAAGGGGAGGGTGCGATGCGTCCGCGCTGGTGGCTGCTGATTATCGTGATCTTGTTGGGTATCTTCGCCGTATACGACGTGCGGACCTATAACCCGACGCTCATTGCTGCTCAGAAAGCGTCACTTCCGGCTTCAGCGTCCGCACCGTACATGACGCCGGTGCCAGCCGTGCCGACCCCGCTATCCCTGAACCTTATGCCGAACGTCAGCGCGGCAGATCGTGCCTACCTGACCACTGAACTTCCCACGATGCGGCTTGTTCAGCAAGAAGTGGCACAGTTTTCTCAACGCACCGGTGAGGCGTCGGGCAATCTATTGCAGCAACCGCGTGACGCGCCGCCGGATATGGCCGGCATTGATGCTGACCTCACGCTCACTGGGTCGGACCTCGTAACCATTGCTCAGAACTTTGCGGAGGGCGTCGATCAACAGGATACTAGCAAGCTGAAAGTTGCAGTTCAGGCGATAAACGACCTCACGCGCCGGATCAATGATGCGAACGACCGTCTTGCGCCCTTTATACCGGTCGGTGGGTAGGCGGCTCCGGCCAGTCGATCTCGCCGGGGCCACGCCAAACGCCTCAGACCTTGCCGGACTTCCTCAGCGCGTTACACCGGCGGGTCGCCTCGTCGTAGACGCCTTCGTGGTGGGCGACCAGAAACACGAGGCAGGCGCCATCATCAGAAAGGACGAAATAGACCGCCCGATGTTCCCCGCTGGGCAAGGAAAACTCCAGGGAACGCGCCCCTTTGAGGCTGCCCTGGAGTATATGCCCCTGGTAAGGATTCGTTGTCAGGACAGCTAACGCGTCCCGAACGCGCGTTTCCCAAGCGCGAAGTCGCCGAATGTCCTTTGCCGCTTCGCGCGTGAATTGCAGCCGGTATGGGCTACCGGGCATCCTCGGTATCGTCATCCCCGGCAAACACCTCATCGAGCGTCAGCGTCTTGCCGTCCCGATATTCGTTCAGCGCGTGCGACGCAAGCACATCGAAGGGGTTGAGCGCCTTCGCATAGCGATACACCCGCACGCCTTCTTCCTCGACCGTCTCCATACACAACGTATCCCCCGGTGCGATCTCGCCACGCTCTTCCTTGGGAATCGTAATGCGGAAGCGATGGTCCACCTGTACCGTCACCATGTCTTCCCCGTTCCTCTCTTGTGGGGATTTCCCCCATAGTATAGAGTACCGGAGCGCATTTCCTCTGCGATGAAGGATGGGTAACATTTCCGGCACGCCGACTTGCGGATTCGCATCACCGTTTGGGTCCAACTGCGGCCCGCTCGGTCTATCCGGAATCAACGGAGAGCGCGACACCTAGCCTTCGATAGCCTTCTTGCCGTTCCCGGCACCTCGTCGAATGATCGTCTCTGTCGTGCCTCCTCTACCAGCTCGCGCCAGTTGGCAGGGTTGCCGGCAATCACTGAGTAGTACCCGTCCGTGAACGCCGCATTGTCGAACTCCCGGTCGGGGATCTGCTCCGGCCAGTCGCGCCGACGCCCGCAGGGCGGCCGTGCCAGCAGTTCGGCACAGCTGTCGACCAGTTCGTCCGCTGGCAAGGTTTCCATCTCGTGGAACCAGGCGGCATAGGAGGCATGGTCGAATGGCTCGCCTTATGGCGCAGCCGGTGACGGCAGACCGTGCTACCCGGCCGCCACGACGTCTGCGACGATAGGGAGTCGGTCGCCGGAGGGCGGCGCCGCTTCACCAGAGGCTTGCGCTACTCCCGACCGTTCAAGGTTGAGCTGAAGCAGCCGCCGTAAGATGTCTTCGTCGGTCAGGTCGTGTGGCCAGCCGTAGGCGTCGAGGACGGCGTGGTCGAGTGTGCGGTGTGCCAGGTCGAGCCAGGTGGGGCGCTGGTTGTACAGGTTGGTGAGCGTGCGCCCGCCCCGGACCTTTCACGCCGCGTTGCCGGTGCTATGCTAGAGCAGAACAATGGGAGGACATCCATGCAAAGCGCCGTCGCAGAGATTAATATTGGTCAGGATGAGCAGCGCCAGGAGCAGGTTCGTCGCAACCAGGCCGTCATTGCGTTGCTGAATGCCTGGGAGCACGAGGACCCGAACGAACAGCGAGAGACCATCGAACTCCTGATGCGCACCCTGGATGTGGACCGGACATCGAGTCGGAGGATCTTCCCGTGAGGGTGTCGACACTCCGGTGATTGTATTGCTTGATTCAGGGCCGCTGGGGTTGGTCACTAACCCGAGTGGAACGGCGGAGAGCCTGCGTTGCAAGCAGTGGCTCGTCGATCTCCTTGGACAGGGGATACGGACGCTCGTTCCTGAGATCACCGATTACGAAGTCCGGCGTGAACTGCTCCGGGCGGGTCGTACGCGTGGCCTGGCTCATCTGGATCAGCTCAAAGCGACCACTGGCTACGTGCCTCTGACGACAGAGGCGATGTTGCAGGCGGCAGAATTTTGGGCGCAAGCGCGGCGGCAAGGACAGCCGACCGCACCTGACCTGGCGCTTGACGGGGACGTAATCCTGGCTGCGCAAGCGGTGCTGCTGGCGCAGCAGGAACGTGACACCGTGGTGATTGCAACCACCAATGTCGGCCATCTTTCGCGCTTTGCTCCGGCGCAGCACTGGCAGGATATCCAGGCGCCGACCTAATGAAGCAGTACGGACGGCCTAACCGCTAGTCTGTGTCGGCCTCTTCGGCGGGATGGCGTGACCGTTGGTCATCGCACAGGCGCACCTCGAAGAGGACAGTGACCGGATGGAACTCGTCCTTGAAGTCGGTGGTGTCGTGGGTATCCCAAAATGCCGCTTCCTCTTCCAGATTGGCGAACTCGGGGATACGGCTCGGCTGCATACCGGTGGTGGCATCGCTCATGACATCGTCTCTCTCTGCTCGTGGTAGCGTCTCGTTTCGCCGGCATTCGCGTTGTGGGCGGTGACGCAGTAGTAGAGGTCATCGCTGTTTGGCTTCAGAATGATGGCGAGCATTCAACCGACGCGAGTCGGGCCACCAATACGGATTCGTTACTTGTATGCCTCACTGGCGATGAAGTCGCCCGGGCAGACTTGCTGCACCTCTCGTCGCATCACATTGTGGCGGGCGATGTGCGCCACGTTCCAATCATCCCAGCGGAGGCGCCGGACCCGTACCTCGTTCGCGCCTCGATTGTACGGGACTTGGCCTTTGATGCGACAGACGGGCAGCGTGGCGCGTAACGGCGCTGTCCGCAGGCTGTCCGCGCCACATCGAACCCCATTGTCGGCTCGGACGCCACGATCGGCCTACTTCTATTGCCATAATGCAGCGAATTGCGTTCTGACGACTATACATGAGTTAGCATGTTGCTTTCCGGGCGAGAAAGGCACGCCAATGAGCATCGGCTTCCCATCAGGTCAGGCGGCGCGCATCGCTGGCGTCTCCTACCGGACCCTCGACTTCTGGGCGCGGTCGGGCTTTATTGAGCCGAGCATTGTCCAATCGTCAGGCAAAGGGAGCGATCGGATTTACTCTTTCCAGGACATTGTGGCGATTCGGGTCGCCGGTAAGTTGCGGGAGGCAGGGGTTAGCCTACAGGCGCTTCGCAAGGTGCTCCGATATCTTCAGGAACGCGAGGGCTTTGAGACCCCGCTTGCTGAAACATACCTCGTCTCCGATGGTCGCGATGTATTCGAGAAACGGGGGGACGAGGTTTTATCGGTACTCCGGCGTCCGGGCCAGGCCGCCTTCTCCTGGGTGCTCGATCTCACAGGAGTCGTGGAAGAAGTACGGAGTCTACTGGCGGCTTAGGTTGGATGACATGGGAGGCGGGACGTAGGCGGTGCCCGAGGGTTGGTCGCAAAAGCTGATCTGGACCTTTGCCGTGATGCCCGGCGGCGCGGTGCCGATGTATGATTTCCTTGATGCGCAGCGAAAGCAACAGAGGCGTCTCGAATTTCTCCTGACCAAAATGCGTGCCGCCGCCAAACTCGGCTGGGAGCCGGCGTCAAGAATGCGGAAGTTCGAGCCGGTCACCGATGTCGACGATGTTTTCGAGTTTCGGACCGAGTTTGTTCGTGTACAACTGCGGGTATATTTCGCGATCTACAGGCCCAGCACCGCAGAGGGCACGTACCTCGTGGCATTGGAAGCCACGACCGAGAAGGTCGGTAAGGGAAAGATCCCAGCACCGCTCAAAGCTTTGCTGGGGCGAAGATTGCGCGAGTGGGAACGCGAGAAGCAGATCGTGCCACTCCCTGATTCGTCGGACTTGACGTAGGCGGTATCATTCAAGGAATGGTGCTATCGAATAAGCTACCAGACGATGAAAGGGAACATTGTGGCTCGGAGCGTTGATGCTGTCGATGAATACATTGCGCGGTTGTCAGAGGACGACCCGGACTCCGCCGTGTTCATTGCTGCTTTCGAGAGCAACGAGGGGTTGATGCAGGCGTTGATTGATGCGCGCGAGGCCGCTGGCGTTTCCCAGCGGCAATTAGCAAAGACGATGGGGACGTCGGCTTCAGTGGTGGTACACATGGAAGCTGGCCACTCTGATCCCCGTCAGTCAACGGTCGCACGATATGCAGCGTCCCTAGGTAAGGTAGTACGTTGGGAACTGGTCGACTCTGCGGTATGTCAACCTGCGCCACCATCGAAGGATGAACACATGGCCATTCTTCAGCGCCTTGCCGGGAAGCGAGCGGCAGACCCGGCCCAGGTTTAGCACCAGCAGCCAGCGCAGGATGTCCTCATCACTCAGATCGTGTGTCCAGCGGTCATTCAGTGCTGCGGTGACGGTCACGCAGGTAGTTTTGCACGACCGACCGGACGAGTGACGGCTTCCGCAGCCCCTGTTGTTGGGCGAGAACCGTCAACTGGCGATCCGTCTCCGCATCCAGGCGAATCGCTATCTTTTTTGACGGTAGGGCATCCGACAAGTGCTCCTCGAAGATCACGTTGACCGGATGAAACTCGTCCTCGAAGGCGGTGGTGTCGTGGGTGTCCCAAAATGTCGCTTCCTCTTCCAGGCTGGCGAACTCCGGGATACGGCTCGGGTGCATATCGGTGATAGGGTCGCTCATGCCATCGTCTCCCTCTGCTCAAAGTAGCGTCTCATTTCGCCGGCGTTCGCGTCGTGGGCGGTGACACAATAGTAGACGCCATCGCCGTTTGACTTAAGAATGATGGCGAGCATCCGACCGGCACGAGTCGGGCCAACAATACGGATTGGTTCCTTGTATGTCTCACTGGCGATAAAGTCGCCCCGCCGGATGGTAGGTGGAAATTCCCTTGGGGAAACGAATAGCCACCAAAGGTGCTAGCAGCATCGGCAGGAATGGTAACATAGTATAAGTAGTACCATTGCGTTACCCAGAGGCGACTGGAGAGCGGGAATTCCATTATATTTTCGGAAGAGCGTTCGATTTGGTCCCGTTCGCCTTAACTTCTCGAAGTCCGGCGTTGGTGCTTCTGCGGGGGTTCGAGGTGCTCGCGCATCTACCGGACCAGCTGGGACGTTTGTTACCATAGGGCGGGGCGGTGTGTATTACCGGCAGCGCGTCGGTGGCCCAACGACTCGCGCCCATTCGCGGTGGACGGGATCTTCCGACCACGGGGCCAACACAGAGCCGAGGGCCGGCCGGGCCGGAGTTGCGCCGGAGGCGAGCGCCAGCGAGCCCGCTGATGTTGGGCAAATGGTGGACATGTCTTCCGCCGACATGCTGGCGCAACTCAATCGCTGCGCGGCGCACACGCCGTTGGCGCCAATCCTCCAAATAGTGACCGTCCTCGCTGCCTTCGCAAGTCTTCTGTTCATCGCCCTTACACCATTTCTCGGCTTATTGCCAGTGATAATTCTGATAGTCGGCTTGGTTGGAAGCAGAGAGGTACATCGTCGTGAAGAGCACCTCTTGAGCTTCCCACTCTCCTTCAACCTTGAACAGGAGGCGGCAAAGCGATTCGAGGATATCACGGCTGCGTGTGGAGCTTTGGCAACGGCGCAGGTGCTCTGGCAGATTGACTCCGATACTGCTGTCCATGATTGGAAACGAAATGCTGGCGCCACCTCCCATGTGCGGCGTCACGTCATCCGCATCGCCAAAGTGCGGCCACCTTTTATTTCAACGGATATCGATGTCTGGGGGACAGCCAACAGCAGCCTTAGACTCTTCTTCCTCCCTGATTACCTCTATGTCTACCAACAAGACCCAATGAAAAGCTACGGCGTCGTCTCCTACGACAACCTTCGAGTAGTCTACACGGACGGATCCTTTATCGAGTCAAGTACCGTACCGGGAGATGCGGAAGTAATAGATTACACATGGCAGTACGTGCGCGTTGATGGTGGAGCAGATTTACGGTTCAAGTACAACCGGCAGATCCCGCGTGTTCGCTACGGATACGTCACACTGACTTCAGAGTCTGGATTGGCTATGCATTTGCAAGTCTCTTCGGCCGCGGCGGCAGAACGATTCTCTCTGGCTTTTTCGCCGCGCAGGCGCGCAGATCATGGCGCAGCAGGACCACGATCCGATGGGCCTAGGCGAAAACAGGCCCCTCCAGGTAATGACGAACGGGCGCGGGCCTCGAGGGGACCCGAACCGGAACGCGAGGGTTGGGGTGACGCTAAGCCAACTGCTTACGACGTCCTCGGTGTATCGCCGAGTGCGACCGCGGCGGAGATACATGCCGCGTACCGTCAAATGGCACAGCAATATCATCCCGATAGAGTCGCTGCCCTGGGGCCGGAGTTCCGAGAGCTAGCCGAGCGCCGGATGAAGGAAATCAACCTGGCATATGATCAATTGCGACGTGGCGGAACGTAACAGCAGAAGATGCGTCGGTTTCTCTGGCTTGCGGGCCTCATTCCCGCCGTCTTGGGTCTGGTTGCATGCTTGTCGTCGGCTACCTCGTTGGCGTGGCAGTATTGGCAAGGCGGAAAGCCGTCCCACCCCGTGGTGGCTGGTGAGTTGCTCCCCTATGAAAACAGCACTCTCGACGCGGCGACCGCGGCACAGATCTGTCCACAGACGCCATCCTGGACTCTCGTCACCGCCTTCCCGTTTACCTACCGGGGCCGCTGTGTTTTCATTAGCGGCCGCGTGCGGCCTGAGGATCGTACGCAACCTTTCGTGCATCTCATCCTAGTAAACGTTGTGCCGACAGAGAGCCAGGTGAATCAGGCGGTGCTGCTGGACTTGCGGACCATCAAGGATCGCGCCAAATTCTGGCAAGACATCGACGTGACTCGAACGATCAGCGCGGTAGGGACGTTACAAGGAATTCGCGACGAGTCCCCCCTGATCTGGCCAAGCGACCTGTACTCATATCCCGTTCTGTCGTCTCCTCCGCCACCAGCCTCTCCTTCACCGCCAGCTAGTGTCGTTCCAACCTCAGCTCCCACTCCGGCAACCCGGTATCCCTCGCCTTCGCCCCAACCGCCAACATCTACTCCTTTGCCAGCTACAACTGTTGTTCGATCCCCCACGTCGGCTGCAGTGGCAACCTGCGTCGAACGAGTGAACGTGCAGCCCGCCTTCGCTCAAATTTCCGGCGGCAGGCAATACCTTTTGGTGCAAGCGCTCACGAATAATGGGGTTCCCGTCGCCGGTGCAGAGGGCACGGTTCAGGTGGACTTCGGGGGCGGGCACAAGGATATTGCTTTACGTCCGACAGGCGCGGACGGCACCACGTACGCAGTGTTTGATGTGGGAAGTATGTCAGGAGAAGTCCTGGCACGCGTGACCCTTACCTCGGGGACCGCGTGCTCGGCTATGGGAACAACGCAATTCCTGGCGGCGCGGACGGCTGCAGCGGCAGCCTCAGCCGCAATCCCAGCCTCCCCATCCGCGACAGGACGACCTGCCACGGCAACACCCTCGCCCACGACGATCCCGTTGACAGCCACGCCAACGGCATCTCCCTCGCCACCGACGGCGACACCGTCGCCCACTCCACTGGCGTTACAAATGGTGAGCGTACCGGTTGGCAGTTCGCCGGTTGCTCTGGCGGTCGACTGGAACCCGTCGTACGCGGGAGGCAGAGGCGGTGGGTTAGCCTATGTCGTCAATGAGGGCAGCGATAGCGTATCGGTGGTGAACTGGTCGCAAGGACGCGTGATTGCCACGATCCCCGTTGGACATCAACCGTCCGCTGTTCTCCGTGATCAAAATATCTACGTGCTGAATCACGGGAGCGACACAGTCTCGATTCTTGACCAGAACACGTGGAAGCCGATCGGGCTGCTTAAGGTCGGGCATTTGCCAGTGGCCATGCGGGAGGTCTTTGGACCAAAGCTGATTGTCGTCAACCAGGGGAGCAGTAATATCTCAAATATTGATGAGATCACACGGCAGACCCTTGCCACGATACCGCTCGGGTCCAATCCATCCAGCATAGACGGTGACGAGGACCAGTACCTCTATGTTGCGAATACTGGCAGCGACACCGTTTCCATTCTGTCACAGGCGCTGGGGCGGGTGCTAGCGACGGTGCCGGTCGGAAAGAGCCCGATTGCTACGTCCTCCGATTCGTATGGTAGCTATCTTCTGGTGGTTAACCGCGACAGCGATTCGGTGTCGGTCATCGACCCAACCCTTGCGCGGACTCGTCCTGCTCTGGCGGTTGAGATCACTCTACCCGTGGGCCACGCGCCGGTCGCCATCGCTGAGACGCCGCAACACGGTCTTGCTTACGTGGCGAATTCAGGCAGTAACTCTCTCACCGTCATTGACACGCAACACTTTAATATCGTTTCCACGCTTCATCTCGACCACTCGCCTGCGGCCCTGTATCCCGACGCCTCGGGGTTCCGGGTATACGTCACATACCGAGACAGCAACACCATCACTGTGATCGACACAAGTGCGATGAATAGCACCGCTACACCGCACCTATCGCAATTGGGCCCTCTCGCCGGCCATCCGGTAGCGCTAACCACTGCGGCGGACCGACTGTTTGTTGTCACAAGCAATCCTGATGCCGTCACGATGATCGATCTGAGCCGTCATTCGTAATAGCTTCGCTCGGCCCTTGCAAGCCGTCCGATTCACATCGGTTCGAGAGCGGGCGACTCCGCCACAACTGCCGGCGCACAGTCGGACGCCACGGGCACGCAGACGTACCTTCCCCACACCAGGATTAGAGTCTTTCCTCTGACTACCGGTGAGTACTGCATAATGGCGACGAACAACCAGGACACGTGATCGATCAATTCCGCAATGGCGTACATGGTACATACCACTGCCCCTTCGAGAGCTGGCCCGTCCCGTATTCGCCACACCGAGGCAGTCCGGTAGTTTCGGCGGTTCATCTCCACCGGTCTCTAATGAATCCGAAACGAGGCAGTGCCTGCCTCGAAAGTCTCCCCGCCTGCTGATTACCGGTCGCTTCGCTGTGTCATGTCAAGGCCGGACTACAATTGGCTCTGGTGCATAAAGTGGGGAGGTGGTCCGAGCCCATGTTGTCGCGGCGCGGCGCTTGCTTCGGCCCTCTGGTACAGCATACCCTATCCTTGGTGCTCCCCACTTTACGCACCAGAGCCCTTTTTACACCGGCGATGACAGTCAGCAGCCCGTCGATGGCGGCCGAACCCGATTATGAATGGTCAGTTGTACTCGGCCTGGTCTCATCGAAGACCCGCTGCGGAGGCAGAACCTTGCCCTGGAGGCGGGGATCCGATTCCATGCGGTCGAAGCCAGTACACGCGAACTCACAGAGCGAGCAGTGAACCTCAATGCCTGGGCTGAAGTCCGGGCCCAAGGCCTCAGCCAAATTCTCGGTCGACACCGGGATCCCGAGCAACCGGGCATCCGGCTGCCTCGGCCTTGAAACGATGGCCAGATGGTCCACCTCCACGATCTCGGTAATCTTCACCGTCATCCTCGTCATGTACTCGACGCTGTCCTCGTGACGGCATGTGCGCTCGTGGCAGACGCGGCAGCAGCCCTCATCATCACGACCTCCAGTGACCGGATAGAGCCGATCGCGAAGATGAGGACACTCGGAGGCATCTTCGCCGCAGATCCTGCAGATCTGCTTTCCGACTCGGAAGCTCGGGGAGAATCCAAAGCGCTTGTGAACAATGCGCACTGGACAACGGTGCTCGTACCGCTCACCAGTCCACTCCAGGTGGCAGCCGTCAGGGAACAGCTCATGGACCCTCTTCCCCATCGCATGGAGTTCAGCATGTGTCGCATCCTCCCAGTCTGAATCCTCGAGCCAGTTGAAGGCCGAGGTCTCCAGCGCCAGGGCTTTACGAGCGAAGACCTGGCGCTCCTCCACCGGAGCGCCTGTGTCATCCAACGCCTTGACGAAGAGCTCTTGAGCTTCTGACCTCAGTTGCAAACCGCGCTCGCTCGGCCAAGGAAGCAACTCTTGGCTACTCACCGACTGCGTCTGCACCTTTCTCGTTAAGTGCAGTTTCAAGCAATTCTGCCAGCTTGACACCCGTGCCGCTCATGTCCACTATCGTTGTCGAGAGTTCGCCATTCGCACTTCTACGTTGGCGCACAATGTGGAGGTTTACGGGATGCGAGCCGAACTTGTCACCGAGAAAACGCTTAAAAAGTGCCCAGATCCCGTTGCCGATGACGCCCGTCGCGATGCCAACGATAAGCTCCGTCGGCACGTCACCCATGTGAATCATCCACTGACGGTGGTCCGCATCGTGCAGGTATTCCGACGTGATGCTGGCGGCGCGAAGCTCCTTTACCAGGGTACTCGCGGCGTTGCCGTAGATCCCGACGTCATTTTGCACCGACTCCGGCAAGATGACGACTGACGCGTCGGGCAAATGGGGAACCGCGTATGGCAGCCGGTCGCGACGGGTGTCGCTCAGGTCGCTTGCCACTTCGAGCCTCGTTGGACAATGCACATCACCGGAATGCAGATTATCGAATTGCTTTGATAGTCTACCCCTTGCGGTGGACGTAGCCGAGGTTGAGGACATCGACCTTGTCTGGACGGCGACCGAGGTCCGCGAGTGGTACGAGCGAGAGAACGACGGGCCTCTCGGACTAGCGTGCCCTCCCGACCGAGTTCGTGTGGCGATCTATCTTACGGAACGACGGGCTTCGCCGCTCCCCTCCCATCCCGAAGGCCCAATGTCAACTGATACCAAAGGATTAGTCGATTTGACAACTGGTCCACCCGACGCGGGGTCAACCCACCCACAGCATCTGGTCGATCCCCTTGACCGACACGAGGCCCGGGGGCATCAGGGAGCAGAGATGCTCGTAAAGCAACGAGAATTGAAGCAAGTAGTTGAAGTAGGCGCGATCACCCTCGGGAGGACATGCCGCCGACTGCTGGATCTGCCGAAGCGATTGGCGATAATCCGACCAACTGAGGAAACGCGCGACGTGGTTACTCGCGAGCGAGTCGTAGATCGGTACGATATCCGCATGGAAGTGAAGGTACTTCGAGGCGAACGACCGAGCGATTTTGGCCGGTTCCTGTGGGTCTATCTCCTTGCCCAATGCCTCCAGCGCCAGCAGTATTACCGTGTGTGCGGTCATGGTATCTGCCACGGCTGCCAGGGATAGCGTCCCATGCGAGCGGAGTTTGGCGATTGCGGGCGCTAGTTCCACTTCCGCCGCGGCAAGGACGTTTGCCACCCTTTCCAGGGCTCCTTGGCCATGTGTGCGCGATAATTGAACCTGATATACCCCGTTGATCAGAACCACTTTCGTGTAGATGTCCGCCAATGACGGCCCGGCGTGGTCTCGCACGATGCCGCGCAGCGCAGAGTCGACGTGAGCCCAACTGCGCTGGTAGTCCGCTAATGCTACTCGATATTTTACTACCATGTCGGAGTCCTGATACCGAGTACGCTTCATCGTCCTCCGCCACCGCCTCAGGTCGAGACGGTGTGATCCTGGAGACTGCCAGTGAAGCATAACGCCTGGTCGCCGAGGAGGCAACGAGTGAGAACCCGCTTGCTCAGAGTACGAATGCCAGAAGCAAACTCGACGCTTATTCTCACTCCCTTCCACTGGTGCCCTCATTCCTCTGCCGCTGGCCAGCAGCCGAAGCAGCCCCATTCGACCGGGTAAGAACGTCCCATGGTGGCTGTGGAAGAGGGCCACGTCGAACGGTGGTACACTAGCTCCTAGGGTGAAAAGCTCGCCAGAGGGAAACCAGAGGCGAGATCGTTAGGTAAGGATTTGACAATGGCTAAGGACGTGAAAGTGAGCGGTTATGCCAGGGTGACCAAATCGGCTTCCGGTAAGACCGTGAAGGTTACGAGCGTGAGCGGCTACACACGCAAGAAGCCGAAGAAGGGATAGGGCAATGGGGTACACCGCCGAACAGCGCCGAAATATCTTTGACCGTGGAGAGAGGCGTTGTCATCTATGTGGACACCGGCTCACCTTTGCTGGCCCTTGGCACGTGGAACACAGTAGGCCCTTGGTGAGGGGCGGCACCAATCACGGCAACAATCTGCGGCCAGCCTGTGCGGAATGCAACCTGAAGAAGGGAGTCGGGTCCGCGCGTGATGCCCGCGCTGCATTTGGACACCGGCTATCCGTTCGATCTCCCAAGGGACGAAAAACGGCGGGCAATGATGTTGTTCTCGTCGGTCTCGCGCTCGGGGCGGTCGTTTGGTTCGGACGCACCGTAGGTAAACAGAACGACCAGTCGTGATAGCCGTTGGGGGCGGCGTCCAAACGGCCGGTCTGAAAAGGTCGTTGTGATGTTGACGCGCGATCAGGTCTTCCTCAACGACTACGTCCAGTTCGGCTTCATGAACCACATCGTCGGTGCTGTGGCCTTCTATAACAGTGGCCGTGAGGCGGATGCGACGGCGACCGCTGTGCGATCGCTTGCCGAGCAGATCAAAACTCAGGATGCAGAGCAAATGGTGGCTTGCCTGCGGGATGGCTCACGCGTGCAACGTGTAGCCGTTGGCAGGCTGTACGCTGAACTGGCAGCGACCCTAGAGGACTTTGGTGCTTTCTGCTTCGCGGTTCGTTGGCGAACTTCCGGTGGAATCTTCAAGCGGTATCTCCGCAGCCAGTCCAGTGATGTCGCTAACTTCTTCGACTATGCCCTGCTGCATCCAAACGCTGACCTCGGTGAGTTGTTGAATCTGCCAAGCCTGCCTTCTCTCCAAGCACAACTCGATCCGAATTTCCATATGGTGGTAGATCATGATTACGCCATGTTGAGCACAGAGGTCCAACTCGTTGCACAAGGCTACCGCAAGGTCGGTGTGATGAGCCAGGATGGGATCTTGCAAAACGGCCTCCCTTCCGACTGGCTGGACTACACGAATATCATATTGGAAATCATCGACGGGTCAGACACTACCCCAAAGGGCGGCATTTTAGTGCAGGCCTACAACAAACTCAAACACCGCTTCACTGTTGTCGAGGATCTCGAGGCCCTCAGTAATGTGACGGCGGGTGAGCGTCACGCGATTCGTTACGCGAGATACAGTGTCAGCCCGGAACCGGTCGAACAGCTCTTGGCGAGCATCGTGAACGTAGTCCGTGGACAGATGGAGCTTGCTGCGTTGCTCGGCAAGTTGGACTCGCAGGGGATTCAACTTTGAGCTTCCCGTTGCGACCATTTATGTAGGGTTCGCCGCATACCAGCGAACGGCAGTGCCCATAAAATGCCAGTTGCTTCGCGGATCCGCCTACGCGCATGCTGTTGGGACTCCGCAGCGTAATAGCGGAGAAGAGTATCCATCTACGGTGATCTCACAGTCAGCAGCCATCTGCGGCATCCGTCACACCGTTAGAGATAGCCACTGGCGCGTCTGCTCATCCCAAAGTCTGTCGTCCGGCGGCTTGTCCATTAGCGTTGGGAGGGCGTGACCAAGAGGGAATATGCGAGCCATATCCGTCGCCGCGGCGATCGCGTCAACCAGCCGGTGGCACTCGGCCACCAGGGCGCAGGCATAAATGTAGGGAGCGACCATTAGTCCACCGGGCATCTGTGTCATCCCCCAGTATTCCGCTGAACCGTGGCGCTGTGCGGCGTTCCAAAGACTCTGAGCCTCACCCTTGGGAAGTGCAACAAGTGACGACACTTTCCGTTTACCGTCGTCGAAGCCGGTGGAACGGAGCGCCGCACCGTGGACGAGGTGACGGAGTGTAAAGAGTAACTTCATCACGTCGAGCGCATCGTCGCTGGCTGTATATTGAGCCAGTGCTTCGGCACCGTTCGCCTGAAGTCGCTTGCGGAACTCGGGCCAGTTGAAAGTCGCCGACCGCTCGTTTCCAGGAAGTCCGTAGGCACGATGGGCAACGCGAGCCGGGGCATCCAGAGCGCCGACTAGCAGGAGGGTCAAGTAGTCGAAGTGGTACATGGTTGCTTCTTGGGTATCTGTTGTCTGTGGCCGATAGAACTGGATGCCTACCGCGTCCCGAGCTTCGAGTGCGCGAGCACAACGCGTCAGCACGCTGCCGCCGAGATCGAGTATATCGTCGCCGCGCATATCCGCCGCGTGTACGCAAGCACTGAAGTAACGCCACATGCTCGGGAGGCAACCACGGCTGGCTGCCCAATACCAGAGCCACCGGTTGGTTCGAACCGGAGGTTGCAGCAAGTAAGTGTCCCTTGAACGCAGGAATAGGCCAATGAGTCTGGCGGTATCGGACGGCTTCCGCGGGTTTGTCTCACGGACGAAACCGCCAGCCGATGGGCGGAGCAGCCAGGGCGAACCCGTGATCAGTACATCCTGACCAGCCTGACGGTGGGCCTGGGACACGAGCACGTCTGCGAGGGCAGCCTGCGCGTGTGGATGGCTCGGGTCGTTCTGTCCCGCCAGATTCGCCGCCAACTCGGGCCACTGCGATGGGAACCAGACGCCCGTATAGGTGATCCTGCCATCTGGATACGTCACTGTCACCGGCACATATTCGGCGGTCGGATCGAACGTTTCTATCCGCAATCGCGGCAACGGGCCCGGCTCGGTGTCCAAGGCAACGATGTCCGGATCGTTGCACATTTCGCGAATAGCGCTCACGGCGGCATGCTCAGAGGGCGGTAAGGCCGCAAACGACGACGTGTGAAGCGTGATCCGAAGCGGCCGCTCCCGTTCTCCCCGTTGGAATGGGCTGTGTAGCTCGCCACGGCGCGAGTCTTGCCAGGTGATGGTCTCAGTCACTTCAGCCAACCTCGTACATGTGCTCGGCCCATTGGGACACTCGCTGATGCCCCATGGCACGGTCCTCTACCTCCCGTCAGAGGCAGCCTCTGATGCATTCGCTCGCGCCGCCGCGCGCTCCAGGTTCAGCCCCAGCAGCCGACTCAGTATCTCCTCATCGCTCAACTCGTGCGGCCACCCGTAGGCGTCGAGCACCGCCTGATCGAGCGTGCGGTGCGCCAGATCGAGCCAGGTGGGACGCTGGTTGTACAGGTTGGTGAGCGTGCGCCGCCTCAGTTCCTCAGCCGAAGCGTCCGGCGGGTTCAGCCAGGCATCGCGCTTTCGCACGAGTTCTTGCGCCGCTCCGGCAATGGCCTGGACGCGCGGATCGTCTGGCGGCTCCTGGCCCGGGGGCCAGGGGAAGGGGAAGGTCTCGAACGTCCGTTGAGAAGAGTAGCGCGGGTCATTGCCGACGCCCATGCGCGCACCTTGCTTGAGCGACCATATCTCGTGGACCCTGGATTGGAGAACACCAAAGCAATAATCGTCGTCGCGTGCGATGACGTGGAGCGTGTGATCGGGGATAACGTCGGTGCTCATCCAGATAAAAAGTCGATGCTTTGCGACTTCTGGCGTCACGATACACCGGCGGAGTCCCTTTATTGCTTGCCGAAGGCCGGGGCGGGCCTCCCCATATATCCACCATCGCAAACGCATGCGGTCGCGTCGGTTCTCGTCACGTAGCGGCTTGACATGCCGCCGGACGTACTCAAAGGGAAGTTCGTACTGCGATGCGTCGTGTTCACTCATCGAAACGCCGAAGTCGATCACCCAGGCATCCCGCGGGCGTGCCGTTATGTCACGGCCAATCAATCGGTGCTTCACAACGTCGCGGTTGGGACGCCCGTTTGTATTGACAGGAGCAGCAAGCATCGCCTGTGCCGCTGCACCATCCAGGTCAAACGGCCCCGCCTTCATCATACCGAGGAAGCAATACCCGCGATTCTCCACCAGCGTGACGGCACGCGTTATGTCGGCGGTCGCTGTCAGGTCGGAGTGGATATCGGAGACGGGGACACCATCCAGCGTTATTCCTCGCTCGGTTCCATTGTCAAAGCCAACCATCGAAACGCGCACCGATGCGCCGTTCAGGACCCACGGCCGGTCTCCCCAGGCCATGAAGATGCCTCCGCTGGCCTTGATGCGCTCCAGCACCGGGCGGTTGCCAGACTGTCGGATTGAGTTGGTGGCGAGCAATCCGACGCGCCGTGTTTTCCCTGCGACAATCTGTGCCCGTGCGAGCTCAAACCAATAGGTGACCAGGTCCGCCCCACCCGGCACTCGGCCCCCGTACAGGGCACGCACTTGCTCGGCGTAGGCATCGCCAAGTTCACCCCGCATCCGCTTGTCACCCAAGAAAGGTGGATTGCCGATGATGATGTCCGCCTCCGGCCACTCCGGCTCGATGGGCCGACCTTGCTCGTCGTGCCCCAGGATGGCGTCCATCGCTTTGATGTTGTCCAGGCGGCGGAGGATGGTGCCGGAGACGGTGGCGAAGCCGTTGTCGTGCAGCCACTGGAGGTAGCCGATCCAGACCACGACTTGGGCCAGCTCGTGGGCGTAGGGGTTGACTTCGATGCCGTAGAGTTGCTCCGGCTTCACCTGGGGGAACCAGGTCGTCAGGCCGTGCTGGGCGGCAAAGGTGATGACGGCTTTCTCCAGGTCCAGTAACTGCTTGAGGGCCACGTAGAGGAAGTTGCCGCTGCCGCAGGCGGGGTCCAGCACGCGCACTGTCGAGAGTTTGCTGGAGAAGCCGACGAGCAGGCGGCGCAGGGCGTCTTGCTGGCGGAGGCGGGCGGGGCCGCTGGCGGCGTCGCGTTTGGCGACGAGGGTGAGGGCCTGCTGCTGGAGGTCGGCCCATTCCCGGCGCAGCGGGGCCATCAGCACCGGCTCGACGATCAGCAGGATGTCGTCGCGGCTGGTGTAGTGGGCGCCGAGCTGGGCGCGCTTGGCGGGATCGAGGCTGCGCTCGAAGAGGGTGCCGAAGATCGCCGGCTCCACGCTGGCCCAGTTGAGGCGGCAGGCGCGGGCCAGCACGCCAAGGTCGGCGCGGGTGAGGTCCAAGGCCGAATCGTCGGCGAAGAGGCCGCCGTTGAAGTGGGCGATGTCGTCGGCGCCGAAGTAGCCGCCGCTCGCCATGGCCTCGAACAGCGACTGCAGGCGGCGGCGAAAGTCGGCTGGCCGCTGGTTGGTACTCTCCACCAGGCGGGTCAGCAGCTTGGAGGGCAGCAGTTGGATGTCCTGGGCGAAGAGGCAGAAGAGCAGGCGCATGAGGAAGTGGGCGGACTGCTCGGGGTCGGCGCCGGCGATGCTCAGGCTGGCGGCCAGTTGGGCGAACTCGCGGGCAGCGGCTTCGGTGACCTGGGCGGTGGTCTGCTGGGGACGCAGTTGCTCCGGGTTGGTGAAGAGCGAACGCAGCACCTCGAGGGGCGAGAGCCAGGAGCCGTCCACGGCGTCCCCTCTGGCCAGGTCGGCCAGCGAAAAGGTGTAGACGCGGGTGACGGTGTTGGTGAAGTTGGTGTGAACGGCGAAGTGGTTGAGGTCGCAGACGACGAGCAGCGGCGGGTTCTCCAGGTTCTCGCGGTAGGTGAGCAGTTGGCGATAGGCGGCGTCGAGGTTGGCCTGGCGTTTCTTGTACTCCCAGGCGAAGTGGCCGCGCAGCCAGACGTCGGCGAAACCCTGACCACCGCCGGTCTTCTGGACGCCTTTCTCGAAGGTGTAGAAGGTACCTTCCTGGTCTGCTGCGGCGGGCGCCGGATGGCCAAGCATCTGGCAGAGGTCGAGGAAGTGCTGCTGGGCGGCACTACGCTCGGAGAGTTTGGTGTTCTGCCAGCGGGCGATGAAATCGGGCAGGGGCAGGGCGGGGGTGATGAGGTGGTCGATCGCGCGGCTCCCTGTCTGTGTGGCAACCTGTCGGCAAGGGTAGTGTAGGGAGCGGCCGGGGGGATTGCAAATGGGGCCAAGATCAGGAGAGAGGTCCCTGTTCGCGTCGTATCATGCGAGCACACCACAGTCGGGGAGACGGCACGGGAGGTACGCACATGGTTGACGTTGGGATTGCCCGAGCGCGGCCTACCGTGCTCCAGGGCGTTACGTGGGAGGCGTATGAGCGGCTGCTCCAGGCGCACGAAGGGGCAAGCGCCCCCCGCTTGACCTATGATCGGGGGACGCTGGAAATTATGAGCCCGCTGGCGATTCATGAGCGACTGAACCGTCAGCTCGAGCTGTTGCTACCGATCATTGCTGAGGCCACAGGCGCCGACCTGTCTAGCCTGGGTTCGACCACCTTTAGCCGGGAGGACCTGCAACGCGGCTTTGAGCCGGACTCCTGCTTTTATGTTCAGAATGAGGCCATGGTTCGTGGAAAGGCTCGCATTGACCTGCACGTGGACCCGCCGCCGGATCTCGTCTTCGAGGTGGATATTACGCACTCCACGCTGGACAAGCTCGCTATATATGCGCAGATTGGCGTGCCGGAGGTCTGGCGCTACAACGGTGAGCGCTTCCAGGTGATGATCTTGACGGGCGACCACTACAACGAGCAAAGCAAAAGCCAGGCGTTTCCGCTGGCCAGCGCCGCGGCGCTGGCATGGCTCTTCCGCGACAGTATCATGCTGAGCAATATGGCCTGGATCCGGCGCGCCCGCGCCTGGGTGCGGGACCTGGGGCCGAACGCCACCACCTGACGCCGCCGGGCAGCCAGGTCCCTGAAATCGCGGCCCACCCCTGCCAAACCTGTCCCATTTTATACCCCCAGACCCCTATTCCCCCCTGGTAGCGGCGGGTACTCTACTCACGCTGGAGAAATAGAACATTAGTTCTCTTTCAGCACGGCCCGATGACCAGTTGGGAAGATGGGAACGGCGATGAGTGTTGAGGTTGCGCCGGAAACTGGCGAGGCGCTGCGGGCGCGGCAGGTGGCGGAAGTGGAGGCGATGTTGGTGCAGAGCGGCGTGGAGGTCCACGCGCTGGTGATGGAGCAACTGCGCTGGCAGATTGGGCAGGGAACGGTGACACCGGCGCTGGTAGCGTTGCTGGGCCAGGCGCGCGCCGCAATGCTGCGCGGTCTGCGCCAGCCGGAGAAGGTGACGCGCCAGGAAGCCCCGGCCACGACGGCCGGCGCCGGGCTGCCGATGACGAAGGAAGGACGGTCGTTCGACTTTGCGGCCTTCGCCAAACTCTTCCTCAGTCTCGCAGGATACGCTGCAGCGAGCGCAAGCCCTGTTGGAACGGACGATCCTGAACTCGCCCTGGGTGCCCCACGCGCCGACGACGAAGCAGGCAGCCTTCCTGGCAGTGCCCGTTCGTGAGGCGCTGTTTGGCGGCGCGGCTGGAGGAGGAAAATCGGACAGCTTGCTCATGGCCGCCTTGCAGTATGTGGATGAGCCGGGTTACGCCGCCATCCTCTTCCGGCGCACCTACGCCGACCTGGCGCTGCCGGGGGCGATTATGGACCGCTCCAAGGAATGGTTGAGCGGCAAGGGGGCGGCGGGCGGCGCGCGCTGGAACGAGCGGGAGAAGACGTGGACCTTCCCCAGCGGCGCAACGGTGTCGTTCGGCTACCTGGAGCACGAGAAGGACAAGTACCGATACCAAGGTAGCGAGCTGCAATTCGTTGCTTTCGATGAATTGACCCAGTTCGGGGAAGGGCAATATCGCTACCTGTTCAGCCGGTTGCGGCGGCTGAAGGGCAGCAACGTGCCGCTGCGTATGCGGGCAGCCAGCAACCCCGGCGGTCCGGGTCACGGCTGGGTGCTGCAGCGCTTCATCACGGAGCGGCGGCCGGATCGGCTGTTCATCCCGGCGACACTGGACGACAACCCGTACCTGGATCGCGACGAGTACATCAAGAGTCTGCACGACCTCGACCCCTACACGCGGCAGCAGTTGCTGGACGGCGACTGGTTCGCCCGGCCGCCGGGCCACAAGTTCCGGCGGGAGTGGTTTGCTGTCGTAGATGCTGTGCCGGCAGCGGCGCGGCGGGTGCGTTTCTGGGACCTTGCCGCTACCGAAGCGCGGGCCGGAGCGGACCCGGATTGGACATGTGGCGCCCTGCTGGCCGAACTGGAGGGGCGCTACTGGCTCTGCGACATCCGGCGCATCCGGGCGACGCCGCAAGGGGTGGAAGCGCTGGTGCGCCAGACCGCCGAGTTGGACGGGCGCGAGGTGGACATCTGGATGGAGCAGGAGCCGGGCAGCAGTGGCGTGAAGGTGATCGACGACTACGCCCGGCGGATGCTGGCCGGCTGGAGCTTTCGCGGCCATCGCTCCACGGGCAGCAAGGAGATTCGCGCCAACCCACTGAGCGCGGCGGCCGAAGCCGGCAACGTGCTGCTGCTGCGCGGCGCCTGGATCAGCGAGTTCCTGGACGAAGCGGAGAGCTTCCCCACCGGCCTGCACGACGACCAGGTCGACGCCGTCAGCGGCGCCATGGCGATGCTGACGACGAACAACGACGTAGCGAGTTTCCTGGCGGCGATGCGGGGGTGAAGGGAGCAACCATGCTGGATTGGGTGCGGGCGCAACAGGCGAAAAGCAGCAGCCTGAGCAAGGCGGGCGGCGCGGTGCCGGCCGGCAGCTCTCGGTCGCTGGCGGCGGAGGCGGCGCGGCTGAACCGAGAGTTCGGGGCGGCGGGTGGCGATAGCGTGCAGTTCGGGCCGGGGACGCCGCCGGCAGCGGAGCCGCTGGACGGCAGTGGGCAGCCACGGGCATTCCCCTACCGGACCGGCTGGAACGTGCCGAGCCTGCCGGGCGAAGGACGACCGCTGGATTTCACCACGTTACGTCAACTGGCAGACACCTATGACTTACTGCGCAAGGCTATCGAGATTCGCAAGGACGAGTTGTGCTCGCTGCAGTTCGACGTGGTGGCGCGCGACCCGGACCGGCGGCGGGCGCGGCAGATCGTCAAGGACCAGCAGGCCAAGATTGCCGCCATCCGCGAGTTCTTCGCCTTCCCCGACCGGCAGCACACCTGGCAGGGCTGGCTACGGCGGGTGTTGGAGGACTACTTCGTCATCGACGCCGTCAGCATCTGGAAGTGGCGGACGCTGGGCGGCAAGCTGCACGGCTTGCGCCTGCTGGACGGGGCCACGATCAAGCCGTTGTTGAGCGTGCAGGGCGACACGCCACCGCCACCGGCTCCCGCCTATCAGCAGTACCTGTATGGCGTGGCGCGGGATTCGTTCCGGGCCGACGAGCTAATCTACGCGCCGAAGAACCGCCGCAATCACACGCCCTATGGGTTCTCAGCAGTCGAGCAATTTCTGTGGCATATCAACGAGGCGCTGCGCTACGCGCGTTTCCGGCTCGATTTCTTCAGCGACGGCACGCTCCCCGAGGGTGTGGCGGTGGCGCCGCCGGGGACGGATGCCCGGCAGTTGCGGGAGTTGCGCGAGTGGTGGGACGGCATCATGGCCGGCGACACGCGCGCGCTGCACAAGCTGCAATGGGTGCCGGCAGGGACGAGCTTCCACGCCTTCAAGACTTTCGAGTTCAGCGTGGAGTTTGCGCGCTGGCTGGTCGAGGTGACCTGTGCGGCGCTGGACGTGACGCCGCAGGAAATGGGCTTCGCGCCGGAACACGGTGGGCTGGGCGGCAAAGGCTACGCCGAGGAGCAATCCACGGTGCTCAAGCGGAAGTCCACCTTCCCGCTGACGCGCTGGCTCTGCGACGAGATATTCAACCCGCTGATCTGGCAGGAGTTCGACGCGCCGGAGCTGCAGGCATCGTTCCGCGACATGGGCGATGAGGAAGACCGCCTGCAGGCGATGCAGGCCCGCGACCTGGCCATCCGCAACGGCACTTTGTCGGTCGATCAGGCGGTGGAAGAGGACGGCGGCGAACCGCCGGGCATCGGGCGCATCTTCGTCTTCGGCACGTCGGTGCTGTTCGAGCCGGACCTGATTCAAGGGTCGCTGCACGGGGCTCCCGGCACGGCGCCGCAGCCGCAGCCGGCGGCAACGGCGGCGGCGCCGGCACAGGATCACGCGGGAGCGCGCGTGGTGCAGCAGGAGCTGGCGGAAAGCCGCGTGGCAGCGCGACGCGAGGAACGCGCCAGCTTGGGGAGCAGCCTATAGGGAGGAACGCATGCCGGCCTTTGGCTTTCATCTCCTGCCGGGCAGCGCTCCGGCGGCGGTGGCGCGGGCGGCGCAAGGAGCGCCGGTGGTCAAAGTATGCGACGCCGCAGCGATCCCCGTGGCCCGTGCCGCGGGCGCCCGGTTCGTCTACTACCGGCCCTACCTGCCCGATGATGGGGACTGCGCCGATGGCGCGAGTTGGGCGCACACGGTCTGGCAGGCGCTGCAGCAGGCGGGCGGCGCGGCGCCGGAGGCGATCTGCTTTCGCAACGAGTGCTCGGCGACCAGCCGGACGGCGGAGCAGTATCTGGCCTTCCGGGCAACGTTGCGGGCGCTGGGCTATGGCGGTCTGGTCGTCCTCGGCAGCTTCAGCATGGGGACGCCGGACTGGCCGGGCTGGGCCGCGCTGCTGGCCGGATTGGACGGCGCGCGACCCGACGGGATCGACCTGCACGAATACTGGTCGCTCAGTATCGACGGCTCCGCACCCTGGTGGGCCTTACGGCATCAGGAGGCGATACGGCGAGGACTGTTGCCGAAGGATTGGCCCATCTATATCGGGGAATGTGGTTCCGACGACGTGGGCACGGAAGACGCGCAGCAGCGCCGAGGCTGGAACGACAACGGCAAACTCACGGCGGAGCAGGAGCTGAGCAACCTGCTTCAGTATCGCCGCCGTTGTGCCCCCAGTGTGTATGCCTGTTTCGTCTTTGCCGACGGCAACGCTGATCCGCAGTGGGCGAGCTATCACACCTTCGACACGCCGCTGGAAGCAGGACTGCGGACGACGTGAACCGCGCCGGCAGTTGGTGTTCCGCCGGTGACCGGCGGTTCCAGCGCCTCTGGGCGCAGAAAGAAGCAGCAACCCATGAACGTGGTGGATGCCATCCCCGAGCTGGATCAAGGGCCGACACGCCTGTGCTGGGCGGAGTGCGTACAGGAGGTCTTCGCCGGCGCCGGCTACAGCGTGAGCGTGTACGACCTGTACCGCCAGGTCAAAGGGCGCGATTACGTGCCGCCGGGGGAGACGGCCACCTTCGCGGAGCTGACGGCCTGCGTGCGCGCGGCCGCGGCGCTGACGGGGGCAACCCTCCGTTGGTACGGCGTCGGCGGTCGCGTGAACGACCTGGCGACGTTCGACCAGTTGCTGCGCGACGGCAATTGGCTCGTGATCGTCGGCGCCAACGAGCAGACGCTGGTGAACGATCTTGGCCTGGCGGAGAGCGTCGACTACGGGCACTACTTCCTCTGCCGCCATGTCGACTTCGATGGCGACGGCACGCCGGAGACGGACACCATCGATAGTTACCGGTCCTACGACCATGTGCCGGTGCGAATTCCATTAACGGCCGTCCACGACGCGATGGTGCGGAATTGGGATGCCGAGTATGACGCGCTGGCGTTTCAGGTGGGGTGAGGGTCACCGGGGAGGGCAGGCACGGGGACCTGCCCCTACGACGAAGGACATGAAATGCCTGACGACATTGCGTACCACTATATTCCGTTCACGACAAAGGGTGATGAAAGCCAGCGCATCGTCGAGGGCTACGTCAGCTCGCCGGCGATCGACTGTGACGAGCAGATCGTGGATCAGGAGTGGCTGAAGGGAGAACTGCCGGCGTGGCTGGCGCAGTTCGGCAATATCCGGGAACAGCACAACCCGCTGCGTGCCGTCGGTAAGGCGCAGACGGTGGACGTGCTGGCGCAACCGGGGCCATACCTGGCAGCCCGGATCGTGGACGATGACGCCTGGCGCAAGGTCCAGGCCGGCGTCTATAACGGCTTTTCGGTCGGCATCAAAGCGCCGCGCATCGTCTACGACGGGACTGCAAAAAACGGCCGGATTGCCGGCGGCAAGCTGATCGAGATCAGCATCGTGGATCGACCGGCCAATGACGCTGCCCGGTTCGTGCTGCTGAAACGGGCCGGCGAGCATGCCTGGAAGCTGGGTGACAGCGGCCCGGTCGTTCAGGATGTTACGTCCGCTGAACCGCAGTGTGACGTCGCCGGGTGCGACTGCAAGTGTGGGCCGACAGCGGCCGATTCGGACTGTACCTGTCGCTGTGCGTTCTGCTCCGGCGTCCGGGGCAGGGAGGAGGGTGAAGCTATGACCGACCAGGAGCAGGCGCCGGACGGGGCGGCAGAGCAGCCGGAGGGTACCCAGAAGGCCGCCACGGCGGGGTCGGCAGCGGGCCCGGCGACTGCCCGTGCGGACTTTCAGGACGCCGCACCGGCGGTGGTCTACCGCCCAGCCAGGATCGGCGAGGTGATGGCGATGCTGCAGGACGTGCAGGCGCGCCTTGAGGCACTGGCTGACGAGACGGACCGGGATCGGGACGGGGATCGCCCAGAGGGCACCCGCACTCCGGCGAACCTGGAGAGGAACGGCACGGGCGAGCGGCAGGGTCCGCGATCCCCGGCCGGCGAGGAGAGCGATACTGCGGACTTCGCAGCGCAAGCAGGCGGACACGAACTGGTGACGCCGGAGCGGCTCGCCCTGACCTTTACCACCGAGGCCGACCTTACCAAGTTCATCACGACACGGGTGGAGGCGCTGCTGGCGGAACGCATGACACAGGAGTTCATCACCAAGAGCGCAGCGGCAGCGGTAGCCGAGCCGCTGGCGGCCATCCCGGAGATCGCCAAACTAGCGGGAGGCATCGCCCGAGGGCTGGAAGCGCTGGCCGACCGGACGAAGGCGACGGCGGAGGAGTTGGGGGTGACGAAGGCAGCGCTGGCGGAGACGCAGGCCGACCTGGCGCGAGTGAAGGAGCTGGCGCAACCGGTGAAAGGAACGGTGTTCGCCATCGAGAAGGGGATCGGCATCGAGCCGGACCGCATCTACCGCGATGGTGTAGTGCCGGATAGCGCCAGGCGCGGCGCCGAGGCGGCGAAGGTGCTGGCAGGACTGTCCGACAACGAGCGCCGAGAAGTCGGCGCGGCGGTGCTGGCCGAGATGTATCGAGCGCGGCAGTAAAGGAGAGCAAACAGATGGTATCGATGAACGCGGAGATTCAGCAGACGCTGGCGGCGTATCGGTCGGCGGTGTTGAGTGACCCGAAGGCGCTGTTGCAGGCGGACGCTGCCAAAGCATGGAATGTCGGCAACGGCTTCCAGGCCTATAACCTGGAGATGCTGCACTCGCTGTTCCCGCAATTGACGCCGGTGCGCAACATGACCAGCCGGGTCAAGGGCAAGGGCAAGCGCGTCGAGTACAAGGCCGTCACCGGCATCAACACCGGTGGCCTCTCCGGCTTCGTGGCGGAGGGCAACGCAGCAAGCCTCATTGCCACGAACACGAGCGACATTGCCGCGACCTACCGCAGCTTCGCGCTGGGCGACAGCGTGACGATGGAAAGCGAGTGGGCCGGGGTCGGTTTTACGGACCTCAAGGCGCTTGCCGTGACCAACCTCCTACGGGCCACGATGATCGCCGAGGAGAACGCGATTCTGTTCGGGCAGAACAGCACGGCCAGCGCGCAGGAGCAGGCGCCCGGCGCGGCCGGCACTGCGCCGAACCTGGCGACGCCGACTACGTCGACCAGCGGCGGCACCCTGCCGGCGACCACCGCCTACTACTTCAAGCAGACGGTCATCACGCCGATGGGCGAGAGCCTGCCCAGCGCGGCGCCGGCTACGGTGACGACGGGCGCCGGCAGCACCAACAGCATCACCGTTACGCCGGTGTTCCCAGCGGGGCAGCCGGTGATCGGCTTCAACCTGTACATGTCCACGGCCAGCGGCGGTACCTACTACCTCGTCGCTGCCGGCAACGTGGCGGCGGCGCTCTCCGGCGGGCAGTTGCCGGGTGGAAGTCTGCTCTGGTTCAGCAACGGCGACCCGCTGGTGATCACCAGCGCGGCGTCGAGCGGCGCCAACCCGCCGGTGGCCGACGCTACGGCTTCGGGGCTGGCCTTCAATGGCATCTACAGCCAGATGTGGGGCGGCAACGGGGCGACGCTGACCAAGCAGGGCGGCGCGCTTACATCCGTCGGCATCACCGGGCTGCTGAAATCCATGTGGAACACCAGCCGGGCCGACCCCGATGCCTGCTGGTGCAACGTGCAGGAGTCGGTGAAGCTGACAAACATCACACTGGGCGCCGGCACGCCGTACCAGGTGCTGGTGAACCAGGGCGAGGTCAACAACGCTGTCGCCAACTTCCGCGTGGCGCGCTTCACCAACCCGGCCACCGGCACGGAACTGCCGGTGCGCGTCCACCCAACGGTGCCGCAAGGGCTGATGCTCTTTTTGTCCAGCAAGCTGCCGGGCTGGTACGTGCCGACGGATATCCCCACGGTGTGGGAGATGGACCTGCCGCAGGATTACACGGAGATCGACTACCCTCCGATCAGCAGCAACCCCGTCTGGCAGGTGGAGGTGCGCTTCTATGGGGCGCTGAAGCTGTACCTGCCGGCGATCCAGGGGGCGCTGTACGCGATCAATAACGGATAGATTATTGAGTGCTCAAGTGGCACATTATAGGGGCGGGTTTGAAACCCGCCCCTACGTCTCCCCCGACCCCGCGAACGGAGTGAGCACGTTGCGACTGACCACTGACGACCGGTGCGCCGGTTTGGACGCCCCGGATGGGCGCTCGTTCCGGCCGGACCGCGACGGCGTCATCACCTTACCGGAGGAGCTCGCCGGCTACGGCCGGCGGGCGGCACGGGAGGCCCCGATGTTCCATGTGTACCAACGCGGCTACGCGGGCTTCGATGCGGCAGAACTGCAGGCGCGGTATGCGGCCTGGGAGCAGGACAAGACAAAGGAAGAGCAATGAGTGCTCAAGTGGCACATGCAATGAGTGCTCAAGTGGCACATTGCCGTGGCTGAGGCGGGCGTGATCACCCTGGACGACTTTGCCGATAATGGGGCGAAGTGGTCGTTCTACGGCGACAACGGCGCGGGCTACGCCGCGAGCTGGCTGGCGGCGGCGGCGCGGGCGGGGACGGCGCAGGGAAACGGCGGCGGCACGAAGACGCTGCAATACACCTTCACGGGACAGGCGGCGCAGACGTCGATCTACGGCGTGAGCGTGGCGCTGCAATGTACGTTGTCAACGCCAGTGAACATCAGCGCGGCACAGTTTCTCTGCTGCGACCTGTTCCTGGAGCCGGGGCTGGCGGCGAACGTCAACCGGCTGGCGGTGCAACTGCAGACAACGGGCGGGAACGGCACGATCACGCCATCGACGGTGGTGGACGGGACGTGGAACTACATCCGCCAGGCGCTTTCGGCCTTCACCGGGGTGGACCTGACCCACGTGACGGGTGTGCAGGTGGAGCTGTTCGTCAACCCGGGGACGCACGGTGTGGCGGAGATCGACACGCTGCGCGCCTGCAATTACGTCTACTCCAGCAACGACTATTACCAGCAGGGGCGACGCACGGGCGACCCACTACCGGTCGATATCATGGCGGCGCTACCGGCGGTGCAGCAGTACCTCTTCGGCAGTACAACAGGGATCGCCATCCCGGCGGGCGGCTACCAGACGGACTCTGCGCAGCCGAACTTCGGGGCGGTGACGGGCGTGAACGCCTTCACGGGGGCTGTGGCGGAAGTCGCCCTCGACACAGAGAGCGACCACAGCTACTGCTCGGGTCTGCTGCTGGCCGGCCTCTGCTGGCTCTACCGTATGACCAGCGACCAGACCTACCTGACACAGGCGGCCTGGATCGTCAACAACTACTACCTGCGCTGGTACGTCAGCGCATCAACAGCGGGGGCGGCTGCGGGTTCTTTGGGGTTTATGCCCTTCTGGGTGAACCGCAGCGGCGTGCGGGCGAACTACGTCTCGACTGACCAGATCCAGGGGTCCTTGCTGGGCCTGCTGGAGTATTTCATCGTCACGGGGCGCGACAACGCAGCGCTGACCAAGTTGTTTGCGGATTGGCAGACCTGGTGGAACAGCGCCAACCACGTGGCGTTTGACGGGACGCCGAACGCCAATCAGGTGCCGGGGCAGCCGGCCGGCCTGAAGTCTCCGCTGGTGGACCTGGCAGTAGCCTTTGCGACCAGTGGCGACGGCGGAGCGGCCGGCGGGGATACGACCTACACGACGCCGAGCTACCCGGCGGCGAACTACGCCTACCAGACGGGTTGGGTGGGGACGGGCAGCGCCTACTTCGGCTTCTACAGCGGGCTGGGCTTCGCCGAGGACCTGTTGCGCAACCGCCTGCGGCAGGCAAAGTTACCGGCGAGCGCCCCCTACCCGACCGCGCAGGCCCTGGCCACCCTGGGCCAGAACGCGCTGTTCGCCTTCGGCTTCGGCAGCGGCAACCAGTACTACGCGACGGATATGCCAGCGGACTTCAACAAGCGTCCGCTGGGCTGGGTCGCGGTGGAAGGCACGCCCTGGAACGGCAGCAGCAAGCAGTTGCTGGTGAGCACGACGGGGCCGAACGACTACAACGACTTTGCCGGGGTGCAGTGGGGCGTCTACATCGGCCCGTTGCTGCTGGAGAACGGCGGTGATGCCGGCGGGCTGGTTGCGGCGGGCCAGACGACGACCCTCAGCCAGGTGCAACTCTTGCAGGCCGTCCTGGGCCTGGCTGTAAAGAACGCGCTGATCCTGCCGGGGACGGTCGCCAACGGGGCGATCCCGCGGGAGGTTGCGGGGCCGTGGGGCATCTACCACAACAGCTTCACCGCCGGCCGGGCGAAGCGAGGGCTGCTGGTCGACGAGCAGCCGAACCACCAGTTCGTGGCAGCCTACGCCTACTGGTTCCTGCTGACGCAATTCAGCGGGCTGTGGCCGGCGCAGTACGACCGAGTGATGGACTGGCTCTACAACCCGAACACCCTGGCCCTGCGCCTGACTGCCAACGGGCAACCCGGCGACGCCGTGGCCATCCCGCTGCGCGGCATGCTGACCGGCCATCGCTACGTGCTCATCAACGAGTCGACCGGCGTGCAGATGGTGGTAGCGGGCGGACCCTATACGCTGACCTGGACCCTCGTGAATGCCGAGGAGCACTGGCTGATCTACGACGTAGTGCAGCCGCCGACACGGGTGTTTCGGAGTATGGCGGGGACGCCGCGGAGGGTGTTTGCGAGTTAGGGGGGAGTGGGTAGGAGGCCACCAACGACCAGGAGGACACCCATGGCCATCATCTCCCAATTAGAACTCCCCGGCTCACCAACCGAGCAGGCGAGCGGTGGGGCGACGACGTATTACTGGGACCCAACGGCCGAGCTGGCGGGCGGGGAGACGCTGAGCAGTCCGGCGGCGGCGGTATTGGAATATGACCCGCGCTATCCGACGGACACGAAGGACGTCACTGCCACGGTGGCAGCGGCGGGGTCGCCGTTCCTGGGCAGCGGCGCCAGTGCCGGGCAGGTGGGGATCACTGTGCCGGCAAACGTGCTGACGGCGGGCTACGAGTACCGCGTGCAGTTGAGTGTCGTGGCGTCGGGTGGGCACACGCCGGCGCGGTTCTTTCGGATCAGGTGCTTTCTATAGGGCAATGAGTGCTTACGTGGCACATTGCCGAGGGCGTACACGCGCATATGTATATAAGGAGTGGCTGTGGTGGCGAGCCAGTATCTCACGGTGGTGGAACTATTGAACGCGCCGCTGGGCCTGGCCTTGCGCAGCGTCCCACCGGGCAGCGCCGGCGGACCGGCTGGCGTCACCGGGCAGCAGACCTACGAAGAGCTCACCAACATCATCCTGCGCGCGTCGGCGCTGGCCGACAGTCACTGCCAGCAGGTGCTGGGAGCAACGGTCGATAGCGAGGAGAAGTGGACGGGGAGCGGCCTGGCCGGTATCGATCACAACGGCTACCTGTGGGTCCATACCGACTACTGGCCGCTACTCACCGTGGAGAGCTTCCAGTACGCCTATCCCGCGACGGGTGGAACGGCCTGGACATCAGTGGCCGTGACCGAGCTGATTCTTTTTCGGGAGCGTATCGTCTATCCGAGCGCGTTCCCCCAGCGCGGCATGCCGCCCTTGCGGGTGCAATACACGTATTTGAACGGCTGGCCGAACACGCTCTTGACTTCGCCTCTCGTGACCGGCGCGACATTGCTGCCGGTGGCGGACGCTACCGGCATGGTCCCCGGTAGCCGTCTGACCGTCTACGACGAGGGAAACACGGAGCAGGTCAGTGTGGCCGGGAACTGGAGCGCCGTCACCGGCCCAGCCAACGTGGCGCTGACGGCGGGAACGATGTTCGCGCACACGCCGATCGTCCGCCCGGCGGCGGCGCCGGCGCAACCGTACGACGTTGCCGTGTCGGCTTTGCCGGCGGATGTGAAGCAGGCGGTCCTCCTGATCTGCAAAGCGTTGCTGGAGGTGCGCGGCGCCAACGCGCTGGTCATGGGGCGCACAGGCGGTATCAGCGGCAATTTGCCACCGGCTCAACCGGCGGCAGCGAAGATTCCGCTGGAGGCGCAACAGGTGCTCGATCACTATCGCCGGCTGTTGTGAATTAATGAGTGCTGACGTGGCACATTAGTGCGTGCTTCCTTGGCACATGCATGAGTACACAAGTGGCACATGAGGGGGCGTCGTGGCTGATGAATTGGGCTTGACGATTGCGTTTGGGCAGATTGAACGGGCGGCGAAGGGGGCGCGAGAGGCAGCACGGCTGGCCACCGACTCCAGCGCGTTAGCGCAGTCTGCAACGCAGGTGCTCCTGGACGCACTGAAAGCGGTGGCGCCGGTGAGGACGGGGACGCTGCGCGCTTCCATCATCGCCCGGGCGAGTGGCGCGAATGGGCAGGGCTTCTACGGCCTCGCTTACGGCAAGTTGCTGGTGGATGGCACCCGGCCTCACGTGATCGTGCCGCGGACGAAGCACGCCCTCTTCTGGCCGGGAGCCCGGCATCCGGTCCGCCGCGTGCAGCACCCGGGGACGAAGCCGAACCGGTTCCCGGAGCGGGCGGTGCAGCGGTCGACGCCGGCGTTGCGGCTGCTGTTGCGTGACGACGGCCGCCGCTTGATCGGCCTGATGGGCGGTGACGCGCCATGAGCCGGCTGGCCGTGAAGGCGTACTGCCGGCAAGCGATGGCGCTGCTGGACGTGCCCGTGCCCTGCGTGGTCGTGACGCAGCGGCCGCGCGAGATCGCTGTCGGGGAGCAAGCGGTCATCACCATCAACGTGCCGGAGAGCAAAGAGCGCCGCTTCACGCTCTCGCGCGGCGCGGGGCGCAAAGAGATCAGCCACCAGGTGCGGTTCGACATCTACTGGATCGCTGCCGACGAGCAGCAGGGTGGGGCGGCCTTCGACGACATGTTGGAGCAGATCGACGGCATATTCCGCACGGTGACGATTCCGGTTGCCATCAGCGACCCCGACAGCGGCAGCCAGAGCGTGCTCGTCTGGATCGGTGAAGAGCTGACGACGAGCGTGGCGGAGCCGTTGCTGGACGAGTCGCTGCAAGGCCTGGTGGTGTTCACCGCCCAGAAGACCCTGGCCGTGACGGAGCACGTGACGGGATGAGTTAATGAGTGCTTACGTGGCACATTAGTGAGTGCTTACGTGGCACATTAGTGAGTGCTTACGTGGCACATTAGTGAGTGCTTACGTGGCACATTTGGAGATGAGGAGCGCCTGGTGCCTGCATTGACCGAATACCTGGCCAGTCGCGGTTTCCTCGGCCTGGCGGCGGAGACGACGCCGGGGACGCCGGTGGCCGCCACCAGCTACGTGCCCCTGCTGGACGAATCGCTGGCGCGGGAGCCGGGGATTGTGCTGGAGAAACTGCTGCGGGACAGCCGCGACACCGCCTTCGTGCCGGTGCTGGGCGAACAGCGGATTTCGGGCGCCATTGATACGCCGTTGTACGTTGATCAAGGGCTGCCCCTCCTGGCCGCTGCTATTGGCAGCGACGTGTATCAATATGCTGCCACGGCCACCGGGGCACAAAGCATCGGGGGCAGCGGTGTCGCCGCCGGCGTCGGCAGCTTCGCGCTGGCGGCGCTGCCGGCCAGCTTGAGCGTGGGCGACTGGATCGAACTGCACCAAACCAGCGGCGGCAGCCCCGGCCTGAGCAACCTGAGTGAAATCCATACGGTGGCGAGCATCAGCGGCAGCGGTCCTTTCACCCTCGGCATCGGCAGTGAACTCACGCGGTATAGCTATCCGGCAACGGGGGCGGCCTGGCGAGTGCCGAGCAGCACTTCAGTGTTCACGCATGTGCTCCTGCCGGACCAGCCGAACGCTGGAGCCTACAAGACGCTGACGCTGGAAAAGAACCTGGGCGGCCTGACCAGTTTGCAGTTCGCCGGCGCGGTGGTGGGCAAAACGGCGTTGCAGTTGACCAGCAAAGGGGCGGCAAAGGTCCGCTACGATCTGTCGGCGCTGGCAGAGGCGCAGATTGCCGGTTCCGTGCCGAGCTACGGCGCCAGTGCGCCGCTCTCGCTGCCCAACTTCGCTATCTCCCTGTTCGGCGCCGCCGACAACAGCGTCGCCTCGTTCGAGTTGAACATTGACCAAACGGCCAAAGAGTTCTGGACCTTCAACGGCGGTAACCTCCCCGCGCTGATCGTGCCGGTAGAGCGCACGGTGACCGGCAAATTTACCAACGTTGTGCAGTCGATGGCCTACTACAACGACATGACGGCAGGGACCACCGGCGCCTTCGTGGCGACGCTGACGCAGGGGAGCAGCAGTATCGTTTTCACGCTTCCCCGTTGCGTCCTGACGAAGCTCAGCGTGCCCCTAAAAATCGGCACGCTGCTGCTCTACGACGCCCAGTTTCAGGCGACGTATGCCGACACTGCCGGCTACAGCGTCGAAGCACAGGTGACGAACGGGCACTGGCTGCCGTTTGTATAAAGTAATGAGTGCTGAAGTGGCACATGAGTGAGTGCTTGAGTGGCACTTTTGAGGAGTTCACCTCGTGGGTTATCACAGCAAGGTTTTTGGGCGGCGCAAGGTGGAGTTGGCGTACGGCTACTGGGCGGAAGTGACGCCGCTGACGAAGGCGGAGGATGACGAGTGCCGGCGGGTACTGCTCGGCGGCGATCTGGAGGGCAGCCCGAGCGACGTGGCGAGCATCCGCGCTCGCTTCCACCAGCGCGAGTACACCGATCAACTGCTGCTCTTCGCCATCAAGCGCTGGAATCTGGACGACGAGGCCGGTAATGTGCTCCCGGTGGGCCTGGACCAGGTGCAAGGTCTGGCCGACGCGCACAGCGCCCGGATTCTGGCGGCGGTGCGGGGCATCACGACGCCACTGGCCGATCCGGTGGCCGCCCAGGACTGACCACCGCCGCTGCCCTCTTCTTCAAGGGCATGGGCAGCGGCGAAGCATTGCCCTATATCCAGGAGTACCTGCTGAGCCTCGACGGCCACGGCTCCTGGCAGGAGCTACAGGCCATGCCGCGGCCGGTGCTGAGCTACTGGCTGCTGTACCGCAATCTGCGGCTGTAGGTGGAACGGATGGCAAGGGACTAGCGGCGCCTGCGGGCGCCGCCTCTCCAGAAAGGAATTGCTCCATGAACGACGAACTCACGCTCTTACTCCTCCTCGACGTGCAAGCGCGGGGGCAGGAGGTGCTGGACGGTGTGGCGGCGGGGTTGGAGCAGATCGCCACACAGGGCGGACTGGCGCTGCAGGCGCTGACGCCGCTGAGCGGCGCCTTCGGTGGGCTGCTGGAGGCGGCGGCGGGGCTGGGGGAAGCGCTGGCCACCGATCTCAGTGGGATCGACTGGTCCGGTATCGCTGCGACCGCGGTCAACGGGCTACAACAGGCGCTGGTGGGCAGCAGCGGTCTCCCTGCGGTCGTCGGCGCCCTGGCTTCCGGGCTGCAACAGGCGCTGGCGGAGGCCGTTGCGGCAGTGCAGACCGGCGAGCTGGCGGCGGCGTTGTCGGGACTGCTAGGCAGCGTTGTTGGCGGGATCGACTGGACGCAGGCCGTTGCCGCCGACGCGACAGCGGCCGTGGGCACTTTCGGTGCGATGCTGGAGCGCGCTGTACTGCAACCGGCGGAGCAGGCGCTGGGGAGTCTGAGCCAGATGATGCAGGAAGCGTTGGGCGGCATCGGCGCCCAGGCACTGGCGGCGATCCAACGTGCCGCTGCGGCCATTGCAACCAGCGGACCGGGGCAACTGGCGGCGGCGGCTGGCGATGCCCTTGCTGCCATCGATCAGGCGCTGGCGAACTTCGTGCCGGAAGCAACAGCGCTCGGCGGACAAATCATCGACGCGCTGTGGCAAGGGATCGACGGGCTGGCCGGCTGGATGGCGACCAACGTCTCGCTGTGGCTGGAGGCGAACATCCTGCTGCCGGTCCAGACGATTTTTGGCCTCAGCGGTGGCTCTTCGGGCGTCAGCGCGGTGATGGCGACGATCGGTGTTGCTCTGGTGCAGGGCTTGATGGACGGCATGGCCAGTCTGGCCGGCGCTTTGCTCGCCGCGACGAACAACCTCGTCGCACCGCTGCTACCGGCGCTGCAGTCCTTCCAGCCCGCCTTTACCGACGTGGGAGGCGCGTTGATGGAGAGTCTGCGCGGCGGCATTATGGCCAAGGCCGGCGAAATCGCCGATGAAGCACGGGCGGTGGTGCAGGCGGCGATCGACGCCGCCCAATCCGTGCTCAACGGCATCGAATCCGGCATCGGCGCCGCGCAGTCCGCTCTCTCTGGGGCCGGGGCGGCGGTGGGGCACAACGCCATGGGCGCCAGCGATTGGCGCGGCGGGCTGACCTGGGTGGGCGAGCAGGGGCCGGAACTGGTCAACCTGCCGCGCGGCGCGCAGGTGTTGCCGCTGAGCAAGTTCGGTCTGCCTGGCGGGTATCCACTACCAGGTGTATCAGGCGTCGAAGCGGCCGCCGACGGAACGCCCTGGGGTCTCAGCGCGCCCGGGTACCCGCCAGCGGGTGTTGCCGGCAATGGCGTTATCAACGTCTACGTCAGCGGCAATACTGTGCTGAGTGACCAGGACGCCGATCTGCTGGCGAGCCGGGTGGGGCAGGCCATCGTCCGGCAAACCGGGCTGGCCTACTCCCTGGTGCGCTGATGGCGCTCACGCTGAAAGTCAACGCCACGGATGTCTCAGGCCTGGTCGATGTGCAAACGCTGACGATCACGCAGGTGCTGACGCGACGCGGCGACACCGCCAGCTTTGCCTTGCTCGACTCCTCGCTGGCGCGCAGCTTCGCGCCACTGCAGACGGTGACGATCAGCGACGAGTTGGGCAACACGAAGTTCGGTGGCGTGGCGACGCGGCTGCGGCAGGCAGTGTCCGACGGCGCGAGTCTGAATCGTTGGACCCTGGAGTGCCAGGACGCCACCTACTACCTGCAGAAAGCGCTCTGCAACAAGAAGTACCAGGCGCAAAGCATCGATCAGATCGTCAAAGACCTGCTGGCCAGTTTTCCACCGGGCGTGACCATCACCACAAACAACGTGCAGGCGGGCTTACCGACCTTACAGTATTTCAACGCACCGCACCTGCGGCTGGCCGACGCCTTCGACAAGCTGGTACGGCTGAGCGATTCGACGGCCTTTCTGATGTGGGACCTCGACGCCAACAATGACCTGCACTTCTTCGACCAGAACCACGCTCCCGCCGCGGACGTCATCCTGACCGACGCGCCGCCGGGAGCAGGCGAGGCCAATTACCGGCGCGACACCTTCTGGTACGAACGCGACGTCTCCCAGTTTGCCAACCAGATCACCTTCCGCGGTGGCACGTACCTCTCCAACCCCTATGTGCAGACGTGGGTTGGCAATGGACAACAGACGAGCTACCTCTTCGACTATCCGCCGGACACCAGCGTAGCGGCTGGCGGCACCCTGCCGGTGGTCACGGTCGCCGGGGTCAACCAGACGGTCGGGATCGACAGCGGCAGCGGCTTCGGCGGCGCTGCCGCGCTGGTTTCGCTGGCACAGGATACGCAGACGGCGACCCTACGCTTCGCTGCTGCGCCGGCGAACGGTACGACGATCAGCGCAACGTATGTCTACGACCTGCCGGTGCTGGTACGTCGCAAGGACAACGTCTCCGTCACCACCTACGGCGCCTGGGAGGAATATATCACCGACAGCCTGGTGAAGACGCAGCAGGCGGCGACGCAACGGGCTGCCGCCATGCTCTCCCAGTTCGCTCGGCCGTTGGTCACAGCCAGCGTCGATGTCGACCAGACGTACCGCGGCAGTCTGGCGGCGGGTCAACAGGTGACATTGGTCAATACTCAGCTCGGCCTGAACACCTCGATGCTCGTCACCGACTGTCGCATCAGCGGCGCACCCGGCGGCCGCTACCAGCACCGCCTGCGGCTGGCGGCGTTTGGGTGAGGGGGGGCCGCGACTGCGAGGCTAAAAGCAGGGGCCGCGACTGCGGTCTGCGGCCAAGTCACCGGGGCGACTGCGGTCGCGCTGCGACGCAGTGCCAGACGCAAAACGCGACCGCAGTCGCCCTCGTCGCTTGGCCGCAGACCGCAGTCGCGGCCCGTAGATATTAAGGAGCACCCCATGTCCACCTCCCTCCGCGTGACCGATGCCGGCGATCTGTTGAAGCTGTTGACGCAGACGACGCAGGACAGCGTGCCGGATAACCCGGCTGAGCAATTGAGCGACTACGTGCCGGCGCCAGAGACCGGCAGCGACGAGGTGGCGCTAGCCGACAGCGTGACACTGCCGAACACGCCCCACGCGGCGGCGTACATCTATGGCAGTGCCAGCGCGCTGTACGCGAAAGCGCAATGGTCGTGAGCGTCATCGCCCTGCGCGGACTCTGGCGCGTGACGTACCGGGACGTGGCGAGCGGGCGGGGGTGGGACGGCGGCCGCTATGCGAACGTGGTCTGCCTGAACGGCAAGAGCTTCCTGGCATCCTGGCTCAACATCGAGAACCCGGTCCACAGTCGCACGAACGTGTACGGCGCGGTCGGTACCAGCGCGACGCCGCCGGGCAGCGGCGATACGGTGCTGGGCAGCGAGCTGGCGCGGGTGGTGCTGGCAACCAGCAGCCGCCTCGGCAACGTGGTGACGCTGGACTTCTTCTTCAACAGCGGGCAGGGCAACGGCACGTTGACGGAGGCCGGCCTCTTCCTCGGCGCCGGTAGCAGCGGCGGCAGTGGCAACCTGCTCAGCCACGTCGCCATCAGCGAGAACAAGACCAGCGCCGTCACGATGACGCTGGAGTTCTCCTTGCAGATTGGATAGGTGAGGCGCGGATGGCACTGCACACGGTCACAAGCGGCGGCACGATCCAGGCCGCCGACGTCAACCAGTTCGTTCAGGCGTTAGATGGCAGCATGACCGACCAACCGGTGACGCTGGGCAACAGCCTGGATGTAAAAGGCGCGACCACGATAGAGGGCACTACCACGCAAACCGGCGCGCTAACGGCCAACGGCGGCATCACCGCCAGCAGTGAGCACGTGACCGGCAACCTGCAGGTGGATGGCACGGCGACCATTGCCACGGCCGTGGTCACCGGCAACGCCACGGTGGATGCCACGCTCTCGGCGACGCAGGTCAACAGTCATGGCAACCCCGTGGCGGAGGGCACGAGCAGCGCGACGCACGTGGAGGCGATGTTCGACGGCACGTCGTCGGGCAGCCTCGCCACGAACAGCTACGTGACGAAGACGCTCACCTGCAGCCGCGCCTTCCCCGGTAATGCCGTGGCGGTGGGGGCCAGTTGCCAGACCAGCGCCGGCAACAAAGGCGCGATCGGCTACGGCGTCAGCGGCTATGGCTACGACGGCAGCGGCCATATCAATGCGATCAGCGTGGCCTTTCAGAATCTGGATGGCAGCGCGCAGACGCTGAGTAACTTTTCGATCTTGGCCGTCGGGGTGTGAGGTCCGAGGTAGAGATAAGGAAGCGGGAGACCATGAGTACGGTGACGCCGCTGTCGGCGGCGAGTGATCGGGAGGTGCTGCTGCTGATGTCGCAGCAGATCGAGGTGTTGCGGCGCGCCGTCGACACGATCACCAGCAGCCAGAATCGCTCCGGCGACGACCTCGCCGGCTTGCGCGACCGGCTGGATCAACTGTCGGCGTTGACCCGCTACCTGGTGACGGCGCTGCTCTTCGTCATCACGCCGGTCTACGGGGCGGCGGTGTGGACGCTGGTGCAGCATGTGACAACTGGGAAGTGAGCGCGGCGTCGCGCAGCGAGCAGGAGGTTTGTTGTGAGTTCTGGCACGGAACTGCGCGCGAGCAGGACGGCACGGTCTCCCTTCGGGAGCCAGCGCCGCGCGTCGGCGCGAGTGTACTGTGATTGCTGCCGGGGTTGGTCGGCGCAAGCGGGCTTCACCATTGCCCTGGCGGACGGTGACGGCACGAGGCAGGTCTGCACACGCTGCGCCAGCCACGTCTCGCTCAAGGCCGACGGGGCGATGTGGATGCCGGGGGTGTGCCCCGACGCGCCGCATCCCCGCCTGCGCATATTCCACGACGTGGCCGCGGAACAACACTGAGACACCCGTTGCTGAAGAGTTTGGGTTGAAAGGATGGGACTGATGAACCGCCATGCGCTGGTCTACACGACGATCATCACGCTGAATGCCGTATTGGTGGCCTTCGAGGCACTGCTGGTATCGCGGCAGGTGCCCTTGCCGCTGGCCTGGGCCTGGATCACCCCGGCGCTGGTTGCCGGCCTGACGGTGTTGACGACGCAATTACCGAAGCTTGTTGCTGATCCGGGGGTGCAACCGGCACAGCACTAGCTACGGTTGCTTGCCGGCGGCGCTCCCGGCGGTGGCTGTGCGACACTCGATGGTGTCGCACAGCCACCGCTTTTGCGTTAACGGCGATTCAGCGCGCGCTGCTGGAGCGTTCCAGGTCGAGCTGGGGACCGGCCGGTGTCGGCGTCTCCTCGTAGCGGGCGATCCGGCCGAACTGGTGCAGGAGTTCGCCGACGCGGATCACTTGCTCTTGCAGCGTCTGCAGGTCATCTGCCATTCGGGCGGGCAGGTCGGGATCGGCCGCCAGCAATTCGGCAATACCGAGCGCGGCGCCGAGCGGGCTCGCCAACTCGTGGACGACGGCGCGCCCGGTGCGCATGGCTCCTTCGACGCGAGACTGCGCGGCCAGCGCCGCATCACGTTCCACCTGTAGTTGGCGGATAGCACTATGGTCGGTCATAGCGCCAGCGCCGCCGACAACGCGATCGCCCTGCATGCGCGGTCCCACGGTGACGAGCACGAGAACGGGGTCGCCCTCGCGATGCAGCAGCACGAGCTCGCGTTGCAGCACTACCCGGTCGCCGCGGGCGCGGTTGCCAATCCGCCGGTCGAAGCGGGCGTGCTCTGCCGGGTGGAGGAACTCCCGCAGGTTCCGGCCGACCATTTCATGGGCGTCCCAGCCCAGCAGTTCCGAGCATGCCCCTTGCACGCGCGTGAGGACACCGCTCAGGTCATAGGTCATCACTATCGTCGCTGACGCTTGTAGCGCAGTCGCCAGTTGCTCTCGTATGAGGCTTTCCTCTTCGGCCAGGCGGGCGCGGGAGATTGCGCCACCGAGTTGCTCGGCCACCAGGCGGAACAGGGCAAGATCATCGTCTCTCGGCGGGCGGTACTGATTCCAGATGAAGTGCAGCACGCCGATAACGGCGCCGCCGTGCCTGATCGGCGTCAGGACACGTTGCTCACTGGAGGTGTGAAAGCGCTGCTGTGTGGGGCGGTGAATGGCCGGGTGACTCCCATCAAAGATAAGTTGCTGTCCGGTGCGCACAGCCAGGGCATAGATATCCTCCTCCGGGTGAGGCGCGTCGTAGAGACGGCGCACGGTGGCCTTCAGGAGCCCGGGCGGCAGGTTGAGGCCGACGCGACCACACACAAACTGCCGCTGGTCATCGACCAGGGCCACCTGGCCACCGGTCGAAGAGATAAAGGCGGCGGTCTCGCGCAGGACTCGTGTCAACATGGCATCCAGGTCATCGTCGGTATTGACGGCGGCGGACACACGCTGGAGCAGCTCTAATTTGGAGCATCCGCTCGTCGGCTTCCGCGCGCAGTTGAGCCTGCTGCACCGCTCCAGCGGCGTGGTCGGCCAGCACCTGCAGCGGTACGAGGAGCGACTCGTTGAAGGCGGCGGTCTGCTCGCTGTCGGCGTGCAAGGTGCCGATGCTGCGCTCGCCGGCGCGCAACGGAACAATCAGGCTGCTGCCGGGACGCGCGATGAGGAGCGCCGCCGACCCGGCGAAGTCGCCGATCGTGGTGGGCGATGTCAGATCTTCCGAGTAGATGCCGCGCCCACGTTCGAGCGCCTGCACCGTGTTGCTACCGGCCAGATTCTCGCCGCTTGCCCAGAGGTACGTGTCGGGACGGCGCCAGACGTAGACCCGGCAAGGGCCAACGTACTCCTGTGGATCGGGTAGCAGTCGCACGCCGCCACGGTCGGCGCCGGTGAGCGTGGCCATGCCGCGCAACAGTGCCTGCAATGCCGCGTCCAGGCCGCTCGCCGCTGCGATAGCAGCAGTGGTGTGGGCAACGATCTGCAACTCGTCCACGCGTTCCATGGAGTAAGCATGCCATGGGGAACAGGGCCGCGACTGCGGCGGCCCCACGCATCAGCCGGACAATGCCCCTTCACTCGGCACACGCCGGCTTGTGGCGCGGAACTGACTAGCGTAGAGGCGCTGGTAGAAGCCTTCCTGCTGCAGCAGCTCGACGTGGCTACCGCGCTCGACGATCTCGCCGTGGTTGATGACCAGGATCTGGTCGGCGTCGCGGATGGTGGAGAGGCGGTGGGCGATCACGAAGCTGGTGCGACCGGCCATCAGGCGGCGCGTCGCCTCCTGGATGTGCTGCTCCGTGCGCGTGTCGACGCTGCTGGTCGCCTCGTCGAGGATCAGGATGCTGGGGTCGGCCAGGATGGCGCGGGCGATGGCCAGTAACTGGCGCTGGCCCTGGCTGACGTTGCTGCCGCGCTCGGAGAGCGGCGTGGCGTAGCCCTGCGGCAGGCGGTGGATGAACTGATCGGCGTTGGCCAGCGTCGCGGCAGCGATCACCTCGGCGTCGCTGGCGTCGAGCTTGCCGTAGCGGATGTTGTCCAGCACCGTGCCACTGAACAGGTAGGTGTCCTGCAACACGATGCCGAGTTGCCGGCGCAGGTCCTCCTTCTTGATGCGGCGGATGTCCTGGCCGTCGACCAGGATGCTGCCGCTGTCGAGCTCGTAGAAGCGAGTAAGCAGGTTGACGATGGTCGTCTTGCCGGCGCCGGTGGGGCCGACAAGGGCCACGACCTGGCCCGGTTCGGCGTGCAGGCTGACGTGCTGCAGCACCGGCGTGGCGCGCTCATAGGAGAAGTGGACATCCTCGAAGACCACGTCGCCCTGTATTTTGGCGAGCGGCAGGGCGTCGGGCGCATCCGTTTCCACCGGCTCGTCCAGCACCTCGAAGACGCGCTCCGCGCCGGCCACGGCCGCCTGCATGGTGTTGTAGAGGTTGGCGATGTTGTTGAGGGGGCGACCGAACTGGCCGGTGTAGTTGATGAAGCTGGCGATAGTACCGACGCTGGCCAGCCCCTGCACCGCCATCCAGCCGCCGCCGCCGGCCACGACGGCGATGCTGAGGTTGCCGACGGCGTTCATGAGCGGTCCCATGAAGCCGGAGAAGGTCTGCGCCTGGGTGGCCGCCCGGCGCAAGTCGGCGTTGGCGGCGTCGAACTGCTCGATCACGGTTGCCTCGCGGCGGTAGGCTTTGACCACGCGCTGCCCGGTGATGGTCTCCTCGATCAGCCCGTTGAGCGTGCCGAGCGTCGCCTGCTGGGCCCGGAAGCCTTCCCGCGTGCGGCTGACGATCCAGCGGTTGAGGGTGATCGTGAGCAGCACCGTGGAACCGATGCTGAGCAAGGCCAGGTGCCAGTTGAGCCAGAGCATGGCCGCCGCCACACCGATCAGGCTGAGGACGCCGGAGAGCAACTGCGTCACGCTGTCGCTGAGCACGAGGTTGATGTTCTCCACGTCGTTGGTGAGCCGGCTCATGGTATCGCCGTGCGCTCGCTGGTCGAAGAAGCGCAGCGGCAGCGCCTGCAGCTTGGCGAAGAGGTCGCTGCGCAGGTCGCGCACGGTGCGCTGGGCGGCCCCGGCCATGACATAGCTCTGCAGCCAGGTCAGCAGCGACGTGCCGAGGTAGGCGGCCAGCATCAGCAGCAACAGGTGCGCCAGACCGGGCAGGTCGCCTTTGAGGATGTACTGGTCAATTGCTCGGCCCAGCAGGTAGGGACCCAGCAGACCGAGCAGGGTGGTGGCGACGACCAGCGCCAAGGTGATAAACAGGGCGGCGCGCTGGCGGCTGAGGTAGCCCCAGACCCGGCGCACCGTGCCGCGCGTATTCTTGGCGCGCACCTTGGGTTGGCCCAGCGGGCCGGGGCCGCCGCGCGCGAAGAAGGGCGGCAGCGGGGGCGGCGCCGACTGCTCCCTAGACGACGCCATGGGCCAGCGCTCCCTGTTCCATCTGTGATTCGTAGATCTCGCGATAGATCTGGCTGGTCGCCAGCAACTCGTCGTGCGTGCCGGCGGCGGCGATGCGGCCGTCCTCCAGGATCAGAATCTTGTCGGCGCTGAGGACCGTGCTGATGCGCTGAGCCACCAGCAGCCGCGTCTGGCCGCCCTGTTTGCTGGTCAGGGCGGCCTGCAGGCGCGCCTCCGTCTCCACATCCACGGCGCTGGTGCTGTCGTCCAGCAGCAGCACGGCCGGCTGGGTCAACAGGGCGCGGGCGATGGCGAGGCGCTGCTTCTGGCCGCCGGAGAGGTTGACGCCGCGCTGCCCCACCAGGGTGGCATAGCCCTCGGGGAAGTGCATGATGAAGTCGTGGGCCTGAGCCAGCTCGGCGGCCGCCACGACTTCGGCGTCGGTCGCTGCCGGCCGGCCATAGCGAATGTTGTCGGCGATGCTGCCGCTGAAGAGCACCGACTCCTGCAGGGCGATGCCGACTGCGCCGCGCAAGGCGGACTGGTCGATACCGCGCACGTCCACGCCGTCGATGGTCACGCGACCGGCCGTCACGTCGTACAGGCGCGGGATGAGCTGCAGCAGGCTGGACTTGCCGGCGCCGGTGGCGCCGAGCAGGGCGACCGTCTGGCCCGACTCGGCCACGAAGCTGATGCCCTGCAGCACCGGGTCGTGCTCCTGACCGCGATAGCTGAAGCTGACATCCTCGAAGGCAACGCGGCCGCGCGGCGCGAAGGCGGGCAGCGCGCCGGGCCGGTCGACGACCTCCGGCTCGCTCGTCAGCACCTCCTCGACGCGCTCCGCCGAGGCCCCGGCGCGGGAGAAGCGCACCACCAGCATGCTGACGCCGACCAGGGCCAGCAGCGTCTGCGCCAGGTAGTTGAGGAAGGCGATCAGTTGCCCCACCTGCAGGCCGCCGGACTTGACCTGCAGGCCGCCCAGCCAGAGCGCGGCCACCACGCCGCCGTTGAGCACCAGCAGCATGAAGGGCATGGTGACGGCCCCCAAGCGCACGGCTGCCAGGTTCTGGGTCATCAGGCGCACGTTGGCAGCGCCGAAGCGCCGCGCCTCGTGGGCGGAGCGCGCGAAGGCTTTGACCACGCGCACGCCGGCCAGGTTCTCCTGCATCACGGTGTTCAGGCTGTCGAGCCGGCGCTGCACCTCGCCGAACATGGGGAAGGTGCGCCCGATGATCCAGATCACTTCGCCCAGCACGATGGGCACCAGCACCAGGTAGAGCAGCGCCAGTGGGGGGCTGGTGAGGACCGCCATGATCACGCTGCCGACCAGCAGCAACGGCACGCGCACCATAATGCGTAGCAGCATCATGACCATGTCCGTCACCTGCTGCACATCGTTGGTGAGGCGCGTGACGAGCTTGCCGGTCTCCAGCGCGTCGAGGTTGCCGAAGGAGAGCGCCTGCACCCGGCGGAAGAGCGTACCGCGCAGGTCGGCGCCGAAAGCCTGGCCGGCCAGGATGGCGAAGACGGTGCAGCCCATGCCGCCGGCCAGCCCGATCAAGGCGGCGCCGACCATGAAGGCGCCGGCCTGCAGGACGACCGCCATATCCAGGCGCAGGATGCCCTGATCGACGATGCGCTGGACCAGGCGCGGCTGGGTCAGGTCCATGGCGACTTCGAGTACCATGCAGAGGGGGGCGAGCACCGCCCAGAGGCGATAGGGCTTGAGGAAGATCGCCAGACGGCGGGTGGCGCCCAAGGATGGTCCTTACCTGTGTTCCGCGGTAGAGTATCGGAGCGTGTACCGGCAAAAGTCAAGCAGGCGCCCAGCAGCGCCAGGAGGAGATTTGAGATGGCGCGCGGGCGGGAGCGCTCCCCTTCCTGGACGGAGGAGGAGTTCGGCCCCTGGGCCGACGCCAAGCTGCAGGTCAGCCCGAAGTTCGGCATGGGCGGCGCGGCCCGCCCCGGCGATCAAACGGACTGGCGCGACCTCGTGCCGCGCATCACCTGCCCAACGCTCCTGGTCACCGCCGACCCCGACCGTGGCGCGATCGTCACGCCGGAAGCGGCAGCCGAAGCGGCACAACTGAACCCGCGCCTGCGGGTGGTCCGGCTGAGCGGCGCGGGGCACAACATCCGGCGGGAGCAGTTCGAGGGCTTCCTGCAGGCCGCGCGCGACTTCCTCCGGCAATGATGGAGAGCACGCCTAACTGACGAGAAGCTCCTCAAGGCGGTGATCTTCCAGCGCCGCCAGGCAACGTGAGACAATCACGTCGAAAAGCTCCTGTCCGCGAGGGCTGCTCAGATCGAGGAGGGCTCCGGCGCGGACCGCGACGTAGAGACTGTTCAGCATGCCGAGGCGATAGTCGCGCCGGCACTCGGCCAGGGAGTAGTCCCCGACGCCATGGTCGGTGAGGGCGCCGTAGTAGGTCTCAAGGATGCGCGTCTCGATGGCACGTCGGACGTCCGTCGGCAGGCTGCCAGCCATGAAGTAGGCGAGGTCGCTTGGTCCGCGCTCGCGCCCCGAACGTTGCCAATCCACGACCGCGAGCGGCTGCGTGCTGCCGGTCGCACCGAAGAGCATATTGTCCAGCCGGAAGTCACCATGCACGATGGTCCATGGTCGGCGTGATTGCTCGGTGCGCACGGCGACGACGTTGCCACGAAAGCGGCTGCCCAGTTCGAGGAAGCGGCCGGGAAGCTGGTCGCGGTATTTGGCGAGGATGCCATCCCAGGCAGCCGTGTAGGTCTGCTCGATCATCTGGAAGAGCTGGGGGCTCGCCAGCGGGAAGCAGGTGAACTCGGCGAGTCGCGGATGGTCCCACCAGGCGCCCTGGAAGGCAGCAAGCTCGCGCGCGATGAGCTCCGCCTCCGCCGGCGTGCAGCCGCCGACGTTGTCGCCCGGTCGTGCATCGCTGATCTCCTCCAGGAGGATGATGTTCTCGGCGGTGGTCGCGTCGAGGGCGCTGTAGTAGCAGCGCGGGGTGCGCAGGCGTGATGCCGGCGCGACGTGGGTATAGAAGCCGATCTCCCGCTCGTAGAAGCCGACGGCGTGTAGGGCGGCTCGCACTGTAGGATTGCTGTTGGGGAACTTGGCAACGAGTGTGCCGGGAGCGCCCTGCTCCTCCTGGTCGTAATCCAGGCGGAGGCGCAACACCGTTCCGGTGAATCCCCGCCCCGTGCCCAATTGCTCAGGGATCACAGCGGTGACGGTCGCCTCCTGGAGGGCGCCGCCGTCGCGCAGCACCTGCGTCAGCCATTGCGGCGTGACGGCCACGGGATCAGCCGGGATGGAATGCATCATTAGCCAGTAACCTCCTCTTGACGATATGGCGGAAAGGCGACAGAGCCAGCGCACAGGTGATCATCGCGAACGTCACCACGGTGCTGTTCCAGTTCCATTGCCTGAGAGTCCAGGGTATAGACGCGCTGAGAGAATGTCAAGCGTTCGGTGTGCCAGGAATCTCGAATTCGCCGCCACGTCCTCAGCACGCCGGTAGCCTGCTCAAGGCGCGAATTGCTGCCGCCACGTCGGCGAGGCGGCGGCAGCGGATCACTTTGGTAGGGTAGGCGGCCAGGAGGCGCGCCGTAGTAGCAACGGCGTTGGCATCCCGGTGGAGCAGGTCCGCCGGGAGCACGGCAGGCTCCAGGTAGCCTTGCCGCTGCCACCGATGCGCCCCTCGCGGACGTACCAGTGACATACGGCCAGTCTTTGACCGCTCCAATCGGAGAACACCACAATCTCGCTCGATGTCAGTATTGTTGTTCCGCACGATGGGCCGCCGCCCGCGAGAGGTGGACGCTTCTGGTAACATCCTCATGTACCTCGCCAACGTCTGCGCGCTCAAAGATGAGGGCGGCGTTGAAAAGGCGCCGAAGCTCGAAGGCGGAAACGTAGATTGGGAGAGTCGCGTTCATGCCGGCAAATCTGGACCAGTCACTGCGCGATCACCTGCTGGCGTATGCTGACGGTCAGTGCTCTCTCGTGGACTTCGATCGTTGGTTCACGACGCACGTGCTCACTCTACTCGAGCAGCTCACCTCAGACAGGGAAAGTCAGCGGCGAGTGTACAGCATCGTCGGGGAATTGGCGGAGTACGATGACGGGGTCTGGACCGAGAAGCAGTTGCGGGCCCGCCTGCGCCGACTCGCCAATGCTCCAGTGCTCCTTGCCGCTTCATAGGCGACATCATCGCCGGTAGCTGACGCGGAAAATGCCGTTAGCCGGACGCCAGGATCTGGTCGGCCGCCAAAACGAGCCCCGACACGACGGTAGATGCCAACGCCTGCCCCGGCCCGATCGCGACCACGTCACGGTAGCCCTCCAGTGCCGGGTTGCTATGGCGTTCGAACCGCCGGTTATCCAGGTCAACGAGCCACACTTCTGGGATGCCGGCACGGGCGTAGCGCGGAATCTTCACCTGGCGGTCGTAGGCAAGCGAACTATCGGCCACCTCGATCAGGAAATAGGTATCGGCCACAGCCGGGGTTGCTGCCTCGTAGAAATCGGCCCGGTAACGTAACACGGCGACATCAGGCTCCGGCTCCGTATCGTCACTCAGTTGGAGCGGATTCTGGATGTCGACCAGCAGCAGGTCGCCGGCTTGCGCCGCCAGCAGCCGGTTGAGACGCCGGACGGTGGCGGCATGGACACGGCCGACTGGACTCATTCGGACAAGCTCGCCATCGATCAACTCCACCCGGTCGTCTTCGCCCAAAATGCCGGCTTCGGCGATGCGGTGATACTCGCCCACGCTGAAGCGGACGTGCGTCAACTCCACGGCCATGGCGACCCTCCCGGAACCTGCGCTCGTCGGTACACCGTAGCATGCCTGGAGGACCGCAGGGATCACGCACTGCCGAGCGTTACCAGGATCGGCTTACCCCAGGTCGGCGGCGTGGCGTCAGGCACGAGCCGGCTGCCGTTCCAGGTGTAGCTGATCGTGACCGGCGGCTGGGAGGGGCAGCAGAGGGCATCGGTGGCAGCGTAGTGCGCGTAGCTGACGCTGAAGGTTCCGGCAGCCGGCGAGGAGACGCCGCGGATGCTCATGCTTTCCTGGTTGGCATCCCCGCCCAGAAAGGTCGTGCCGTGCCAGAAGAAGACGAGTTGCCCATAGCCATCGGCGGTGGGAAAGCGACCGCCGATGGCGGCAGTCAAGGCGCCGGCTCCGCCGTCCGAGATCGTCACGGGAGGCAGTTCCAGGGCCATGTGCTCGCTGGGGATGGCGACTTCCGTGGTGCGCGCCAGCAGTGCCGTAACGTCGGCCAGGGCGGGCACGTCGGCCACCGGTGTCGAAAGAAGGGTGGTTCCCGGCGTGCCGGCGTCGCTCTCCCAGGAGAAGCGCTGCGTGTTCAGGCGCAGTTCGATCCCGGCGGGACCGTTGATCCAGGTGTGGTAGCCGTCGGTGAAGGCGGTGAAGTTACGGGTACCCACTTGTGGGTGCTTGCGCCAGACGAGCAGACCGTGGGCGGTGTGCTGCAGGGCATCACCGTTGGCGGCGAAGGTCTGATCGTCAAGGCAGTTGGCAACGGTCAGGCCCAGGTCGGCGTGCAGCGTCTTGAAACCGAGGATGTACTGGCAGTTGGCAGCCAGGGCCGGCGTCGCCGGCAGGGCAAGGGCCACCAGGCACAGGATGATGGCGAGACTCCACCGACGTGGCATTACGGGTTCCTTTCTGCCGCATAATAGCGCTGCAACGCCGCCTTCACCGGTACGCCATTGGGGGCGGGCGTGCCACTCCAGTCGCTGATGACCGCCGGAAAGGCGCAGACATCCGAGGCGGCATACCAGGCCCAGGAGATCCAGCCGATGCGATTGGCAGGGTTGCCGTCCGGCGCGTCGAAGTAGTTGATGAGTTGGGTCATCACGCTGGGCGAGCAGAACGGCGTCTGACCGGCGAAGGGGCCGAATTCGCTTGCCACAATGGGATAGTTTGCGGTGAGGGCGCCGAACGTTGCGTGGAGTTGAGCGGGGTCGACCAAAGTATAGTAGGGGTGGGTGGCGTACACGATGTTGTCGCCTTGCAACGGGTGCTGCGGAACACCGCTGAGGTCGCGCGACCAATCGAGTCCGCCCACGAAGACCAGGTTACGGAAACCGGCCTGACGCACCGTGTTGTAGAGGTCTTGCATGCCGACGGCCTGCCAGCCCTGGTCGGTCGTGCAGCCATGCAGCCAGCACTGCCAGGAGACGCCATGCGGCTCGTTATAGAGGTCGAAGAAGACGCGAGGGTTATCCTTGTAATGCCCGGCCAGCGTTTGCCAGAAACGTAGCGAGCGCGCATCCGCCATCTCCTGCTGGCCCATGTTGGCGATGCAGGGGTCGCCGCGATCCGACCAGTGCAGGTCGATCAGGGCATTCATGCCGGCACTGTTGACCCACCCCACCAGCGTATCCAGCGTGGCCAGGTAGTCCGGGCTGGCGTGACAGGAATCAGCCAGCAGGAAGTCCTGATTGGTGGGGATGCGAATGGTGTTGGCCCCCCAGCTCGCCATACGAGCGACATCCTCTTGCGACAGGTTGCTGCCCTGCGGCTGCCATTCCAGCGAGGGTCGGTTGAGCCCGTGAATCAGGTAGGGCCGGCCGCTGGGGCCTAGAATTTGGTTGCCGGCGGTGCGATACAGCGTCGGCGGCGCCTGGGCGGCCCCTTCCGTCAGCGCGAGGGCCAGCAGGAGGGCGAAGGCGAGGGCGATTGGGAGCGAGCCGCGCCGCATCAGCGTCGTCCTCGGCGAAGAGGATGCCATAGTTCACATAGCGAGGTGTCTGCGTACGCGTAGGGGCAGGCCCCCGTGCCTGCCCTGTTTGCGGCACAAATGGCGGAGGACGTTCGCATCCGGGGCCAGGGCAGGCACGGGGGCCTGCCCCTACGGCGCTCGGTTGGATGCATGTCTCTGGGGTCCATCGTTCCTCATCCTCTGGCCACCCGCACCGGCTGGGGCGGCTCCGGCACGGCGCCGCGCAGCAGCGGGTCGCCGGTCTGTTCCTGCCAGCACTGCAAACGGGCGCGCAGGCCGGCTTTAGTGTCGGCATAGGCAGCGTCAGCGGCCAGGTTGCGGAACTGGTGCGGATCGGCCTGCAGGTCGTAGAGCTCTTCCGGCGGGCGGGGGGCGTCGCGTTCCGGTCCCAGCGCCGAGGCCGCCAGGCTGGGCGCGATATCGGCCGGCAGGGGCAACGCCGGGCCTTCCTCGAAGTTGCGGATGTAGCTCCAGCGCTCGGTGCGGATCACGCGGCGCGGGTCGTAGACGTCGTGATAGGTCTTCTCGGCGAAGACCTCCTGGCGACCGCCGCCAGGCTGGCCGGCGAGCAGCGGGGCGTAGCTGCGACCCTGGGCGGCGGGCGATGGCGCGACGTTGCAGCAATCCAGAATGGTTGGTGTCAGGTCGACGTTGCTGAGCAGGGCCGCGCTGACCTGGCCGGCGGCGATGCGCGCGGGCCAGCGCATCAGCAGGGCTGTGCCGATGCCGGAGTCGTAGAGGGTGCTCTTGGCGCGCGGGAAGGCGATGCCGTGGTCGCTGGTGAAGATGAAGAGCGTGTTCTCAGCGCCCGGCGAACGCTCGATGGCGTCGAGTATCTGTCCGACGCCGGCATCGGCGGCGTGGATCAAGCCGTGGAAGTCGGCCAGGTCTTCGCGCACCGCCGGGTGGTCGGGCAGGTAGGGCGGCACGTCCAGCGTCGCCGGGTCGTCGGGAGTGTAGCGTGCGTGCTTGAAGGGGCGGTGCGTCTCGGAGGTGGCGATGTTAGCGAAGAAGGGCCCGTCGTCCGGGCGGCGCGCGGTGATGTAGTCGGCGACCATTGGCGCGATCTCCGAGACCAGATGGGGCCCCTGGGCGTGGAAGTAGCGGCCGTAGCCCATGCGCAGGGGGTTCTGCTTCTCGTGCTGCATGCCGAAGAGCGTCGTCTCGTAGCCGGCCTTGCCCAGCAACTGGGGCAGCGTCGGCACGCCGTCCAGCATGTCCCAGCCCCGATTGACCAGACCGTTCAGCCCGACGCTATGCGGGTAGCAGCCGGTGATGATGCTGCCGCGACTGGGGCTGCAGAGCGGGCACGTCGAAAATTGCTGGGTGAAGCGCAGGCCGGCCGCCGCCAGCCGGTCGAAGTTAGGCGTCTGCAGGCCCGACACGCCGTAACAACCCAGGCGGCGGCCCAGATCGTGACAGATCATCAGCACTACGTTTGGACGCGTGTCGGCCATTGGTCAGGTTCCTTTCTCCTGTATCAGGGCCAGGATCGCCTCGCCCCATTGTTCCAGTTTCTGCTTGCCGATGCCGCTGACGTTGCCCAGGGCATAGCTGCTGGCCGGGCGGCGAATGGCGATCTCGTAGAGCGTCGTGTTGGGCAAGATGACGAAGGCGGCGACACCGTTCGCTTTGGCCTGCTCGGCGCGCCAGGCGCGCAACTGCTCGAAGAGCACCGAGGCCTCCGGCGAGGCTTCCACGATGCGGCGCAGCGTCTCGCGCTCCGTGGTTGGCGCTGCCGCCGGGTCCTGGGCATCAGCGGCAGCGTCGGCGTCGGCCACGTAGGGCCGACCGGAGCGCGCCAGGACCGGTGGGTCCAGTTCGGGCAGCTTCGCCCGGCTCGCCACGCGGAGCAGGCGGTAGCCGTCGCGGCTCTCGAAGTGCTCCAGGTTGCCGTGCTCGATCAACTGGCTGATCCAGCGTTTCACCTTGTAGGGTCGGGCGGCGGCCAGCAGCCCGTAGGCCGCGTTCTGCTGGGCGGAGGGTGGGGCATCGACGGAGCCGCTGAGCATGGCGGCCAGCCCGCGCTCGCCGACGGGCCAGGTGAGGCCGTCGGCGGCATCCAGGATGGCCCGCGCCAGGTCCTTGGGCAACGGCGGCGCGGCGCTGCGTTGTCGCTGCGCGGCAGGACCGGGCGTGCAGACGTCGCACATGCCACAGGGCGTCTCCGCCGTCTCCCCGAAGTGCTCGGCCACCTGCAGGTGGCGGCAGCGTTCCACGTCGACGAAGGCGATCATACGCTGAGCGCGGTCGTGAGCCTGGTCTTCGTAGCGCCGCAGCAGTTCGCTGATGCGGCGGCTGGTATCGGGCGGCGGCGGCAACAGTTCGACGCGCACGGCCCGACCGGCGTCGTAGTGCCGCCGCGCTAAGCCGGCCCGCTCCAGCATGCCAATGAAGACGCGAGGATCCGTATCCTCCTGCAGCCCGGCTGCTGTACCCAGCTCTTCCGGCGTGACCTCCGTCCAGCCGTCCACGGACTGCCGCTTGAGCTGGGCGTAAACTGCCCGCAACTGCTCGATGCTGGGCAGGTCGGTCTGGGCGAAGCGCGTGAGCGATTTGGCGTCGGCGTCGCCGGCGAAGAGGACGCAGGCGCCTGGCGCGCCGTCACGGCCGGCCCGTCCCACCATCTGCACGTAGCTCTCCAGGGAGTTGGGGAAGTTATAGAGCAGCACCCAGCGGATATCGGCCTTGTCGATGCCCATGCCGAAGGCGGTGGTGGCGACGACGACGCGCGCGCTGCCCTGCAGGAAGCGATCCTGCACGCGGCTGCGCTCCGCCGCTTCCAACCGGGCGTGGTAGTGGACTGCGTTGACGCCGCTGCGCTGGAGCAACGCCGCCAGTCGCTCGCACTTCTCGCGCGCGCGGGCGTAGATGATGCCGGAACCAGGCAGCGCGCGCACTCGCTCCAGCATAGCCCGCTGCCGGTCGTCCTCACTCTCGACGTGCTCCACCTCGAAGCGCAGGTTGGGCCGCTGCACGCTGGCGCGCACGACGTCCAGGTCGCGGCCCAGCGAGAGGGCGATGTCGCGCTCGGTGGTCGGCGTAGCGGTGGCCGTGAGGCCGAGGACGGATGGGTTACCGAGGTCTTCCAGCGCCGCGCGGATGAACATGTAGTCGGGTCGGAAGTCGTGCCCCCACATGCTGACACAATGCACTTCGTCGATCACCACCAACCCGATCCCGGCGCTGCGCAGAGCTGCCACGAAGTTGCGCTGGCGCAGCCGCTCCGGCGCTGCATAGAGCAGCTTGTACTGCCCTTGCGCCAGCGCCTGCACGCGGCGGCCGGCCTCCCCCTGCTCCAACGAGGAATTGATCAGCGTCGCCTGCCTGGCGATGGCCGGCGGCAGGTTGTCGACCTGGTCTTTCATCAGGGCGATCAAGGGGGAAATGACCAGCGTGGGGGAGGGCCGCAGCATGGCGGCCAGTTGGTAGCAGAGCGACTTGCCGGCGCCGGTCGGCATGAGGGCCAGCGTGTCGCGCCCGGCCACCGCCCGCCGCACGATCTCCTCCTGTCCGGCGCGGAAAGCGGCGAAGCCGAAGTAGCGCTGCAAGGCGGCGGCAAGCTCGGGCGATTGCTCAGTCTGGGTGGCAGTCGAAGGCATCATAGGCGAGCTAGTGTAGCACCCGTGCAAAGGGGCCAGACCTTGACACGGAGCACATCGTGCCGGAATACCAGCGCGCCCGCCGCCGCCTTGGCCTCCCCGCCGTATAGCCTCGTTCGGGGGTGGCCGCACGATCTCGATACCTGCCGTGGGGGCGTGCGGCAGGACGGATCAAGAGGAGTAACCGCGTGTTGACGCTCGAGACCCCCCCGTCTCTTCCTCATATCGACGCCGCATGCCGTCCTTCAGGCCCGCCTGATGCAGTCTGACTTCGAGGCGCAGGTGCCCAGGCAAGCTCTGCGCGACGGCCGGACCAGCTTCGAGGCGGTCAAGGTGCGTTTCCCGCCGGAGTGGCCTGGCGCTGCCCTGGCGCTGTTTCCCACCTGGGCAGCGCAACTCGCCACCAATCCCCAGTACGCCGACTGGGGAGGGACCATGATCGAGCGTTCCACGCTGCTCGCTGTCGGTCAGATGAGCTTCAAGGAGCTGCCGGACGAGGGCGGCACAGTCGAGTTGGGCTACGGCGTGAACCCGTCCTCTCAGAATCGGGGCTATGCCACCGAGATGGCGCGAGCGCTGGTCGCCTGGGCCGTGAAGCAACCTGCGGTGCGCCGCATCACGGCAGAGTGCCGGGAGGATAACGCTGCCTCGGTCCGCGTGCTTGAGAAGGTCGGATTCCGTCCAGTAGGCCGCCGGCTCGATGACGCCGAGTTGCTGATAACCTGGGAGTGGTCGCCATGATACCCAGATGAGCGGAAGGCTGCCCGGACGCGGCCGCGCCGACGAGCGCGTCCACATCGCCTTCGGCAACGACTGGACCATCCGCCTGATCGGCGACCAGCCCGACCGCCTGCAGGAGGCCGTCGAGGAAACGATCCGCCAACTCACGCGCTATCCCAGCAGTGTAGATTGGCCTGACAGGCTAGGCCGCCGCTACTTGAAGGCGACCGGCTGAGTGGTGCATCTACCAAGGTCAGCGCAGTTCCTGAGTAGGCGGCCGGCGACTGAAATCGCGCCTAATGCCAGCGAAGCCCGCCTGCGCGGGCTGGGGACAAGTCCGCGCAGGCGGACTTTGCCGGGTACCCGCGCGTAGCGTGGGTGTTAGCCGCGACTTTAGTCGCCAGGCGTGCGGTGGCAATGTGGACCGAAGTTCAATGGAGTCGCGCACATGACCGTTCCCTCTTCCCGCGCTATGCTCGTCATCCAACTGTTGGTAATTTGTCTGGATTGGCCTCCCAGGGGAACCGTTGCGTGTTCAAGCGCTCCTGGATAATGAAGACCTTCAGACCGGCGTAGGTACAGCACGTCCCACTGGGTAGTCGTCGCCGGCCAGGGGCGCGCTGCCACCCCAGCGCGGCGCTCCCAGTTCGGCAACGCGCACTTTGCCATGCCGCAGAGTACTAAAGACTGCTGGCGCCTGGGTCTCAACGCCGCTACTCGCGCTGCCCCAAGGCGACGAACGCGCCGAGGAGCAAGAGGCCGGCCGAGAGCGCCAGCCCCAGGCGCACGCCCCCGGAGCGGTCGGCGAGCACGCCGGAGAGCAGGGGACCGATGCATTGCCCGCTGGCGAAGACGACCGTCAGCGCGGCGATCCCGCCGGTCCAGCTGTGCGGCGGCAGGATGCGCCGCGCTACCGTCGTGACCGCCGTGACCACATTCAAGAACGAGCCGCCAAACAGCAGCGCCGAGAGGAGGGCCGCAACGGTCGACGGATTGGCGACCGGCAGCGCCGCACCGATCGCCAACACCAGCATCGTGAGTGCGAGGCCGCGTCCGCCGGGGAGGCGCTCCAGAAGCGGACCCCACAGGGCGGGCGAGGCGATGGCTGCGAGTCCGAGCAGCGCCCAGAACAGGCTCACGAGGCCGACACCGGCCCCTTCGCCGCGCAGCAGGGCAACGATGAACGTGATGTAGGCAATGTAGCCCGTCCCGAAGAGCACGTAGGCGCCGAAGGTGAAGCGCAGCAGCCGGACGGAGGTAGCGCGGGCGGCCGCCGACGGAGCCGCTGCTATCTCGTCCACTCGCCGCAGGGCCGGGCAGGCGGCCAGCAGAGCCAGGATGCTGAGACCCCCTAAACTCAGCCAGCCCAAACGCCAGGAGTGCGGCGTCACGGTGATCAGCGGGTTGACGGCAAGGGCGGAGATGAGGATGCCCAGGCCGCCGCCGGCGAAATACAGGGAAAGGAGGAGAGAGCTGCGCTTAGCGATTCGTCCGCCGAGATGCGCGACCAGACCGCCACCGGCGATGAACGTGATCGCGCCGGCCACACCGGCCACCACCCGCAACAACAGCAGTGCCGGGAAGCTCGTCGTAACGGCGGAGAGCAGCAGCGCGGCAGCGGTGACGGCGATGCCGTAGGCGAACGCCGGGCGGGCGCCGAACCGCTGGGCTGTTGCTGTGGCAACGAGGGCGCCGAACAGGTAGCCGAGGGCGTTGGCGGTGTTCATCGCCCCGGCCTGCGCGAAAGTCCAGGCCAGGTCGGTACGCATCCCCGGCAGGAGCAGGGCATAGGCGAAGCGGGCGAAACCGATGGCGACGGCCGGGCCGAACGATAATCCGGCAGCAGCCAGCAGGGAGCTGCGGAGATCCGTGGGTCGATCCAGCCGTGCCGCCAAATCAGTGTCGACCATGCCCCCTGCTCCACTCCCGGCGCTACCGGATTCGATCAGCCGCACCCGCGTGTGGCCTCAGCGCGCCGCCGGTCGGCTGCCCCGGCGACACGCTATCAGGAACACTGCGCTCCTGCTGCGGATAGTGTAAGGTTCCCTACGGCACATCGGCCTGGAAGGTATTGGTGAGTATTATGTCCGCGACCGACCCGGTCACGTTCGGTATCATTGGCGGCGGTTGGCGCGCCGAGTTCTTCCTGCGTATCGCGCAGGCACTACCGGACCGCTTCCGGGTCGGCGGCATGGTAGTGCGCGATGTCGGCAAGGGCCAGGCGCTGGAGGCGGCATGGGGCGTACACACCTATCGCACGCCGGGTGAACTGTTGGCGGCGATGCCTTTGGCGTTCACTGTGCTGTCTGTGCCGGTGGCTGTGGCGCCGCAACTGCTGGAAGAACTGGCGCAACGGCAGATGCCGACGCTAACGGAAACGCCGCCGGCGCGCGACCTGGCGGGGCTGCAGGCGGTCTATCGCCTGGTCGAGCAGGGTGCACGCGTCCAGGTGGCGGAACAGTTCCTCTTCCAGCCGTTGCACGCCGCCCGCCTGGCGCTGGTGCAGTCCGGCCGGCTCGGAGCAATATCCCAGGTGCAGGTGAGTGTCGCCCACGGCTATCACGGCTTGAGCATCCTGCGCCACATGCTCGGCGTCGGCTTCGCACCGGTGACGATCACTGCCCGCGAGTTCCGTTCCGCGCTGCTGGCAGGTCCCACGCGGCAGGGTCCGCCCAGCGCCGAGCAATTGGCGCCCTCCCGGCAGTTGCTCGCCTGGCTTGATTTTGGCGACAAGCTGGGCATCTTCGACTTCGCCGGGGAGATGTACTTTTCCTGGATTCGCTCGCAGCGCCTGCTGGTGCGCGGTGAACGCGGCGAGATCAACAACGCGCAGGTGCGCTACCTGCAAGACTTTGGCACACCGATCAGCTTCGACCTCCGCCGACAAGACGCCGGAGAGGAGGGCAACCTGGAGGGCTACTTCCACCGCGGCATCCTCGGCGGCAGCGAGTGGCTCTACCGCAATCCCTTCGCCCCCGCTCGCCTGACCGACGAGGAGGTCGCCATCGCCACCGCCCTGGCCAAGATGGCGGACTATGTCAATGGCGGCCCCGACTGCTACTCGCTGGCGGAAGCCGCGCAGGACCAATACCTCGCGTTGAGCATCGAGCAAGCAATCACGAGTGGCGCGGCGGTTCGCACGACGCCCCAACCCTGGCAACCGTGAGGTGCGGAGGGAACCCCTTCCGGCTCGCACTACTCGCCAGGTTTCCCCCTGACGGGAGAAACCTTGGCTGCAATTCCGGGGACGGCTCCATACGGGAGCGTGTGGGTGAACCGAAGCGTCGGTGGGACGGAGGTTCGCAGCAACGGCATGACCCCTTCCACGGTCCGCGCCGACGACCGACGCGCCGACTACCGTAGGGCGGCCGTAGCGCAACGCGCCGACGCCGCGCGTCGGCGGAGTTGCTTCGTGGTTCCACCAAAAACAGCCAAAGCGGGCCATCGGCAGCCGTGCCTTGAATTGCAACGAAGGTTTCTCCCGTCAGGGGGAAACCTGGCAAGCGAAGCGCGCCGGAAGGGGTTCCCCGCACCGCTCCCGTCCAATGTTACGACGCCATGCGTCCAGCGTCTTATACCTATATGTAAGAATGCTATAGCGTGCGCTCGTCCCCGACCAGGAGGCCTATGCAACGTTCCAATCGACGCTGGTTGGCGGCAGTGATCGCCGTTGCCCTGCTGGCGACTGGGCACGCCGTACCAACGGCCCACGCCGATGGCTGCTCGTTCGTCCTCGGCTTCGCCACGCTGGAGCAGATGATCCCGCAGCAGGTGGGGCAGTGCCGAGAGGAGGAGCAGCACAACCCGGCCAATGGCGACGGTTTGCAGCACACGAGCGGGGGACTGCTGGTCTGGCGCAAGTCCGATAACTGGACAGCCTTCACCGACGGCTACCACACCTGGATCAACGGCCCTCACGGTCTGGAGGAACGGCTCAACACGCAGCGCTTCGCCTGGGAGGCCAACCCCGATGGGCTGCCGGTGGTGGCGGATGCGCCAGTGCCGCCGCAGCCGCTGCCGAACCCCGACCTGCACGCAATCCTCTTCGTCGATGGTCAGCACGGCTGGGCTGCCGGTAGCCAGCGCATCGTCGCTACAATTGATGGCGGCGCGACGTGGACTACGCAATACACCGGCCCGGAAGTGTTCGCGCAACTCGACTTCCTGAACGCCGACGACGGCTGGGCGCTTGGTCAACATACGCTGCTACACACTGCTGACGGTGGTCAAACCTGGCTGCCGTTCGGCGAGCCACCACAGCCACTGGACCAGATGCACTTCCTCAGCCCCACCTCCGGCTACGGCGTGGCCGATGGCGCGCTCTACCGGACGGCCGATGCCGGAACCACCTGGCAGCCGCTGGCGACGCCGATCGCCGTTGGCGGCTTGTGCTTTGTGAGCGTGGACACTGGCTGGGTGGTGAACACGAGCCCCTTCCAGAGCAACGGCCGCCAGGCGCCTCCCCCGTCGCCAACGGCGCTCTATGCCACGACGGACGCGGGAGCGAACTGGCGGCAGGTAGCGCTGCCAGCGGCGATGACGAGCGAGGGTGATCTCGGTCAACGACTGCAGTGTGCGCCACGCGGCGTGCTCTGGGACCTTTTCCTGGGCGGAGTCGGGGCCGGCAACCAGTTCTACGCGCTGTATCGGGGTTCGGCAAGCGGCGCTCCCTGGCAACTCCTCACGGGGCACGAGCTCAGCGGCGGTCTTGGCCCGGACCCCGGCTCCTATGCCGGCGCCCTGTCCGTCGTGGATGCCGACGCCGCCTACCTTACCGGCGTGTGTTTCGCCTGCTATCCACCGTCGCCGACAACACCACCGGCAGTCGCCATTGGCGGCACCACCGACGCCGGCCATACCTGGCACGTCTTCCCGGTCCCCGGACTGCCGCCAACGACGAACGACATCGCCTTCATCAGCAGCAACCAGGGATGGCTGGTGGCGGAAGGCAGTGCGGTGCGCCCATCGCAGATATTGGTCACGGTTGACGGCGGACGGACGTGGACTCAGCAGTTTGTGCTCTCGTCGTCTCCCTGATACTATGGCGCGCCGCGCTGACCAGGCGATCATCGAATGTCAGCAAACGACTACTGGTCTATGGCGAGTGCCACCATCGTCCCGCCTAATCCGGCACCAGCGCGTGATAAATCATCTGTGCTGCCGCCTGAATGACAGGCCCCAACTGCTCGTCCGTGCGTTGCGGCAGAAGACTGCGCAGTTGCATGGCCAGGAGCAGGATCGTCACCGCGGTGGCCGCGGCGTCGAGGTCGGGCCGCAGCAGCCCGCTCAGTCGGCCCTGCTCGATGTTGGCGGCCAACTCCTGGCAGAGCAGGTCGAACTGCTGCTGCTCGATCAACGCCAGCTCCGGCCGGCGCAGCAGCAACTCCTGGCGCGCCCGCCGCAGGCCGCTGAAGTGGCGAGCACTGACCAGAAAGGCGCTGAGCCGCTGCTCCAACTCGGCAACACTGAGCGGCGCCGACCGCACATCGCCCAGGTTGAGGCGGATCTCCGCTAACCGCTCCTGCGTCAAGTCCAGCAGGATCTGCTCCTTGGAGCGAAAGTAGCGGTAAAAGATGCCCACACTCACCCCAGCATGTCCAGCAATCGCATCGATCGTCGTCGCCTCGAAGCCGCGCTCGTCGAAGAGGGCGAGCGCCGCCGCCAGCAACTGCTCCTGCTTGGCGCGACTGCGCGCCTGGCGCGGCATACGCGGCAGGTCGAACGGGTCGTCTGATTCCGGCGGGCGATGCGGCGGCGGTGACTGAGGTTCAGCGCGCGGCGCCGAGCGAGTCATTACGAACACTGCACCTTCAGCCGGGTGGCGCCACGACCGACGTTCATCTCCCGCTGCTACACCGGAGCCGGTTGGGCCGGGAGCTGCGCATCCGGCTGGGGTCGCTCAGCCACCGGCGCAGGGTCCAGAATCATCTGCAGGCCATGCTTCAGGCGCAAGGTCACGCGCGGCGCCGGCACGACCGGCCAGCCCTGCGCCAGACGGGGCACGTACCGTTGCAGGATGGTGGCGAGCAGCAGCCGCATCTCCAGTTGGGCGAAGGGCATGCCGATGCACATGCGCGGCCCGCCGCCAAAGGGGAAATAGGCGCCTGGCGGCGGCTTCTGCCCGGTTGCCGGGTCCCAGCGCTCCGGTCGGAAGGCGTCCGGATCGCCCCAGACATCCGGCAGGTGGTGAATGACCCACTGGCTGAAGAGCACACGCGTGCCGGCGGGGAAGTGGTAGCCCTCCAGGTCAAACGCTTCGCTGGAACGCCGGCCAATCGTCCAGGCGGGCGGGTAGATGCGCATGGACTCGTTCAGCACCCAGTCCAGATAGGGCAGCCCTGGCAAGTCTTCCAGTGCCGGCGGCCGTCCGGCCAGCGCGGACTGCAACTCGGCCAGCAGTTTCTCGCGCTGCACGGGATTCCGGTCCAGGAGGTAGAACGTCCAGGAGAGGGCATTGGAGGTGGTCTCGTGGCCGGCGGCAATCAGGGTCATGGCCTGGTCGCGCACCTGCTCGTCCGTCATCGCGCTGCCCTCCTCGTCCTGGCTCTGCAGCAGCATCGAGAGCACGTCACCGGCATCGCGGCCATCCGCCCGGCGTTCAGCGATCAGACGGTAGACGAAGGCATCCAGGGTAGCCCTGGCCGCCAGGAAGCGCCGGTAGGCAGTGAAGGGCAGATTGAGCTTTACCTGAGGCAAGAAGAGCGGCCGGCGACTCTCGATGGCGGCGGTGAAGGCTTCGCTCAAGCCGGCGCTCTGGGTCTGCAGGTCAACGTTGAAGAGCGCCTTGACGACGATACGCAAGGTCAGCTCCTGCAGGGAGCGCGCCACATCCACCTGCGTGCCTGGTCGCCATCGTGCCAGCATCTGCCGGGTCTGCTCCACCATGATCGCGGCGTAGCCCTCCACCCGCCGCCGGTGGAAGGCCGGCTGCACCTGGCGGCGCTGCTGACGGTGCGCCTCGCCATCGGTGGTGAGCAAACCCTCCCCCAGAAGGCGGCGCATTTCCACCCGGCCGCTGCCGCTGGTGAAGCTCCGTGCCTGTTCCACCAGAAAAAAGTGCGCCGCCTCCGGGCGAAAGAACAGCACGATCGTCCGCCCGGCGAGGTGCACGGTAGCGACGTTGCCATACTGCTCTTGCGTCCGGCGCAGGAAGGCCAGCGGATTGCGCCGCATCTGCAACAGGCTGCCAATGACGGGTAAGCCGCGTGTGCCCGGCGGCAGAATCGACGTTTCAGGCATGCAGTCATTCCTCCTTGAGTTCAGCTAGAGCGGGCCAGAATTGACGCGACCCCTGCGCCCGCCTGCGCTGTTCTGGCCGGACACAAAAAGAGAACGTAGAGTATCGTTCATGTTCTAGGATATTACGCTTTGAATCACGTGTCAAGTCGCAGCTGATCGGGGAGTCCGCCGGTCTGGTGGCGGGGGAGGCCCCCGCCCAGTGATCGCCTGCCCCATTACCTCCGCACCTGCCCCGTTGACTCCCGCACCACCAACCCGATATCCAGCATCCGGCAACTCGGCGGCTGCGCCGTCGCCCCATTCGCCGCTTCGGCGATGCGCTGCAGCAGGATCGCCAGCGCCGTTGCTGCCATGGCGTCGTAGGGCTGCGTCACGGTGGTGAGCGCCGGGACGGCATAGGCGGCGAGCGGCACGTCGTCGAAGCCGGTCACGGAGACGTCGTGCGGCACGCGCAGCCCGAGCGCGTGCAAGCCGGCCAGCGCGCCGACTGCCATGGCATCGTTGCTGCAACAAAGGGCGGTCGGTCGCTCCGGTAGACTCAGGAGCGCTCGCGCGGCGTTCCAGCCACCGGCGAAGTCGAAGCTACTTGGATACTGCCACGCCGGCTGGGGCTGCAGACCCGCTTCAGCTAACGCCAGCAGGCCGCCATCCAGCCGTTCCTGGGCGTGGGCCAGCCGCTGTGGGCCGTGAATGAAGCCGATGCGCCGGTGCCCCAGCGCCAGCAGGTGCCGCACTGCCAGCGCTCCGCCCTGGCGCGCGTCGGTGCGCACGCTGTCGCCGACCCAGTCGGGCGGCACGCGGTCCAGCGCCACCACGGGGATGCCGTCCAGCGTGGCAGGGACGTTGCCGCCGGGGGCATCAGCGGGGATGAGGATGATGCCGTCCACGCGCTGGTTGCGCAACGCTGCTAACTGGGTAGCCTCGCGCGCCACGTCCTCCTGGGAGTTGCAGAGCAGCAGGCTGTAGCCGTGTTCATCGGCTTGACGCTCCAGCCGCCGGGCCAGTTCGGCAAAGAAGAGGTTGGCGCTGTCGGGCAACACCAGACCCAGCATGTGCGTCTGGCGCACGCGCAGGCTGCGGGCGACATTGTCCGGGTGATAGCCCAGCTCGGCGATGGCTGCCAGTACGCGCGCCCGTGTCTCCGCCGCTACCGGACGCGGTCCGTTATTGACGACATAGGACACCGTGGCCGAGGAGACACCAGCACGGGCGGCCACGTCGTCGCGCGTGGCGTGGCCGGGACGGGGCAGCGCGGACCTGGTTACCGCATTCGCCATGCTTGACGTGTCACCCTCTCTGTGGGTACCATCCCTCATCTACACGAGTAGATGCAAGAGGAGACGACCACCCGTGACTGCCAACCCCGTTCGCGTTGCCATCGTTGGCGTCGGCAACTGCGCTTCCTCCCTGGTCCAGGGGGTCCACTACTATCGCGACACCGCCGATGACGCGCGCGTGCCGGGCCTGATGCACGTCCGCCTGGGTGACTACCACGTGCGCGACATTGAGTTCGTGGCAGCCTTCGACGTCAACGACCAGAAGGTCGGCAAAGACCTCGGCGACGCCATCTACGCGGCCCCAAACAACACCTACCGATTTTGCGACGTGCCCCGCCTCGGCGTGCCGGTGCATTGTGGCCCCACCTACGACGGCATCGGTCGCTACACCCGCGACCTGATCCACGTCACCGGCACAGCGCCGGCCGATGTCGCCGCTATCCTGCGCGCCACGCGGGCCGACGTCCTGGTGAACTACCTGCCCGTCGGCAGCGAACAGGCCACCCGCTGGTATATGGAGCAGGCGCTGCAAGCCGGCGTCGGCGTCGTCAACTGCATCCCCGTCTTCATCGCCGGCACGCCGGAGTGGCGCCGGCGCTTCGAGGCCGCCGGGCTGCCGATCATCGGCGACGACATCAAGAGCCAGGTTGGCGCCACCATCACTCACCGCGTCCTGACCCGGCTCTTCCAGGATCGCGGTGTCCAACTGGAGCGCACCAGCCAGCTCAACGTCGGCGGCAACACCGACTTCCTGAACATGCTGGAGCGCGACCGCCTGCAATCGAAGAAGCAGTCCAAGACGCAGGCCGTCACCTCTCAGTTGGACGAGCCGATGGACCCCGACAACGTCTACATCGGCCCCTCCGACTACGTGCCCTGGCTGACCGACCGCAAGTGGGCCTACATCACGATGCAAGGCCGCACCTTCGGTGACGTGCCGCTCAACCTGGAACTGAAGCTGGAAGTTTGGGACTCGCCCAACTCCGCCGGCATCGTCATCGACGCCGTGCGCTGCATCAAGACCGCCCGCGACCGCGGCATCGCCGGCGCCTTGGAAGGCCCCTCCGCCTACTTCATGAAGTCGCCGGCCGTGCAGTACCACGACGACGTAGCCCGCGACATGGTGGAGCGCTTCATCGTGGAAGCGCCGGTGCTGGCATAGACCATAGCCCCTACCGAAACAACTCCGAGACGGCGATCGTGATGGTGGGGAACAGCGGGCAAACGATCTGCTCGCCCGCTACCCTCACCTGCGGCTGCGCGGGATAGCGACCGTCCGGCAGCGTGTACTCGGCGACCGACTCTTTATCGGGATCAACGATCCAGTAATAGGGCGCCCCAAAACGCTCATAGATGCCCAGCTTACCTTTGCGCCCCCGGCCCCGGTCAATGCCGGCAGTACGCTTGGAAAGGATCTCCACCATGAGATCGGGCACGCCCTCAATGCGCTCGTCCCCGACGATCAAGCTGCGGCCGGTCCGCACGAATAGCAAATCGGGTTGCACGGTGTTGAACTGGTCCAGTATCACGTCGAATGGAGCGTCAAAGACTTCGCCGTAGCCGGCCAGTTCGGCCAGGTAGAGCACATACCCCAGCCGCTTCGAGGCGCGCTGATGAGGGGTAAAGGGCGACGCTGCCACGATCAACTCCCCGTCCAACAACTCGTAGCGGGTACCGTCATCCGGCAACGCCAACACATCCGCGAAGGTGAGCTTCAACGCAACCGCCATTGTCGGTTCCTCCCGTGACTCTTCATCCCGATTATAGCTGCGGCGGGAGCGCCGGCAGCCCGCCAGCACCGATGAACCACTGCCGGCGGGCTGCCGGCGCTCCCGAACGGCCTGACGCCCGTGCCGTATACTCCTACTACGAGCGTTGATGGAGACGAGCAGCAGGAGGCGCCGGGCCCCAGAGAGCCGCCGGTGGTGTGATGGCGGCGTCCGGTTTCTGCGAAGACCCTCCGGAGCGCGGAGAAGAACGGCCCTGGCCCGAAGCTCCGCCGGCCCGCCCCCGTTAGCGGGCCCCCAAGATCGCCTCGTCGTCCCAACGCGGCGATGAAGTGCGGTGGCACCACGAATGTCCCCTCGTCTGCACGGCGAGGGGACATTCGTTGTAGCGGGAAAGTGTCACGCATCGTGGAAAGAATCTGGACCACCGAACTCAAAGAGCATGCCGGAGAGCACGTGCGGCTGGCGGGCTGGCTGCACCGCCTGCGCCGCTTGAGCAACGTCGGCTTCCTTATCCTGCGCGACGGCAAGGGCACTGCGCAGATCGTTGTAGAAGATGCTGCCCTCCTTGAACAACTTGCCGCACTGCAACATGAGTCGGTGCTGGAGGTAGCCGGGCTGGCCGTCACCGAAGCACAGGCGCCGGGTGGAGTAGAGGTCCATGCCCCGGTGGTGCGAGTGCTCTCGCCGAGCAACGCGCCGCTACCCTTCGACCTCTTTCGCCCGGCTATCAAGGCGCAACTGCCGACCATCCTCGATCACGCAGCAGTCGCCCTGCGCCATCCGCGCCATCGCGCCATCTTCCAGCTCTCGGCTGCCGCAATGCACGGCTTCCGGGCGACCCTGCGGGGGCTGGGCTTCGTGGAGATTCAGACGCCCAAGATCGTCGGACGGTCCACGGAGGGCGGCGCCAACGTCTTTGCTGTCGAATACTTCGACCGGCGGGCCTACCTGGCGCAAAGTCCCCAGCTCTACAAGCAGCTTATGGTCGGCGTGTTCGAGCGCGTCTTTGAAGTTGGTCCCGTCTTCCGCGCCGAACCCCACGACACGCCGCGCCATATCAACGAGTACGTTTCGCTGGACGCGGAACTGGGCTTCATCACCGACCACACGACGGTGATGGCGGTGCTGACGCAGGCGCTCCGTGGCATGCTGGACACCCTCCGCGCAGACGCCGCCGCCGCCCTTCAACTCTTGCAGGTAGAGCTGCCGGCGCTGCCCCAATCTATCCCGGCAATCCACTTTGCCGACGCGCTCGACCTCGTCGCGCGGTCGACGGGCGAGGACATCCGGGCCGAGCCGGACCTGGCGCCGGCCCACGAGCGCTGGCTGGGCGAATGGGCGCAGCGCGAACACGGCTCCGACTTCCTCTTCGTCACCGGCTACCCAATGGCGAAGCGCCCCTTTTACACCCACCCTGATCCGCAGCGACCGCAGTACTCCAACAGCTTCGATCTGCTCTTCCGCGGACTGGAAGTAACGACGGGTGGGCAACGCTTGCATCGCTATCAGGACTACCTGGCCGCCCTCCGCGCCCTCGGCCAGGATCCCGAGCCGCTGGCCTGGTACCTGGAAGCCTTCCGGCACGGCATGCCACCGCACGGCGGCTTCGCCATCGGCCTGGAACGCTGGATCGCCCGCCTGCTAGACCTCCCCAACGTCCGCGAGACAACACTTTTCCCGCGCGACCTGCAACGCCTGACACCATAGGTGAATATCGCTGCACCGAGCCCTGCGTCAAATACCTGGGGCGCGCCATATTCTCGATGCAAGAGAAATGCCGACTCGGACGAGCCGCCGGGCCCGAATGCAGCAATATTACGACACCGGTCCGGCGGTAGGTTGCTTTCGAGGCCGCCCCCGACGGCCGGACGACACTGGCTTCTGTTTCGTCTTGCGAAAGACCATCACGTACTCGTGCTTGAAGATGTAGAAGCCCTGGCGCAGAGCCCTGTATTTCCAGAGGTTCTCGTTCTGACCCTTACCCTTCTCGTTGCCCTGTATGTCCTTCACATTGATCGCCTTGAGTTGAAGGCCCTGCTCTTGACAAACCTGCGCACAGTAAAATCCCAGGGGAACCCATTCGGAGTCCGTGTACGTATCACCGATGACCAGCGCCAGGAAACGCGAATCTGCCAGGAGACCAACCGCATTCACGACGACTTTCTCGAACGCATCGAGAAAGTCCGGCACTGAACACGCATTGCTAAGATCCCGAGGGTCGTCACTAAACTTGATGATGTCGTGGTACGGAGGGTGAAGGATTATGCAGTCAGCTTGATCTTTGCCTAATTTGGCGAGTTCACCACGGACGATGTCGGAAGTATCGGGGCGCCGGGAATCGCCGACAAGCACGGTGGTGGTGACGGCGTGATCGTTGCGGGCGAGGTCGATGCGCTGGCGGGCTCTCGCTGCAACCTCTGGAAGCAATTCCACGCCGATACCATTCCTGCCGAGATGGCAACATTCGATGAGGGTTGTACCCATCCCGTTGAACAAGTCGACGACAACCTCGCCTGCTTTCGTGAAGCGTCGCAGAATCTGGTTGGGAATCTGCGGGACGAAGTTGCCCCAGTAGTCACCAACGTGGGGGCCAGACTTGTCCCGTGCTCCCAACAGCCATAGCGAGCCTGTGATGATATCATCGTACTGTTTCCAACGGCTCAAATCGAGGTCCGAGAAGGCGGTAGTTACCGGCCCATCGGCGTCCTGACGTGCGGACGGAGTGTTGCTCTCCTCAGCATTGAAGCGGGTTGGCTGATCAACTACTGCCATCTCGCCTCCCGAGAAAATGGAACGTACATTCTAATCATACCAGTTTCAGGCTTCCATCGCCAAACTGTTCGAACGGGAGCAGTGTAGACTTCGCCGGCGCCACGCGACATGTTATCGGGACCAGCGCCGCGAAGGATGCCGGGTCTCAACCCGGTAGGTTCCCCTCCACCTGTTCCAACGCCCACATCGCCGGCAGCACCGACGCGCCGCTGATGGCGGGCTGGCGTCGCTCACGAATGGCGGCCAGGAACTCGCGGTCTTGCAAGACCTGCGGGCTGTCGTCCTTCGGCAACTGCGCCGGGTCGAGGATGACCCCCTCCCTGCCGATCAGCTTGCCCTCGCTGACCAGCAGTGTCGTCTCCTCACCGATAATGAGGTAGTCGTAGAGGCTGAGGTGGGAGTTATAGGACATGTTCACCGAAGCCAGGACGTCGCCGCGCGTGCGCAGCAGGATGGAGAGGTCCATCGGGATGCCCATCGTCGCGTCCGGCTGCGCCACCTGGGCCGTCACTGCGACCTGACCGGGTTTCATCTCGCCCAGCAGCCAGAGGCACATATCGGTGGCGTGGCAACCGTGGTGCCAGATCAGGTTATCGGTCCAGGAACGGCGGCGGCCACTCCAGTCCACATTCTCCCGGCGCAGGAAGACGTAGCGGGAGACGATGTGGCGGACCGTCAACTCTCCGGCGGTGATGCGCCGCTTCACTTCCAGGATGGCCGGCCCGTAGCGATGGGTGTGCGCGACCATCAGCGTGAGACCGCGGTCCTCCGCCAGGCTCGTCAGGCGCGCAGCGTCGGGAAAGCTCATCGCCAGGGGAATTTCCACCAGCACGTGCTTGCCGGCCAGCAGCGCTTGCTCGGTCTGCTCGGCGTGGACCGCGCTGGGCGAGCAGATCACCACGACCTCCAGGCCGGTTCGCGCCAGCGCCTCGGCGAGGTCGGTCGTCCAATGCTGGAAGCCGTGTTGCCGCGCGAACTCCTCCGTCTGCTCCGGTAGGCGCCCCACCACGCTCTCCAACACCAGTCCTTCCTGGTGCAGCATCCGCGCGTGGCTATTCGCCGTCGTGCCGTAGCCAATGATCGCCGCCTGCATCATCGTTGCCTTCCCTAACGCCGCTCACTGCCAGCACGGGCTAGCCTAGCATGCGGACGAACGGGTGATCGGTCCCGCAGCCTGGTCTTCTGCCCTGTCGCCCTGTACTGCCACCGGCCGCGGAGTTGGCTATCGTCGCGCCAAAGGCAGCCGCGTCGGCAAAGATGTTGGCGAACAACCCCTGCAGATCGTCGAAGCGCCGACCGAGCACGGTACTTGCCGGGACGCCGAACAAGGCCTCGAAGCGGCGGTTGACGCGGAGGAACACGCGCTCGCCGTGCTCAGCCTTCAACATACGGCATGGTGCGTGGTACACATACCAGGTGTAGAGTGTGAATCCCAGGCACAGGCCACCGCGCGCGGTGTGGAGCGCAGGAAGGTAACAGCATGCCGCCGCGTTCTGCTGCCAGCAGCAATCGCGTGGCCTTCGGCGACAACCTCGTCGCTCTTCAAGGGCTCGCCGACAACAGCATCGATTTGATTTATATCGATCCCCCATTCAACACCGGGAAGATGCAGCAGCGCACGCAACTCCAGGTGCAGCGCTCGGAGGACGCCCAACGCATCGGCTTTGGCGACCGGCGTTACAGCACGCAGCCACTCGGCACGCAAGCATTTCCGGATACCTTCGACGACTACCTGGCCTTCCTGGCGCCGCGCCTGCGCGAGGTCCACCGCCTGCTGGCGCCGCACGGCGCGCTCTACTTCCACATCGACTACCGCGAGGTTCACTACTGCAAGGTGCTGCTGGACGAGATCTTCGGGCGCGAGTGCTTCCTCAACGAGATCATCTGGGCCTACGACTACGGCGGCCGCACGCGCAGGAAATGGCCGCCCAAGCACGACAACATCCTGTACTACGTCAAAGATCCCCAGCAGTACACCTTCAACGTCGAGGAGATCGAACGCATCCCCTACATGGCGCCGGGTCTGGTGGGTCCGGAAAAGGCGGCGCGCGGCAAGCTACCGACGGATACCTGGTGGCACACCATCGTGCCGACCAACAGCAAGGAGAAGACCGGCTACCCCACGCAGAAGCCGCTCGGCATCCTGCGGCGCATCATCCAAGCATCCTCGCGGCCCGGCGACCTCGTGCTCGATTGCTTCGCCGGCAGCGGCACGACCGGCGCCGCCTGCCTGGAGTTGGGCCGCTGCTTCTACCTGGTGGACAACAACCCGCAAGCGCTAGAGACGATGCTCAAACGCTTCGCCGGGGTTGACGACGTAGTGTGGATCGGCTGGCCACCGGAGAGACCCCTTCCGGCTCGCACTACTCGCCAGGTTTCCCCCTGACGGGAGAAACCTTTAGTGCAAGGCTGAGTACGGTTCGCAACCCATGCCAGATGTCCGCAGCCGTCCTCCGACTTGCAACAAAGGTTTCTCCCGTCAGGGGGAAACCTGGCGAGTAGTGCGAGCCGGAAGGGGTCGTCCACCTATAGCGCCGCCGCGAGCACCGCGTTGGCGAAGCGGGCCTGCCGGGGAGGAGAGGTCGCCCAGCCCGAACTGAGCGCGCGGTTGGTGAGCAGCACCACCAGGATACCGGTCGCCGGGTCGGCCCAGACGGCGGTACCCGACGCGCCAAGATGGCCGAATGTGGCAGGCGAGGTCAGATCGCCGCTGAAGTGCGGCTGGCGCGCCGCCTTGACCTCCCAGCCAAGCCCCCAGGAGATCGACGGCCAGACATGGGCACGCATGTCGTCCTGAGGGTGCGCTGGGGCTGGCGGGACCGTCATCTGCGGCGTGGTCATCACACGGCGCGCCGCGCTGCTCAGTGGCCAATCGCCGGCCTCGGCACTCCAGGCATCCAGAAACGGCTGGGCAAAGGCGGCGACGGCTGCGGCGGTGGCATAAGCGCCGCCCCAGGGGATGCCCAAGCCCCGAAAGTAGGGCGAGTTGAAGGTCTCGTGCGCGCTGCCCGCATAGTCGGCGTTCCGCACCAGCGCCGCTCGCGACGACTGTGCCTCCGGCAGTGGCAGGTGAATGTCGTCGAGTCCCCACGGCTGCAAGACACGCTCCCGCAAGGCCTCGGCGTAGGGAACGCCAGTCAGCCGCGCCGCCAGCTCTCCGAGCAGCGCTACTGCCACGTTGCTGTAACAGAACTGCTCCCCGGCAGGAAAGCGCGGCGCGGTGCGGAGGCTCTCTTCGACAAAGCGCGCCAATGGCTGACCGTCGGCCCGCAGCGCCGCGTTCTCAGCCAGGAAGCCGGGCAGACCGGACGTATGCGTGAGCAGGTGGCGCAGCGTGATCCGCTCTGCCTCCGGCCGGCGCATTTCCGGCAGCACCGTGGCGACCGCCTCATCCAGCGTGATCTGCCCGGCCTCGACCAGCGTCATCACAAGGGTCGCCGTCATTGGCTTGGTGACCGAGGCCAGCGGGAACAGCGTCTCCGCCGTCACTGGCCTTGCTGTCGAGGGGTCAGCTTCTCCGAGATACCAGGCAGCAACCGCCTCGCCATGGCGAGCGATATAGGCGGCGGCACCAGGCAGCACGCCGTCGTCTACGTACTGTTGCAACAGCGCGTGCGCCTGGTTGAGACGGGCGGGGTGGAAGCCCGCACCTTCGATGGTTCCGTCACGCATCATGGCAATCTATTCCCCTTGATCTGCGCTCACGCCCCAGCGATCCTCGGCATGCGTGTCGGCTCGCGCGCAATGTCGGCTTGCATGAATTGCAGCAACAGGTCCCGCTTGCGGTCGGCATACGCTGGATCGTCCCAGCGATTGCGGATTTCACCAGGATCGTCGACCAGATCGAAGAGTTCGCCATAGGTCGCCTCACGGTAGACGGTGATCTTGTAGCGCTGATCCACGTAGGTACGCAGGTGCAGCCGCGTCGGCTGGTGCCGGTTCTCCACAATCGCCCAGGAGCGCACTTTCGTCTCGTCCGCTGCACCTTCCCAGGCGGCGTGCTGGTCGACGCCTTGCATGATGCCGGGGATTGGGATACCTGCATAGTGCAGGAAGGTCGGCGCGAGGTCAACAAGGCTCTGCAGCGCGTCGCTCTCCGCCCCGGCCGGCACGACGCCGGGATAGCGCACGATGAAGGGCAGCCGGATCATGTCCTCGTAGTGGAAGGCCCCCTTGGCGATCAGACCGTGTTGCCCGATGAAGTGGCCGTGGTCGGTGCTGTAGACGACGATAGTGTTCTCGGCCAACCCCAACTCGTCCAACCGGTGGAGAATCCGCCCGACCTGATCGTCGATGAAGCTGATCATGCCGTAGTAAATGGCGATGTCCTTTTGCAGCTTCTCGCGCTGATGCAGGTGGCTCTGGAAGCCATGCGAACCGAACTCTTCCTTCCAGGGCGAGAAGTCGGGCCGCTGCTGCTGCGTCAGGCCGAAGGTCGGCGGGTTGGTGTCGTGCTCACCCGGCGTCAGTTCGCCCGGCTCCATATCCTCTGCCTTGTACATGGAGGCCCAGGGCTCGCTGACGAGATAGGGTGGGTGAGGGTCATGGAAGCTGGCCCAGCAGAAGAAGGGAGTGTCGGTGGCGGCGCTCTCTGCAATCTGGGCGATCGTCCGCTCTCCCGTCCAGGTAGTGTAGTGGAACTGCTCCGGCAGGTCCCAGTGGTGCTGGCGCCGGGGCGCGTTCCGTTTCTCTTCGGGACTGACCGGCTGGAAGTAGTCGCGCCAGTTCGTTAGGCCGTGTTCTTCCATCCAGATGGCGTAGTGCTGGCCGACATGACTCTCGTCGGCGTGGTTGCGCGCCAGCTCAATGTGATCGAAGCCGTACCAGGGACCACCAAAGCCGCGCCAGAAGTCGAGGTCACGCACCGTTGGCTGCGCCTCCAACGACTCGCTGCCAGGGCGAGACGCCGTTGGCTGGAAGTGCGCTTTGCCGATCAGGGAGGTGTGGTAGCCGTTGGCAGACAGCGCCTCGCCCACGGTCGGCACATCCTCCGGCAGCTTGACGCCAATAGTCCAGCAACCGTGCAGCGATGGATACTGCCCGGTGATGATACTGGCCCGCGTTGGAGAGCAGACGGGGTTGGGGCAGTAGGCGCGCGTAAAGCGCGTCCCCTCCCGGCAAAGGCGGTCCAGCGACGGCGTCGAAATGCGGGGGTTACTGACGCCAAGCGTATCCCAGTGCTGTTGATCGGACGTGATGAGCAGGATGTTGGGGCAAGTAGTCAAGCGTTGTTCTCCATTGCTACCAGCGACGCCGTGCTGCGCCGCGGACTAACCAGAGTGTAGCGCGCGAGGGGGATCGACCCAACAGGATAGAACACGGCGGGCATGGAGATGAAGGATGATATCGAATGATATGCTATGATCATCGGCATGGATGAACAGATTGGGGGTATGGTAGTGGCTATCGATCTGCTAACCGTCCACGAGACGGCGCAACTGCTCAGAGTTTCGCCACTGACGATCCGTCGCTATGTGGCGGATGGCCGCCTAGCAGCAGTGAAGGTTGGTCGCGGTGTGCGCATCCAGCGAGAGGCAGTAGCGCAACTGCTGGAACCCGTGATGGCGGGCGCGTCAGAATCGGAAGAGCATGCGCTGTCCGCCGAGGGGCGATTTAGCCATACAGACAGCCTTTGGAATATCGTCGGCATTGCGGAGTCAGATGGTCCGGGTGATGTTTCCGCCGATAAGCACAAATATCTGGCAGATGCCTACGGCGCCCACCAGCAATGAGGTTGCGCCGCCTCTACGCTTCCAATCACGGCCATGCCTTTGTGGATACCTCCGCCTACTACGCGCTTGCTGATCGTCGGGAGGGCAACCACGCCACCGCACGGGCCATCGCCGCGCAACTGGCAGACGAGCGATACATGCTCTATACGACCAACTTGATCCTCGCCGAGACGCACGCGTTGGTGCTGGCTCGGCTCGGACCGAGCATCGCCCTACGGGTGCTTCAGGAAATCGATAACAGCGAAATCCGGGTAGTTCGCCCAGATGACGCGGACGAGCGGGGCGGGCGTGCCATCCTGGTCCGGTATGCCGACAAGACGTTCTCGCTGACGGACGCCATCAGCTTTGCGGCCATGGACCGGCTGGTCATCGTCGACGCCTTCACCTTCGATCAGCACTTTGCTCAATATGGCAAGCGGATGCTCGCGACGCCACCGGGCTGACGCCGCGGGTACCATGGCGGCTATGGATATTCGTGAGCGTGTTCGTCTTACATCGCTGGCCAGTTGCGCCGGTTGAGCGTCGAAACTGGGCCCTGAGGCCCTGGCGCAGGTGCTGCGCCCTTTGACCCTCCACCACCACCCCGACCTGCTGGTCGGGCTGCATACTGCCGACGATGCCGCCGTGTTCCGGCTTGACGGCGAGCGCGCCCTGGTACAGACGCTGGACTTCTTTCCGCCGGTGGTGGACGATCCCTACGACTTTGGCCGGGTCGCCGCTGCCAACGCCATGAGCGATGTCTTCGCCATGGGCGGCGAGGTGCTGCTGGCGCTCAACGTGGCGGCCTTCCCCGATAACCTGCCGCTGGAAATCCTGACTCGCATCTTTGAAGGCGGCGCGGCGATGGTGGCGCAGGCAGGCGGCGTCATCGCCGGCGGCCACACCGTGAGCGACCGCGAGCCGAAGTACGGTCTCTGCGTCACCGGGATGGTCCGGCCGGACGCCATCATGCGCAAGGGCGGCGCACAACCAGGGGATCGCCTGCTGCTGACGAAGCCGCTCGGCACGGGGGTGATCACGACGGCGTTACGCAGCGACGCGGCCGGCGAGGCCGACGTGGCAGCGGCCGTAGCCTCCATGACCACACTCAATCAGGCCGCGGCGCGCGCCGCCCTTGCCGCCAGCGCCCACGCCTGCACCGACATCACCGGCTTCGGGCTGGTCGGGCACGCGCAGGAGATGGCGCTGGCCGGGAGCGTTGGCCTCCGCCTCTCGCTTGGCAGGCTGCCACTGCTCCCCGGCGCACGGCGCTACGCGGAAGGAGGCTACATTCCCGGTGGCCTCGGCCGTAATCACGACTTTTTCGGCCCTCAGGTCAGCACCGGGGCCGGCCTCGACCCGCTACTGCTCGACCTCGTCTACGACCCGGAAACCTCCGGCGGCCTGCTGCTGGCGGTCGCGCCGGAGCAGGTTGCAGCGTTCATGGACATGCTGCTGCCCCAGCCCTGTTGGGAAGTCGGCGAGGTGACGGTGGGGCGCGGCGTGACGCTGGTCGCATAGGTGTGAATGGTTGGGGACCTCACCCGCTCGCTGAGGCTCGCACCCTCTCCTGGACGGAGAGGGTTGGGGCGGACCGGCTGACTGGGCAATGATCGTTCTTCCTTCGGTCACCCACGCTGCTCATGGGCGAGCGGAAGGAGGACTGTTACCCAACCGCGCACACTTCCCCGTACCCTCTCCGTCCAGGAGAGGGTACGAGCCTCAGCGAGCGGGTGAGGTCCCCAACACACCATGCCGGCGCAGCACTTCGACCACCGCCGGGCTGCCCCCCGCCTGCTCCGGCAGTTTCGCGCCGGCAGCGATCAGGCGCTCCGCGCAGGCCGGGTAGTCGCCGGTCCGGTTGCGGAAGTTGACCGAGCCCCAGATGCACGCTCCCAGCGGTGCGCCACCAAACTGGTTGGTGACGTCGACTGAGGCGTGGTGGTCGAGCAACAGATCGACCATCGCCAGGCGCCCCATTATCGCGGCGCGGTCCAGCGGGGTAGCGTCTTCGTACCCGCGCGTATTCACATCAAACCCTGCCTGCAACATCAGGCGCACCGCTTCGACACGGTTGTCTCTGGCGGCATCACAGATGACGCGCTGATCCTGCGCCGACAGCGAGTGAACCATGTCGGGGTACGCACCAAGCAGGTCCCGCACCGTGTCACCAGCCGCCTGCCAGCAGGCCAGCAGCAAGCGCTCGCTCAGCGTGCTGTGCTGGAGAAGCAATGCGACGATGGCCTGGTGGCCCAACTCCGCCGCCAGGTGCAAGGGCCGGGTATGGCCGCCGATCACGTACAGGTAGATGTGGCCGCCCTCCGATCCCGGAGCGACGAACTCGCCTTGACCGATGCGCGACTGGAGGCAGTCAGGGTTGGCAGTGAGCACTTTCTCCACCAGCGCGACGTCGCCCAGCATGATGGCCATGAAGATGTCTGGCCGGGCGCCGCGCCGCAGCAGACGGCGGCACTTCTCCGGCTCCTTGACGGCATACTGTGCTGGCGTGCTGCCGTGATCGAGGTCGCGGGCGTCGATGTCGGCGCCCTGGTCGAGCAGGAAGTCGATGATCTCCGGCGTCCGGGCCAGGTGCAACGGTCGCTGGCCATCGCCGCCCCTGGCGTTCACCAGCGCGGGATCCGCCGCGACGAGTTGCCGCAGGCGGTCGAGCATGCCCAGACTGGCGGCGGCGTGGACATCGACGACGGCGCCGCGCTGGATGAGGTAGGCTGCCGTCTCTGGATCGGCGCCCTCCAGGATGCCAAAGCCCCCGGCCCACCAATCGCTCTTCAGATTGAGGTCGGCCCCGTGGGCTAGCAGCAGATCGACGAGCTCCCGGTTCCGCCGCACCACGCTGATCGCGCGCGAGCCAAAGGCGAAGAGCGGGTCGTTGATCCTGGCGACCAGCCCCGGGTGCTGCACGAGCAGCGCTTTGATCTGGTCCACATCAGCGCTGCGGAAGGCCAGTTTGACTTGCGCCAGCAATTCCTCACCGATACCCTCCTCCCTGGTTGGTTTCCGGGCGACGAGCGTTCGCTGCAGCTTCGGCCAACTGGCGAAGCCGTATTCGCGGCCGATGATCAACTGCGCCTCGGCTAACTTGAAGCCACCTGGGCTGGCTGCACCCGTATCACCGGACAGGCGGGGCAGGTACGGTTTGGCACGCTCCAGAGCAAGAGTTTCTCCGGCTTTGAGACCTTTCAGCAGGTCTTTGGCCTGACGCCGAAGGTGTTCCAGGTTGGCGTTGGCGGGCAGGTGTACGGTCATGCTGACCTTCTTTCCGTAACGCCTGCTGTCCGCGCGGCCAGGCAGAAAGAAGGTGGCTGCCACAATGGCGTTAGCGAGGGTGGGCTCGGCCCTTCCCGCGGACACGGACGCGCCCGCAGCGCGCTGTCGTGACTGTACCACGCCGCCCGTTGGCGGGCAACAGCGGTGGCATACACTGGGAAAATATGGCTGTCGCCATCCGTCCCGTACAATGCTCCACACCGGCAATGGCTGCTGGGGAAGGGATGAGGTGCGGGGCCTATGCGTGACGTGGTCGTGACCGGGCTGGGTATGGTCTCACCGGTGGGGCTCGATGTCGCGGAAACCTGGGGCGCGATTCTGGCCGGAACATCCGGTCTGGCTCCTATCACGCGCTTCGACCCGGCCGGCTTTGACACGCGATTCGCCGCCGAGGTCAAGCAGTTCGATCCGCTCGTCGCCATGGACCGCAAGCTGGCCCACCGCTGCGACCGCTTCGTTCAATATGCCGTCGTGGCCGCCCGGCAGGCGGTAACAGATGCCGGCCTCACCATCGACGAGCACAACCGCCAGCGCGTCGGCGTGCTGATCGGTACCGGCATCGGCGGCCTGGAAACGCTGCAAACAGCGGTCACTACGCTCAACGCGCGCGGACCGCAACGCGTCTCCCCTTTCGCGGTCCCGATGTTCATCCCCGATATGGCTTCCGGGCAAGTCGCCATCCTGCTCGGTACCGCCGGTCCCAACTTCGCCACCGTCTCCGCCTGCTCCTCTTCAGCGCATGCGCTGGGTGAAGCAGCGGAGATCATCCGGCGCGGACAGGCCGACGTGATGATCTCCGGGGGCAGCGAATCGCCCGTGGTTGCCGTTGCCGTTGCCGCCTTCAACTCGATGCACGCCCTGTCAACGCGCAACGACGATATGGCGACGGCGTCGCGGCCCTTCGACGCCACGCGCGACGGCTTTGTGCTCGGTGAGGGGGCGGCGGTGCTGGTGCTGGAAGCTGCCCAGCACGCCCGCGCCCGCGGCGCGCAGATCCTCGGCACGCTGGCCGGCTACGGCTCGACCGACGACGCGCACCACATCACCTCGCCGGCCCCAGGCGGCCGCGGCGCGGCAGCGGCAATGCGCCAGGCGCTCTGCCAAGCCGGCCTTGCTCCTACCGACGTGCAATATGTCAATGCCCACGGCACCGGCACCGATCAGAACGACCGGGCGGAAACGGAAGCGATTAAGGACGTGTTCGGGGAGCACGCCTACCGCCTGGCAGTAAGTTCCACCAAATCGATGGTCGGGCACACGCTCGGTGCAGCAGGGGCACTGGAGGCGTCGTTCTGCCTCCTGGCCATGCGTGACGGCATGCTGCCGCCGACGATCAACCTGCAGCAGCCCGATCCCGACTGCGACCTGGACTACGTGCCCAACACTGCGCGCCGCCAGGCGGTGCGCGTGACCATGAGTAACTCCTTCGGCTTCGGCGGCCACAACGTCAGCCTGCTCTTCACGACGAGTGAGTGACGGCCAGTCCGCCGCCGAACTGCTGGGGCTCCGCCTCTCCCAGCCGGAGTTGTTGCGCCAGGCCCTGACTGTAGCGACGGCCCGCAGTGGTGGCCTCGACCCGCTGGTGCGCGCCAAAGAGCGCCTGGAGTACCTGGGCGACGTGGTCATCGCCTTTCTCGTCTCCGATTACCTCTACCGGGCGCTGCCGGACGCCTCAGAAGGCGTGCTCAGCGCCCTACGCGCAGCCACCGTATCCGCGCCGGCCCTGGCCGCCATCGCCGAGGACATCGGCGTGCCGGAAGCCCTACACCTTGCCCCCCGCCGCACGGAACGCGGCCGCACCCGCCTGCTGGCCTCCACGCTGGAAGCGCTGGTCGGCGCGCTCTATTGCGACGCCGGCCTGACCGCTGCCGACGATTGGATCGGTCCCTGCCTGGTCGCTGCCATCAACGACCTGCAAGCACGCGGCTATCTGCCGCCCAAGACACGCCTGCAAGAACGCACCCAACACGGCGGGCGCGGCACCCCCCACTACCGGGTGGTTGCTATCAGCGGCGCCCAACACGAGCGCACCTACGACGTCGAGGTGCTGGTAGAGGGCCACACGCTCGGCCACGGCCGGGGGCCGTCGCGCCGGGTAGCCGAGCAGGAAGCTGCCGCGGAGGCGCTGGAGGGGCTGGGCTAATGACTGTATCTTTGTGTCCAGCCCGCCGAGGAGGCCCTCAGCCCGCTGGACAACCAGTGGAGATCGCGGTACTACACAGGTACGTATGTTGTACATCGAGAAAGGGGTACAGAGATGAGAGCATTACTGGCCAGCGTCAAGCCCAAGGACAAGGTCCGCTCCTACACGGGGAACGACGACGTAACAGTTCGGTCCACATCTTCCGCTCTCAGTCAAGTGTTCGGATCTGTAGAGCCGGCGGCTCCCACCGAGGCTTTCAAGGCGCTGGAGCAGTCGGCGCGAGAGGAGCATGCCGAGCGCCAGGTGCGCCGACTACAAGAACGGTGAGGCTGCTCGACGCGAACATCTTCCTGCGCGCCATCTTCCGAGCCGACACGGACCACGACATCCCCGCGAGCCAAAGCAACGCCGCTACTCATACCGGAACGCCATCGTCCACAGAATCGGTGAGTGACAAGAACGTGGCGCTTAACGTACCGGCAGCGCGGGCATGCCCTTGAAAGGGCGCCGCTCGCTGACCTGGCGCATCGTTTGCTGGACTCGCGCTGGCGTATGGATGGGCAGGACCGCGATGGCCAGCCCATCGTCCACTTGCAACTGCAGCAGACGGTCAAGCACCAGATCCAACACCTCGTCGGGGTCGTCCACATCGACGGTGGCAACCAGGTAGCTGGTCTCAGGATCGTCGATGCCCGAGCGGACGTGGAACTGGGCTGAGGGATAGCGGCGATGGATCATGCCCTGGAGCTCGACGATCGCTTGGCCGCTGGGTGACTCCGGCGTTGGCTGGACCCGTTCGGCGCTCACAATCTGCTCCCTCCCTGCTCAACCGCCTCGACAAAGGTACGGGTTCGGCGCACGGCCCGTTCCGCCTGTGCCTCCGTCACCCAGTGCAGTTCATAGTCGGCAGTGTTGCGCAATGCCTGGTTGCGCACCAATGTGGCATGCAACGCACTCGAGTATCGCTTCCGGCGACGGACAAGTTGCGTTGCAAACTCTGCCTGGACGCCAGCGTGGCTCCAGACGCCGCCACTGTGGGCTGCGGGCACGCCACTCGCTTCCAGGGCTGCGACGGCCGCTTGAAAGGCGCTGTAGTAGCAGCGATTGGCGCAGTTGTTGTAGCGGCCGTTGACGTGCTCGCTTTCCGCGCCAGCCAGGGATTCTCGTGCTTTGCTCAGATAGATGTCTTCTCGTTCGATCATAACGCTGAGTATACGCCGAAAGGAGAGTGATGCCTGTGACTCGTCGCATGCCCACTCGCCCGTGCTGTATCATCGTGCGCTGACGAGGCACCCAGCCGTGGCAGCAGTACACCGCCTCGCTTGAAAGGAGTCTCCATGCTCACACTCGGTTTCGCCAGCGCCATTCTGCCTGACCTCTCGCTGGCGGAGGTGCTGGCGTTCGCCGCGCAGGCAGACTATGACTGCGTGGAAGTGATGTGCTGGCCGCGTGGCCAGGCGGAGCGCCGCTACGCCGGTGTCACCCACATTGATGTCACCGACTTCGGGCCGGCGCAAGCGGCACAGGTACACGACCTGATCCAGCAGCACGGTGTGGCAATCTCCGCCCTTGGCTATTACCCGAACCCGCTCACGCCGGACCGTGCCGAACGCCAGGTATATGTCAACCACATCCGGGCGGTAATCGACGCAGCGCAGCAACTCGGCTTGCAGAACGTCAATACCTTTGTGGGTCGGGATCAGCATGCCACTGTCGATGCCAACTGGCCGGCCTTTCTGGAGGTTTGGCCGCCGCTGGTCAAGTACGCCGCCGAGCGCGGTGTCAAGATCGGCATCGAGAACTGCCCGATGCTCTTCACGCAGGACGAGTGGCCGGGAGGACAGAACCTGGCCACCAGCCCGGCCATCTGGCGACGCATGTTCGCGGACATTCCCGCCAGCACCTTCGGTCTCAACTACGACCCGTCGCACATGATCTGGCAGATGATGGATGAGGTACAGCCGATCTACGACTTTGCTGAGCGGCTGCACCACGTCCACGCCAAGGACGCCCGGCTCAACCGCAACGCCTTGAATGCGGAGGGCAACATGGCCTTCCCCTTGCGTTTCCATACACCCAAGCTCCCTGGCCTGGGGGAAGTGCGCTGGGGCGCCTTCTTTGCCGCTTTGACTGATGTCGGCTACCATGGCGCGGTGTGCGTGGAAGTGGAAGATCGGGCATATGAAGGCAGCCTGGCCGACCGCCAGCGCGCGTTGACACAATCTTGCCGCTACCTCCGGCAGTTCGTGGGAGAAAAACGCGCCGGGGCATGACCGATCTCGTGCGTCCGAGCGCCGCGTACAACGCTCCGCAGTTACGCCCTCAGTGAATCCCGGAGGCGTGAGGTCAATGCCGGGTCCATAGCCATGTGCGACCCGACGCGCTATACCGTCCGAATCGCAACCTCCTCCGCTGCTTCCCGAACCTGGATGCTTCGTAAGACGGCGCCGAAGAGGCGCCACCCCAATACCGTCATCGAAGCTCGCCGCTCGGTGAGGGCGAGCATCTGGTTGCTGCATTGCGCGAACGGGTCGACAAGCACGACGTTGAAGAGCACGTCCGCGTCGTCGTCGGGCAGCGGCGGCAAATAGAAGTAGCGGCTGGTCTTGAAGGCGATGAGGTTGGCCAGGTCGTTGCGCAGTTGATCGCGGCCAACCGTGGCAGTCAGGCGGCGCGGCTCAACGCGGAGGAGAAGCGCCGTTTTCCGTCTCCCGGGAACCACATCGCACGTAGATGTCGCGACGACGTAGCTGGGCCCGCCGATCTGGCGGCTGCCCAGAATATAGGCAGCATCGGTACGAATGACGTCGCCTTGCAGTACATGGAAGGGCTCAGGCGGAGTGGCCATACGGGCACAAACCGCCTCGTACCGGATCGGCGCACAGAGCAAATGATCGTTGAGAAACTCCTGGCGTTGCCGCTTCTCAACTTGACCAAGCGCCTCCCGAATGATGTCCAGCGCTGCTGTCCCATGCGATAACGGAGCGAGCCGTCGGGCCAGGTCCGCGACGTCAATACCCCCTGGCATGGGTTATTTGTTCAGGCTGAAGGCGGGACGTTTCACCTTCCGGGCATCGAGCTCAAATTCGGCGGGTCCTTCGCCCACCTCGGGCTCATCGGCACGTTCATGTTCATCGAAAACTAAGACCGGTTCCGGCGCTACAGACGCATCTTGAATGATCGGGAGTGCGCAGACGAGATCGTGCATATGCTCAATGGCCGGTGTCGATCCATGCGTATCCACCAGGAGTCGCACAGCCTGGCGGATCAGGCGTAGGCCCCAACCGAGCCGCCGTGCATCCAGCGCAAGGCCGTACAGGCGAGAAAAGGTTGTGCCTCGCACAATGACGTACTGCTGTCCCTTTACCGTGAGCCGGCCGACTTGATCTTCGCCAAGCTGCTGTTGGAGTTGCTGTACACCCTGCAGCCGAAACTGCTCAAAGGAATCCCAGCACGGGCCAGGCTGCAAGCGAAGTTCATCGCGTTCAGTGGGCTGATCTACCGTGTCGACCGCAACCATCATCCACTCCATCCTGATTCCTGCATTTCCGTTGGGATTATAGCCCCTATCGTTGGTTTGGTAAACAGTCCCCAGCATGGGGAGTACGCCGCAACGTTTTGCAGGCAAGTCTACAGGGCCGCGACTGCGGTCTGCGGCCAAGTCACGAGGGCGACTGCGGTCGCTCGCGCGATGACGCCTGACGCAAAACGCGACCGCAGTCGCCCCCCGTCCTTGGCCGCAGACCGCAGTCGCGGCCCTGTACTTCGGTTTACAAATACCACCCCCTCGCTACGCAAAACTTTGCGGCGCACTCTAAACTTGGGTTCTCACGTCGTCCGCCAGCGCGCCCTGATACAATCTTGCCGCTACCTCCGGCAATTCGTAGGAGAGAAGGAGAACAACACATGACCGACATCGTTCGCCTCGGCGTCGTGGGCGCCGGCAGCATCGCCGTGCGCGGCATCCTGCCGCACCTCAGCCAGCCGGATGTCCAGGACCGCGTGCGTCTGGCCGCCGTCTGCGACCCCGTGCCGGGACGCGCCGACGCCGCCGCCGCCCGCTTCGGCATCGAACGCGCCTTCACCGACTATGCGGACCTGCTGGCCGAGGGCAACGTCGACGCCGTCAGCATCGCTTCGCCGATCGGCCTGCACTACGAGCAGGGCCGCCAGGCACTGGCTGCCGGCAAACACCTGCACTTTAATAAGACGATGACCACCACGGTTGCCGAGGCCACCGACCTGATCGACACGGCGCGCAGCAAGGGGCTGAAGATCGTGGCCTCACCGGGCCAGGTGCTGCGCCCCCAGATCCAGCAGATCAGGCGGTTGATCGCTGAAGGCGCCATCGGCACGCTCTGCTGGGCGGCCTGCGGCGCCGCCTTCGGCACCTACCACGAAAAGGAGGGTGTACGCCAGGGCGATGACCCGCTCTCCAACATCGACCCCTCCTGGTACTTCCGCAAGCCCGGCGGCGGCCCGCTCTACGACATGACGGTGTACTCGCTGCACGAACTGACAACCGTGCTGGGACCGGCGAAGCGGGTCACTGCGATGTCCGGCGTGCGCATCACCGAGCGCGAGTTCCGGGGCAAGATGGTGCCCTGCGACGCCGACGACAACACGCTGATGCTGCTGGACTTTGGTTCCAGCGTGTTCTCCCTGGTCTACGGCGTCGCCGCCGGCCGCCTCACGGAAGGCTTCTCCGGCAGCTATTTCGGCACCGGCGGCTCCATCGTCGGCGGCAAACTCAACGGGCAGTCGTTCGACTATCCCGGTCGAGAAACTGTCGATCGGGCCCCGCGCGGCCAGCAGCAGACCTGGCTCTTGCCGCATGTTGTCGGACCCCACCGCGGCATGCAGGAGGCCCACGTCTACGAGGACATCATGCAGTTGGTCGATTGGATCCGCGAGGACAAGCCCTCACCGGTGACCGCCGAGCAAGCGCGCCACGTCATCGACGTGTTCGAATCGGCCTACCGCTCCGCCGAGACAGGACAGACGCAGACACTGACGACAACGTTCCAGCCGGACTGAGGGGACAAGCTCGCCCTTGCCCTACAAATAGGCGGCGACGAGGTGAGAGGCCGTTCCGGTCTGAGCACCGCCCGCACGGCGCAAACACATGGTTGCAACCGCCGCGAAGGGCGTGATAGGAGATGAACGTGATGGCGACCACAACTGTGTTCATCGTGTTGGATGCCGACGATCCGGCTGCCGCGACGGAGTCGGTTGCCTGTGCGGCCGACCAACTCGCTCAAGCGCTGACGGCCCTCGGCATCGCTGTCCAACGGCCGGGAAGCCTCAGCGGGAGCGGCGGCGGTCAACGCATCCTGATTACCGGTGGCCAGTCTGCTCCTGGGAGGCAGGGGCTCTCGGCGGCCGGCCTGCAACTGGCCGATGCGCCGGAAGCGCTCGCCATCGCCCCGACGACCATCGACGGCCAGCCCACGCTGCTCGCCACCGGCAGCGACGCCAGGGGCCTCACCTACGCCGTGCTGGAACTGGCCGACCGCGCCGCCTATGCCGAAAGCGGCGAAGCTGCCCTCCATGCAGTCTTCGAGACACTGGCGGTCACCGAGCGCCCGGCGAACGAGATTCGCAGCATGATGCGCCTCTTCACCAGCGACATTGAGGACCTGGGCTGGTACCACGACCGCCGCTTCTGGGCGGAATACCTCGCCATGCTGGCCACCCAGCGCTTCAACCGCTTCCACCTGGCGCTGGGTATCGGCTTCGACTTTGCCCGTAATATGCTCGACTCCTACTTCTACTTCCCCTATCCTTTCCTCCTCTCCGTACCCGGCTACGACGTGTACGCCGTGGGCATTACGGACGAGGAGCGTGATCGCAACCTGGAGACGCTGCGCTTCATCGCCGCGGAAACGAAACGGCACGGGCTGCAGTTCCAGCTTGGCCTCTGGGCGCATGTCTATGTCTTTCAGGATAGTCCAGATGTCAACCACCCCATGAGCGGACTCACGGCCGAGAACCACGCCGAGTACTGCCGGGACGCCCTGGCCAAACTGCTGCAAACGTGCCCCGATATTGACGGCCTGACCTTCCGCGTCCACGGCGAGAGCGGCATCCCGGAAGGGAGTTACGGTTTCTGGCGCACCCTCTTCTCTGCTGTGGCCAACTGCGGGCGGCGCATGGAGATCGACATGCACGCTAAAGGCATCGACCAGGGCATGATCGACGTGGCGTTGGAGACGCAGCAACCAGTCGTCATTTCCCCCAAGTTCTGGGCGGAACACATGGGCCTGCCCTACCACCAGGCGGATATTCGCGCCGTGGAGCAGCCCGGACCGGCCACCGGCCAGCACGCGACGCTGATGGCCTTCAGCGCCGGCTCCCGCCGCTTCACCCGCTACGGCTACGCCGACCTGCTGACGGAGGATCGCCCCTACGGCATCCTCTGGCGCGTCTGGCCGGGCACGAACCGCCTGCTGCTCTGGGGCGACCCGCTGACGGGCGCCGCCTACAGTCGCGCCTTCAGCTTCAGCGGCAGCCAGGGTGTCGACCTCTTTGAGCCGCTCTCCTTCTCCGGCCGGCGCGGCTCCGGCCTGGCGGACGGCCGCGACCCCTACCTGGACGCCACGCTGCGACCCGATGGCGACAGCGCCTCCTGGGAGAAGTACCGCTACACCTACCGCCTGTGGGGCCGCCTGCTCTACAACCCTGACGCGGACCCCGAGACTTGGCGCCGGCAACTCCGCCGCGAATTTGGGCCCGCCGCAACCTCCCTGGAAGCGGCGCTGGCGAGCGCCAGCCGCATCCTGCCACTGGTGACGACCGCCCATCACCCGTCTGCCGCTAACAACGTGTACTGGCCCGACCTCTACACCAACATGCCGATCGTCGACGAGGCACGGCCCCACCCCTACCGCGATACGGCTGTGCCAAGGCGCTTCGGCACCGTGAGCGCACTCGATCCAGAGCTCTTTTCCAGCGTAGAGGAGTATGTGGACGAACTCCTCAGCGAACGGCCCAGCGGTCGTTACTCACCGGCGGAAGTTGCCCGCTGGCTGAATGATCTGGCCGGCTCAGCCACGACACACCTGCTGGCGGCCGAAAGCATAAGCAGCAACCCCCCGGCGCCGGTGTTCCGCCGCTGGGTGATCGACATCCACGTCGAGGTTGGCCTCGGCCGCTTCTTCGCTGCCAAGCTGTGGGCAGCCATCGGCTACACCTTGTTCCGGCGCACCGGCGACAGCGCGGCGCTCCGGGAAGCGCTCGCACAGTACAACCGCGCTCGCGCCGCCTGGGCGGACGTGGTCGCGCTGACGCAGGACGCCTACAAGCCGGACCTCACCTTTGGACCAGAGCAGCAGTTGCGTGGCCACTGGGCGGACCGCCTGGCGGCAATCGACGGTGACATTGAGGACATGAAGGCTGCGCTGGACCGGGCAAACACCGTGGTCCCCCAGCAGAGCGGCGATCTGCACCAGCCAGCGATCACGTTCAGCGCCGCGCTGCTGGCACAGCGTCCCTCGGTGGCGGCTGAGCATCAGCCGCCGGAGAACTTCCTTCCCGGAGGCCCGCTCAGCATTGTGGTCACAGTCGCGGCCAGTGACGAGCGTCCGGCAGCAGCCTGGCTGCACTACCGGCACGCCAACCAGGCCGAGCGCTTCGTCACCATAGCTATGGAAGAACAGGAGAACGGCAACGCAACCCGCTTTGTCAGCGAGATTCCCGGCGACTACACGCAGTCGCCTTATCCCTTGCTCTATTACGTCGAGTTCCAGATGGCCGACGGCGCCACCACGCTGTCACCAGGCTTCGACACTGACCTGGCAAACCAACCCTATCTGCTCGTCCGCCCACGGCGGCAGTGACGTACACTGACGCAGCAGAGAAGGGAGTCGCCATGGTCGCCCAAGCCCAGGAGGGCCCGATCTGGACCGTCGAGCAGTACCTCGACATGGAAGAGCACAGCACCGTCAAGCACGAATACCATGACGGCCAGGTCTACGCGATGGCGGGCGGCACGCAAGCGCACAGCATCATTGCCGGCAACATCTGCTCCCTATTGCGCGTAGCCGTCCGGGGCAGTGGCTGCCGCGTACTCAACTCAGATATAAAGATCCGCCAGTCAGTGGAAGATTATGTCTATGCTGATGCCACCGTGACCTGTGACCCCAGCGACATTCGACCCGAGCAGGTCTGGATCGATCATCCGCTGCTCGTGATCGAAGTGCTGTCTTTCTCAACGGCGCGGCACGACCGGGGCGACAAGTTTGACGGGTACAAGCAGATCGCCAGCCTCCGCGAGTACGTCCTCATCGAATCCCGACAGCGTGAAGTCGAGGTATGGCGACGGGAAGAGTCCCAGGCGTGGCGCCGCACCGCCCACGCTCCTGGCGAGGACATCGTCCTGGCGAGCGTCCCCTTGACAGTGTCAATGGACCTGCTCTACGAGGATAGCGGCGTCTTGACTGGATCTGGTAGCAACCTGGAGACGGTAAGAGCATGAAAGTCACCGATATCCGCACTGCCGAGGTCTACGGCCACGGCTACTCGACCTACGTGCGCATCTACACTGATGAGGGACTGACCGGGACGGGCGAGTGCATCCACGGCGGCGCCGGCTGTCCGGCGCTGATCCGCGACTTGAAGCAACTGGTGATCGGCGAGAACCCGCTCAATGTCGACATGCTCTGGAAGAAGATGCGCCGCGCCCACGTCTTCGACGGCGCGCTGGCCGGCAACATGGTGACGGCGATGACCGGCATCGAGATCGCCCTCTGGGACCTGACCGGCAAGGCGCTGGGCTTGCCCATCTACCAGTTGCTCGGCGGCAAGTTCCGCGACCGCATCCGCCTCTATTGCGACAGCCACGCCGGGCGGGACGAATCACCCGCCTCCTACGCCCAGCGCGCCAAGGAGGTGGTCGCCCTTGGCTTCGGCGCGCTGAAGTTCGACGTCGATGATGCCAGGAGCCGCTACCGCCTCGACCGCTGGAACTGGTCGGCGCCGCCGGGCGAAGTCGCCCAGATGGTGGAGCGCGTCGCAGCCGTGCGCGAGGCCGTCGGCCCCGATATCGAGCTGGCGATCGACATGCACGGGCGCTACGACACGCAGAGCGGCATCCGGGTGGCCCAGGCCATGGCGCCGTTCAACCTGCTGTGGCTGGAGGAGCCGGTGCCGCCGGAGAATGTGGCGGCCATGCGCGAGGTCAAACGCAACTCCCCCGTGCCCATCTGCGCCGGAGAGAACCTCTACCTGCGCTGGGGCTTCCGCGACCTGCTGGAGCAGCAGGCTGTCGACATCATCATGCCGGATATCCCGAAGTGCGGCGGCCTCTCCGAGTGTCGCAAGATCGCTGCCATGGCGGAGACCTACTACATCCCGCTCTCGCCCCACAACGTCTGCGGTCCGCTCGGTACTATGGCCAGCGCCCACGTCTGCGCCAGCATCCCCAACTTCCAGGTGCTGGAGTGGCACTGGGTCGACCGTCCGCACTGGCACGACCTGGTGATAGCAGAGCAACCGGTCATCCAGAATGGCGCCGTGGTGCTCACAGACAAGCCGGGCATCGGCCTGGAGATCAACGAAGAAGGAGTCCGCAAGCACCTGCGACCAGGCACTGAACTGTTCGCGGCGGAGTGACAGCGACCTACACATAAGGAGCCAGGATGACTTCCAGCGACCCCCTCATTGCGCAACTGCGCCAGTGCTCAGTGGCCACCATCACCCACTGGCTGTTCGGCAAGGGCTACCAGCACGTCTTCATACGCGGCCTGACCTGCCTGCGTGAGGACCTGCGCCTGGTCGGGCGGGCGCGCACTGTGCGCTTTGTGCCGGTCCGTCCGGACCTGGCCGACCTCTTCCCGAACCGGGAGGAGAACCCCCACCGCAAGGCGATCGATCACATCGGCGCCGGCGAGGTGCTGGTGGTCGACGCGCACGGCAGTAGCGAGGGCGGCATCTTCGGCGACATTATGAGCGCCCGCCTTGAGGCGCGCGGCGCTGCCGGTCTGGTGGTCGATGGCGGCCTGCGCGACGTCTGGCAGATCAAAGAACTGAATCTCCCCACTTACGTGCGCCATGTACACGCTGCCGCAGTGAGTCGCGCCGTCTCCGCCGTGGAGCTGGACGGCATCGTCAGTTGCGCCGGTGCGGCAGTACGCCCTGGCGACTACCTCGCCGGCGATCCCGACGGCGTGGTGGTGATACCGGAAGCCCTGATAGCAGAAGCAGTCGCCTACGCGCTGCCGCACGATCAACTGGAAGTGTTCATCCGCGAGCGGGTGCGAGCGGGTGCGCCGCTGCTGGGCAACTACCCGCCAACGGAGGCGATACGGGCGGAGTACGAGCGGCAGCGGGGGCAGCGGTAAGGCGACACGCCGTTCCCGGCGACTGAAGTCGCGGCTACAGGAGGCCAAGTCCGCCTGCGCGGACTCCGTTAGCCCGCGAAGGGCCCAGAGGGCACCCACTTCGCTCGTTCGTAGCCGCGACTTCAGTCGCCGGGGCCGCTGGCCCCCTACTCCTGATCCGCGGCAATCGCCCGCAGCAAATCCCGCATGCGCAATGTCAAACCCGGCAGCACGTCGCCGCCATCGAGCGCCTCGTCGGCTGCGACCTGGCGGACGTGATCTCCCTCGTAGACCGTGGTCAGACCGGTCTCTGGGTCGACATACCAAAGTATGCGCACACCGGTCCGCATCCAGTCGTGAACCTTATCCAGAACTCGGTCCGCTCGGTCGTTGGGAGAAATCACCTCCACGACCAGATCAGGTACTGTCAGCACGGCGGGAGCATCAAGGTCATCCCCGGCTAGCCTGCCACGCCGAGTAAACTCTATATCGCTGCCTCGCGCGTCGTGTCGGCTGCCCAGGATGCGCACCATGACCTCACCGTTGGCGACGCTTCCGAGGCGGTGCTCCCGGACAAAGTTGGCCATGACTCGGCTCAACTCAGCTTCCAGGAGGCCGTGCCGTCGCGATGTCACATCCCACTCCACGATCCGCCCGTCGACCAACTCCCGCAGTTTGCCGTCGTCTGGAAAATCAGCGAGATCGTCGATGCTGTAGCGCCTGGTTGGTGCGAGCGTCGTCACCATACTGCCTCACTCCCTCCGCCGCGAAGCTCTACGTGTTTGCTCCCAATGCTACCAGGCAAGCGAGCAGGAATCAGGGTCAAGTCGCACCGCTGGAAACGTCACGACCTCTAGTGACCGTGCGCCGCCGCGTAGTGTGTGGCCAGCAGATCCTCGCCCCAATCGTTGGCGGCGTCGCGCCAGACGGAGTGGACGTGGTTGGCGCCGTTCTGGGTATTGTCGTATTCGACCAGGAACGTTGTACCTTTGATGGCGTAATAATGGCCTTGACCGCGCTCCTCCGGTCCGGCCCAGGCGAAGGTCACGGCTTCCAGGCCGGCGTGGGCGATTCGCTGCCAGGCGTTGCCGGAGAGGTCGTCGGCGGCGCGCTCGACGTAGTGGCGAACCAGACGCGCCAGGTGCTCGCGCTGCTCACCGGAGAGCGCGGCGTAACGAATGCCGTTTGGCGGCAGATTGAGTTCAAGTTGGCGATAGTTCTTGGTGAGGATGTCGCTGGGCGCCACAGGATCGACGATGGCGACAGCGCGCTGCGCCGGCTCCAGGCTGCCGAGCAGCACCCGCGCCATATCCTCTTCGGCGGCCAGCACGCGCAGGCCGGTCGACGGGCCGTGGCGCACCTCCGCCGGGTTGGAGCCGAAGAAGAGCGGCGTCGGCGCGACAAGTTCGCCACCGACAACGGTGAAGTGGATGCCCAGATGGTGCCCGCCGGCGCGCCAAGCCCAGGGCGCCGCGCCACCCGGCTCACCGAAGATGCTGAAGTAGTACAGTTCTGGGTCACGCCGCCACGTGTTCGTGACGCCTTCCAGTTCCTCAGCCTCCTTCAATATTGGCTCCAGAGCGATGATCTGCTGCGCTTGCTGGGCGCCACGAGCGCTTAAGCCACTGGCGAGCAGCGCCAGCGCAGCCCCCCGCTGGCCGACCGTCATATCTTTCAAGCGCAGCCCGTTGCGCAGCACCGGCGTGTAGTTCCAGACGTAGCGCTCGTCACCGGTAAAGGGGAATTGCGCCACGGCCCGTTGCTCCGTGGAGAGCGCCTCCAGGAACCGGTCAGCAGCTTCGGCCATGCGGCGAGCGGCCGCCGGTGCAGCATCAACCTGTGTCACTTCGGCTGTCAAAGCAGTACCTCCTATGCGTGTGGACCTCACGGTTCGGGCTATGGTACACCACCGGAGATGCAACCGCGCTGGGACAATTGACAGCGTGGCCTTAGCAACCCGCCGCATCGTCGTTGGTGCGCGTCGAGAGGAAGTGATGGACGAGTAACTCCAATTCGGTCACGTCAAAGGGCTTGCGCAAAAACGCATCGGCGCCGGCAGCATGGGCCGTCGCCTCGGCGGCGGCGCTCATCAGGATCACGGGGATGCTGGCAGTCAGCGGGCCGGCTTTGAGTCTGCGGCAGAGGGTGGCTCCATCTAGCACCGGCATCATGACATCGGCGATGACGAGGTCTGGCCGCTCCCGTTCGCTGCGCTCCAGCGCCTGAAGGCCGTCGGCCGCGAACAGCACGCGGTGCCCCGCGTCCGTGAGGATCATTTCCAGCAGCAAGCGGATGGCGCGCTCATCATCCGCAACGAGGATTGTTGCCACAGTTAGCCCTCGCTTGTAGCTGTGCCCTTTGCGCCGGCCGGCGGTTCTCCCGACATGTCCGCCACCAGGCCCGCCTGCTGCTCGGCGATGCCTACCAACACATCAACGCCCGTATCAAAACGCCCCAGCACCCGGATCCCATCCGGCGGCACAATACGAAACTCCCGCAACGCCGGGTCATGCGCAGAAAAGCGTGTTTTTACCACTGAGAGCACCCGTCGCAACGCACCACGATATTTAAGCTGTTGCATAAGTAGCACATTCTCGGCCAGAACTGACGCCGGATCGGCGGTAAAGTCCAGTTCGGGCGCAAGAAGTTTCGGCGCTTCCCAGAGGCCGACCATCGTCACGCCGCGAGCGCGTAAGGTTGCCAGCAGGGCGGCCATGTAGTTCGACACGCGATCAGGGCCGCTGGTCTGCCGCACTGCACGTTCCAACTCGGCGATACTGTCCACCAGCAGGCGTGTCGCGCCTGTTCGATCCAGCGCGTCCAGCAGGCGATCGGCCACGATATCGGCATCCAGGTCCACTGGCTCCCAGCGCAGGAAGGTCAGCCCGCCGTCCGGTTCTAAGGCCGCTCGCCATTGCCCCCCCAGCGCGAATGAATCAGCCTTCTGCTGCAGTTGCTCCGCCGTCTCCCGGAAGCCGAGGTAGACGACGCCCTCGCCAGCCTGAATGCCGGCCAGCGCGAAGTGAACGCCGAGGAGCGTCTTGCCTGCACCGAGACTGCCGGCCACGATGGTGCTGGTCCGCCGGGTCAGACCACCACCGAGCAGGGTATCCAGCTCCACCAACCCAAAGGCCGCTCGCTCTGTCGAGGGAGGAACCGTGCCGGTCAGTTCGGCAGCGCTGGCCGGCCCACCGAGACTGAGCAATGACCCCGCCTGGAGCGAGGCTTCCAGGACACGGGCCTCCAGCCGCGCGTACACGGTGGCTCCCGACGAGCTGAGGGTCAGACCGTGCCGGCCCGGCAGAGGCGCCGAGCCGCGCATCTTCACCACCTCCAGGCCCCGCCGTTGCCGGACGCCGACAAGATCGAAGTAGAGGCCGATGATGACGTCGGCGGTCGTGGCTTCTGGAAAGAACGCCGGGTCGCGCGGGTCCGCTTCGCTGGTGATGACGGTCGTCGCACCTTGCAAACCCAGGGTTGTCCCGATGTCGTACAGGAACTCGCGCGCCGGTTGATCCTGGCTGGCGCGGATGCCGCGAAAGCCGTCGATCACGACGATCTCCGCCCGCGAGCGGCGCACCTCATCAATGATGGCGTGCTGGGTCGTCGGTAGCCCCCGCCCCAGGGCGTCCTGCAAGCTAATGACCTGCACGACGGCGCCCAGGAGTTCCTCGGCGAAGAAGGTGTAGCTCCGCAGGTGCGCCACCAGCTTATTCGTCGGCTCGGACAGCGCAGTGAGGAGCAGCGCGCGGCGACCCCGGCGAGCGCCGGCAAAAGCGATCTGGCCGGAGAGAATCGTCTTGCCGCTGCCCGGCGGACCCAGCACCAGCACCAGCGCGCCGCGCGGCAACCCGCCGCCGAGCACGCGATCCAGGTTGGGCACGCCCGTTGCCAGCGGGATCAGCAGGCCGTCACTGTCCAGGCCCATCGATTCCCGCCCTTCATTCCCCTACGCACGACGCAGCCGCGTACAGGCGGTCTCCCTGACGCCAGGAGCGTAGCATGCCGCCGTCGTTTGCCGTACCAACTGGCAGACGCTATCATCTGCCCACATGCATCCTTCGGCATGGGTGACACCGGTATGCTCCTGCAGCGGCAGAAGGCAACCGGCACTGCCGGGAGGATCGGCAAGGAAGACCGGCAGCGATGGCGATGTTGCGTATTCCGGATGACGGCTTTCTCCAGCCGCGGCGCGCGTTGCCCCGCCCCAGCAGCGGTGAAGACGGCGCCATGGTCCGGCGGTCGACGGCTGCCGCACTTGGCGATGCCGAATTCCACGCAGTGTGGGAGGTGTCACCGGAAGCAAGGGTGCTGAGCAACGCCGCCGGCATCGTCGTGGACGCCAATCCCGCCTATCTCCGACTCTACGGCCTCTCTGCCGGCGCCGCGCGAACCGTGGAAGTGTCCACCAGTTTCCTCACGCGACTGAACGGCGAGGTGCTGGCGTTCTCCATCGTGCGTGATATCACAGCGCGCCAACGCCGCGACGACGACCACAAAGACCTGGAGCGGCGGAAAGACGAGTTTCTGACGGCCGCAGCGCACGACCTCAACAATCCACTGACGGCGATCAAAGGCTATGAGCAACTCTTGCGCCGCCGCCTGGAGCGCGATGCCGGCTCGGTCGACCCCTTCTTGCTCAATGGGCTGATCCAGATCGACGAGTCGGTCCGCCAGATGGCCTTCCTGATCCAGGAATTGCTGGACCTCGGCCGGCTCCGCATGGGTGAGGAGATGGTCCTGCAGCGGCAACCGACCGACCTCGTTCGCATCACGCAACGCGCCATCGCCGCGGCGCAACCAGATCACGATCACGACCGCATTCTGTTGCTGGCCGATCCGCAGGCCATTGTCGGGTCGTGGGACGCCGATCGTCTGGAGCGCCTCCTGCACAACCTGCTGAATAACGCTGTCAAGTACAGCCCTAACGACGCTCCCATCAACGTCTCCCTCAGCCTTGAGCAAAGGGACAACAACGATTGGGCAGTCATTACCATGCAGGACGCCCGCATCGGCATCCCCGCCGCCGACCTGCCGCACGTCATGGAGTCGGTCAGGAGGAGGTCGCTGAGGTCCGGAGACAACGTTTGTAGCGCCGCAGCAACAACGGCCGCTGCGCCAAACGTGGCCTGATCGTCAATGCCACCTTGCTGCAAGGTTCGGAGTGCTGCCCCGGCCACAACGGCGGCGTGACGGCGCAAGCCGTCCGGGTCTGGAGTCCAATCCACCTTGGTCCGACTGGCAAAGTGGGCCATCGGGTTGGCTTCGACGCCAACGCTGGGAATCCCCTGCTTTTTGCACTCGATGACCGTGGTACCGGCGCCGCAAAATGGGTCCAGAACACAATCCTTGGCGGTGAGACCGAAACGTTCCAGGTACGTGCGCACAAGATGGGGAGGATAGGATAGGACGAAACGATACCACTGATGGACCGGACGGTCTTCAGGCGAGAGACGATTCAGGTCGCCGTTCGCAGCGGCATCGCCGCGGCGGGAAACCACGCCATTGATGTCGACCTGTGCGGCGACCCCGGCTCCCGCATTTGGCGCTGCATTCACCGAGCATACTCCCTTTGCCGGCGGACCGAGCGAACTATGCCGCCGGCCGCTTAGAGCACCGGCATGACGACCTGCATGTGCGCAAAGTAGTGTACGCGGGATACGGCAAACTGCGCGCCTCGACGCCGCTGTACATGGTTATAGCCGGCGCCCTATCCGCTTGCAATCCACTTACGGTGTCGGCGTAAACGGGTTGAGCAGCCGGACGCCCGTCCGAGCGAAGTCGGCAGTGTTGCGCGTCACGAGCGTCAGCCCATAGACGAGCGCCGTTGCGGCCAGTAAAGCATCAATGACCGGGAGCGGATCAATAGCGTTGAGACGCCCCCACTCTTCGGCAATCTCCTTCGTGATTGGTAGTGTACGATCGGCGTAGTCCCGGTGCAGCGTCCCGAGCCACGCCTCGTACACGGCTGCCTGCGCCGGATCGCGCCGCCGTAGCCGTTCCATGCCGCGCCGAACTTCACCGACGACGAGGACGCTGAGGAATAGCTCCTCGGCTCGCACCGCGGCAAACCATTGCCTGACGCCGGCATTCTGCACGGGCTTGCGCACTTCCGAGACGACGTTGGTATCCAGCAGACAGCTCATAACGCAACGTCCCGAGGCATAGCAGAGTCACGCTGAAGGTCGAGCGAGTCGAGGTCAGGCCCCGTCGTCAGGAATTCCTTGAAGTCCGGCAGATTCCCTCGTAGACGGTTGTACTCCCGCGCGGAGAGCACGACGACCACCTCCTCACCATGCCGCGTGACCATTTGCGGCCCCTCATCCACCGCTTGCCGAACCAGCGCGCTGAATCGCTGTTTTGCTTCCTGAACTTGCCAGGGCATTGCGTCCCTCACTTTCTCCGTTCAGTCCAGACTGTCTAGACTTTACCCAGGTTTCTCCCTTTCGTCAAATTACCTGGGTTGCTAGAGGATCTCTCAGCCAACGCAGCGCGGTACTGGCCTCATCGCATCCATCCTTCAACGACTTTCGGCAAGTCTGTGCCCGCCTCAACTCCCTAGCGATCCACCTACCGGCAGCCGCAAGAAGTCGAAGTCGCAGCCTTCCGGGGCTTGCAGTACATGCTGCTGATAAAGCTGGCGGTAGCCGCGCTCGTACTGCAGTGGCGCTCGCTGCCAGGCGGCGCGGCGGCGTGCTAACTCGTCGTCGGGGACCTCCAGGGTGAGCGTCCGGCTGGGTACGTCCAGAGCGATCATGTCGCCATCCTGCACCAGGGCCAGGGGGCCGCCAATGGCGCTCTCCGGGGCGATGTGCAACACGATCGTGCCGTAGGAGGTGCCGCTCATGCGGGCATCGGAGAGCCGCACCATGTCGCGCACCCCCTGCCGCAACAGCTTGGCTGGGATCGGCATGAAGCCCACCTCCGGCATGCCCGGCGCCCCCACCGGCCCGGCGTTCTGCAGCACCAGCACGTCGTCCGCCGTCACAACAAGGTCCGGGTCATCAATGCGCGCACGCAGGTCCGGGATGGAGTGGAAGACGACAGCGCGACCACGATGGACCAGCAACTCCTTTGAGGCCGCCGATTGTTTTAGCACAGCGCCGTCCGGGCAGAGGTTGCCGCGCAGCACGACGGTTCCGCCTTCCTTGCCCAGAGGCTCCTCCAGGGAGGCGATCACGTCGCGCCGCCAGGTGGGGCGGTAGGCAGCCAGCCGCTCACCCACCGTCTCGCCAGTGACCGTCAGTGCCTCATGCCGCAGCAGCGGCGCCAACTCCTTCATCACCGCCGGGATGCCGCCGGCGTCGAACAGCTCTTCCATCTGGTACTGGCCGGAGGGCTTGAGGTTGACGATCCAGGGCGTCTGCCGCGAGAGCTGGTCGAAGCGTTCCAGCGGCAGCCGCATGCCCAGCCGTCCGGCAATGGCGATCAGGTGGATGACGGCGTTGGTCGAGCCACCTATGGCCATGCAGACGCGGATAGCGTTTTCGAAGGCGGCGTCGGTGAGGATGTCGGAAGGCCGCAGCCCCGAGCGAGCCAGCCGCACCGCCTGGCGGCCACTCTGTTCCGCCAGTTGCATGCGCCGCACGTCCACCGCCGGGATGGCAGCGTTGCCGGGCAGCGTCATACCCAGCCCTTCGATCACGCTGGCCATCGTCGAGGCAGTGCCCATCACCATACAGGAACCGGCAGAGCGGCAGATGGCGTCTTCGATGGCGCTGTACTGGTCGCTGCTGATCGTGCCGGCGCGCAACTCCGTGGTGAAGCGACCGCAGTCAGTGCAGGCTCCGAGTTCCTGACCCTGGTAGTGACCGTTGAGCATCGGGCCGCCGCTGACCATGATGGTCGGAATGTTGGCCGAGGCGGCGCCCATCAAGGCCGCCGGCGTCGTCTTGTCGCAACCAACCAGCAGGACCACAGCATCCATCGGCTGGGCCCGGATCATCTCCTCGGTGTCCATCGCCATGAGGTTGCGGAAGAGCATCGTCGTGGGCTGGGTGTGGACCTCCCCCAGGGAGATCGTCGGGAACTCCAGCGGCAGGCCACCCTCTTGCCAGACGCCACGCTTGACCGCCTCCGCCAGTTGCCGGAAGTTGTTGTTGCAGTTGCTGAACTCCGACCAGGTCTGGGCGATGCCGATGATCGGCCGGGCCAGATCTTGCTGGCTGAAACCCATCGCCTTGGTGAAAGCACGAGCAGTGAAACCGGCCGGCGTGCCGCGCTCACCGAAGAACGTGCTGCTGCGGCTGGGGTTGCGTTCGGGATCGGCGCCGCTTTGGGGGGGCGGACCGTAGATTGCGCTCACTTGGCTGTGCTCCTAAGAATTAGGGCCGCGACTGCGGGCCCACTCGATACTCACCGAGGCACCGCCAGCTTCCAGAGATCGTGCATATCGGCAAAGATCGCGCTCAACTCCTCGTGGTCGCCGGCATCCAGCGGGTTGCCGGCGTGGCTGCGCAGGTAGTCGGAAGCAATGATACCGCGCCGCTTGAGGATGGCCTTGTAGACGCCGGGCAGCAGGCCCTCGTAGTTGAGCAGGGGCAAAAGGCGGTTGAAGAGGTCGCGCGCCCGGCGCGTGTCGCCAGCGTCGAGCGCGTTCCAGACCTGGACGTGTACGTCGGTGGCCTCGCAGGCCGGCATTGTCCCGCAGGCGCCGCGTCGGTACTCGTCCATCAGGTACCGCCCGGCGATGCCGCCCATGACGCCTTTCAGCTTGGGGCCGGCCAGGGCAATCTCCGCCTGGATGGCGTGACCAGCCGGGAACGTCTCCTCCTTGACGTAATCGACGTGCTCCAGTTCGCGCACCAGCCGCGCCACAAACTCCGGACTCATGCGCGTGCCGGCCGGGGCGTCGTGGTTCTGGATGAAGATCGGAATGGTGACGGCGCGGGAGAGCGCCTGGAAGTAGTCGTAGATGGCATTGGGTGGGGCTACCCGCACGTAAGGTGGCATGGCGATGACGGCGTCGGCGCCGCTGTCCTGAGCGTGTTTGGCGAACTCCACCGCCACCGGAGCAGAACCGCCGGCCACACCGATCACCACCGGCAGCCGGCCGTTAGCGACCTGGATGATCGTCTCGGCAACGGTGCATCGCTCTTGGTCGGAGAGCGTCCAGAACTCCGAGGCGTTGACCGGTGCCACCAGACCATGTGCGCCGGCCGCGATGCAGAACTCTACTTCCCTTTGCAGGCTCTCCAGGTCAAGTGCACCGGTATCGGTAAAAGGGGTACAGGGGATGGTGAAAATGCCGCGCCAGTGCGTCGTCACTGTAGGTATACCTCCCGATCATTCGCCACGAGCGCTATTCTACCCCATCACGATGAGCGCGCATAGTGCGTATCACTTGCGCATAGCGCAGGATATGGTATACTCGCGGCAGTTAGTGCGCCTGCGTTGCCCAACAGGGGGAGAGATCGCCACGACGATTGGGACCAAGCCGGAGCGCCGCACGCGGACGAACCGTGATCGGGCGCTCAGCCAAACGGTCGACCGCGCCCTGACGGTCCTGAACCTCTTCACGCCGACCGAGCATGATCTTGCGCTGACGCAGATCGCCACGCGGCTCGGTTTGCACCCCACCACCGCCTATCGCCTTTTGAGCACGATGGAAGCATCGGGATATGTGATCCGCGATGCGGCCAGCGGGCGCTACCGCCTCGGCCTGAAGCTCGTAGAACTGGCAGGGCTGACGCTGAACCAGATGGACCTCTACCGCCATACCTTGCCGGAACTGGACGTCTTGCGCGACGAGCTGAACCTGAATGCCAACCTGGCCGTGCTCGACGACGGTGACGTGTTCCACCTGGCCTACGCGGTGCGGCCCGACGTGGCCCGCTTCTACACCGCGATTGGCCGACGCTCGGTAGCGCACTGCACGGCGTTAGGGAAGGTATTGCTCGCCGCCCAGCCGCGGGAGTCCGTCCACGCCGTCGTTAATGCACGCGGTTGGCGGCCGTACACGGAGCAGTCGATCCAGGATTTCTCCTCGCTGGACGCCGCCCTGGATGAAGTCGCCGCCCACGGCTACGCCATCGACGACGGCGAGCGCCGGGTTGGTACGCGCTGCGTCGCGGCGCCTTTGTGCGACCGCTCCGGCGCCGTGGTCGGCGCCATCAGTGTCTCCGGCCCGGCCGAGCAAGCGGAAGCAATCGGTCTCGAGCGCGTCATCCGCGACGTCCTGGCAGCGGCGGAGCGGGTCTCCAGCCGTCTTGGCCACCTCGGTTCCGGCTGGCCGTAGTTCGGGAAAAGAGGAAGTAGCGACCCATTCGCGCGTTCGTCCTGCCAGCCCTCTGTTCGGTTTGCAATGCCGCACCGTGGCGGCCTCAGGCAAAGGAGATTTTCGTGCAAGTACCTTCTCATCGGGTCGGAACGATCTCTCGCCGCAACCTTTTGCAAAGCCTCATCGGCGTCGGTCTGGCTGCCGGAGCACTGCCATTGCTGGCCGCCTGCGGCGGTGGCCAGGCCGCCGCGACGATCACCTCGCCGGTCAGCGCCTCCACCGTCGCCACAGTCGCGGCGCAGAGCAGAGGGGCTGTGACGGCTGCGCCGGCCTCCACGGCTTCCACTGCTGCCTCCCGCCCCAGTTCGACCACGGCGTCGGTCGTCGCAACGCAGAGCGCCCCTGCCACGGCGAAAGGCGGCCGCACCATCGTCTGGTCGTTCTGGGCGGTGAGCCAGGAACAGGCCAACAACACCGTCGCTCGGGTGAAGGACTTCAACCTGACCCACCCGGACATCAAGGTGCAGGCGCTGTTCGTGCAGAACGGCGACTACCGCGCGAAGATCATTTCGCTCATCAGCGGGGGCACCCCCCCACAGCTCACTCAGGTCGATGCCTACGACATGCCCTACTTCGTGCAGCAGCGGATCGTCCAGCGGCTTGATGCCACCATCAAGAACGACAAGTCGTTTAACCTTGACGATTTTCTGCCGGGGGCCTTTCTCGAGGACCACCAGGTGTTCAATGGCGCCTATTACGCCATCCCCAACGGCCCGGAGAGCCCGCGCGTGCTCTTCTACAACAAGACGAAGTGGCAGAACGCCGGCCTGGCCCTGCCCAACGACCTGGAGGCGCAGGGCAAGTGGACCTGGGATGCCTTCCTGGAGGCGGCGACCAAGGTGACCACCGGCGTCAGCCCGAACCGCAGCTACGGTTTCAGTGCCCAACTGGGCTTCCAACCGGAGCCGCACACTTGGATCTACTCCAACGGCGGCAAGTCGCTCTCGGACGACCGCAAGTCCTTCATCGGCAACGTTCCGGAGACGGCGGAGGCGCTGCAGTTCCAAACCGATCTGATCTTGAAGAACAATGTGGCGCCAAGGCCCGGCGATAATCTCGGTACTGGCGATAGCTTCCTTTCCGGACGGATGGCGATGGTGGAGGATGGCGCCTGGCGGGCGGCGACCCTGTTCACCCGCCCTGAGTTCGACTATGGCGTGGCCCCGTTACCGGCGAGTCCCAAGGGGGTGCGCAAGACGGTGGTGAAGCCGAACGCGCTCACGATTCCCGTAGGGGTGACGGGGCAGCCCGCGGCCGACGCCTACGAGCTGGCCAAGTTCATCACCGGACCGGTCTACCAGAAGGCTCTGATCGACGTGGGGCAGGCGATCACCAACTTGAAGTCGCTGGTCGACTACTTCGTGCAGAAGAGCCCGATCCGTGATGCCCACGTCTTCATGGATGCGTACAGCAAGGGCGAGGTGCTGCCGATCCCGCTGATCCCGCAATGGCAGGACTACAGCAAGATCTACAGCGGCGAATTTAATAAGGTGCGCGCCGGGACGGCCACCGTGGCCGATGCGCTCAGCGCGATCAAGACGCAAACCGACGCCTTGCTGGCGAGTCAGACGCGAACGGCGTAGGCCGCGTACCGGGCGCTATCGTGCAGCGCGGTAAACAACGACCGGAAGGGGAGACCTCATGGGGAAGGCCATCAAGCTTGCCATCATCGGCGCGGGCAGCGCCACGTTCTCACTGACGCTGGTCCGTGACCTCTGCCTCGCCGAGAGCATGCACGGCAGCACGGTCACCTTCATGGACGTGGACGAGGAACGCCTGACTGTCGTCCACCGGCTGGCCGAGCGCTACGCGCAGGAACTGGGGGTGAAGCTGCGCTTTGAGGCGACGATGGACCGGGAGCGCGCCTTATGCGACGCAGATTTCGTCGTCAATACCGCGCTGCACGGCGGCCATGCGCCGGAGGAAGCGGCACGCCGGCTGGCCGGCGAGCTTGGCTACTACCGCGGTGTCCGTCTCCAGACCAACTTTCACCAGTACGCTCTCATGCTTGCCGTCGCCCGCGACATGGAGCGGCTTTGTCCGCGCGCCTGGCTCATCCAGTCCAGCAACCCGGTCTTCGAGGGCTGCACCCTGATGACGCGCGAGACGAGTACGAAGATTGTCGGCCTCTGCCATGGCTTCATGGGTGTCTACCGGCTAGCCTCAGCTCTCGGCATTCCTCCGGAAGAGCACGAGGAGTTGCGCTGGGAGGCGCCGGGCGTCAACCATTGGATCTATCTCACCGAGCTGCGCCACCGTGGTCGGGACCTCTACCCGCTGATCGACGAATGGATCGAGACGAAGGCCGCCGGCTACTTTGCGAACTTCCGGGGTGACTACGGCGACTCCCAGCTTTCCCGCGCCGCCATGGACCACTACCGCCGCGTCGGGCGCATGCCCATCGGCGACGCCTCGCGCACCTTCTCCGAGTGGTACTACCACAGCGACCTCGCCACCAAGCGACAGTGGTACGGCCACCTGGGCGGCTTTGACAGCGAGATCGGCTGGGGCAGGTACCTGGAAGGCCTGCAGCGCCGGGTGGACGAGATCCGGCGCGTGGCGAACGATCCGGCAGCGCGCGTGACAGAGGTCTTTCCGCCACAGCGTTCCAGGTCGGAAGTACACGTCCGCATCGTGGACGGCATCGCCAACGACCGGCAGTACATCCTACAAGTCAACGTGCCGAACAACGGCGCGATCCGAGGCATCGCCGATGACGTCGTGGTGGAAGGCCATGCCGTGGTCGACGGAAGCGGCATCCGCCTGCTGCCGGTCGGCACGCTGCCCGCCAAACTGATGCACCTGGTCCTGCGCCCGCGCCTCGAGAAGATGGAGCGCGAGCTGCTGGCCTTCCAAACGGGCGACCGCGACGTGCTGCTGAGCTGCCTGCTGCTCGACGACTACCGCACGCAATCGCTGGACCACGCCGAGCACTTGATCGACGCGCTGCTCGCGCGACCCGGCAACGCCAGCCTCGCGGCACGCTTCGGAGCCCGGCGACCGGCGTTGCCGGCATACGACCTGCCCCTGCTTGATGGACAGGGAGCGGTCGCCGCGCAGGCGGGCGCCAGGGTGTGAGCACTGTATCCGCCCCCATGCGACTGGAAACGTACGAGGCTCAACCGAAGGGAAAACGAATTGGCTACAACGGCGAACGCAACGGACGGCTACCGGCTGCAGTACCGCATTCGCAACCACGACCTGAAGGATCCAGCGCGGCCGGTGGAGGTGCAGGCGACGCCGGACGAGGTTCGGCAACTGGCGACGCGCGGCTACCTGGTGAAGGAGCGCCTCCTCAGCGAGGAGCAAACAGCGCAACTGCGCTGCGCCTTGGATGGCGTGGCTGCCGCCGAGTTAGGAGCTTCGATCAACATCAGCCGATCCTCCCGCTTCGGCGGCCTGTTCCTGCGCCACCTGATGGACAAGGATCAGGCTTTTCTGGACATGCTGAACTTCGCGCCGGTCCTTTCAGTCATGCGGGCCGTGCTGGGGCCGCAGGTGCAGGTGCGTGGGTTCTCGGCGCGCATCAGTTACCCCGATGAGCCGAACCAGGAGACGCACTGGCACTTCCACCAACGGCTGGTCCCTGATCCCCTGCCGCCCTTCTTCTCACGTCCCCAGACGATGGAGGCGCTGATCTACCTGGATGGGGCGACCGTCGCCAACGGTCCGCTCTGCGTGGTGCCAGGCTCGCACCAGCGCATCGAGGAGGACCTGCCGGCGGAACTGTATAGCGAGCTGCCGGGCCAGGTGACGGTGCGCGTGCCGCCCGGCAGTTGCATCTTCGTCCACGGCTCACTCTGGCATCGCGCCATGCCGAACACGCCCGCCGGCTCCTTGCGCCGCCTGTTGATCCTCGGCTATGGACCGAGCTGGATGAAGCCGTCGATCTACGGCAAGAAGCCGGAACAGGGCCTCACCGCCAGGCTGCTCGCGGACGATCCCGATGAGGAGACGAAGGAGCTATTAGGCGTCAGCGGCTGGATGTAGTCTGGTTCTCAGGGCAGGAGGGTAAAGGCGTGTACGTGCCGGGGTCGAAGCATGCGAAAGTGGCGCCGGTCTAATGTGAGAATGTGGTTGATGTGCAGCCGTTCGGCGATGGCGACGATCGAAGCGTCGACCAGTCCAATTGGTGTGTCGGCATAGGCTTCCATGAGTTCCAAACACCGCGCCAGATCAGCGTGGCCCAGCCCTTCGACCCGGAACTCGCCGGACAGGACGGATCGCAAAAGCGCTGCGGCAATGTGTGATCCCAGGTGGGTGGAGATCAGATAGTCGGCTTCAGGGAGAACAGTGACGGGCAAGACCAGAAGCTCGCTACTGGAATGCACGTACGAGCGCACGCGACCGTGCTCCGCCGCTTTCACATCGGCCAGAGCATAGAGTGCGCTAGTATCAACGAGAACCGGCACCCTGCTTAGGACCGAGTGCCGACGCCATCACGACTTACGGCTGCTCCCGGCGCCCATCCCGCTATGGGGTCGGCAGCAGCAGCCAGAATCTCCTCATCCCATCCATCAGCGACAGAAAAGACAGGCCCGCTGCTGCTTCCCATGCCGATGAATTCCATTCGACGCGGAGGCCGATGGCCGTCAATGTACTCGCGTAGCGCCGTCTCAACGAGCTTGGTGAAACTCGTCCCGCTTCGCGCGGCAAACTGTTGGGCTTCCATGAGTAACACTTCATCCGCCAGAATTGTGGTTCGCTTGGTCATCTCCCAGGATCTCCCCTCGCTGTTCGGTACGTATGTATATGTATAACATACAAATCCCCTAGCCATCTGTACTGACCGACAGATGACTAAAGCGAAGCCACGATGGGATCTACATGGTGCGCGCTCAGGGCCTGCGGGTTTCATCGTGGCTTGAGTTTAGGTCGTGACAGGAGCATTGCGTTCCAATTTGCGGCGCACGACAGCACAGCCCTGCCCGCTTACCGCTCCCCGCGTGGTAACTCGTCGACGTGCGTGCGGACCTTGCGGATAGCATCCAGGATCCGATCCATGTCCGACTGTGGGCCGAGGAAGAGCCGATGCGACAGCACGATGGCTTCCTCGCGGTAGATGCGCTCGGCCTGTGGGCAGTTTACTGTCGTGTAGTCGACGCCTTTGCCGCTGTACGGGTTGCGGATCGGGAAGCCGGTGCGACCGAAGTTTTCCTGCCAGTTGGCGAAGACCGGGTTGTGATAGAGCGGTTCGGTGTGGCCTTTGCCGACGGAGACCCCTTCCGCATTGAGCGCACGCAGGAAGGTGTCGCGGGAGATACCGCCGAAGCCTTCCGACTGGAACTTGCAGTGCCACATGTAGAAGCCCCAGCGTGTAACGCGAGGATCGCGGTAGATAGGGGACATACCCTCGATCTGCTCCAGGCCGGCCGCCAGATACGTGGCATTGCGCTCGCGGGTGATGGTCTGCTCCAAGAGGCGCGACAGTTGGGCCAGGCCGATGGCGCCCTGCCATTCGGTCATGCGCAGGTTGCTGGCCGGCACATGGTGCTCGTAGAAGGGCCGGCCGCGGATGCGCCCGATATGGTGGTAGGAATAGGCGCGCTGGGCTATGGCATCGTCGTTGGTCAGCACCATGCCGCCTTCGCCGGTCGGCAATTGTTTGAAGGCCTGGAAGCTGAAGGTGCCGATGGGGCCAATGGCGCCCGTACCGACTCCCTTCCACTGCGAGCCGTGAGCGTGGGCGCAATCGGAGACGATCTGGACGCCGGTACGTTCCTGGATGGCTAACAGCGCATCCATGTCACAGGGCATGCCGCCATAATCGACGGCAACGACCGCGCGGGTGCGTGGGGTGATCGCCGCCTCTACCGCGGCGGGGTCGATGGTGTAGTTGCGTGGATCGATGTCTACGAAGATGGGCACGGCGCCAACCTGGATGGGCGCCGTGGCCGAGGCGACAAAGGTCGCCGCCGGGACGATCACCTCATCGCCGGCCTCGACGCCGACCGCCTTGAGGGCGCACTCGATGGCGACCGTGCCGTTGGCGACAGCCACACCATACCTGGCATCCTGGAAGCGCGTGAAGGCCGTCTCGAACTGGCCGACTTTGGACTGCGCCGGGTCCTCGTAGGCCCCCCGCCACCACTTGCCGCTCTCCAGCACTTCCATGAGCAACCGGCGCTCGGTGTCGTCCCAGATTGGCCAGGCGGAGCCCAGGGACTCGGTGATGGTCTTCGGTCCGCCGTTGATCGCAAGATATGCCATGCTGTCCTCCTTTGCGGGAGCTACTGTACACAACGAGTGGCCGAAGCGTTCGCGGCCTGGGGCTGGCGAGACGAGAGGCGCCTACCAGCCCGGCTTGGTAGCGCTAAACGCCTGTTGTTTCTGATCTGCAAGTTGCTGCGCCTGCGCCAACGCAGCTTCGACCGAGATCGTCCCTTTGAGGACGTTGCTGACGGCGGTATTCAGGAAGCCGATGACCTGACTGTAGGTGGGTGTCACCGGGAACGGGTGCAGCAATTCCGGCTTGGCCATGTCGACGAGTACCTTGCCGTAGGGAAACCCCTTGACGAACCGGGCATCGTTCGCCATCGCGGGGGTCGGCGGCACATTCGCCTCGCCGAGACACCAGGCCAGCACCGGTTCGGCCGAGTCCATGTAGAGCATGAACTGCATCGACTCCTGCGGATGCTTCACGCCGGTGGGCAGCACGAAGGTGTCGGAGCCGATGACGGTGTTCGTGCCGGGCGCGACGCCGGGCGCGGTGGGGATGACGCCAACGCCGTACTCGAGTGACGGCGAATCGCTGTCATAGTTCATGAGCGGCACCCAATCACCCACGACCTGCATGCCGAGCTTGCCGGAACCGACCGGGGTGTTCTTCCCGGTGAACGGCTTCGTGAACGCGTTGATGGCATTAATGTCGCCCAAACGTTTGAGGTATTGCTGATACCAGGAAAGCGCGTCCCGTGCCTGGGGGGTGTCGAAGGTCCAGGTCCCTTTCGTCGCGTCGTAGATGTCGCCACCGCGGGCGGCGATCCACAGGGAGATGTTGGCGCTCAGCCAGGGAATGAATCCGGCCTGGGTAATGCTTCCGTCCGGCTGCTTGTGGTCAAGCCGCGTGGCGTCGTCGTCGAGCGCCGAAATCTGGGTCGGTGCTGCGTCGGCGTTCAGGCCTGCGGTCCTGAACAGCGCCTTGTTCCAAACGAAGACGTTCGTGTCGTACTCCTGAAGCAAGCACCAGAGCTTGCCATGAAAGTGCTGCATGTCCCAGACCCAGGAGAAGTAGTCCTGCTGCTTGACGCCCAGTTGGCCGGCCCATTCATCCATCGGTTGGATCAGGCTGTTCGCCGCCCACTCGGCGGCAATCGGGAAGCTGGAGGTAAGGATGCCGTCGGGCGGGGTTCCGCCGACCATGGCGCTGGTGTACTTCTCATAGTTGGCGCCGCCAGCGGTGTAGCGCATGTTCACTTGGATGGCGGGATGCTGCTGCACGAACTTTTGCGCCCAGGGATTGAGGAGGCCCTGGGAGATGGGATCGTTGAGCGTCGTCCAGAACTCGAGGGTGACGGCGCCCTTCACTGAAGCTCCGGTGGCTGACGCGCTGGTTGTGACGGCAGCGGTCGAGGAGGCCGACCCGGCAGCGCTACTGGAACTGGCGCGCGTCGCCGAGGTGACAGCACTGCTGGAGGATACGGTCATCGTGCTAGCGCCGCCGGCCGTAGAGACAGCGGTATTCGCAGCGGTGGTGACTGGCGCGCGGGCGCTCGTCGTTGCGACCTGACTGGTAGCGCTGGAAGCGCCGCAGGCCGTCAGCAAGGCGCTGCCGGCCACGGCCCCGACAGCGAGCGCGCCGGTTCGAAGTAGGACACGACGGGTGATGAAGACTGCCATGCTCGATGTTCCTCTCACGATCGATGACACACAACGATGGCCCCACCGACACAGTTGCCGGCAAGGGTGCTGGAATGCGGCGACGACCACGTGCGACAGACACGCGATCAATGCGCCGCCCACGTGTTTTGGGGATGACGCTTTCGTTGCACCATCAGCGGACGGATTGCAAGAGGCGGATGGTCGTCGCTTGCAATAACTCGCCTGCTTCGGGAGCGACTCGGCAGGCGCGGTCGACCTCATAGCCGCCTTCCGGGTACGACGCGCGCGTGGGGAAGTACCCCGCCGACCCATCGGTGTAGCCGGCGATGGCCGTCCAGGGGAACGGCGATGCCGCTTTGATGGCCATACCCGTTTCGCAGAACAGTTCGGTCGGGTTGAAGGCCAACGCGGCATCGCCCAGCCGCAGAACCGAGAGCTCACCCGCCACCACCAGCGGCTCACCAGTTTCCAGCGCGGCCATTGCCTGATGTGCTCGTTCCAGCCCCCGCTTATTCCACCATTTCGCGCCGTCATTCCCTTCCTGCGCCGCTAACCGCTCCCGTTCCGCTTCCAACCGCTCAATTTGCGCCTGACCGGCTTCCTTCGAGGAGGGCAGCAGCTCGGGGAAGGCCACGGTCTCTCGCGCCACCCGCAAGGGCGTGCCGTCAATGGGCTGGGCAAGCAAGGCGATGCGGGTTGCCTCGGCGCCCAGCGCGCGCCCCAGGCGGAGCGGATGCTTCCAATCCGCTCCCATCAAGCCGGGGTTGATGTTCCCGCAAGCTCCCTGCACGTACAGTGCGACGCCGCCGACCAACTGCTCCACGACAGCGCGGGCCACACCAGGAAAATCCGCCGAAAGCAGACGCATCTGGCCGGCAAGGGAGACGGGGTGACAGGCGTAGTTGACGAGCACGGCGACCGGCTCCGGCGCCCGACGTAGCCAGCCAAGCGGCGCGCCTGGCTCCACGGGATCACCGTCCGCCGTATCCAGACGCCAGACCTGCACCTCAGTATCGAGCGCCCCCTCCGGGTTCTGGCCCAGGATGATGCGCCCATCGGGCCGGCGCTCCCGCCGGTTGATGCCGATCCTGACGCTACCGCGCCCCGTCGCCAGCGTGACCGGGCGCCGGGCAGCGTTGGCCATCGCCACGACGCCAGCGACGTGGTGTGGCAACGCCGCCTGGTAGGCGAAGGCCTGCTCGCCGCCTTCACCCCCTTGCGGCGGGGAGACCACCGGCCCATAGTGCGTGTGGCTGCAAGACAGGAAAACGCGCGACGATGGGATGCCGGTCACTTGCTCCACCTGAGCCTTGATCGCGGCAGTGATCGCCTCGCCCTGCATACCGAGGAGGTCGAGCGTTACCAGCGCCACGCGACCGTCGGGATCATCGCTCGGCGTCCGCTCGGCCAGCACCAAGGCTGTCGCCAGCAGGTCGTCGTGGACGCCATTGGACGGCGCCCGTCCGGCAAAGCCGATCATGGCGATGCCCACCGGCGGTGTGATGACCACCCGCGCCACGCCCGCCGAGAGGCCACCGACCGAGCCGCCGGCGCCAAGTCCAGATTCCATCGCCTTATCTCCTTACTAACCTCACCCCCTGCCCCTCTCCTGGGCGGAGAGGGGAGACGATGATGACGCGGCCTCCCTCGTTCTCCCCTCTCCATCCAGGAGAGGGGCAGGGGGTGAGGTCACGGGTCGGTGCGCTTCAGGATGTCGTTCAGTTGGGGATTGAGCGCCGACAGCCCGCTCTGCACCGAAATCTTGTTGGCAAGAATGTCATTAATCGTCGCGGTGTAGGCCTTGCTGAGCTCGGAGACGCCCAGCACGTTCTCCTCGGGTCGGGGTTTGGCAACCTTGGGCGCATCCACTGCGTAGGCTTGGGTCAAGTCCGGCGTCCAGTTCGGAATCGGCGTCGGATAGTCCAGCGGCGCCGGCGGGGAACCGATCGTCTCCACAATGAAGTGGGACCAGGGCATGGCGGGCTTGTGCATGAACGCCTCCATGGCCAACTGCGCCTCGTCCGGGTGCTTCGCGCCGTTGGCAGGGACCAGACCATAGCCATAGAAGAACCAGTTCGGCTTCACTCCTGGTGCGGGCGGAACGGTCGAGGCGCCCAGGTCAGCGAACACATCCGCCTTTCCGGGGTTGCGGATGCTGAGGAGTGGGAACCAGACCTCGATCTCGGCGCTCGCCGCCTGCGATTGCTGCCAGGCCGTGGTCGTGTTGAGTTTGCCCTCCGTCACGCCGGCATCCACCAGCTTCTTCCAGTAGCTGACGGCGTCGATAGCCTGCGGGGAGGCCACGTCGACCTTGGTCGGATGATCGCCGTCGAAGGTGTACATCTGGCCGCCGAAGCGGGCGATCCAGGTAGCGAAGTTCTGCGGTAGGCGGCTCTGGAAGAGGGTGAAGCCGATGCGGGTCACGGTGTTGCCCTGCCTCTGCGTCAGCTTCTGGGCGTAGTCGAACTCCTCGTCCGTGGTCGTCGGCGGGGTCGTCAGGCCCATCTGCCGGTAGAAGGACTTGCGATAGAAGTAGCCCAGCGGCTGGAACTCCGTGGGGTAGCCGTAAACCTTGCCCTGGTAGGTCAGCCGGTCGCCCGCACCGGGGTAGTAGTTCTGCTTGACGTAGGTCTGCTCGTTAGCGGGCAATGGATTGGCCAGTTGCTGCTGGGCCAGCACTTTGACGCTGCTCGGCGTGTGATAGATATCCGGCGGGTCGCCGCCCAGCTTGGACGCCACGATCTTCTCGAACTCCTGAGCGTCGGCAACGTGTTCAACGACGACCTGGATCTTGTTTTGGGCCCCGGCGCCACTGTTGTACGGGTCGATGATCTGCTTCTGCAATGCGTCCAGGGATTGCCCGCCCCAGTGGACCAAGAGCCGCACCGGCGTCATCCCCGGCTTGATGACGACCGGCACTGGCGATGGGGTGGCTGCAGCCACCACGGCGGCTGTCGTCTTGGCGGCGGTGCTGCTCGCAGTGACCGCCGCTGTCGCGGCAGTGCTCGTCGAAGCAGCGCTCGTCGCCGCGTTACTCGCCGGCGCGCTGGCGCTCGTCACTGCCGCCTGCGCGGCGGTCGACGCCGCGGCCGTCGTCGTGTTCGTGGTCACGGCTGCCGACCCGCCACAGGCGGTAAGAAGGCCGAGCACCGACGTGGCGGTGAAGAGGGACAGACATGTGCGTCGAGACAACCGGACTCCGTGCATGGACTCCTCCTTTGCTATAGAGAACCCTACGCTTGCTCCGCGCGCTGACGGGAGAGCGCCTCAGGCCGCATCGTGCTTGCCCGCTCGCTCATCCGCAGGTATCGTATAGTCAATCGCATCGTTTGTCAATGGACGTCGTACAACGTACAACCGGTACGTGCGGAAGCCGACGGGGGTGACTGCGATGTGGCGGCGGCCGGGTGTGGAGGTCCGCACGCCAGCGCCCTTTGGCACGCGGTCGGCTATGGCCCAAGAGGTCCACTGCTGACGCTGCCTTGGCTCGCCGCGCGGGGCCACCGAGAGGAACGTCACATGAAGATTTTCATCCTTACGGACCTGGAAGGTCCGGCCATGATCTTCGCGTTCAATCAGACGCGCCTCCCGGAAGCGGCAGCCAACATGGCGCAGTCGAAGCGGCTGCTGACGCTGGAGGTGAATGTCTGCGTCGAGGGTATTCTCGAGATCGACCCGCAGGCCGAGGTCGTGGTCTTGGACGGCCACGGCTCCGGCGGCATCGACTACGAGCTGCTGAATGAGCATGCCGAGCTGGTGGCGGGGCGCGGCGTGCGTGCCCCCTACGGCCTGGATGCGAGCTTCGACGCCCTGTTCTTCGTCGGCCAGCACGCCATGGCCGGCACGCCCGATGCGCCGCTGGCCCATACCTATTCCTCGCGCACGGTGGAGCACTATACGCTCAACGGCGTGCCCATAGGCGAGTTCGGTCTGCTCGCCGCCATGGCCGGGACGCTGTTCGGCGTGCCGACGGCCTTCCTCGCTGGCGACGACAAGGCTGTGGCCGAGGCGCACGCGCTGGTGCCGGAACTGGTCGGCGTGACCACTAAGGTCGGGCTGGGCTTGGAAGCAGCGCGCTCCCTCGCGCCTTCCCGGGCGCGGGCGCTCATCCAATCCGGCGCGGCGGAGGCCTGCCGGCGGGTCCAGGCCGGCCGGATTCCTCCCGTCCGCCTCCCGCCCCCGTACCACCTCGAGGTGCGCGTCCTGCTGGGACAGGAAGCGAGCCTCAAGAGCTACCTGCAGCGCGGCGCCAGCCAGAGCGACGAGCGCACGGCCGTGCTGGAGACCAACGATCCGCGGGCCGTGCTGCGCTGAGCGGCGCACGGGCGCGGGGGAGCGGTTACACCAGCCCCGTCGCCAGGACTCTTCTCAGGACTTTCTAAGGTAACAGCAGAAGCGCTTCTCTTGACAACGGAGCGGCCATGCCTTATTTTGTACAGTGCGTGACTAAATGCCTCGCGCCTGGAAGTACACGTAGGGCTGTCCAAGAGGAGCAGAGGATGATCATGCCTGAGGCCAACCGCCCGGCATCACGGCGGTCCCGCCGGGCGCTGCTCGTGGCCGGGCTCGGCGGCGTCGCGGCGATCGGCCTGGCGGCGTGCGGCGGGGCCGGCGCGAGCGCAGGGACGAGCAGCGCCTCTCTGGCGACGACCGTGGCGACGAGCCCTGCGACCGCCAGCAGGAGCACCTCGGCTCCCTCGACCACCGCTGCGCCAAGTACCACGTCCTCGGCGGCGCGCGCCAGTACTGCCGCCACGACCTCGGCCACCGCGCCGGCCGCGACGAGCGTTGACCCGAGGCACGCGCCAAACGATGAGCGACAGGGAAGCGAGGTGATGACACGGGAGAGCGATCAGGGCTCGGTGCAGACGGTGTGATACGGCGGATGCACTGGGTGCGGTTCGGTGGCCTGGTTGGCTCATGCCAGCGGCCCGTGGCACGCGCACCAGTGCGACTCTCGTACGGCATTCGCCGACGAGCACGACAGAAGAGAGGAGCGATATGTCCACTCGATCAGGCGATCAAGCAGCTACAGCGATAGGTCTCCGAGACCGAGGGGGGGCGAAGCAGGCATGACCCGACGTCGCCTCGTAGGGAGCGTATGTGTGGCCGCCGGTGTGGGCGGCGCGCTCGCCGGCTGCGGTTCGCCCGGAAGCGCGGACGGGGGCGGGGCGAGGGCCGCGGATCGGTTGGTCAAGAAGCCTGAAGGGAATTGCGAGGAGCGAGCAGATGCCTGAGCTTGCGGCGGCGGCGGCATGGTCCCCGCATCCCACAGCCACGCCGATCACGACGGCCGATGGCGAAGGGAGCTTCGTGACGGCTGCCAACGGCTCGCGCACGTGCTGTGGCGGCTGGCAGTTCGAGTACACCGGGATCCTCCCTGGCCAGAGTTACGCGCTCTCGGCCATCGCCCGGTTGGACGGGATCGAGCATCCAAGGGACGTCCTCACCTGCACCGCCCACTGGGCGCGGCTTCCCCTCGATACGTCGGCGGAGCACGTCAACTACAGCCGATGGGACTACCTGCTGCCAGAGTCGGCCGGCGGAGGAACGCTTCGCTTCGCACGCACTGCGCGGGCGCCGCACGGGGCCTCGGTGCTCGTCATTCGCTGCACCTACCGCTGGGCGACGACGGGCCGCGCGGTGTGGTCAACTCCTCAGGTGGCGGCGACGGAAGAGCGGGTGCCGCTCCGTCGTCCGGTACGAATCGCGGTCGTCACGGGTCACGCGCGCTCTCGTCCGGCGACCGTTCCGGCCGTGCGCGCGAACGTCGACCACTACGGGAGCTTGTGCGAATCGGCGTGCCGTGCCTGGGAACCGCACTTGATAGTGCTTCCCGAGGTCGCGCTGCAGTGGGGCGTGCGCGGCCACCCGCTCGACCTCGCCGTGGCGGCCCCAGGCCCGGAGACCGAAACCTTCGCCCAGATCGCGCGGCAGTACCGTGTCCGCCTGGTGATCGGCATGTACGAGCGCGACGGGGATGCCGCCTACAACAGCGCGATACTGATGGCGCCTGACGGCACGGTGGACGGCCGGTATCGCAAGGTTCACCTGGCCATGCTTAGCGAGGCGCTCTCCGGTCTGCGGCCCGGAACCTCGTTCCCGGTCTTCGCCACTGAGATAGGCCGAATCGGCTGCAACATCTGCATGGACAGTTCCGCCGTGGAGTCAGCACGCATGGTCGGTTTGGGCGGCGCGGACGTGCTGGCACTGCCCATCATGGGCGACCATCGCGCCGACCGCTGGACGCCAGGTCCCCCTATATTCAACGAAGAACGCTGGCGCGCCATCATGCGCACCCGTGCCATGGACAACCAACTGTGTCTCGCGGTCGCCCGCAATCAGGCACAGGGGAGTTGCATCGTGGACCGCAAAGGGGACATCCTCGCCTGGAACGAGGGAGATGTCGATAGCATCTTCGCCGAGGCTGATCTCGACGGCGATTTCCGGCTGTGGAACGGCGGGTGCTTCCGCGACGTGAACTGGACCCAGCGGCGTCCACACATCTATGATCAGTTCACCGACCCTGACTGCGGAGGGTCACTTCGCCAACGCCGCCCGCCGCCTAGTTGCGGGATGGTCCCGGTAGTCAGCGAGGAGCCGGGTGAGACCGTGGGAATGGCGGCGCCGGCGGCGAGTATGACTCACATTGCCGTAGCAGAGGAGGACTCGTCCACCTTGTTAGGACGCATGCACACCGGCAGCATGGGCGCTGCCGTGGAGAGGAGTGACGGTCATGGTTGACCAATTCGCTGTGGATGCAGGCCGGGAGGCTGGCGCGAGGGCAGCACCGAACGGAGCTGTCCAACGCGCAGGGGCGGAGGTACGCCGGACCCGCCGCGTCGTGCTGCTTGCGGGACTGGGCAGCGTCGCGGCGGTCGGCCTCGCGGCCTGCGGCGGGTCCGGGGCCGGTACGGGGACGAGCAGCGCCTCGCTGGGCGCGACTACGGCGACGAGCGCCGCGCCCGCCAGTACCACCGGCACGGCCACCACAGCGCCGACGACCGCCTCATCGGCGGCGCGCGCCAGTACTGCCGCCACGACCTCGGCCACCGCGCCGGCCGCGACGAGCCTGGCAGCGAGCAGCGCCGCGCCGGGGAAGGCGCCGGTGGCCATGGAGTTCGAGCACTTCTTCACCGGCACGCTCTGGGACAACGGCTTCAAGCCGATCGTCGACCTCTTCGAGGAGCGCAACCCCTCCATCAAGTGGGACGGCCTGGCCGTCGGCTACAACGACATGCTGCCCAAGTTGATCACGCTCACGGCCGGCGGCACGCCGCCCGATGGCACCAGCACGCCCAATGAGTGGGCCATCATCGCCGCGTTGCAGGGCCTGCTCCAGCCCATCGACGACCGCATCGCCAAAGCGGGGAGTCCGACGTCCGGTTGGATTGCCGACATCTTCCCCGCTCGCATGAGCAACTACGCCGTCAACGGCAAACACTACGGGCTGCCGATCGACATGGGCACCAGCGCCATCTACTACGACAAGGATGTGTTCGACGAAGCCGGCGTCGCCTACCCCAAGCCGGGCTGGACCTGGAATGACCTATGGGGTATAGCGAGCAAGCTGACGCTGAAGAAAGGCGACCAGAAGATCTACGGCTTCCAGTACGCTAACGACCTGTACTGGCTCTATGCGCTCTATGGCAGCCTTGGCGGAAGCTACTTCGACAAGGCCCTCACCAAGGCGACCTTCGACACCGCCGCGTCGGAGCAGGCGCTGCAGACGCTCCTTGACGCCCGCGTGAAGAGCAACGTCACGCCCTACGGCGCCGAGGCCACGGCGATCAGCAAGCAGGCGAACGGCAAGCAGCAGTTCACCCTGGGCCTCTATGGCATGGACCACGCGTGGATCGGCCTGATTGCCTACCTGCACGATAAAGGGGTGGCGGTCAAGAACTGGGACGTAGCGCCCATCCCCACGGGCGGACCGGACCAGGTGCAGATTGTCGGCGGCCAGGGCTTTGCCATCGTGAGCGGCGCGAAGCACCCCGACGAAGCCTGGGCCTGGAACACCTTCATGGTCTCCGACGACGTCCAGAAGATGCTCGGCGTCAACGGCGTCTGGGACCCCGGCCGGAAGTCGATGGCGAAATACGGTCTGCCGAAGGATGGCCAGCCCAGCCGGTTCATCGAAGCCTTCTACGATCCGGTGGCCACGGCGGGGTTCAGTCCCTGGTGGTATGTGCCCGGCTGGGATCAGTGGAGCAAGGTCATCAACGACGGGCTGAAGCCGGCCTGGGACGGCCAAGCGACAGCCAGCGATGTCGCGGCCAAGATCACCCCCACCCTGAACGCTATGCTGCAGAACCGGCCGAAGGCCTGATGGCCACGCCGCGCGCGACCGCCGTGCTGGACGCGCACCGCGCAGGAGGGACTGCTTGAGCGAGCACCGCCCGCACGCGGCGGGACAACAGCCAGAGGTGACGCCCCGGGGCGGTCTGCCTGCCGCTGCTGAATCGTTGAGTATCCGGTCCGGCGTCGCGGGGCTGCGGCATGCCCGGGTGGTGCTCCTTGAGAGCTACTGGGCCCCGCTGTGGCCCACCATCGAGTACGATCCGGCACGGATGGTCGAGCGCTTGGGCGAGCTCGGCGCCGATACCCTGCGCTTCGGCACGATCGGCTACTGGGCCCACTTCCCGACGCCACACCTGCGGCTGCACCCGGAGCTGGAGCGATCCGGACGCGACCTGCTCGCGGAGACGGTGACGCACTGCCATGCAGCGGGGATCCGCGTCGTGGCCTACCTCCCGGTGGGCCACTGGCTGCCGCCGTGGCAGGTGGAGGGACATCCAGACTGGCTGGCGCGCGACCCCGAGGGCCGGGCGATACCGCACCAGTTCCTCGGCACGCTGGGGCTGCCGGAGCTGCGTCACGTCTGTACGTCCGGCAGCTACCGGACGGCGATTAGGGAGATCGTCGCCGCGGTCGCCAGCGCCTACCGCGTGGACGCACTCTACTTCGATGGGCCATTCGGCGACCAGTACGGCCGCATCTGCCACTGTGACGCCTGTCGGGAGCAGTTCCGCGTGGCGACGGGCCACGACCTGCCTCCCTGGCGTAGCGCTGCCGACGCCGACCCCCAGCGCGACCTGTTCTGGGAGTTGCTGGCCTGGCGCAACGCCGATGGCGTGGCCTTCCTCCGCGAGCTGGCGCAGGCCGTCGCAGGCGCAGGACGCCTGCCCATCCTCATCAACCGGCCCTCGTTGGCGCACAGCGGGCTGCGCAACCGGTTCGACCCGCTGATCCTGGCCGTGGACGGCAACCTCGTCGAGGCCGGGCGGGACTACCGGGACAAGATCGCCGTCAGCCTCCTTACCGCCAGCTTGGATCGGCCGGCGTGGAACTACATCGGCAACTATGGCCCCTACCCACGGATCTTCGAGCAGCGGCGCGACACGCTGCTCGAAGGTTTTGCCACCATCGCTGCCGGCGGGACACCGGCGATCGCCAGTGGCAACCGCCTCTACTACGACCGCGCGGGCGATGGCGACGTGCGCGAACTCTTCGACTTCGTCGCTCGCGCGGCCGGCGCCGGTGGCCCCCTGGAGGGGCTGCTTGTCGCACCGTTCGCCGCGCTCCCGTATGTGCAGACCACCGCCGAACGCGCACCGGGCGGCGCAGGCGCCTACAACGCCGCCTACCACGCCCTGTTCCACACGCTGCTCGACGGCCAGGTCCAGGTGTGCCCGGTGCCCGAGTCGCTCCTGGAGGATGGCGCGGCGTTGCGCCGCTACCCGGTGCTGTTACTGCCGGCGGCGACCTGCCTCTCCGACCGTCAGCTTGCTACCGTGCGCGCCTACGTGGCGGCCGGCGGCGGCCTGCTGACCACGCACGAGGCCTCGCTGTACGACGAGTACGGACGCGCACGCGGCGATTTTGGGCTGGCCGACTTGCTGGGCGTCCACTACGCCGGCACGGAGGCGGCGATCTTCGACACGTATGTGCGCATCCTCGAGCCGTGGCCGGTGGTGCTCGGGTCGGAGCTCCCGGCGGGAACGCTGTTGCCGCAGCCGGTTCGGACGCGAGTCCGCCTCGCCGGGGCCGCGGGCGAGGCGACACCCCTGGTCGTCGCCGAATCGATGGTCGGCGCGGTGGTCGAAGGCCCCGGTGTGGTGGTGCGGCGCTTCGGCCAGGGGCGGGTCTGCTACCTCGTGTCGGATCTGCCGTGCCTCTATCACCGCGAGCGGGAGCGCCAGCATTTCTTCCACCACCTGCCGGCCGTGCGCCGCGCCACGGCCGCCCTGGTGACCTGGCTGAGTGGTGCCACCGTCCCCTTCTCGATTCGGGCGGCGCCGACCGGCGGGGGGCCAGCGCCGCCGGTGGAAGGAATCGTGGGCGTCCTCATGACAAAGCCGGGGTTGCACGTGCTCCACGTCCTGGACTACCGAGGCCCGCGCTACGAGGCGCCGCATGCGGTGGTCGAGAGCGGGGCCGGTCCGCTCGATCTGCTGGTGCAGATGCGGTTGCCGCCTGATGCACAGGTGCGGTCCGTCGTGGAACTGCGCAGCGGACGACGCCTGGCGGCAGTGCGGTCCGCCGGGAGCACCGGGAGTGTGGCCGCTGCGGCCAGCCCGAGCACCACGATCACGGTTCCGGCGGTGGACGGCTACGCGGCGGTAGCCGTGTCGTACAGCCACGCATAGGGCCCAGAGGTCCCACCGCAGGTATCCGAAGTCCGCTCCCCAGCCCGCAACACCCGCAGCATGACAGATAGAGCACCCGGGAGCATGGAGGATCCCCTTTCATCGCTCGTCAGCTCTCACTAACTACCTACCTCAGCAAGGCCCACCTCCCCCGGCATGTACGACCCTGTCATGACGGAATGGACTGCTCCTTTGCTCTGGAGAACCCTGCGCTTGTTCCGCGCGCTCACCGGAGAGCGCCGCAGCAGACCGCGGCATGCTTGCCTGCGCGCTCATCCGGCGGTATTGTATGGTAGCTCGCAGAGCTTGTCAATGGACGTCATACAACTGGTTCGTGCGGAAGCCGACAGGGTTGCCTGCGCTGGTCCAAGAGGTCCACGGCTGACGCTGCAGTATTGCCACTGACAGAAGGGAAGATGGTTGCCATGCCGATGCTCCTTGACAAAGAGCGGCTCTGGGCACATCTGCGGGTGCTCTGCGAGGAGATCGGGCCGCGACTGAGCGGTACGACCGGTGACGAGCGTGCCGTCCAGTACATCGCAGCCCACTTTCGGCGCTGCGGCACGCGAACGGAGGTCCAGGACTTCCCCTGTCCCAGTTGGGACCACGAGGCGACGGAACTCACGCTGCTCGGGGGCGACGGTCCGGAGCCGCTGGACGCTGTCGCGCAGACCTTTACGGAGAGCTGCGACGTCGAAGCGCCGCTGCTTGGCGTGGCGAGCCGGCACGATCTGGAGTTCGCGCCGGATCTCGAGGGCAAGGTCCTGGTGCTCGCCGGCGAAGCCGCGACCAGAATCAATGCCGACCGGAATTCCACGCTCCTCAGCGCCGAAGAACGCCGACCGGCGGCCCTTGTTATCATCAGCCCTGCCGCCGCGGTGTCCACGAAGCTGATCCGCGATCCGTTCCTGCGCGTGCCGGCGGTCGCGGTGTCGCACGCAGTTGGCGAGCGGCTCCGCCAGTGCGACGGTAGGCTGGTCCGGCTGCGCATACGCGCGCGGCGCTACGCCTCGACCGGGCACACTGTTGTGGGCCGGACCCCCGGCGGCGAGTCGGATCGCATCACCGTTGCAGCGCACTATGACACCGCGGCCGGCGTCCCCGGCGCGACCGATAACGCTTCCGGCACCGCGGTGCTGCTCGCGCTTTGTGAGGCGTTCACTGCGACCAGCCGGCGCCACTTCGGCATCGATTTCGTTGCCTATGGGGCGGAGGAGTACGGCCGCCACGAGGGCAATCTGGGCGACGTGGAGTACGTCCGTGGCAATCCCGTTGCGGTGCGCCGGACGCGGGCCGTGGTCGAGGTGGACTGCGTAGGTACAGTCGCGGGCCCGCTCACCGTCCACGTCCTGGGCTGGCCGCCCACGCGCCAGCAAGAGAAGGATGGGGTGCTGGACATCCTCCGGCCCCTCCCGACGTGCATCGTCAATGATCGCTCCGGGCACCCATCGGCCAGAACAGCCTTTCACCTCCCCGGCGTTCCGGCGCTGGCCTTCCTGGACGATTACTCCCGCTTGCCGATTCACACGGCGCAGGACACGATCAACCTGATGCGCCCGACCGCACTCGCCGCCGCCGCCGAGATCGTTGCGGCAGCCGTGAGCGGCCTCTCGTCATAGTGGTCAATCGCGTGCGGCAGTTGCTGCGCGACGTGCGGAATGAAGATGCTGTTCCACGACCAGATCACCTCCGTGCCGCCGGCATGTCGAGACCGGTGCCATTGATCCAACTGACCACGTCGCACTGCTGTCCGACCCGGCCTTCCACGGTGTAGGCGTCAATCCGTCGCACACCGGGTCGGGTCGCGGCTTTCCCTGCTGCCTCGACGCTCGTCAACTGAATCATGACCGTCATGGGCAGGGCCGGCTTGAAGGGAGGCGGCTTTGCGGTCCGTGCCTTCGCAATCGCCTCGGCGATCTTGAGCGCGGTGAGTTGGCGAGCCGACTCGGCGTCAAGCCCCGTGCAGAGGTCGTGGGACACCGCATGCTTGACGCAGGCGGTGACGACGCCGGGAAACTCTTCGTGTGCCTCCGCACAGGCCGCCTCGTCTCCCTGTGCCAGGATAAGCGGGATGTCCCAGTGACCGGCGAAGCAGGCCTCGATGCCCATCTCACCCACGCTCTGCCCGTTGATCCAGACATCCGCCCAATCGAGTGACCAGGTGTGCGGCAGGAAGGCGCCAGCCGTCCCCGCCTTGGCGTGGTGGCCCGGCAGCATCAGCGCGTCGACGCTGTGATCGAGTCCGGGCATCCAGCGCCACTTTCCAGCCTGCACGCCGCGACTGCGCACCAGATACGTGACGCGTGGATCCGCGAGCAGCTTGTCCGGATCGATGTTGCCGCCACCGCGGTGCGTATCGCATACGATCACCTCGTCGGCGCCCGACGCCAGCGCCGCCGCGCAGGCCGAACGCACGTCAGCGTTCAGGAGGGCGCGCCCTTCGTTCGCCACGTGCTCCCGCACCCCCGACTCCCAGAACCACACCTGCTCGCGCGTGAACAGGCCGCTCACGCCCTCCATGTCCCAGTGCATGAACACCTTCACCGAGCTTCCTCCCGTCCCCCATCTCGCCAGTCGAAGACGACGCCGAGGTACTCGTCGGGGTGAGCGACGATGGCCTCGTACACATCGGCCGCTTCGGCTGCCGGCAGCCGATGACTGATGAGCGGACCGACCACCAGCTTCCCGTGCGCCAGCAGGTCTAAGGCGAGCTCGAAATTCGCCCGGAGCGTCCAACGGCTGGCGACCGTCTCGACGCCGGGCGTGGTCGCAGCGTGGGCACCGATGATCGTCACCCCGGAAGCGTGGATATTCGTGTAGGGATCGATCTCAATGCGTCCGCGTGGACTTCCCAGGAGGACCACTCGTCCATACCGTGCCGCCAGTTCAAACGCCTGCGCGACCACCGGAGCGGCGCCGGTTGCCTCCACGACGACGTCGAAGCCACGGCCGTTGGTGACCTCCCGACCGGCCTCCACAAGGTTCCGAGCCGAGACGTCCAGCAGGAGAGCGATCCCGCACGCCTGGGCGATCGCCAGGCGGTTTGGAAGCCGGTCGACGAGCGCGACCGGCCAGCCCCCGGAAAGTTGACCAAACTGCGCAGCAAACTGACCGATGAGCCCGGCCCCGAGGATCGCCACGCTCTCGCCGAGGGAGAGACGCGGCAGCCGCATGCCATTCAGGCTAATCGTCGCCAGCCTGGTCAGGGCGGCTTGGTCCGCGGCGACGCCCTCCGGCACGATGACCACCGGGTGCTGCCGAACGTCATAGACGCCGAAGCTGGCGTGTTTCCCCGCGCAGGCGACGACCTGGTCCGGCGCCACGCCATGCACCGCACTGCCGACCGCGAGCACCGTGCCGGTGGCCGCGTAGCCGGCAAGGTAGGGGTAGCTGGGATAGCGGGAGCCGGGTGTGCGGAACCCGATGTGGGTACCGGCATAAATCGCCGTTTCGGTCCCGATGCTGACCGCGCTCCACAGCGTCTTGACCAGGACCTCGTGGGCCCCGGGTTGCTCAGGGAGCTCGAAGTCCTGCCACTCCGCCTGGCGCGTTCCCGTGAACGCGATACGCCGTGCGTTCACTGTTCCCTCCTTCCGTCATTTGGGCGTGGCTGGCCCATCGTGCCAGCGTTGAGACCGACTCTGTTGTCCAAACCCAACACGACGCGCCGAGACTGTCCCATCTGGCCGCGCTGTTGTCCTCACGTCGGGTGGGACGCCAACGTCAGGACACCTGGATCAGATTCGCGTCGATGTAGTCGGTCGCAGCCTTACCGTAGTCGGACGCGCCGAGTTGTCCGCTTTGAAACAGGGGGAAGTTCTTCGCAAACCAGTCCCTACACTTGGTCCAACCTGGATAGCGATACATGCCGTTCGACTCAAAGTGGGCGTGCTGCGCCATATTGGCGTAGGCAGTCGGATCGACTCCCACTTGGCTCTTGAACGCCGCCATCGCCTGAGCGGAGGCACCGTTGACGGGAGAGACGGCGTACTTGGCGCTCAAGGGGAAACGCGCCGCGTTTTCCGGCTGCATGAGCCAGCGGAACAGAGTCCAGGTCTGGTCGGCTTGGGGCGTCTGAAGCAACTGCAGCGCCGCCGCGTTCTGGCGGCCGGACATGTTCTCGCCGCCCTCGTGGGGCAACGCCGCGATACCCCAGCGGAAGTTGAGCTTCGGGATGTAGCCGTAGACCACTTGCAGCCCGATCTTGCCGCTGGTGAAGACATCACCCTTGGCGCCGATGGCCGTTTTCTGAGCCGCGGTCGGCTGTACTTGATACTTGTCAGCAAGATCCTTGAAGAACTGCTGCCCTTGCAGCGCCTTCGGCTGGTCATATTGTGCCTTCTTTGCTTGATCGTCCCAGGGCTGCTGACCGTAGTAGCTGAGGCGACTCATGCCACCACCAGCGACATCGCCGCCGCCGGTCTGGCCGCCAAAGCCAAACTGCAACTGGTCCGCCTTGGTCAGCTTCTGGGCGTACGCCAGAAAACGGTCCATCGTCCACGTCGTGTCGTTCGGGTCCGCCGGCGGAACAGGCAATCCGGCGGCCTCCAGCAGATCTTGGTTATAGGCCATCGCATCGACGGAGATGCCGACGACTGGCAACGCCCAGAGCTTGCCATTCTGGGTATAGTAGCCTAGGGAGATCGCCTGAAAGACGTTCGCCGGTGAGATCTTATCCCGTGCCATAAAGGTGGTCAGATCCAAGAGCGCCGCCTGGAAGGCGTACCAGGCTCCCCATCCGATCACGTAGCAGTTGGGGGACTCGCCCCCGGCGATGCTCGCCGCCAGCTTCTGTTGCTCCGTCGCCCAACTGGGGCCGCCTGAAAGCACCTGAACCTTGATGCCGGGATTGGCCTTCGTGAAGTCGGCAAACATGGCCTGCTCCACTTCGTGCCTGCCTGGATCATCCGGCGATACATAGGTGATCGTCACCGGCTTCCCGGCGGCACTGGTCGAGGATGACGGGAGCGCCGACACCGCGCTACTCGATATGGCTGAACTCGATGGCAGCGTCGTGCTTGCCGCTGATATCGTCGGCACAGGTGATGAGACGCCGACAGCGGAGTTCGTCGCCTGGCGCGTAGTCGCGCCCCCCACAGCTTGCCTAGCGGTGGTCGCTGCTGAATCGGCGCTGGACGTACGTGCCGTGGGAGTGATCGTACCGCACGCGGCCAGGAGGCCGCTCGCTACGCCCGCCACAAGAAGGCCGGATGCCTGGAGGTAGGCCCGGCGAGAAATGGGACGCTGCATGGGCGCGGCGCTGTTCTTGGGGTCGAGCATCGTGCATCCTTTCACTGTACCAGAGAACAGTCACTGAACCGATAGTCGGGACCTACCCAGCATCCACGGCCCGTCTGGCGGTGCCCGGTACACCGATACGGAGACCATCGACGCCAAAGGGTGCATGCACAATTGGCGTCTGTCCCGTACCACCGTGAAGCCGCCTCGAGTCAGTATAATGCCCACATCGGTCTCCCTCTCCCATCCTCTTGGCGGTGTGGACCAACCAGTCGCCTGGCTGTACGTTGGTCGTGCGCCGCTCGGCGGATGACCCGCTTTCACTCACTCCTTAGACGAGCGAGCATCAGCAAGCGAGACGTCTTCTTCACCATCCCGAGTACTTCGCCAGCACCGGCTGCATCAGTTGCTGTAACTGCTGCAATCCGACGTCGGCGCTGATCTTGCCGTCCAAAATGTCGTTTTGGATGGGACCTTGCAGTTTGCTGAACTCCTGGACGGCGGGATGGGTGATCGCTCCGACCAGGTGATTCTCGTCCTTACTGAGCGCGATCGTGTCCAACCAGACCTTCATCAAGGGCGCCTTCTGGGCAAACTCCGGGCCCAGCGCGACCGATTTGACCGGTGGGATGTTGTTTGCCCCAACGCACCACTCCATGGTGGCCTCGGGACCGCCCATCCATTTGGCCACGGTGACGCTCTGCTCGGGGTGGGCGATCCCTTTGGCGACGACGAAGACGTTTGCACCGTCAGCGACGCTCGTGCCAGAGAAGACCGGGGATTGGACGGGGGGAAAGGCGTTGGCCCAGTCGAGATTGGGGAACTCCTTCTTGTATTGGATCGGTTGGTACTCTCGCATGATCATCAGGGCCTGTTTCTCCAGGGTGAAGGTGTTCACGTGGGAGTTGCTGGGAGAAGAGTACTTCTTGTTGAAAGCGTTGATGGCCGCTCGCCCTCCCACCTTCTTCCACGAGCTCGCCATCCAGTCCAGGGCAGCGATGTTCTCCGGCCGGTAGATGGTGAACTTGGCGTTGATCGTGTCGTAGTACATGCCGCCAAAGACGGCGAGCCAGTGGCTGATGTTTCCGCCCTGTGGGGCGCCGGGCACGATCCCGAGCTGGGTGAGGGCGCCACTGCTATCGTGCTGCGTGAGCTTGGCGCTCATATCATCGAGCTCGGCAATCGTCGTGGGCGGTTTCGCCGGATCAAGGCCGTACTTGCTGAAAATGTTCCGGTTGAGGGCGAGGGTACTGGAATCGAACTCCTGCAAGAATCCCCAGAGATGACCGTGGAGGAAGACCATCGACCAGACGATGGGGAAGTAGTCGCTCTGGCTAATCTTCATCTGGGCCATGTAGGCATCAAGGGGCAAGAGCGCACCTTGATAGGCCCATCCCGGCACCGGTTGCCAGGAGTAGGTCATGATGGCATCAGGCGGCGTGCCGCCCGCCATGGCAGCGGTGTACTTCTCGTAGTTGGTGCCGCTCACGACCGGGATGTTTTTCGCCTGGAAGTCCGGCTGCTGCTTGTTGAACTTGGCCACCAGGTCCTCCATGACGGAGAGCTCCGGCTGATCGTTGGCCTCGTTCCAGAACTCGAGCGTGAGTCCCTGAGCGGCAGGTTTGGCGGTCGCAGCAGCAACCGCCGCCGTCGTGCTCGCCGTGCTGTTCGACACCATTGCCGCGGCAGTGGATGTCGCCGCCGCGCTCGTGACAGCGGCGCTGGATGCCGGCGCCGCGCTGGACAACGCCGCACTCGACGCGGCGCCCGCCGTCGTCGTGCCCGTGATCACGGCGGCCGACCCGCCGCAGGCGGCCAGGAGGCCAAGGACGGAACTGGAGGCGACGAGAGACAGACAGGTGCGTCGAGACAACCGAACGACGTGCATGGACTCCTCCTTTGCTATAGAGAACCCTACGCTTGCTCCGCGCGCTCACCGGAGAGCGCCTCCGACCGCCTGGCGCGTGCCCGCTCGCTCATCCCGCCGTATCATATGCTCGCCCGCTTTGTTTGTCAATGGACGTCATATAACTTGTGTAGGGACGGGTTTGAAACCCGCCCCTACTTGTTGGTCTGATCCAGCAGTGCTTGCAACTGGGTCTGCGCCTGGGCCAGACCGTCCGGCACCGTCACCTTTTGCGCGATGAGGTTGTTCCACAACGGAGTGACGATCGTCTTGTCAAACTGGGCATTCGCCGGAATAGCGCGCACCGGGTCGGGCGCCTGGGCAATCGCCAGTGAACTGGTGAGCACATCAACGCCCACCGTCGCCGGTACCTTGGCGAAGGCCTTCTTCGACCAAGCCACGGCATCGGAGGTCAACACGGGCATACGTAAGACGAGGTTGGCGTAGCGAGCATCTTGGAACAGCCACTTCATAAAGTTCCAGGCGCTGGCAGGATCCTTGATATTTGCGCCAACCGCGAGTTGAATCGTGTCCTGATCCGGACTGGACACCGTGCCCTTGGGGAACGTCGCCATGACGTAGTCGTTCTTATACAGGGCGGGGTTGCTGAAGGCGTTTATCTCCCAACCTCCGATGAAGTTCATCGCGGTCTCCCCAGCCGCCCAGCGCTTGTCGTTGCCGGAGGCGGAGAGCTTCACCCCGGGCGATATGGTGGTGGTCTTGTCCTTCACGACGATGTCCAGGTAGCTCGACAACGCCTGAATCATCTCCGGTGAGTTGCAGATCGCCTTGGCGCCATCCGGCGAGACCCAATGGGCGCCCCACTGCATTGGCACCGTGTAGTTCCAGTCGCCTAAATACTCCGTCCCCGCCACCGAATAGGTCGTGCCCTGCTTCTGGGTCAGCTTCTGGGCATAGTCGCGGTACTGATCCCAGGTGAACGGGTTCTTCCAGTCCTGCGAGGGCGGGGCGAGACCCGCCGCGGCGACCTTGTTGGGACTGTAGATAAAGGCGGCCGCGTTGCCGCCAAGGCCCCAGGGCAGCGAATACTGCTTGCCGCCGTAGGAGCCGAAGGTCTTCAGGGTATTCGGATTGTAGCCGCTAATGTCGTACTTGTCCCGCGACATGAACGGTTCGAGTGGCTGGACGACGCCAGGTTTGGCGAGCGACTGGATGAAGGTTATGTAGCCAATGACGTCAAACGGCGTGCCGGCGGCAGCTAAGGTCAGGATCTTTTCGTTCACGGCAACGGTGCCGCCACTAACGTTATACGCCTCGACCTTGGCCTGGGGATTCGCCTGGTTCCAGGGAGCCACGAACGCGTCGTACTGGGGCTGATTATTGGGGGGGTCGAATGAGACCGTCCAGGTCAGTGTCCCGGACGTGCCGGGCTTAATCGAGGCCGCCGCCGTGCTGGAGGCCTGCGCTGCGGCAGCCGCAGTGCTGGCAGCGCTACTCGTCGTGGTGGCCTGCGCCGCCGCAGTGCTGGCAGCGCTACTCGTCGTGGTGGCCTGCGCCGCCGCAGTGCTGG
>DAIMXP010000003.1:125708-142730 GCA_036734945.1 Chloroflexota bacterium
CAGCGCTACTCGTGGTTGCGGCGGCTGTCGTGCTGGCGACACTGGCGGCTTGCGTTGCCGTGCTCGCGGCGCTCATTGTCGAAGCCGGAGCAAGGGATGCCGCGCCCGTGTTGGCGCTCACCGCCACTGACGCGGTGGTGGACGCGAGCGTCGCGCTGCCGGCAGCGCCACAGGCGGCGAGGGGCGCTATCATCGCCGCACCCCCGGCCGCCAAAAGGAAACGGAGCGCGTACCGACGCGATAGCCGTGAACTACCAGGAGCGGTCCCAAGAACGGTCATGGTCTTCTCTCCCTTTACTGCTTTCACCGATCACCTCGCGCGACCAGGGGCAGATGGTCGCTTGACCGCTGGGCATGCCCAACGGTATTTTACAGTGACAATGTTAGCTTGTCAATGGACGTCAGACAACCTGAAGCGTTAGGAGGCTTACCGTTGGCGGTGTCACCGTCGTTGCTGATTGAGCCGGTGGCCGAACGGCGGCGCCTGGCCGACGAAGTGGCCGAGCGGTTGACCGAATGGATCCTCGATGAAACGCTGCCGCCCGGCGGGCTGCTGCCGGCGGAGGGCGAGTTGGCGATACGGTTCGGCGTCAGCCGGACCGTCATCCGCGAGGCCATCCGCAGCCTGGCCTCCTACCGGCTGGTGCGCATCCGGCACGGGGTGGGATCCTATGTCAATCCACGCGAGGCCTGGGACGTGTCTTCCGCCTTGCAGCTCTTCATCCGCAGCGACCGTGACGGCCTCCTACGCTGGCTGGAAGTGCGGCAAGTTCTGGAGGTCGGCATCGCCCGGCGGGCGGCAACACGGGCGACGCCTGCGGAGATAGACAGCCTGACCGATCTCCTGCATACGATGCGCGGCCAATTGCGCCATCTGCCCGGGGAGTTTATCGACATGGACCACCGCTTCCACCTGGCCATCGCCCGGGCGACGAGGAATCCATCGCTGGAGATGATGCTGGCGCCGATCCTTCAACCGCTGTACGGACGGATGCAGGAGACGCTGGACATGCCGGTGACGGCGGAGCTGGCCGTGGCGGAGCATGAGCGGATCGTGAGTGCGCTGCGGGCAGGCGATGCCGAGGAAGCAGCGATGGCCATGGCGGCGCACCTGGAGCGAGTGTGCGAGGAGATTCGCATGTTGGACGCCAACGCCCAGGAGTGAGACTATGCCGTCCAGAGGAGGAATCACCGTTGAGTAACGCCTCTGAACGCCCCCATCAGACGAGTGTCTCAATGCCGTGCGCTACTAACGAGACTGCCCCGTACAGGCCGCAGTCATCACCCAACCCGGCGGGGACGATGGTGCAGGCGTCGCGCGGACTGGGCAGCGCGCGCTCGGCCACGATGCGGCGCACCGGCCCGAACAGCAGGTCGCCGGCCTGGGAGACGCCACCGCCGATGATGATGCGACGCGGGTTGAACAGGTTGATCAAGTTGACGCAGCCGACGCCAATCGCTTCCGCCGCCCGAGTGAATACGGCTTGAGCGACCGCATCGCCCTCCCGTGCCGCCTGCACCACCAGGGAGGTCGTGACACTGTCGGCGTCCCCGCCGGCCAGCGCCAGCAGGCGGCTGCCCGCTGCGCCGCGCGCTGCTTCGCGGCCGGCACGGGCCCCGGCGCCCCCACACCGACGCCGACGAGTTGGGCCACCTGGACGCCCGCCGCCTTCGCCACCTGCCGGACGCCCGCCACGATCTGTTCCACGACCGCGTCCGGCCCGGCGTCGGCAGGCGTAGGAGTGCGCGCCTGCGCCAGAATGGCCCCATCCGCCCGCGCCACACAGGTGCGCACGTTCGTGCCACCGAGATCAACACCGGCGACCAGCCGGTCACCCGCAGGCATGGCGACCATAGCGTGCCTCCAATCAACTTGGGTAGCGACCCAAACGGGCGGCGAGTATAGCAGGCTCGCCGCCTTTAGCGCGGCGCGCTATGCTACCAGCGAACGGGAGGCGGAATGAAAGTCTACGGTCTCACCCTGCTGCTACGGGACGACCCCGCGGCCATCGAGCGCTACAAGGAGTACCATCGCCACGTCTGGCCCGAAGTCACGGCGCGCATCCGCGAGTGCGGCATCCGCACGATGCGCATCTTCTTGCTCCAACGTCGCATGTTTATGTATATTGAGACAGACGACGCCTTCGACCCAGCCACCGACTTCCCTCGCATCAACGAGGCGCCAAAGTCTCAGGAGTGGGATGTCATCATGCGCTCGCTCCAGGAACTTGCCCCGGAGGCCGCATCCGGCGAGTGGTGGGCGCTGATGGAGCAGGTGTTTGACCTGAGTTGAGTGGAAGGAGCGGCCACGCCTCCCTGACCGGCTCCTCCTGCGGCGGCCACCGGACGCTCCAGGCGCTGGGCCTGTATCCGGACCTGTGGGCGGACGGCATGGCCGGGGTTGCTATCGCCGACTGGACCGTCCAGCATGCGGACACCTCCCCCGCCCTGCGCGGCTACTAGTACAGGATTCTGGAAGTCACTATGCGGTTCGGCTGGCGTGGTGCAAGGGAGATTGTGCCTGCCTAACCGCCCAAGGACTTGCAAAACCTTGTACTAGGAAGCACTCCTGGGAGGGACGCCGCAGGCTAAGGCGGCCCAATATGCTGCCAGTTCGCCGATCACCTACGCCGAGCACGTGCGCGTTCCCGTGCTCATCATTCAGGGTCGCAACGACACGCGGACACCGGCCCGTCCCGTCGAGCTGTACGAGGCCAGGATGAAAGCGTTGGGCAAACCGATTGAAGTACACTGGTTCAACGCCGGGCACGGCGGCTCCCGTGCCGACACCGCCCTGTCCATCGCCCACCAGGAGTTGAAGCTGCGCTTCGCCGAGCGGCTGCGCTGACATCTTGCTGTCTACGGACAATCCGTACAGTTCCCCGTACAATGGCGCTACTTGCTGCTTATCGAAGCACGGCGCCTTGTCGCTTAGGCAATGTTGCCGGAGCAGGAGGCGCCCCCGCGCTGACATCGTGATTCGTTGTATCGGAACCGATGGCCCAACGTGCTACGGCAGTAGCAGGTCAGGCGTATACTCCCCGATGCGGCATGGGCGAATACCGGAGGAAGCGTGCCAGACGCCGACCGTCTCATTCTGGATGCTTCGACTGGTACTCGCCGACTCACTCAGGACGAGGTACGCCGGATCACCGAGGGCATAGCCCGGGCGGGATGGGACGAGCAGGCGCTGGAGACGGTTCGCGGCCGCCTGGCCGGTCTCGTGTGGCAAGGGACTCCGCTGCGTGGCAAGGACAGACTGCCTCCAGCGGTCACACACTACCTGTGGCACGTCGTCAAGCAGCGCGAATGGCCGGACGGCACGAGCCTTGACGCCTACACTGCGAGTGTCCGGCGGCTCATTCTCGATCCGGCCAGCGGGCTGTTCACCAGCTTGTACAACGGCGCCTGGCAGTTAAGCGTTGTAGGAGCCTCCGGCGACCTGCGCGGCGCTGGAGGGTCAGACTGGGTGCTGGTAGAATATCGCGTGGGGACAGGCCATTGGGTCACGGCGTATCAGCCCGATCACTCGTTGGCCGACGAAGTACGCCGACCCGCGAGGGAGAATGTGCGATGGCTGCGCAGGTCCAGCTCGACCTTCGGATAGACATTCGCCTGGAGGCGTTGCGCGCCATGCTGGCCGACCTGCCGGCGGTGATCCAGGAATGGCCGGAGCTCACTGATGCCGAGCGTGCCTCCTGGAGCCTCGACTGGGATCAGATGGTGGGTGCGATCGCAGTGGTAATTGATCCCGCCTACCGCAGCGGGAGGATGCGTGGCGAACAGCGGAAGTGCTATCGAGCGGTGCTTGCCCGCCTTCGCGCGGTGTTGCCTGAGCTTCGTGCCCTACACCTTGCCGTCCCCCGGATCGCCCTCGATAGCTGAGACCGCCGTGTACGTTCGCTTGCTTAGATTCGCGCATCAACGCACGGCCCCGCCCCGGTAGAGTTCGACGCCTGGCGGCGTCATAGCTCAGTTGGGACGTGCCGAACTCGTTCACCTGGCTTCCGTATAATGCGCTCAAGCACCCATGATCATAGGAATCTCTCCAACCCCTCCTCACGTAGCCGTTCCACGATGCGACGCACATCCTGGTCGCGGTCGCGGGGGAGGATGAGGATGGCATCTTCCGTGTCGACGACGACGAGGTTCTCGACGCCGACGAGCGCGATCAGGCGGCCGGCACGATGCACCAGGCAGTCGCGGCTGTCCTCGAAGAGCACAGGGCCGTTGCCGTCACCAACCGTGTGGTTGTCACCGTCTGCTTGCGCCACGACGTACATGTCGTTCCAGTTGCCGACATCTACCCAATCGAAGGTACCGGGCACCACCACCAGGTTGCTGGCCTTTTCCAGGATCGCGGTGTCGATCGGGTCGGCGGGGGCGGCGGCGAAGACCTCCTGCGCCACCCGTTCTTCCTCGGGCGTGTCGAGCGCCTTCTGCAACCGGCGCAGCCCCTGGTACATCTCCGGCGCGAACTGCTCAAAGGCCTGCATAAGCGTCGAGACGCGCCAGACGAAGTAGTTGCTGTTCCAGTAGTAACCGCCGGCATCGAGGTAGCTCTGGGCAGTGCCGCGATCGGGCTTCTCTTTGAAACTGTCGACGACGTAGACCGCCGTGTTGCCCACGCGCCTCGCTTCGCGTCCCGCTTTGATATAGCCATAGCCGACGTGCGGCGCTGTCGGCTGCACGCCGATGGTGACGAGGTAGTCGCCCTGCTCGGCCACGCGCGCGCCGACCTCCAGGCAGCGCCGGAAGCCCGCGACATCGGCGATCAGGTGGTCGGCCCCCACGCTGGCCAGTACGGCCTGCGGGTTCTCCCGCTCCACCCGAATGGCGGCCAGCCCGATCGCCATGGCCGTCTGGCGCGGCATCGGCTCGGCGATGACGTTCGCTGGCGGCACTTCCGGCAGCAACCGACGCATGATCGGGGCCAGGTCATGGGACGTCACGACCAGCAGGTTGTCGATGCCGCACAGCGGCAGGACCCGTTCGGCCGCCTGTTGGAAGAGCGAGGCGTCGCCTTGCAGGGCCAGCAACTGCTTTGGCTGCTTGCGGCGCGACTTCGGCCAGAGGCGGGTGCCGCCGCCGCCGGCGATGATGGCACAATACATCAGGTACACATTTCACGCTATGATCGGACTGAAACGCCCCTGTGCGTCCCAGCGCGGCGGCTGCCCGTTGCAGCAACTGCCGCTCTCCCGCTACCATACCCAACCGGGCGGCTTCGTGGCCTCAACGCAGCAGCCCACCGGCAAGTGTCGGATGCTCCTGAGGTATATTGCAAAGGACGCGCCAACCAGTGGCTCTCCCGCTTCTTTTCGGTTGCTGGTTGCCGGCGCTGGCCGTCATCCTCCTCGTCGTCGGCATCGGCCTCACTGTGGAATCGATCGAGCACGCCATCGCCCTGGCTTTTCTGGCCCTCGGCGCCGTGCTGATCCTCTTCCTGTTCTTCGGTCGTTTTCTGGTGCTGCTATTCCGGCGCGGCGCGGCGGATGAACCCAAGTACACCGCCTCGGTCCGGGCGCACACCATCACCGGCCGGGAACGCGTGCCGCTCTATGTCGACTCCGTCGGGCCGCGCGAGCAGTTCTCGTTGCTGCTCTGCCACGGCTGGGGCGTCTCCAGCGACGTCTGGTACTACCTCAAGAAGAGCCGCCGCCTGGAACGGCTGGGCCGCATCACCACCTGGGACCTGCGCGGCGTCGGCCGCTCCGGTCGCCCGCCAACCGCCGACTACACGCTGGACACCCTGGCGCGCGACCTGCGCGAGGTGATCGAGAGCGAAGGGGCGCGGCGCGTGGTGCTGGTCGGCCAGGGCCTCGGAGCACTGGTGGTGCTGGACTACTGCCGCCTCTTCCCAGAGCAGGTAGGCCGGCGCATCGCCGGTCTGATCCTGGCTGACGCGCCGCTGCACCCGCTGCCCGCCCCCTCCGCCCTGCTACGCCTCTCCGCCGCCCTCTCCCCCCTGATTGGCCTGGTTAACCGCCTGGTCTATCTCTCCGGTCTCGGCCACCTGGCGACGGCGATGGCCGCCTTCGGCGGACGGGAGAGCCGAGGGCAACTCGACATGGTCACGCGCTCCGCCGCCTACACCCGGCCGTCGCTCGGCCTGCAGGAAGCAACTGCCATGGCCGGCTTCGATCCGCGGCCGGTCCTCGCCGCCCTGACGGTACCAGTGCTGCTGATCGCCGGCGAGCGTGGCCGCCTGGTCCGCCCGGCGAAGTTGCGCCAGGCCGCCGCCGGCCTCAGCGGCGCCACCGCCGTGGTCCTGCCGCACAGCGGCTCGCTCAGCTTCCTGGAGCGCAGCGGCGAGTTCGAGCAACGCCTGAGCGAGTGGCTGGAACTGTTGCCGGGCGGCCCCGGTGGTCGCCGCGCCCAACGCCGCCGGGAGCGCGAAGCCGGACAGCAGGCGGGACCGGCGGAGGACGACGAGGCGTGAGGGGGACCGCGCCTGATTAGCCGACGGCGACGCCTGCTAGCTGCGTCATCATCCAATCGAGCACGTGCTCAAACATTCCCGCCACGGTACCTTCTCCTTGACACCGACCAGCCTATAAGGTACCGGATCAAACTGTCTGCGTGCTATTCGGCTCGCCATCACGCGGGAACGACGGCCTGACCTGTCATCGCCATTCGTCCGCTCTCTTCCGCCAGACTGGAAACGTCATCTGCCCACACGGTCCCGCATTCGCTACGGCCGGTTGGTATGCGTAGCCTACATGCCTGCGGTCCGAGACGGGCGGATGAGCACCTCGGCCGAAATCCCGAGCTTGTCGTGCAGGTGGCGAATCATAGTGATCGAGAGTCCACGGCGCCGATTGAGCACCTCACTGACTCGGGTGCGTGTACCCAGAATGCCTTCCAGGTCCTTGCGTGTGAGGCCCTGCTGCTCCATGCGAAATACGATCGCTTCGACGGGGTCTGGAGGATCCATGGGATAATGTTCGCTCTCGTAAGCATCAATCAATGTGGCCAAGACGTCGAGCCGATCACCCTCCGGCGTACCCGACGAGGTCCCCCACAGTCGCTCCACTTCAGCCAGCGCAGCCTCGTAATCGACTTCCGTCCGTATCGGTCTAATCTCGCTCATACTCCACCTCGCGTACATTGATCCGGTCGTACTCCCGATGGGTGCCAATCCACTTGATCCAGACGATGCTCTTCGCAAAGTCCGCAGCGACGACCAGCCGGTAATCATTGCCCTTAACATTGAAAACGATCCGGTCAGCCGATACAATGCTGGCCGACGCGTAGAGCCGCTTCACATCGGCGGTACTCGTCCAATCCGCCTTGCGAACCTCATCAAACCAGGCGTCGAGCGCTGCTCTAAGGGCCGCCTGATCGTTGCGTCCGGCACGAGATTCAATGAATGTGCGGAGCGTCCGCCGGGCGATAATCCGCATGCTGGAAAGCTACCATGTTCCCATTACGGGCGCAAGAGCGACAGGCGGATTCTCAAAGCGTTGGAGAGTGCGAGCAACGACTGCGCACATACCTGGCGTTGTACTCAGGCATCGGGCATCCGAATCACCGAGCGCAGCGTCTCGCCCCGCACCATCGCGGCGAACGCTTCTTCCGTTTCGTCCAGGGTGATGGTGCGGGTCGTGACTGGGTAGTCCAGTTTGAGCTTGCCGGTGCGATACCACTCAGCCAGCAGGGGAAAGTCTCGCGTCGGCAGACAGTCGCCGTACCAACTGACGCGGAGGATGCCGCCGATATCGAAGAAGCCGGGAAGCGGCAGCGTAAGCGTCGCATCGGGGGCCGGCACGCCGATGAACACGCAGGTTCCGGCGAGATCACGACTCCACAACGCCTGCTGCAGCGTCTCCGGCCGGCCAACCGCCTCAAAGGAATAGTCGACGCCGAAACCGCCGGTGAGCTGCTTGATCTGGGCCACCGGGTCAGTCTCGGCGGCATTGATCACATGCGTTGCTCCCAACTCCTCCGCCCAGGCGAGCTTGCGGGGATCGACATCCACACCGATGATCGTGGTGGCGCCGGACAGGCGGGCGCCCTGAATCACGCTGGTCCCGACGCCGCCGCAGCCAAAGACCGCCACGCTGCTGCCGGGCTGCACCTGCGCCGCGCGGATCGCCGCGCCGACGCCGGCCATGACGCCGCAACCGATCAGGCACATCTGCTCGGCCGGCAGTTCTGCCGGGACCGGCACCGCCTGGCGAGCGGCGACCACCGTGTGCGTGCAGAAGGTGCCGATGCCCAGCACCGGGTTGAGGATGGCGCCATCGGCGCCGCGCATACGCTTTTCGGCGTTCAGGCTGGCGGCACAGAGATGGGGATGGCCACGCAAGCAGAAGCGGCAGTTTCCGCAAGGGGCGCGCCAGGCCAGGATGACGCTGTCACCGACCGCTGGCGTCGCCACGCCCTCGCCCACTGCTTCAACGATGCCCGCCCCTTCGTGCCCGAGCAGCCAGGGGAAGCCACCCCATATCCCCGACTTCACGTGTAGATCGGTGTGACAGACGCCGCTGGCGCGCAGCCGAACCAGCACCTCCCCCGGTCCCGGCGCGCCGATCTGTATCTCTTCCAGACGCGCCGGCTGCCCCGCCTCCCGTGCCACAACCCCCTGACCAGTGATCGCCATCGGTCTGCTCCCTTCTGTCAACCTGGAAATGTGATCGACCAGCAGGGCCTCGCCTCCGGCGCTGTGCTGGTGGGAGTAGGATACACGAACGGTAGAAACTGCAGCAACATAGGACCGTCAGGCAGCGCGCCGTTCCCTGTGTTGCTCGTCGCTCAGCAAGACGTGGTACCGGCTGTGAGTAGGAGGTGGCTGACGATTTGATTACCTGCCAGAGCGTGGCCTCTCGCTGCATGCCGCCGCGTCCAACTCACCGGTGCGCGAAAACGTCCTACCGGCTATCACGCCACCAACGAGCGTGGTCTTCGGAAAGGCAGTGGTAATGCGCTTGCTGGTTGCGCCCCAGCACCGACTCCACCCGCATGGGCCAGTTTTGGCGCTTGAAGCTTCTCGTCACCAGCCTGGTGAGCCCAGCAAGATCGGCTTTCGCTTGCGCGGGAGACCTCCCCGCCACGCTTTCCACCTCGCGCAGCGGTACCCACCGCTCGGGCTGTTCCGACGTCAAGTCCATGACGGCTCGGACCGTCGGATTCACTACCTCTCGCTTGAAGCGCGCCATATCTTCTTCTTGCCACGGAATGATCGGGTAATTCCGCCAGCTATTCGGCCCCACCGATCCCGGCGCCCCCGTTGAGGGGAGGCTGGGTCGCCGCACGTCAGGCCCACTCGGAGCAACTGGCGCTGGCCAGATTTTGGCCACACGCTAGGCGAGATCCTTACCGCGCCGCTCGATTTCGTCCGCATTCCAAACGGCTATGCTGGCGAAGCCTTTGTTGAGCACCAGGTGGCTCCTGGCGAATTCTTGCCGCTTGATCTCGAACGGATGGTTGGAAAGAGTCGGGTTGTAGCCGGTCAGTGTCAGGTTGCCTAGCGTATGCACCCAAGTCGCCTGGGCGCTCTGCCAATCAGCGCCAAGAACGAGCTGCCACGCCCCGCCATCATCATCGCCAAGATTCTGCGGCAGGATATGCTCCAGTTGGAGCTTCTTGTTGTCGATGAGCGCCCCGACGTCAACCGGTTCCTTGTGCTCCTCTGCTTCCTCAATGCGCTTGAGTATGACGCGCGCGGTCGCTGCCTCACGCCGGTAGAGCGGGAATGTCAGCAAGGCCGGAACGAAGACCTCGTCAGATGGCCAGGTGCGATGCGCAAGCGCTGATCGAAGCGAGGCTGCGATGTTCTGCTCGTCAAGATCGCGAATAACCGAGGGAAACAGCACACCGTAGCCACGCGTGCTTTCCCGCATGATCGATCGCCGGATGACGAAGCTCTGGATGTCGCGCAGGCATCCGACGAGATCGTCCGAGGGGAGAGCACCGCGTGCGTGGAGATCCAGCAGACGCAGGACGAGCGGGAAGGCCGTCGTGACGCCGAGGCGGTAGAGACAATCAAGCTCGGATCGCAACCGACCATCCGACACGAGCGCCGGACGATAGAGCCACAGGTAGTGCGTCGCGTATCCGCGGAGCATCTCGACCAAGGCTTCCGGCCCGAGTTTGCCGTCGGCCATGTACTCCTTGAACGCGAGATGGACGCGGTCGGGCCGCACGTACGCGCCACGTTGCATCATGACGTCGCGAAAAAAGTCGCGGAGACGGATCGGCGGCTGCACAGCGAAACTGATCTTGTCTTCGAGTGGACGCCAATGCTCGTCATCGAACCGGTCTTGCTCGGAGAGCGGGACGCGCATGAATACCTGGTTTCGGATCAAGTCTGCTTCGTCAAGAGGTTGACCTGTCGAGTTCAACGTCTCGAAGATCTGGAAGGCGTTCTCCTCCTCAAGCGTGATGACCACCACTGACAGCTTCGAGATCGCCGTAACGTATAGCTGTTGCAGCATGTGCGTCGGATCCGTCGCATCAGAGGCAAGACGTTTCGCGATCTGCGTCCCAAGAAACGTGTAGGCCTGGCCGATTGCGTTCGTTACGAGCGGCGTGGCCTTCTCGTCAGCGATGTCAAAGAGAGTCTGTCGTTCGCGCAGGAGCGGGAGCACCTTGAAGCGATCGAGGCCCTTTCCGTGTCGATGCACGAGGTAGTAATCCTCGATAGGGCCGGCAATGTCGTTCGCACCACGGCGACGCGCCTCGTCGCGAAGCGCACAGAGCAGCAGATACAGCGTGATGAGGCGCTGCTGGCCGTCAATCACCAGATACTGCGGCGACTTTCCCGGTTGATGGTCGGTCGGCATGCACACCAACGCGCCCATGAAGTGCTCGTTGGGCGCACCCTGCTCCAGCAGCGCGACGAGGTCGTTCCAAAGCCGCTGCCAGTCCTTCTTCTCCCAGACGTAGTGGCGTTGAAAGAGCGGGATGACGTATTGATCCGAGCCGTCCAGTAGACGTTGCAGGGTTCGCGTCGCGGCGAGCACGGTGATGGCTCCTTTGGAGACAAAGTCGCTGCCGGAGAGTGTATCGTAACTTTGCCGGACCCAGGCCATCCCTATCAGTCGCGCCTGGCCTCACCGAATTGACACCGGTGTGCTTCGCGTCTATGCTGTACCACAAATAGGGGTGCAATAGTGGGATAGGTGCGAACCATGGCAGCCGGGGTCACAACCAGCATCAGGATGCCGGAAGAGGTCCGAGACCTGTACGAAACCATCGCCCAGGCAACTGGCCGGACAAAAAACGATGTCATGGTCGAGGTGCTGCGCACAGAAGGGGAGCGTCGCGTCCAGGAAATCGCCATGATTCTGGAGGGACGTGAGCAGGCGCGCACCGGTCGTCTCTCGTCGATCGAGGACGTGGTTGCCCGATTCAAGCAGCGTGGCATGCTGCCTTTGGAGTTCGACCTGAGCGCCGACGATGAGGAGCGCACTTGAGGGTCGCGCTCACGGAAGCAGCGGAGGAAGACCTGGCCGCCATCTACGCGTACTATGCTGAGCGCTCTGGGGCCGCTGAGCAGGTGGTCGGCGTTGTGCTGCGAGCGATCAACGGGCTCGCCTTGTTCCCGCTGATCGGCCGTCCAGGACACGTCCCCGAGACTCGGGAGCGGATCATCACTCGCTATCCCTATCGCATCGTGTACCACATCAATGAGGCGAGTCAGACCATTGAAGTGTGGCGTGTCCTCCACCATTCGCGGCAATGGCCGCCTGGGCGTACCAACTGAGCCAGCGCAATGGCCAATACGGTTTACCTCACCCGAACAGGGCGGCGACTGCGGTCTGCCGCCCTGTTAATTGCGACACCCCGCAATGCTCGCTTGTTGCACCCTACGTTGCCCCCCCCGCTCCCAACTACTACCCCTCACGCCTCGTGGTCGTGGCTGTCCGGGTCGTTGCGGGCCACATCCATGGGCGCGGTCGCCAGCATGTCGCCATCGGCCATATTCGCCATCATCGCTGCGCCATCGCTCGGGGCGGCCGGGCCGCGCAGGCTGGGCGTGTTGGCGGCACAGGCGGTGCCGAAGCGCGGTTGACCGTAGGGCAGGTGCGTCCAGCCGCGGGCGAGCGTCTGAACGTGGTTGGTGCCGTTCCCGTCACCTTCGCCGTAGCCCCAGCGGGTGTAGCTGCGAGCGTTGGCGTAGTGGCCCACGAAGCTGCGGCGGAAGCGGTCGGTCGAGCGGTTCTGATGGGAGCGGTGCAGCACATGCCCGCCGAAGAAGGCCACGTCGCCCGGCTCCATCAGCGCCGGCACTTCTTGCCCAGAGTACTTCGCCGCCACCCGCGAGAGCGTGTTCACCGTCGCGTCGGTGTGGCTGACGTTATCCACCAGCGGCAAGTCAGCCAGGCTCTCGCCGTGGTTCTGGCGCTCGCGTCCGGCGGTCGGGTAGATCGGCTCCTGCTGGCTGCCCGGCGTGAACCACATGCAGCCGTTCTCCTCGTCGGCCCGATCCACCGCCAGCCAGGCGCCGCAGAGGGTATCGGGGACGGTGGGGATGTAGTAGCTGTCCTGGTGGTAGCCCTGCCCCTCGCCGCCGGGGAACTTCAGGAAAAGCATGCTCTGCATCGCCATCACGTCCGGCCCGATCAGGGCTTCCAGCACGTCCAGCACTCTTGGGTGCAGCAGGAAGCGTTCGTGCACCTCCAGGACGCGGTGCAGCATATGGATGCGCAGGTAGCGCCGTTCCAGTTCCTGGGGGGTGGCGTCGGGCGGTGGCGGCTCCAGGCCGGGCACGTCCAGGCGACCGTGCATGAGGTCGTCGGTGTGCTGGAGCAGTTCCAGCACGTCCTCGGGCGGCACCAGGCCGCGCACGATCAGGAAGCCCTGCCGCTGGAAAGTAATGTACTCGGCCACGCTGACGCGGTAGCGCGGGTAGGGCCGCAGCGGCTTGGCCGCCACTGCCCCTGGCGTCGCCGCCGCCTGGGCGGGCACCACTGCCGGTCCGACTGCGCCGTTTCTCGTGCGGTTCGGTCCCGCCATTGCGGCGTTCCCCATGGCGGCGCCCGCCGGCGCCAACAGGTCACGTATTGCCATGTGCTGCTCCTTACCAGAAAACCCTGTGGTGTTTTCAACGCCTGATCAAGCGTTCCCTGGATCGCCTGACCGACTCTTTGTAGCATAGCGTGTGACGACTCCTTGCCGTTGATCACGTCGATGACGCCGGCCTAGCGCGGGCCGAAGTTGAGGGAAATCAGCGGCAGTGTACTGTATCTTCGGACCGGCAACTGCCGTGTACCGCCATCTGTTTGGTGCGTTAGATTGATTAAGGAGTGAGCGTAACGTGAGCACACCAGTTATCGCCTTCGTCGGCGCCGGCTTCATGGGCCAGACCGCCCATCTCGCCAACTACGCCCGCCTTCGTGACGCGGGACTCTGTGAGATCGCCGGTGTGGTAGACCTCAAACCGCTGCTGGCCCGCGCCGTGGCCGAGGCTTACCATCTCCCTTGTATCTACGCCACGGTCGAAGAGTTGCTGGACGACGAGCGGATTCAAGGCGTCGTCTGCATCCAGCGCTGGCCCAACAACTACGCCCTCGTCAAGCAGATCATCAACGCCGGCAAGTCGGTGATCACCGAGAAGCCGATGGTCGGCCGGCTGGACGAGGCGGAAGAGCTCACGGCGCTCGCCAAGGCGAAGGGCGTCCTCTACGCCGTCGGCTTCATGAAGCGCTACGACACCGGCGTGGAGCTCGCCAAGCGCCTGGTAGATGACCTGCGCGCTTCCGGCGAGCTGGGTCCTTTGCGCTCCGTGGATGCGCTCTGCAACGGCGGCGACTGGCGCCAGAACGAGGGCAGCCACATCGTGGTGGATGATCCCACGCCGGTTCCCGCGGCCGTCGCCACCTACCCCGATGGTTGCCGCTCGCCGGAGCAGCGGCGGGCCTACGACTACCTGGTCAACATCTACTCGCACAACATCAACCTCTGTCATCACCTGTTAGGCAGCGAGCTGCAGCCGCGCTCGGCGATCTTCCTGGGCGGCATGGGCATGATCTCCACCTCCGTCAGCGACGGCGTACTGGTGACGGTGCGCGGCGCCAGCAGCGCAGCACACGAGTGGCGGGAGTGGACCACCCTGACCTTCGCCCGCGGCGAGCTCAGCATCAAGACCCCCGTGCCGCTCAACCGCCAACGCGCGGCAGAGGTCACCCTGTTACGCCCCCAGGGCGATCACTTCGCGACGACCAACTACCACGCGCCGATCGCCTGGGCCTTCTTTCGGCAGGCGGAAGGCTTTATTCAGGCGCTGGCGGGCGAGGCGCCGCTGCGCGCGCCGGCCGAGTCCTGTGTGTGGGACGTGCGCGTGATGGCGCGGCTGATCGAGATGGCGGAGGTGCTACCGGCATGAAGGTTTCCCAACTCGCCATCAACACGGTCTCGACGCGCCAGGCCAGCCTGGAGGAAGCGCTGGAGGCCTATGCCGCCGCCGGCTTCCGGCAGGTGGAATTTCAACTCGGCCACCTGAAGGACTGGCTGGCGCTGGGCCACACGGTGGCCGACGCTGGCACGCTGCTGGCGGCGCATGGTCTGCACTGCATCGGCGGCTTCCAGGCCCGCGTCGACTGCTTCAGCCCGCCGGACGACCAGCGCGCCAACCACCAACTGCACCGGGAGAACGCCGCCATCCTCCAGGAATTGGGCGGCGGCACGCTGGTCGTCGGCACCGACGGTCCGGCCCAGCCCTCGCTGGAGGCGCTGGACACCATTGGCGACACCATCGCCACGCTCGTCGAGTCGCTGCAAGCGCCTGACGTGACACTCGCCGTAGAGTTCAACTGGTCGCCCATCGTCCGCTCGCTGCACAGCGCGGTGCGCGTGGCCGAACGGGCCAACCACCCGGGCGTCGGCGTGCTCTTCGACCCCGCGCACTACTACGTGACGCCCACCAAGTTCGAGCACCTGACGCCCGCGACGGTGCGCTGGATCAAACACGTCCATCTGGACGACATGCGCGATAAGCCAGGCGACCTGAGTCACTGCAACGCCGACCGCGTCCTGCCCGGCCAGGGCATCCTCGACCTGCCAGCCATCATCGCCCGCCTGGAAGCGTGCGGCTACGACGGCTGGTACGCCATCGAGATGTTCAACGCCGAGCTGTGGCAAACGCCGGTGAGGGAAGCGGCGCGCGCCTGCTACCAGAGCTTGCTGCCGCTGTGCGGGTAGGAGGGGAGGGCCTCCCTCGCAGCCAGCGTAGAGACCTCCGCCAGCCGATCTCCGAGTTCGCCAACAAAGTCATGAATCGTCGGGCTAACAAAGCTAAGGCGCCAATCGGAAGACCTTCCATACATAGGATTCGGGACAACCAACGCAGTCTCTCCGAACTGTCCCGACGAGCGTGCCGTGTTGGCTCAAGTAGGTGGCGATGTCCGGATACCACGTTTCAATGAGGCTCGTGCCGTTGCGATAGTCAACGATGGCGTAGTCGGCATAGGCAATGCGTTGTCCCATCGGCATTCCTTCACCGATGGGGAAGATGAACCGGCGATCATCGCGATTTTGGACCATCTCAAAATATGGCGTGGCGCCGGAGGCATCGAAGATCATCGCTCCGGCTGGGATGATGCTGTTAATGGTCGCTGTGGCCCGATTGTAGCCGGCGGAGGGGCCAGAATCGTGATACGCCGTGATGAGATAGCCGTCGGCCAACAGGTTTCGTGCCACGGCGAGGGTGACAACCGCTATCACGGCGACCCATCCAAAGTGCAATCGGTAACGAGGCGGCGCTGGTCCCACGAGGAGAGGCAGTACAAGCCAGGCGTAAAAACCAAGATAGGCCAGGTACGGATGTATCGCTCCGTACAGTGCCCCCGCCGCCCCGATACTTGCAAGGACCGTGAGGAAGCCGGCTGCGGTTGGCCGACCACGGAGGCGCCGTAGGGCCGCCGCCGCAATCAGCCCCCCTTCGATGGCGTAGGGCGCATTAAACAGCGGGCTTGTCTCAGCGAGTAACTGGATGAGCCGACCAGCGGCGCCGCCCGCCGTCTTGCGGACCAGTTGCGAGTGTATCTGGGCGGCGAATCCTGCCGGATCCTGGGCAATATACATGCCCCATCCCACGATCACAAGGGCGAGCGGCAGAAAGAGGACGAGCTGGTCGGAAACCGGCCGGCGCTCGCCGCAAAACGCGCGGCGGGCTCGGTCGACCAGCATGGCAATGGCGAGGGCAAGGCCAAGGGGATGTGTCGCGGCCGCCACGGCGGCACAGACTCCGGCGCCGAGCGCCCAGCGCCTGGTCGACGTCGCGAGGTACCGGACGTAGCAGTAGGATCCCGCTGCGACAAACGCCATGACGAGGGCCTCCATTCGGCCAAAGCGCGAAGCCTCCAACCACGGCTCGTCGATGAGGAGCAGCAGCACGGCGATCGTCGCCATGGCGGGTCGAACCGCCACCGCCCGGAGCGTGAGATAGACGAAAGCGAGCGCAGTCATGCCGCAAAAGAAAGAGACGAGCCGGATCTGCAGCAGACCGAAGCCCGAGACCTTCATGACCGCGGCGAGCACCAGGAAATATGCCGGCGGCATGAAGTAGGTACGAACCGCCATGCTGGGAACGGCTATCGCTCCGGGGAACGTCGCGAGGACGGCATGGCGCACGAGAGCGAGCGCCGCTGGGGCGAAGAGCATTTCATCGCCGCCGGGTGTCGGCACGCGTAATAAGAGGGACAGCGACAAAGGCGCATAAATCGCCACCAGCGTTGCCAGCCGAGCGACGTCGCCCGACCAGGAAGGGACTGCTCGACCCGCTAACCGCAACGTTTCTGCTCCTCTCCCGGCCGCGCTACGCGGTTCAGGCAGCCTAGCACCCGGACGCGATCCAATGCTGACACCCCCCAATCGGGGCATAAGGGGCGACGAAAAACTGTCAGGTGAGGCGGAGTTGGCAGAAGGCTTGCCAGGTGGGGGTCTGCCAGTCGGGGAAAGACCAGCACTGGGCTGGGGTGCGGATAGCGGTGACGGTTGAGGCAAGGATGTGGCGGCCCCAGGTTGTCAAATTACGGCCGTAAGGGCGCCACGGCGTTCACGGCCGGAGGGCGCCAT
>DAIMXP010000004.1:0-135378 GCA_036734945.1 Chloroflexota bacterium
ACCCTACCGCTACCTTGCCCATTTGTCAAAGTTATTTCGTGACGGGTCCTAAGCAAGGATACCACCGACGCTACAACTGGTCGGTCTGAGGCAAAGCCTCGTCAGTGCTTATAGGTGCGGCACGCCTGCTGCGCACTGATCTGGACTACCCGACACGCGCAGTGAAGGTGACATCGGCCTTGTGACCAGCCAAGTCCACGAAATTTCGGCGTCAGTTCCTTCGACCAGTCTCCCTTGCGCGTCTGCAGCCGATATTAGCTACCCAGCTGCAAGTGCCGGGTTCGGTGGCAGCAGCACCAGGACAAGGCAATCAAGCAACGCACAGACCCTACGTGGCCTACTTCCGCCGCGCACGCGACGGCCGCGGTCTCCCGCGAGTACGATATTGGCGCGAGCGCAGGGTACGCGCTCGATGGCGGTAGCTGGCCGCCCACACGACCAGGGCGATCAGGAAGATCACCGAAAAGCCGAGCGTTCCCACGGTTACCGTCCTCTCGGCTGCTTCTGAGCGCTGATTCTACTGGGCCTGTCGCACTGGAGCAACCGGCCGGGTGGAGTGTTGCCCGCAATTACGGTCCGGTATCCCCACCGACGAGGCGCGAGTACATCGTCACGTCCTTGGTCGTGATCAGGGAAAAGCTGTTGTCCAGGAACAACGTGTAGGGGCCGGCGTCGGGCAAGGTCAGGTCAAAGGCGTAGCGGTTGGCGACGCGGGACTGTTTGATGAGGTAGCCGCCGCTGGGCGCTCGTAGTCGAAAGCCAATGTCGTTGTTGGCCCCCAGGATGAGGACGTAGCCCGTGAAGCGCCCCGGCGGATGCTGGATGGTGTACGTGATGGAATCGTCCACACCGGGTGGTACCTGGAACTGCTCAGTACGGTAGGGAACCGGCGTCGCTGTGGGTCTGGGCGTGGCTGTGGGCGGCGGTGGTGCAGTCGCCGTCGGCACAGGAGTCCACGTCGCCGTGGGGTTCAGGGTTGCCGTCTCCGTCGGAGCGGGCGTCGCTGTGGAGAACGGCGTCGCCGTCGCGGTCGGAACGAGCGTCGCCGTCGCGGTCGCCAACCTGGTAGATGTAGCTGTGGGCAACGGGACGGCCGCCGCCGGCGACGGGTGGGTCTCGGCGAATACCGCGCCACCCAGCACCAGGACCGCTAACGCCAGTACCAGCAGAAAAGGCAACCCGAGGGCACGGCTGACGCTGCGTTCCGGTTCCGGGGGAGAGTTGCCAGCCACATCCGTAGCGTCGAGCACCCCCTGACGGGGCGGCAGTACACCCGGCGCCGTCAGGGACGCACCGCAGTAAGGGCAGAACAGATGCTCGTCAGCTTGTTCACGTGTACACGTCGGACAGCGGGTCATCGTGCTCTCTCCCTCCACGTCATTGGCACGCCACCGTGAATAGTACCGGTAAATGGCGCTGCATCGAACAAGCAAGGCAGCCAGCCCCGCTGGATAGTATAGTTTGGGCGCCGGACTAACTCTGTTGCCGTACCCCACCAGAACAGTGACAGCACAGCACAGTAATGGTCAGGGTCGAGAGCAACCAACCGTACTACCGCAACAGGTTGACTGGTATCGTTATCCAGGGGGAGTGGTACCGAAGCAAGGGACGGATTGAAGGAATGAGTCAACGCGGCTGCGCGAGTTGCCCGTTCCTGGGCATGGCCTTCGATCGGCAGTTGCATGCCTCCTACCCGCACCACCAGCACGTCTGCTGGGCGGTAGCCGAGCCTCGCAGCGTGGGCACGACAGTCAAACGCTGGATCGGCTGGCGACCCTGGCAATCGGGGGAGGCAGCCAAGATCCCGTGGCAGGCGCGCCTTTTCTCCCCCGTCCACTCCAACGATCAGGCGCGCTGTCTGGGGTCGGCCTATGCTGCCTGCCCGCAATTTCCTGCCTCCACCAGCATGCTGCGTCGCATGACGCAGGCGGCGGGAGGCCTCCGGCCGCTAGTGCCGCGCCCTTGCGACCTCCTCAATGAAATGCCGGGCCGCATCGGTGATATTGCCCCAGGCGCCCGTCGCCACCTGCGACGCCTTGACGAGGTTGCTGCCTACCGCAATCGCGACAGCTCCGGCGGCGATGAACTCGCCGGCATTTTCCAGGGAGACGCCGCCGGTGGGGATCAGCTTGATCTGCGGCAACGGACCGGCAATCTCGCGGAGGTAGCGCGGCCCGCCGGCACTGGCGGGAAAGAGCTTCACCCAATCCGCTCCCGCTTCCCAGGCCGTCAGAATCTCCGTCGGGCTGAAGGCGCCGCAGAGGATGGGCGTACTGTAGCGTCGGCATAGCTCGATAGTGCTGACGCGCAAGGTCGGCGTCACCACGAACTGCGCGCCGGCCGTGATTGCCTCCCGCGCACTCTCCGGGTCCAGCACGGTCCCGGCCCCCACCAGCATGCGGTCGCCATGGCTCTTGCGCACCTGCTCGATCACGGCCAACGCCTCCCGGTTGGTCAGCGTGAACTCGATGCAGTACACGCCCCCCGCCAGTAAGGCATCTGCCAGTTGCCCCGCCCGGCTCAGATCGTCCAAACGCACCACAGCGGTGACGCCGGTGGACTCGATCCACGAAGGGGTCGGGAGCTGGGGGCCGGGGGCCGGGGAAGTGACAGCGGTCGAAATTGCCTGGGTACCCATTGTCTACGCCTTTCTGCTCGGCACGAAAGTTACTCCCATAATGCTCGCCATGCACCTCTTTCTTCGCCAGCCCCCGACTCCCGGCCCCTACCTCAACACCTGCCGTGTCCCGTGGGCCAGGAACTCGTCCAGTTCGACACGGTCGATCAGGCAGAACTCGCCAGGGATGGTGTGCTTGAGGGCGGCCATGGCGACGCCCTGGTTGACTGCCTGCTGCAAGTCACCGGCCAGGTAGCCGTCCAGGAAGCCGGCGGCAAAGGCGTCACCGGCGCCGAGGCGATCGATGATCTCGAACTGCACACTCGGGCTCTCCGCCGTCGCCTCGCCGACGGCGAGGGCGCGCATGCTGCCGCGCGTGCCGCCATCCTCCGTGCGGTCGGTCAACACCACCACGTCGCAGCCGAACTCTTGCCGACAAGCGCGCGCTGCCTCCTCCGGTACACCGGTGATCCCAAAGAACGTCGCCAGGGCAGGTGCGCTGGCGAACAGGATCGTGCAGCGCGGCAGGAGACGCCGGTATACCCTGGACGCTGCCTCCTCGCTCCAGAGGCGCGAACGGTAGTTGAGATCGAAGCTGGTGACGATGCCCTGCTTGCGTGCCTGCACCAGCGCGTGCTCGACGGTGGTCAGGCAGGAGGCGGACAGCGCGGCGGTGATACCGGACGTGTGGAAGAGGCGGCAGTTGGCAAACGCGGCGGACCAGTCCACGTCTTTCGCCTGCATTGTGCAGGCGGCGGACCGAGCGCGGTCGTAGATGACCTGCGAGGGACGCGGCGCCAACCCCTGCTCGTAAAAGTAGAGGCCGGCGCGCTCACCGCCCCAGGCGACATAACGCACGTCAACGCCCTGCTCACGGGTGCGGTTGTAGATGAGGTGTCCCAGGGGGTTGTTCGGCAGCTTCGTGACGAAGCTCACGTCACGACCAAGGCGGGCCAGACCTACAGCGACGCTCTGCTCGGAGCCACCGACGACGAGATCGAGGTGAGTGCTTTGTTCCAGACGGGCGTTGCCGGGCGGACTCAGCCGCAGCATCGCCTCGCCCAGGGTGACGATCTCAGGCATCATCCGCCTCGATATGCAGCAGAATTTCTTCGCGCCGGGCCTGGCTGGCGATAGCGCCACGGCCGCGCAACTTGAGGCCGGCAGCCACCACCCCGAGCCGGGCAGCTCGCGCCGGCGTCAGGCCGGCGATCAAGCCGTGCAGGAAAGCGCCGTCGAAGACATCCCCCGCGCCGGAGGTGTCGCGCACCTGCTCCGGCACGTGCGCCGCCACCGCAATGCGGTCACTGCCCTGCGCCACCAGCACGCCGTCAGCGCCACACTTGACGGCCACCAGCGGCACGCCGGCCTCCAGGAAGTAGGCGGCGATGCGCTCGGGGTCGCGTTCGCCTATTAATGCCTCCGCCTCTTCAGGAGCAGACGGCAAGGCAATATCGATATAGGGCAACAGCTCGGCCAGCGCCGCCTGCGCCTCCGCCAGCGACCAGAGGCGCAGGCGCAGGTTCGGGTCGAAGGCCACCCGCACACCGTGGCGCCGCGCCATCTGGGCAGCCGCCAGCACCGTCGCCCGACTGGACGGCGAAATGGCCTGACTGATGCCGCTGACGTGCAACACCCGGGCAGCGGCGATGGCCTGCTCGTCGAGGTCGGTCGGCTGCAGCGTGCTGGCAGCACTGCCCTTGCGGTAGTAGACGAACTCCCGTTCCCCCCCCGTCAACAGCGAGATCAGGTACAGCCCGTTGTAGCCTTCCACCAGGCGCGCCTGGCTGACGTCGATGCCCTCGGCCTGCCAGGACTGCCGCAAGAAGGGTCCGAACGGATCATCACCGACCCGCGTGATGAAGCCGGTAGTGGTTCCGAGGCGAGCCGCTGCCACCAGCACATTACAGGTATCACCGCCAAAGGTCTTGACGAAAACCGGCGCCGCCGCCAGCGGCTCGTCCGAGAAGAGTTCGACCATGCACTCGCCCAGCGCCAGCAGGTCAGGCATGGAGGTGCTTGAAGGCGCGGCGACCAGCATACTCGGCGGCGGAACCCAACTCCTCCTCGATGCGCAACAACTGGTTGTACTTGGCCACCCGTTCGCTGCGCGCCGGCGCGCCGGTCTTGATCTGGCCGGTATTCAAGGCGACGACCAGATCGCTGATGGTGGTGTCTTCCGTTTCGCCGGAGCGATGGGAGACGACGGCGGTCCAGCCGGCTCCCTGTGTCAGCTCAATCGCCTCGATGGTCTCGGTCAGCGTGCCGATCTGGTTCAGCTTGATCAACACAGAGTTGGCGGAGCGCTCAGCCAGGCCGCGGGCGATGCGCTGGGTATTGGTGACGAAGAGGTCGTCGCCGACCAGTTGCAGGCGGTCGCCCAGCGTTTTGCGCAGTTCCGCCCAACCGGCCCAGTCGTCTTCGGCCAGCCCATCCTCCAGGCTGATGATCGGGTAGCGGCTGGACCACTCGGCGTAGAGGCCGATCAACTCGGCAGTAGCGAGCGTGCGTCCTTCCCGGCGTAAGCGGTAGCGACCATCCGCTTCGTACAGTTCCGAGGCGGCGGCATCGATGGCCAGCGCCACATCCTCGCCCGGTGTGTAGCCGGCGGCCTGGATCGCCTCAATGATCATGTCCAGGGCTTCGGCGTTGCTGCTCAGGGCCGGCGCGAAGCCGCCCTCGTCGCCGACGGACGTGGAGAGTTTGCGCCCGACCAGGACGCGCTTCAGGGCGGCGTACACTTCGGCGCTGATGCGCAGCCCTTCGCTGAAGGAGGCGGCTCCCACCGGCATCACCATGAACTCCTGCAGATCGGTCGATTGCCAGTCGGTGTGGCGGCCGCCGTTGAGGATATTGAGCATCGGCACCGGCAAGACGTGCGCATTGCTGCCACCGAGGTAGCGGTAGAGCGGCAGGCCGGCGTAGCCCGCCGCGGCGCGCGCCACCGCCAGTGAGGCGCCCAACATGGCGTTGGCGCCCAACTTCCCCTTGTTCTCCGTGCCATCCAGCTCGAGCAGCGTCTGGTCGATGCGGCGCTGATCCACCGCAGGCATGTCGATTAGCGCCGGCCCGATGATCTCGTTGACGTTGCGCACGGCTCGCACGACGCCGGCGCCGCGATAGCGCTTCGCATCACCGTCGCGCAGTTCCACCGCCTCATGGGCGCCGGTCGACGCGCCGGAGGGTACCGCGGCACGGCCCAGCGTGCCGTCCTCCAGCGTGATGTCTACTTCCACCGTCGGGTTACCGCGGGAATCCAGAATTTCGCGCGCCTTGGCGCTGACAATCATGCTCATGCTGCGTTCGTACCCGTCCGTCGTATCCGTCCGCCGGCCCAGCCGGTGTTGCTCCAGTTGCTCCGGCAGTGTACGGTTTGGGGGCAGGCGGCGGCAACATAGGGCAACGCACGCCGGCACGCTCCTTGACTGGGCGCGTGGTATTCGGCTACCAGGGCGGGCGCGGCTACGGGTGACGGTTTGGGTCTTCTACCCGAAGCCCTTCCGCAGCCGCCGCAGTGTTGAGCTCCAGATCTGCGCTCACCAGTATGAGGGGACTGAGGCCGGCAGCGGCGCGCAATCGCTGAACGTGCAACGCCGCCGCCAGTTGCGCACAGTCGTACCCACGCAGACCATGTCGCTCAGCCACGTCAAGAGCCGACTCACAGATCTCGGCGCTCAACTCAAAGACCTGATACGTTGCAGCCAAATGATGCCGCAATGCGGCCAAAGCGCGTATCGCGTCCGGCTCGGCAAGCGACCCAGCCCGAACACGCCGAAAAAGCGCCGCCGTTACCTCGACGGACGTGATACGAACGATGGCCAGATCGGAGCCACTTAACGGATGGAACAGACTGGTGACCCAGGTCGATCCCACCTCAACAACGTACCGCTTGACGGTCGCACTGCTGTCAAGAAAGTACGCCGCCACGTCATCGCCGGTCCGCGATAATCTGCTCAGACAACGGCGGACCTTCCAGTTCCAGCGGAGCGAAGTCGCCCAAAGGGTCCCGTTCGCCTGACGGCCACCTTTTGATCAAGCCGGCCTGCTCCGCCAAACGACGGAAATGCGCCTGGCGCGCGCTATCGTCGTCAGCTTCTACCACTGTCGATGCCTCAATGGTCTCCAGTCGGCGTAGATCGTCGACGCTCACCAGCGCCGCTACCGGCTTGCCGTGGCGTTCCACCAGGATGCGCTCGCCTCGATAGGCAACGCGATTCAAGTACTCGGACAGGTGCGTCTTCGCTTCCTGCGTTCCGACTTGCACGCTCATCATCGCCTCCAGCATATTAGGTCCAATACTATTATACAACCAGTTGACTTGCTTCGAATGACACATCCATTGTGCATCCCCGCGTGCGGTTGTTCTCTCCATGATGAGGACGCAGGACAGAAAGTGAGGAAGACCTACTGGACGGCCAGGGAAATACCCATCACAGAATCAATGGGAATGTCTTGATAGAAATTGGGGCAGCATTGGCACTATACAAGCGTAACGTAGTGCTGCTAGTGCAGCAGGGCCTCCATTTGCCGTCTAATCTTCAGGGCCTGTACCGTTGCGAATACACAGGGAACAAGTTGGATTATGAAGCCACCATGAAGTTACTAAAGACCTTTAGTCAGTTCAAGTGAGTTTTAGCGCCGCGCAGAAAGTCTACGGAAGATCGTTTGGTTATTCAGCGAATCGACAAGGAGCTACAAGTACAGCCGGGACATGGCGAGATAAATCCCCGGTAACTGTTCAAGTAGAGAAGTCAGTCCTCGGCTTTGTCGTCGTCTTCGGCACCAGGAAACCCGTAAGCGTCCCGTGACTCGTCGCTCTCTAGGATATCGGGAAAATCGCCCGGCGGCGCAAGTCCATCTACCATCACCGTCAATTCCTCCAGGGGAGCGCGGCGTACGTCCAACTTGCCGGTGACGACATCAGCAATCAGGCGAGTTCGATACTCCTGAGCAAGACTGATTTCTGACCGGGCGCGTCTAACAGCCAGAGCAAGCGGAGAAAGTGGATCGGTAATCCATTGGCAAATGCGCCGTTGCTCTTCCAGGTCCGGCACCGGGAAGACTGCAGTCTTAATCACGTGCTTCGAAATGCCGTAGCGCGTCACCCCGGTTGCTGCAACGTTAAACTGGCGCGCGAGCGTGGGCGCCTTGAACGCTCTGAACAGGAATTCCCCCATTACCTGCTTCGGGTCGGGCCGGATCAAGGCGAGATGATAGCCACACAGAACGTCGTCAAGATCGTCAACAACTAAAGCCGGGACTGCAATATCATCCCACATCTCCGAGTCCTTGGTAATCAGCACATCTCCTTTCCTTAGGCCCAGCCCGGCAACTTCGGCTCTGGTCGCCGTTCCGAGCATGAAAGCCACATCCTGGGTGATGAAGTCTCGGTTGTAGACATCCGTGTAATTACAAAGCCGAACGGGACATTCACCTTCGGCTGAAACCTTATCCACGCCGCTTAACCGAACAAGGGCAACTTGCTTCAGACTGCGCACGCTCCAATGCTCCGGCACGTCACCCAGCCACTCGACACCAGAGGGAGCCAGCCGCGAGTTGGCGTCAACGCCGCGCGTGACCGCTCGGTCGATGATGGCCTGCTTCTGCTCGGTGAGCAGCGCGATGAGTCGCTGCTTGTTGCGGATGTAGCGGCGGATGGCCCGGTCCATTGCGTCGAGGTACGCCAGTATGGTCCGCTGTTCGTCCATCGGCGGGTAGACCAGTGGGATGTCAAGAAACTGCTCGGGATACAAGCGGAGTCGTGATGGTCGGATTCCGGTAGAGCGGCAGACGTACTCCGACACGTATGCCCGCGTTCGAAGCAGGTAGTCGATATAGTCGGGCAGCAACGCCATGTGATCCGCTGGCCGATAGACATGGTAGGAGGGACTGACCAGCCCGGTCTCTTTCGCGACGCCCAGCGCTCCCATCCAGGCCCACATTGTATTGATCACGAGATCGCCTTGGCGGCAAAGTTTATGGCCGGCGTAGGATTCGGCCATGAACATCGTCACGTTTTTCTGGCGACGTGGCGTCACCCCGGTGATGTGCGAGACCGAAAGCATTTCCTCGGTACCGGTCGCGGAGCGCTCGTCTACTTCCCGGAACAGGTACTTTGTGCGTTGCTCTCCCCAATGCGTCGGAACGCACTCCAGCCAGCGCAGATGCGACTGGCGGTACTCGGGATAAGGACGCAGCGCGACGATCACAAGCCCACCTCGCGCGCCGTCACAATGACGCCATGGCGGATTAGGGGTCGCGCCGGCGTATGCCGGGCACTCGATCAAAGTCACGATCGAACGATACAACCGTGCTGATGTGCGCATGCTGCATATGCGCCACCACCAGGGCGTCTACGAAGTCCAGCGCCGCTGTCGCGGCGTACAGGTCGAGCGCAAACAAGTAGAGGCTTTTGTTCGGGAGCTTCAACCCCTTCAGGCCTATGATCACCCCCAGCTTTTCCGCGATCTCCGCCCGCGGCCGGTTATAAAGAGCCTTCGAGGAAAGCACCTGCACCGCCTCGACGAGCACACCTTCACAGGTCGTCGCAACACCGGTACCGCTCTCCAACTGCTCAAAGAACTGCCCAGCTTGGTGAGACATCGTCAGGTTGTCCTGGGTGATGTACCGAATGATGGGATTGGTGTCGAGAAATTCCATGATCGTGCAGTCAGGCCGCTAATCCAGCCCCTCTCTTGCCACATGCCCGGCGTGCTCCTCAGCGGCAATCTCCGTCATCTCCTGGTCGGTATGCGGCTGAGGCAAGGGCGGAATGGAGCAGGCAATCTGCTTGAGGCGCGAGGGGGCCGGCTTCACCCGGACGCTACCTTGATCGAGATCGAACTCCACGGTGTCCCGCGGCTTCAACCCCAACAGCCGACGATATTCCAACGGGATGGTGACCTGGCCTTTGGGACTCACACTGCCCTGCCGCATGCTGCTTCGGTCCTTGTCTTTGCTGTAAAACTGCCCAGGGGTGAGTGTACCTGCTCCTTCGAGTCGGATCAATACGAAGAGTTGTACCCACCGACTGCGGTACGCAATCCCTGGCTTGCCGGACACGGCGTTCACCGCACGGCCGCCGTTTCGACCAGGATCGTGCCGAGCAGCCCCTCCGCCTCCCGCTCCAGCGCTTCAATGTCCGCGCGGATCGTCTCCAGCGAGCGTTGCGGTTCCGGCTGGTAGAAGTAGCGCGTGAACGAAATCTCGTAGCCAATCTTGGTGCCAGCATCGTCGATCCAGGCGTCCGGGACGTGGGGCAGCACTTCGCGGTGGAAGAAGTCCTCAATGCCGCCCGGCTCCAGCAAAGGCACTTGTTCGCTGTCCCGCAGTTCGGGGTCCGACTCGTACTCTACAACGCGCGGCTGGCCACTCACGGCAACGTCGTAGCGACCATGCAGCGGATCGGCATTGACTTTTCCTGGACGGTGCATGCGTTTGATCACCGGCGCCGCCGTCTCATCGCCGCGGGTCAGTTCGACTCGGAGCAGTTTTTGCCCACGGGCCGTCAGCTTGAGAGCGAACCGCCCGGCCTCCTCCCCGATGCGCTCGAGGAAGGCGTTGAAGTCGACGTGCGGCCCGGGGCCGAGCGTCTCGGTGACGCGGTCAACCAGCGCGGCCAGCGGCTCCTCCCCGACCTCGGCGCACTTCCGACGCAAGCTGGCGCGCGCGGCCTCAGACAGGTCGACTTGCAAGCGCAGCGGGCGTTCCACACTGATCTTCAAGTTGCCGAACGCCGCATTGGGGAAGATCTTGGAGTGTTCGCTCTCCTCGAAGGTCAGGAAGCGCTCGCAGATGGCGCGGATGTCTTCGTCGGCCAGTTCGCAGTTCTTCTTGCCCAGGTTCTTGCGCAGCGGTCGGTACCGGGCGGTGGCGTCGATCAACTGCACCTTGCCCTTGCGCTGCGCATGTTTGCGGTTGGTGAGGACCCAGATGTAGGTGGTTATGCCCGTGTTGTAGAAGAGGTTCAGCGGCAGGGCGATGATCGCTTCCAGCCAGTCCTGCTCGATGATCCAACGGCGGATGTTCGACTCGCCCTGCCCGGCGTCGCCGGTGCCGCAGGCGCCGTCGTACACCAGGTAGGTGCCGGACTCGATCTGGTCGGCAACCGGCAGAAAGATCAGGTTGGCCATGAGTGTCACCACGTCGCGCGGTGTGAAGTGTTCGCCGGCTTCCTCGTTGTTCTCCTCGTTGAAGCGGCGGATCAACTCCTCAAAGATCGTGCCCATAGCGTGGTTGTCGAGGCCGGGCAGGCGCACGGCGCCGTCGTGCTGGTAGGCCGGTTCGGGACTCAAGTTGATCGTCGGATCGAGGAACTTCTCGATAACGTTGCCAAGGACATCGGCGTCGACCAGTGTCGGAACCTGATTACAGAACTTGAACTTGTCGAGAATATCCTGGACGTTGGACGATCCCGGCGGCGTCGAGGCGCGCCTTCATCTGGAGCACCTCCTGCTTGGTCGGCTCCAGCACGGCGTCGAGGCGGCGGATCACCGTCACGTCGCGTCACCGCCTTCGCTCTGGCGTTCCATTTCGAATGCGCGCCTGACCTCCGGCTCTACTTCCGGCAAGTCCGAGTGGACCGTCTTCCAGACGATTTCGCGGTCCACTCGGTCGTATTCGTGGATCACCACGTCCCGGATGCCGGCCATGTTGCGCCAGGGGATCGCCGGATAGCGTGCTCTGATCTCTGCCGGCACTCGCTTCGCCGCCTCGCCCATGATCTCCAGAGCGCGGACGGTTGCGTACACCGTCTTCTCATCTGCGACGAACGCTTCGAACGTCATCCCGTGCGTGAAGCGCATCGCCGCTGCCATGGCGGTGAAGATATCCTCGAGGTAGGCGACGTAGCCCCGTTCTGGCCTCACAGTGCCACGACTTCCGGGAGGACGCGGCGAGCGATGCGGGGCTTGAGCGCGCTGCGCATCACCAGGTCAACCTGGATGCCCAGCAATTCGCTCAGCGTGTCCTGGAGTTCGACGTAGGCAAAGAGCCCTGGCGTCTCCGCAAACTCCACCAGCACATCCAGGTCGCTCTGCGGCTGCTGCTCCCCGCGTACATAGGAACCGAACAGGCTGAGCGTCTCCACGCCGTAGCGTTGCCGCAGGTCAGGCAGGCATTGCCGGAGGAGCACGCGAAACTGCTCAACTTCGGGGCTCACGCCACTAGCCGCTGGTTGCATTCTCACGCCTCCCTTGACCAATCACCGTTACCTGCTACAACCGTACACGACGAACCAGCCAGGCGTCAAGGTGAACCGTCAGGCTGAAACGCCACGGGAGATTTCTCGGACGGCAGATCAAATCCGACTGCATCTGACTACCTTACGCGGTCGGCGCCATGGTTGTTATCAGATGGGTTTTCCGTACCGCCAGGGGTCTTTGCTGCCGTCACGTCGTCCTCCCGAATCGGTGCGGCGACCAGCAGCGCTTCGAGGGCACGGGCATATTTGCGCCTGAGCCGCTCGGCTTCTTCCGGCAGCAGCAGCTCCAGACGGGCTGGATCAAGATTGTCCTCAATGTCAGCCAGCTTGACCTTCAGGGCGTCGGGGTTTGCGCGCACCTGCGCCCAATAGTCCGCGTCGGGCTGGCCCTTCTCGTGGGTGATTGCTCCGATTGCTGCCACGACACGATCGCTGGCCCCTGCTTTCCGAAGATCTTCGGGCTTTAGCGACGTGTCTTCGATGGCGTCGTGAAGGATGGCGATCATCTGCAACACGGGATCGTCAAACGCCGCCATCACCCGCATGGGATGCGTGATGTATGGGAGTTTGCAGCGTCCTTTGTCGCGCTACCCCCGGTGAGCGCTAACTGCCATAGCGATGGCATCGTCAACGGTGAATTTTTCCATAGAACGAGCATACCTCCTACGACGGACTCACCACTTTCGGTCCCGGTACCTGCCCCTTCCGCAGTCGCTTCGCCATCTCCTGCGGCTTCACCCTGGGTGTGGACCGTCACCGCCAGTTGGTGGGCGGACGCTGACGGCCGCGTAGATCTGGCCAAGGAACCGGCTCGGTCGCGTCGCCACCTGCCGGGTATCAACGAAGCCGGCCTGCTTGGCGAGCGCCTGCCACGTCCCGAAACTGAACGGGTAGGGTACCCAGTGGTTGCCGTGATCGGTATTGTACTCCACCAGCACCAGCCGTCCGCCGGGCCGCAGCGCGGCGATGATGGTGCGCAACACCGGAAGCTTGTGACATGGTTCAATGCGACATGACAGTTTGGCCGCCTTCCCCTCTGGTAGAGGGCCGCAAACTGTCATGTCCCACCGAGCGTGGACTGAACCTTGTCTTGTCCCTGGTGAAATGTAAGGCGTTGGCCATCACGATGCCATCAAGAGGCGGCAGGCCCAGGGAGTGGGCAAAATCGGCCTGGCGGTACGTTACCTGGGTGGCGGGAAAGCAGCGGCGCAGCGCCTGCACCTGCCGCTCCAGCGTGTTCCTCTCCCGATCCACCGAGTAGATGCGCCCGGCGGAACCGAGCAGATCGGCCAGGGCCAGGGTGAAGGCGCCATCGCCGGAGCCGAAATCGGCCCAGACCGCACCGCCGCCTTCGACGCCCTCACGCAGGAGTGCCACGTGGTCGCTATGGTCCATCCGTATGCACGTTGCCCATCCCGCCAGCGGCAGCGCCGCCTAGCGCGTACCTTTCGCGAGCAGTTGCCCTCGTGCCACCTCCAGACCGGTCTCGAATCCCGCAGTGGCGAGGTCGATATACGGCAGCGCAAGGTTGGCGCACTCGCGCTCGATGTGCGTCGACCAGACCACAATGCGCTCGACAAGTCGATCTCGCCCCTCGGCGGTAAGGCGCTCGTAGATCCGATGGTTGGTCGCGTGCCCGAAGAGCGCCTCGACCGTCGCCGACGACCGGCCGATGAAGCACGCCTGAACGCCGGCGGGCAGGAACTCTCGAAGGGCGACCACATGCCGAGGCAGGAAGCCGACGCCTTCGATCAGCGCGTCTGGCAACTGCAGGTCGAGCACGAGCGCCGTTTGCCGCAGGTGTGGGAAGAAGATGTCGGCTTCGCGCGCAAAGTCATGGGCATCCATCGCCGCCTTGAGTGCTGGGAGCAACGGCAGCAGTACGCCGCGCAGCAGGTCGGTCGAGACGACCGCCAGCTCGTGCTCGCGGTTAATCTGCTGGGAGAGCAGCGACTTGCCGCAGCGCGGAGCGCCGCCAAGGAGGTAGATCACTGGGCACTCCAATTGACCACTCAACGGCCGCCGACTTCGATCCCCTCGCGCGGTGGCGCGACATGATCGTGATGGTCCATCCACAGTCGCTGCGGGTCAGGCCGAGGGCGACCGCTTGAGTTCGATCACGTAGTTGCGGTGACGCTTTTCTCCGATGTTGGTGAGCCGGTTGTCTACCTTGCCCTCCAGTACTGCCACGAACGTGACCTGGTCATCCTTGAACTGCACATCGTGGTAGTCCGCCGGGTTATCGGGATCGGCGAAGCGGATCAAACCGCCGGACTCCACGATGAAGAAGTAGTCTGTGCGGTGGATATGCTTCGCCAGCGACTCGCCCGGAGCGAGGGCGAGGTCCCAGACGCGCACCCGCTCGTTCTCAAAGAGCACTTTCGTGCCGACCTCCTCGGCTGGCAGTGTTGTCATTCGCTTCTCCCTGACGTCGGTGACGAATGACGATCGTAGCATCCCGCACGGGCCGTATGTAGCGCAGGTACTCACTCTGATTCTATCCGCCGTTCACAGGAGACCGCCCGTCATCCAGCTACCCATTCGACCACCCCAGCAACGCCTTGACCCTGGCAAGATCGAAGCCGCCGGAGCCGCCGATGTGGGCGGCGGTGAGGGCGCCGCAGGCGTTGCCGCGGCGCATGCAGGCCGTCAGGTCGTCTCCCTGTAACCAGCCGGCCAGGAAGCCGGCGTCGAAGGCGTCACCCGCGCCGGTGGTGTCCTGTACGATCACGGGGAAGGCTGGTAGGTTGACGCGTTGCGTGCCATTGACCGCCAACGCGCCGTCGGCGCCGCACTTGATGGCGACCGTCCGTACACGGGCGGCTAGCTGCTCCAGGGCGCCGGCAACGCTGGCGACGCCGGTCAGGGCGAGGGCCTCGACAGCGTTCGGCAGGAAGATGTCGAGCCCTTCCAGCAAGCCCCCGACTTCCCATTGCTCGGCCGGATCGTGGCCGGTATCGGCCGATGTGGTGAGGCCAAGGGCATGGGCACGCGCCAGCAGCTCGGGGACGCGAGGGCGGAGCGCCGCCTGCAAGAAGTAGGATGAGAGGTGCAGGTGGCGGGCACGGGCCACGACATCAAAGCGGATATGCTCCAGCGCTGCCTGGGCCATGCTGCCGGGATAGGTGAGGATGGCCCGGTCCTGCCGCGTCGAGAGGAGCACGCTCGCCCCGGTGTACTGTGCGGGATCAATCAACACGCCGCTGCTATCGATCCCCTGGCGGTCCAAGTGGCTGAGCATGAACTGACCGAAAGGATCATCGCCGACCAGGCCGCAGATTCCCACCCGCAGCCCCAGGGCGGCCAGGCCGGTAGCGGTCAGCACGCCGCTGGAACCCGCCGTCAGCGTGACCTGCTCCACCAGTTGCTCGGCGCCGAAGACGGGCATGCCGGCCAGCCCGCTCACGATGATGTCGACATTGATCTCCGCCACGACGACAACGTCCAGGTCGCGGCCTCCCGTCGTGCCGTTCACGCTTCGGCAGCGGGCATGACAATGGCGCGGCTGAGGTTGCGAGGAGCATCTGGATCGACGCCGTGGGCCACCGCTACACGCACCGCCAGGAGTTGAGCCTCGGCCAGCGCAATCAAGGGATCGTCGGGCGTGCAGCGGACGACGGCGCCGGCCCGCCGCACCTCCGCCAGCACGACGCGGCTCGCCTCCTCCTCCGGCGCGTCGAAGCACCAGACGAGCGTCCGCGCATCGGCGGCGGCGAGCGGCCCGTGCCGGTACTCCAGGGTCTGGTGCGCCTCCGGCACCAGCAGCGCCGTCTCCTGTAGGTGCACCGCCGCCGCCCGCGCCAGACCGTAGCGCCAGTCCCGCCCCAGAAAGACGCGGTGCGCCGCCGCCAGGAGCGGCTGCGGGTCGAAGGCGGCGAGCGCCTCTTCCATGTGTTGTGGGAGGCCGGCGAGGGCCTCGTGCGCCGCCGTGCCGCCAAACAGGAGGCGCAGCGCCAGCAGCGCGGCGCTGACAAAGCGCGTCTGGATGATGCCCTGCTCAGGGGCAAAAGCGAGCGGCAGACACACGTCGGCAGAGGCGGCCGCCGGGGAGTCCGGCTCCCCTTCCAGCAGGATGACGCGCGCTCCCGCCGCCTTCGCCCGGCGCATGGCGCCGACGAGCTCGGTGGTCTGCCCGGTGCGGCTGATGGCCAGGTGCAACCAGTCCGGCCGCGGCACATAGTCCGAGGGGAATACGGCCTGAGCTGGACCGTGACCGTGCGCTTCGTAGAGGTCCGCCCCGGCCAGGGCGACGCAGTGGGAAGAGCCGCAGCCGAGGAGGACCAGCGGACCCGTCAGCATCGGCGCCAACGTTCCCCGGCACTGCTCGACGCGGGCGATCGTCCCGGCCAGGATCTCCGGCGTACTGCGGATGTCCCCTTCCGTCAGCGACACTGCTTGCTCCATCTACCAACCTCTCCTCATACTGGCCCGGCAGAACGCCCTGCTCGTCGCCGCCACGTCGCCCGCTGGACTGGTCCCCATCTTCACGCTTCAGTCTTGCTTCAGGGCATCGCCGTGGGGGTCGGGAAGAGCGCACGGGCGTTACCGCGCAGCAGCGGCTCCACGAGACCGAGCGCGTCACGCTCGGTCAGCCAATCGTCGGCAACCAGCTCGCTCAGCGCCTGGGTCAGCCCCTGTCGGGCGATGGCGGCGTGGCCGACGATGTTCTCCACTGTGGCGTAATCACCGCCGAAGGGGAGCAGCTTGTGACTCGGCGCGGCCATCAGGAACTCTTTGACAAAGCGCACGCCGGTGACCGGCGCGACGATCCAGGCCCAGCTCATCTCCACCACGACGTTGCGGTAGTGCTTGGCCAGAGCGATGAACTCATCCTGATAGGGGTACCCCATGTGCATCAGCACGAACGTCACCGAGGGGAAGTCAGCCAGCAACGGGCAGAGGTCGCCGGCGTGCTGGCGAATCCACTCCAGCGGCATGCGGTCGTTGCCGGCCTGCCCGCCGCAGTGGAACTTGACCGGCAGCCCAGCCTTGCCGGCGTGGTCAAGGCAGCGGCGCATGAGGTGGTCTTGCAGGGCCTTTTTAGCAGCCGCCTCCAGCGTTTCTCCCTGCACAAGCCGCGCGTAGAGCGGCGCAGCCTCCTCCGCCGACACCCGGTCGTAGTTCAAGCGCCGCCCGCCAGCGGCCCAGGACTTCACGGCGACCACGGACCCGCCGTAAGTAGCAAAGGCCCACTCGATCACGGCATGCCAATCGGCGAGCGTCGCGATCGGCAGCCCACTGCGAGCGCCAAAATCACGCATCGTGGCAGGGCTCATGGCTGTCGACAGGCGCATGATGCTCATATCCTGCGGCATGATGTCCGGGTACTGCGTGTTGCAGACCAGATCATCCTCCAGGGAGTTGACCTGGCAGGCTTCCACGCCGGCGTACTCCCGCAGCACCTGGCGGTAGAAGCCCGGCGCGACCTGCCGCTGCATCGCTTCCGTCACTGTGTTGAACGTCATCGCGTTGAGCTCGTCCACCCCGAACAGCCGGCGCACGCTCTCGGCAATGGCGCGTTGGTAGCCCGTGTGGCGGGCGCGACGCCAGGCGGGTTCTACCAAGCGCCACTTGTCGGCCGGATCGACGCTGGCGGAGAAGAACTGGTCCCGCTCCTCGGCGGTCATCCCGGCGCACCAGAGATCGTCCTTGCTGTAGTGTGCGAAGAGCAAAGCGGCATCCATGCAGGGCTGCAACCGGTTCGCTCCCGCCCCCGCCAGCCGTGTCCGTTCCTCGACGAGATGCTCGTGGATGTCGATGAAGGGCGTGGCGGCAATCAGGTCCTGCAGTCCACGATTGACCATTGGCGCTTCCTCCCGACGACTCTTGCCACCCACCCAGAGCCAGGATCGTAGCATCTCCATGCCGACAGCGCCAACAACCGCGCATGATCTGCCAACTTATCTGCTTGATTTCTGTGCTATACTCGCGGATGAGCGAGCGCCTGCTCGCCGACGTGTTGACCCAGCACGAGGAGAGGACGCCGTGACGCAGAATCTGGAACCAGTGATCAGCCGCCGCGCGCTCGTGTTGCTTGCCGGCCGGCTCGCCAGCCTTGGCGCGGTGGGGATGCTGGCCGCCTGCGGCGGCGGGGCGAGCATAGCCGTCGCCACGACGGCAAGCACGGCACCGAAGGCCCCGGCGACCAGTGCCACTGCCACGGCGAGCAGCACGGTGACCGCCGCCACCACGGCGGCAGCGAGCGCAGCGGCGCCCGCGGCGAAGGCGGTGATGCTGGACATCACCTCCTGGCTCACCAACCAGCCGCAGAAGGCCGCCTATGCCCACCTCATTGACACCTATGCCAAGGTCAACCCGAATGTCAAAGTCGTCCAGGAAGCACTGTCGGGGACCTACATCACCGCGCTCACTGCCCGCATCGCCGGCGGCAACGTCCCCGACCTGGCGGAAACGGACTGGACCATGAGCCAGCCGCTCGGTGAACAGAAAGTGATCGTCCCCCTCGATCCGCTGTTGAAGCAGGACAAGATCAGCGTCACCGACTACGTGCAGGTAGCGCAGGAACTGGGACGCTGGCCCCAGAAAACCGGCAGCTACTACGCCTGGTACACCATGTTCGCTACCTCACCCCTCTACTACAACACTGCAATGTTCCAGTCGGCCGGCTTGCAGCCGCCGGACGAGAGTTGGACGTGGGACCACCTGCTGGCGGCGGCGCAGAAGCTGACGAAGGTGGGGAGTGGTGCTGCCGACTCCTCCTTCGGCTTCAATCTGGAATACTTCACGCGCACCCTGCTCTACTCCTACGGCTGGGACTTCGCCTCATCGGACCTCAGCCAGATCCTTGTGGACTCCACCGACAGCGTGAATGCGCTGCAGTACTGGCAGGATCTCATCTACAAGTACAAGGTCTCACCACCCGGGAGTCTCAACTTTGCCCAAGGGGCGCCGTTCGCGGCATTTTCCACCAAGCGCCTGGGGATGTCCATCGGCGGCTCCTACCAGATCCAGAATTACCGCACCGTGCAGGGGCTGGAGTTCGACATCGCTATTCCGCCGCAAGGACCGAAAGGCCGCGTTGCCGTCATCAAAGGCGCTCCCGCCCACTCCCTGCCGGCGCAGTCGCCGCATCCTACGGAAGCGTGGGCTTTCCTCTCCTGGTGGACGCGCAACCAGACGGCAGACCTGGTGGTCCTGCCAGGCAACATGCCAAGCAAGCTCACGGCACTCACCGGCTGGGCCGCCGAACAGCAGAAGGACTACCAAGCTCCCGCGCACGTTGCACTCGTCTACGACATCGCCTCCAAGTACGGCAAGCCGGTCCAGGTGCTCCCGAACAACACCGTGGTGAAGAAGCCCTACTACACGGAACGCGCCAACATCCTGGCTAACAAGGAGGATGCCAAGACGGGGATGACCATCGCCGCCCAACAAATGCGGTCACTCCTGCAACAGGCCCAGGCGACCCCTGCCTGAAAGGCGTGTGCGAGGGCCGAATCGCACGCCTCCTACCAGGTTCCGCTGCACCATCTCGCCAGCGAGAGGATCAAGGGTAATGAGCCAACCACTGCACATAGGCGCAGTGCCGCCAATCAGCGGCGGGGCGAAGCCGCCGAACATCCTGCTGCTGTTCACCGACGAACAGCGCGCCGACGCGCTCGGCTGTTCCGGCAACCCCCACATACGCACGCCGAACCTGGATCGCCTGGCCGGCCAGGGGATGCGCTTCAGCCAGGCGGTGACCACTACCCCCATCTGCATCGCCTCCCGCTACTCCCTGATCACCGGCTTGCGGGCGCGCGACCATCACTGGGTGACGAACATCAGCCTTCCCGGACCTGTTCCGGAACTGCCGACGCTGATGTCCCTCTTGGGGAGCGCCGGCTATCGCACTCACGGCGTCGGCAAGTTCCACTTTCAACCGACCGGTCGCCACCATGGTTTCCACCAGATGGAGTTGATGGAAGAGATTCCCCGCTACCGGCCCGACGACGACTACCTCCTCTACCTTCAGGAGCACGGCTACGGGCACATCCGGGAGGTCCACGGCGTCCGCAACCTGCTCTATATGCAGCCGCAGACGGCGATCATCCCGGAAGAGTACGTCGGCTCGACCTGGGTGGCGGATCGCGCCTGCCACTTCCTGGACGAGCACCAACGCCAGCGACCCGACCGCCCTTTCTTCCTATGGGCCTCCTGGATCGCCCCCCACCCGCCCTGGAACGTCCCCGACAGCCTCAAGGATCAGTACGACCCCGCTGACCTGCCGCTGCCTGTCTACCCCGACCGGCCGGAGGAGGATCTCACCAGCGCCGCCCAACTCTACCGCCAACTCGGCGATGGGGCCGAACGCAGCCCGGAGCGGCTACGCGCCATCAAGGCCCGCTACTACGCGCAGGTGAGCCTCGTCGACAAGGGCGTGGGCAGTATCCTCTCCACGCTGGATCGCCTCGGCCTGGCGGAGGATACCCTGGTGATCTACACCAGCGACCACGGCGACATGCTGGGTGATCACGGACTCTGGGAGAAGATGGTCCCTTACGAAGGCTCGGTCCGCGTGCCGTTGCTGCTGCGCTGGCCGGGGCGCCTGCCCGCCGGCCAGGTACGAGATGATCTTGTCAGTCTTCTGGACATCCTGCCGACCTGCCTGGAAGTGGCGGGGGTAGCCTACCCCGAACCTCACGAGCCTTCCGGCGTCAGCTTGCTCACGCCGGAAGGTCGCCAGGCAGCGGAGCAGCGCGAGGCGATGGTGATCGACTTCGGTATGGGTCCCCAACGCTGGCTCTGCTGGCGCGACCGGACGACAAAGTACGTCATCTGGCTCGGCTCCGGCAAGCGGGAGTTGTTCGACCTAGAACGTGACCCGGACGAGCGCCACAACCTGATCGCTGCCGAACCGGGGCGAGCGGCAGCCCTGGAGCGCCGGTTAGTCGCCTGGGAGCGGTCGCACGGTCTGACCGACTCGCTGGACGGCGATCACTTCCGAACCTATCCTGCCCCCCAACGTCGCGGCCGCCACAACCAGCAGTTCCCCTTCTGGGTAGCGAAGCTGCCGCCCGACGAACTGGCCGCCATGGAAACGCCCGGCCAGGCGATCATGGACGCCATACGCCACGAGACCAGCTACCGCCTGGAAGACCTCGACCTGGCTGCCTGGAAAGCAGCCGGCGGCGACCTGCGCGGCACGCCCTACGAAGAGCTGTGGGCGGCGCTGCCATCAATCATTCCTTGACGCCGCTGCTGTCCCTTTGTATAACAGGTAGGCGCCACCATGATGCCGAGCCGCTCGCCCGGACTCCTCTCGGCATGCGACCGTACTGATGGCGCTGGGACGAGCGTTCAGCGATGTACTGCCGCACGCCGGCAATGTCGCCCGTGGCGATGAAGCCTACTGGCGGCACCTGCTCCGCCAGTGTCGCGAACAACGCTGGCGGCAGCAGCGGCAGTACCTTGCCTATTCTACCGCTGCCGACTGGCAACAGCACTGCGAGGGTGTCCGCGCGCGCTTCCGGGCGAGCCTGGGGCCGCTGCCGGAGCGCACGCCACTGAACGCGCAGGTGACTGGCAGGCTGGAACGCGACGGCTATACCGTCGAGAAGCTGCTGCTGGAGAGCCAACCCGGCTTCTACGTCACTGCCAACCTGTATCTGCCCGTCCCCGGCCGCTTCCCGGCGCCGGCGATCCTCAATCCGGTCGGCCACTGGCGACACGGCAAGGCTGAAGACCTGGTGCAAGCGCGCGGCATCGGCCTGGCGCGCCACGGCTACGTCGCCTTGATCTACGATCCCATCGGCCAGGAGGAACGCAGTCAGGAGCGGGAGAGCGTCCAGCGGCGTAACCCCCAACCGGCGGCGACCCGCCAGCATGCCGCCGCCGGGCTGCCTTGCACGCTGATTGGGCAGACGATCATTAACCACATACTCTGGGACGGCGTGCGCATGCTCGACTACCTGGAGAGCCGACCGGAGGTGGATGCCACCCGGATCGGCTGCACCGGCGCCTCGGGCGGCGGCTACCAGACCATGTTCCTCAACGCCCTGGACCCGCGCATCAAAGTCGCCGTGCCGGTCTGCTCGACCGCCACGCAAGAGCGCATGCTGGCGCAGGGGCAGATCGGCGATCCCTGCCACAACCCCCACCGCGCCTATATCGACGACCTGGATACGGCCGACCTGCTGATGTGCGCCGCGCCCAACGCCGTGCAGGTGATCGTGGCAACCTATGACTTCTTCCCGCTCATCGGCGCGCGGGAAGTCTACCTCGACCTGCAGCACTGCTACCGCACGCTGGGACTCGAAGAGCGCGTCAAGCTGGTGGAAGTGCCGGCGCACCACGACTACAATCAGCCAATGCGCGAGGCGGCGTATGCCTGGTTCAACCGCTGGCTGGGTCTCGAGGTCGACGCGGTGGAAGCCCCCTGGCAACCGGAGCCGCCGGAGCGCCTCTGGTCCACCGCCTCCGGGCAGGTGTTGACCTCGCTGGGCGGCGAGACGGTGCGCTCGCTCAACCGGCAGCGGGCGACACGCCTGGTCCCGCCGGAACCGGCATTGCCGGATGTGGCCGCCGCGCAGCGCTACGCCGCCGCCGTCCGCGTCGCGGTACAGGAGTTGCTCGGTAGCGTTGCCACCCCGGCAGCCGACGCGACCCGGCTGGTAGGGAGCGGCACGCTGCACGGCCGGCGCGCCGAGCAAGTGGTCTTCGACAGTGAGCCGGACTTGCCCATCCCCGGCGTGGTCCTGCTGCCGGAACTGCCGGCGAGCGGGCGCAGCGTCCTGTTCCTCGACGACCGCGGCAAAGGGCTCGAACTGGCGGCGGAAGGGTTGGCCGTGACCCTGGCCCGCGCCGGCTGCCTGGTCGCCTCCTTCGACCTGCGCGGCTGGGGCGAAACTGCGTGGTGGAAGCGCTTCCCCCACGAGCCCAACGACACCGGCCTGCTGGGGAACGACTCGATGTTGAGCTACATCGGCTACCTGCTCGGCGAGTCGGCGCTGACCCAGCGCCTGAAAGACGCCTGGCGCTGCCTGGATTACCTGCTCAGCCGTCCCGCCGTGGACCCAACCCGGCTCACCATCGTCGGTCATGGCACGGCCGGCATTGTGGCGTTGCACGCCGCCTTTCACCCGGCGCGGCCGGCTTGTGCGATTTTCGACAGCCTCGGCTCATACCGTTCCATCGTGGAGTCCGACGCGGACAGCCTGCCTCCCAGCGCCTTCCTGCCCGGCGTGCTCCTGCACTACGACCTGCCGGCGCTAGCCGGGGCCCTGGCGCCACAGCCGCTCTGCATCGCCAACCCACTCGATGCCATGGGCCAACCCCTCTCCCAGGCCGCCGCCGAGGAGACATATCGGCTCACCATGCGCCTATACGCCTTGCTCGGCGACGAACAATGCGCGATCCAGAGCGGGCTGGACCGGGAGCAACGAACCGCGTGGCTGGTCAAGCAGGTGAACGGCCAGCCATGATGGAGCAGAATACACTACACCACGGCTGTGCCTCACCTGGACGTGCGGGCGCGCTGGAGCGGATGCGCGGCGATGATGCGACGAACCGGCGCGAAACGCGCAAGATACGCCAACATTTCTGCGTGTTCCGTGCTATACTCGCTGCCGGCAAGGAGGACAAGGAAATGCTGGCAACAGCGCGACGCGAGCGCGTCATTCAGGAGTTGCTGCTCAACGGCGACGTGGAGGTCAGCAACGTCAGCCAGCAACTCGGCGTTTCGGAATCGACGATCCGGCGTGACCTCGATATCCTGGAGCGCCAGGGTGCGCTGCGCCGTACCCACGGCGGCGCCCTGATCCTCGACCGCCTCAACACGGTCGAACTGTCCATGCGGCAGAAGGCGACGCTGAATATCGACGAGAAGCGGCGCATCGGCCTAGCTGCCGCCGCGATGGTGGACGATGGCGTCTCCATTGCCATGACTGGGGGCACGACCACCTTGCAGGTGGCGCGCAGCCTGCGCAACCTCACGGGGGTGACGATCGTGACGAACGCGGTGAACCTCGCGCTGGAACTGGCGGAGCGACCGGGCATCACCGTGGTCTGCACCGGCGGCCGGCTGCGGCCCACGACGCTCGAACTCGTGGGGCCGTTGGCGGAACAAGGGCTGCGCGAGTTCAACGTGGATCTGGCCTTCGTCGGCGTCAACGGCTTTAGCCTGGAGGCCGGCATGACGACGCACGATGAGACGGAGGCCATGATCAGCCGGCTGATCATCCGCGCCGCGCGCAAGGTCGTCGTCGTCGCCGACCACACCAAGCTGGGCCGGGCGACCTTCTGCCGCATGGGGACGCTGGATCAGGTCAACGTCCTCATCACCGATAGCGCCGCCGACGACGGCATGCTGCGCGCGCTCCAGCAGACGGGGATCGAAGTGGTCGTCACCTAGGGCAACCGCCGGCGCCTCGGAGGCGCGATCGACAATGTCACCCTGTTGCCAGAAGATGTGAGAGGAGTTCCCGGTGCCCACCAGGAAGATTGCCTGCCTCGGCAGCGGCAGCAAGTACTTCGCGCGGACCCTGGCCGACCTTGTGGTGGTCGATGATCTGGCCGGCAGCGAGTTCACACTCTACGACATCGACCAGGAGAAGAGCGCGGTCATGGTCCGCCACGGCTGCCGCCTGGCCGAGCTCGTCGGCACGGGCATGCGGGTGCGTTCCTGCGGTACGCTGGCCGACGCGCTCGATGGCGCCGACTTCGCCCTCGCCGCCATCGGCGGCTCCGGCATATCGACGGGCGGCGTCTACCAGACCGATGTGCGCGCTCGCGACATTCTCATTCCCGCAAAGTACGGCGTTCCCCAGGTTGTAGGCGACACCGGAGGCCCCGCCGGCATGATGATGGGTCTGCGCAACATCCCGATTTACCTCAACATCTGCCGCGAGATGGAGCGGCGTTGTCCCGATGTGGTCTTCTTCAACCACTCCAACCCGATGGCGGCGCTCTGCCGGGCGATGACGAAATACAGCAGCATCAAAGTGATCGGTATCTGCCACGGCGTCCAGGCCGGGATCAGCATGGTGGGCCAGCTCCTCGGCGTGCCGCCGGAAGAGCTCGACACCGTCTGGGTAGGGACGAACCACTACCACTGGTTCACGCGCATTCGGCATGGCGGGCGAGATGTCTATCCGGAGGTGCAGCGGCGCATGGCCGAGGGCCGGGCCGCTGCGAAGAACCCGCTGACCGACCGGCTCTCCGCCGCCTACGGCTACCGCATCGTCTACCCGGACGACGCGCACGCTCTGGAGTTCTATCCCTATCTGGCGCAGGCTCGCGACAGCGACCACCTGCCCTACGGGCACCACCTCGGGGGGCACTTCCCCGTGACGAACGACCACACGGACCAGGCCCAGACCGCGGCGACCCGCCAGGCCGAGTTGGCGGCCTACGCTGCTGAACTGCAGGGCATCGGCCTGCCCAAAGCGGGGAGGAACCAGTTCGCCGGCGAGCAACTGGGCGTGCTGATCGCGGCGATCGCCCAGGGCCGCCGCCACGTCCATGTGGTCAACGTCGCCAACCGGGGCGTCATCCCGAACCTGCCCGACTACGCCTGCGTCGAGGTGGAAGCCGTGACGGATTCAGTCGGCGTCCGCCCGATCTACACGGGACCGGCGCCGATGGCGCTGCTCGGGCTGCTGCAGAAGCGCATCGCCTGGCAGGAGTTGGTCGCCGACGCCGGCGTCAAAGGCGACCGCGCCCTGGCCCTCCAGGCGCTGCTGCTGGACGAGATGGCGATCCTCCCCGACCAGTCGGCGGCCATGCTGGATGAGCTCCTGGCGGCTTCCCGTGAGTTGTTACCCCAATTCGCCGACGCATAGGTGTGACGACGCGCCGCTCGCCGAGAGGACTATATGACCACCAAGCAGCCCAACATCCTGCTCATTACGTCGGACCAGCAGCACTGGACGACGCTGGGCGCGATCAACCCGCGCATTGCGACGCCGGCGCTCGACCGCCTCTGCGCCGAGGGCAGCCGCTTCACGCGCGCCTACTGCCCCAACCCCGTCTGCTCGCCGACCCGCGCCAGCATCATCACCGGTCTCTACCCGTCGGTGCATGGCTGCTGGACCATCGGCGTCAAGCTGCCCGAAGACGTGCCCACCGTCGGCGGCGCCCTCTCCAGCGCCGGCTACCACACCGCCCTGGTCGGCAAGGCGCACTTCCAGCCGACGGCGTCGCAACCGGGTAGCGAGTCGCTGGAGTCCTTCCCCACCCTGCGTGATCTCGACTTCTGGCGCGACTTCCACGGTCCCTGGTACGGCTTCGACCACATCGAAATCACGCGCAACCACGCCGACGAGGCGGTGGTCGGCGCCCACTACGCCATCTGGATGGAGGAGCACGGCCTCGCCAACTGGCGCGACTACTTCCGGCTCTACCCGGCCAGCGCCGAGGAGAACCGTCGCCAGCCCCGGCGCCGCCATCGCTGGGACCTGCCGGAGGAGTACCATTACACGCGCTGGACAGCAGAACGCACGATTGCCCAGATCGACGAGTGCGCCGCGACGGGCACGCCCTTCTTCTGCTGGGCGAGCTTCCACGATCCCCATCCGCCCTACCTCGTGAGCGAACCCTGGGCTTCAATGTACGACCCCGCCGCGATGGAACCGGGAACACTGACTCCCGGCGAGCACGACAACAACCCGCCGCCCTTCGGTCTCACCCAGGAAGCGCAGCCCGACTTCTCCCCCTGGAGAGAAACCTACGGCTCCCACGGCTTCCAGAGCCAGCGCCAAGATCGCCGGCAGTTGCAGCAGGACATGGCAGTCTACTACGGCATGATCAGCTTCATGGACCAGCAGATCGGCAGCATCCTCGACCGGCTCGATCAGTTGGGCATCGCCGAGAACACGCTGGTGGTCTTCACGACCGACCACGGCCACTTCCTGGGCCAGCACGGCCTGAACGCCAAAGGCGCGTTTCACTACGAGGATATGCTGCGTCTGCCGTTCCTGGTGCGCTGCCCAGGGGTCGTGCCGGCGGGAGCGGTCAACGACCGGTTGCAGAGCCTGGTCGACCTGGCGCCGACCTTCCTGAGTTTCGCCGGCCAGCCGATTCCCGGCCTGATGCAAGGGGTGAACCAGCGCCAGGCATGGGAGAGCGGCGGCGCTGCCGCGGCGCGGGACTGGGCGATCGTGGAGAACCGCCACCAGCCAACGAAGCTGCACCTGCGCACCTATATCAATGCCCACTACAAGCTCACCGTCTGGCGCGGCGCCGCCTATGGCGAGTTATTCGACCTGGATGCCGATCCGGGGGAAATCCACAACCGCTGGAATGACCCGGCCTACGCCGCGCTCAAGGGGCAATTGCTGCTGGAGTTTGTCCAGGCGGACATCGCTCGCGAGCCGACCCGCATGCCCCGTATCGCAGGAGCGTGAAGGTTGTGGGCGGGCAGGTATTAGTCTCGCAACTGCCTGAGCGGTCAACTCGCAGCATTCCAACCACAATTTCAAGCAGAAACCTGCATTGCGATAGCGCGTTTCTTGTGGTACACTGGCCCGAAAGCCGAGCAGTGTCGCTTGCCTGTCCCCTGTTTCCGCGTGGCGGGCACAGGCGTCGCGGGAGAGAGGAGCAGCCATGCGCGGTCTGACCGCTGAAGAGCGGAGCTTCTACGACGAGCAGGGCTACGTGATTGTGCCGGGCGTGCTGCCGGCGGCGGATCTGGCCAGCATCGACGCTGAGATCGAGCGGCTCCTGCCGGAGGCGGAGGACCGCTCCGACGTTCGACCGGGGTGGATCTTCCAGTTGGGCTTGCGCTCGGAAATCATCCGCGCCTTTGCCGAGGACGAACGGCTGCTGGCCCTCGTTGAGGAGATCGTGCAACCGGGCATCGCCCTGGAGGAGGCGAAGCTGGTGGCGAAGCCGCCGCACTCGCCTATTATCTGCCACTGGCACCAGGACGAGGCGTTCTACCAGCGGCCGGACGACCCCGGCACCGCCAGCAACGTGCGCATGGCGGTGTGGATGCCGTTGCAGGATGCCGACGAGCGCAACGGCTGCCTGTGGGTGGTGCCGGGCAGCCATCGCTGGGGACTGCGCCCCTGGGACTGGGCCGAAAGCGACGCCTGCCGCAAGCGCCTGCGGGAGTCCGAATATGCCGAGGAGCACGCCATCCCGGTGCGCGTGAAGGCGGGCGACGCTGTGCTCTTTAGCTCCTGGACCTGGCACCACTCCGAGGGCAACCTGACCGATGTCGTGCGGCGCGCCTTTATCGTCACCTACCAGGAAGCGTCGATCCTCGATCGCCGCCGCGCCGAGTGGAAAATCTTGCGTCCGGCCTCCGCCCCGTCCGCCGTCGCGATGTAGCCCGTCGGGACGAGTGTGTTCCCGGTGGAAGGGCGACCGGGACTGGAGAGATGGTAGCGATCATCAGAAAGGGAATCTCCATGACACCGATGGTCCCTTCGTTTGCACGACAGCGACTCAGCCGGCGCGGACTGCTCTGCATGGCCTCGGGCGCAGCCTCAGCAGGCGCGTTGGGGCTGCTGGCAGCCTGCGGTGGATCCGCGAGCGTCGCCACCACCGCATCCAGCGCCGCGAGCGCCGCTGTGCTCGCCAACAGCACTGCGCCGGCAACTAGCGCCGTTGCCACTTCAAGCAGCGCGGCAACGGCCAGCAGCGCGCTACCTTCCCAAACCACCAGCGTGGCGATCTCAGCCAGCGCCGCTCCCGCCGCGCAACAGGCGTCGGTGAGCGGCAGTAAGATCACGCTACGCTATATGTACGACACCCCGCCGGGCGAGAAGGTCTGGCACGCCAAGGTCAAGACGGACTACGAGCAGCTCAACCCCAATATCACACTCCAGCCGGAGGTACTCGGCGCCGACTGGGTCAACAAGACGCTGGCTGCCCTGGCGGCCGGCACCGGCCCCGACATCGTGACCGGCTTCGGCTTGATCTTCCTCTCCTTCATCGAAAAGGGAGCCTTCGTTGAGTTGACCCCAATCATCAACCAGTGGCTGGCCAGCTACGACATTGCCGACTTCTACCCGGTGTCCCTGAAGGAGGTGCAGTACCAGGGCAAGCAGTACGGCCTCCCCTATTCCTTTGACCCCTCCTCGATCATGTACTACATGAAGCCCGACCTCGACGCCGCCGGCGTCGCCTACCCCGACACCAGTTGGACCTATGACGACTTCCAGAAGGACCTGATTGCGCTGACGCGCAAGGACAGCAGCGGCAAGACCACGCAGTGGGGCTTCAACGGCTCGGAGAGCCTCCAGGGCGGGGGGTGGGCGCGCATGCTGCCGGCGATCTGGGCCTACGGCGGCGCGCAGTACAGCAGCGACATGACGAAGTGCCTGCTGGACCAGTCGCAAGCCTTGCTGGCCGTCAACATGTTCTATAAGCTCAAGGTGCAGTACGGCACGTCACCCACATTGGCGGACACGGGAAAGCAGAACCCCTACCAGATGTTCGCCTCCGGACAGTGCGCCATGCAGACTTCGGGGCCCTGGGCCATCGGCACCTACCAGAGCACGATCACGACGCCGACCTTGAAAGACCAGTGGGACATCGCGCCGCCGCCCCAGGGACCCAAGGGCCGCTTTGCCCTGGCGACCGGCAGCCAGTGGGGCCTCAACAAGGCCACCCCGCATCTGCCGGAAGCAGGAGCATTGCTGCGCTATCTCACCGACCAGACGCGCTCCAAGGAGGTTGCCTCCATCGCCCGCCGCCTGCCGGCGCGCAAATCAGCCGCGGCGGCCTTTGTCCTGCCGAACACCACCCCGGCGCACCAATCCGTCTTCTCCGACAGCCTGGCCTACGCCAACGTCATGCAGTACCATACTCCCGTGCTGGAGACGAAAGTCCAGGGCGTGCTCAACAGCGCCTGGACCGACATCATCGGCTTGCAGAAAGGGCCGCCGGAGCCCCTCTGGACCCAGGCGGTGGCCCAGGTCAACCAGTTCCTGGCGACCGGCTAGCGCCGCCGCCGGAATCGAGCGGGCTGCAGCCGACCAGGCTGGAGACCGGCGCTACCGAGAAGGAAGAGGGAGTACCCGTGGCCCGTCCGCCACTATTCGACGCCAACATCCTGCTGGGCCCGATGCCGTTACGACCACCAGGAGCGCCGGAGTGCCGCGCCGACCTCCTCTCAACACTGGATTGTTTCGGCATCGTCCAGGGTCTTGTGACGCACACGCTGGCGAAGTGGCACGACGTGACGACTGGCAACCGGCGCCTGACCGAGGAGATTGCCGGCGACGAACGATTGGTTGCCTGTTGGGTGGTGCTGCCATCCGGCACCGGCGAAGTGCCGCCTGAGCCGCAACAGGTGGCGCAACTGTTGGCGGCTGGGGCGCGGGCAGCGCGCCTCTGCCCGGTCGCCTATCGCCTTTCACTGGAGCCCTGGGAAGTGGACCCGCTCCTGGCAGCGCTGGCGGACCGGCAGGTGCCGTTGCTGCTGGACATGGACAATCGCCACTGGAGCGAGGGGCGGCCCTGGGGCTTCATCGAACGCACCTGCCGGACCTATCCAACGCTGCCCCTGGTCCTGCTCCGCGAGCCTCAGGCCAACTTCCGCACGCTCTTCCCCCTGCTCGACCGCTGCCCGAATCTGGTGCTGGAAACCTCCTATCTGCAAGGGCACGATGCCATCCGCCTCATCGTCGAGCGCTGGGGGACGCAGCGGCTCGTCTTCGGCACGGGCTTGCCCGTCTGGGACGCGGCCCTGCCGCTGACCGGGCTCACCTACGCCGGGTTGGAGCCTGAGGCCCTTGCCGCCGTTGGGGGCGGCACCCTCCGCCACCTGCTGGAAGGCTGCCTGCTATGATCGCCGCACCGGCCGCTCTGTCCCTGGCCGAATCCGCGCTGGCGGGCCTGCCGCTGACCGGCGTGCAGGTCATCGACGGCCATTGCCACCTCGGGCCGCACGCCGGCTTCTTCCAGCCCGGCAACGATGCAGCGGCGCTGGTGCGCACGATGGACCGCATCGGCATCGACCAGGCCTGCGTCTTCTCGACGCTCGCCATCACCAGCGACATGCGCGGCGGCAACGACCTGTCGCTGGCTGCCGCACGCGCCTTCCCCGACCGGCTGCTGGCCTACGTCGTGCCCGACCCTCACCGCCCGGAGGAACTGCAAAACGAGGTGCAGCGCTGTTTCGACGCCGGTGCGCGCGGCATCAAGTTCCACACGGGGGTCCACAAGTACCCGTTCGACGGCCCGGCCTACACGGTCGGCCTTGCCTTCGCTGACGCCCATCGGCTGCCCCTGATCAGCCACGGCGTCGGTAGCGCCGACACCCTGCGCCGCACCGCCCGCGCCTACCCCGGAGCCCACATCATCGTGGCGCACGCCGGTGCCGGAGGCGGCGGCGGCGCTGCCATCCTGACGGTCGCCGTGGAGGAGCCGAACGTCTACCTCGACCTCGCCAGTTCCGGCTGTCCCTTCGGCGCTTTTGCCGAGGTGGTGCAGAAGGTCGGCGCGGCGAAGCTGCACTACGGCTCCGACTTCCCTTGGATGTGCCCCACCCACCAGATCGGCCGCGTCCTGCTGGCCCCCATCGCCGAGGAGCACAAGCGGCGTATCCTGGGCGCCAATCTGGCTGCCCTGCTGGCAACGCGACGTTGATTCCCATCTGGATTCCTGCCATTCAGTTACCATCAGGTCCCTCAACTGATGGCCTCGGGACGCGACCACGCCACCCTGGCAAAGGCACTGTGATTGTGGATGCTCTCCTGATTGACGGCGTGAATCTGAAACCAGATAACACGCTCGTCTGCTCGAAGGTGTACGGCGACGTTGCGCACCATGTCCTCGACGAAGACCGGGTTGTCATAGGCCTGCATCGTCACATGCCGTTCGTCGCTCCGCTTGAGTAGCGGGTAGACGGGTGCCGATGCTGCTTGCTCCGCCACTGCTATCAGCTCTTCAATCCAGATCAGTGCCGGCTCACCGGTCACCGATTGACGACTACGCACGTCGAGTTGAATATGCCCGCGCTGACTGTGGGCGCCGTAATCGCTGATCGCCTTGCTGCAGGGGCAGAGGCTGCTGCCGCTCCTGGTCACGATCAAGGACGATGATGGGATAGCGCAGATCACTCACGCCCACTTGATCAAGATCAATGCAGCGACCATCCGGCCGGCTCTGCACATCCTCCACGGTCACTCGTCCTCCCCGCCATAGATGCACCCAGACGTGCAGGTTTCACGTATCACCACGCTGGAGAGTTGGGGCAACCCCGGTCGCAGACGCTGCCAGATCCAGCGGGCGGTGCGCCGCCTCAAAAGTGAACTCCTTGAAGATCTCCATGCCCTGCCCTCCTACGGTATGCCCAGGAATTTATGCGTCTGGAGACTGAGCCGCCACTGCGGATGATCCAGGCAATAGCGGACGGCGAGTTGCGTATTCCGGTCTCGCTGCGGCCCATCCATCGGCTGCAAGAAGAAGTGCCGGAACGCCAGGGTAGCAAAGCGTTCGGGCATGGCGAGCGGTTGGGGATACACGAGCTTGAGTTCGTCACCACGCTGCAGCAGGAGGGGGGCTCCTGCTTTCGGGCTCATGCAGATCCAGTCGAGGCCCTTTGGCGCTGCTTGCGTGCCGTTCGTCTCCACCGCCACCTCAAAGCCGGTGGCTTGCAAGGCAGCAATGGCGGGTTCGTCGAGTTGGAGCAACGGTTCCCCGCCGGTACAGACGACTAATGGCCGGGCGCGCGGCGCCTCTGCCGGCCACTGCGCCGCGACTGCGGCGGCGAGCGAAGCGGCCGAGGCGAACTTGCCGCCGCCGGAACCATCGGTCCCGACGAAGTCGGTGTCACAGAACGTACAGACCGCCGTCGCCCGATCTGCCTCGCGTCCGCTCCAGAGATTGCAGCCGGCGAAGCGACAGAAGACGGCCGGGCGGCCGGCATTGGCGCCTTCGCCCTGCAAGGTATAGAAGATTTCCTTGACCGCATAGCTCATTGCGCCTCTGCTCCTTCCACGATCGACCGTCCTTGCCGCGTCATCGGCTCAGAGCGGCGCTGCTGCCCACGGCTGCGCAACCGCCGGATCATCCATCCCATTCTCGGCGAAGCCTTTGCTGCGCAGTTGGCAGGCGTCGCACTGACCGCAGGGCACCCCGCTGGGACTCGGGTCGTAGCAAGTGATAGTCAGCGCGTAATCCACGCCCATATTGAGGCCACGGCGGATGATCTCGGCCTTGCTGAGGGCGATCAGCGGCGTGTGGATGGTCAGGCGCTGCCGGCCTTCGACACCGGCTTTCGTCGCCAGGTTGGCCATCGCCTGGTAGGCGGCGATGTACTCCGGCCGGCAGTCGGGGTAGCCGCTGTAGTCGAGGGCGTTGACACCGATGAAGATGTCGTTGGCTTCCAGCACTTCCGCCCAGGCCAGGGCAAAGGAGAGGAAGATGGTGTTGCGGGCGGGGACGTAGGTCACCGGGATGCCCTCGGCCATCTCGCTCAGCCCGCGCGACTTCGGCACAGCGATGTCACTGGTGAGGGCTGAGCCGCCGAACTGGCGCAGATCGATCTCGGCAATGACGTGCTGGGTGACACCGTACTGCCCGGCGATTCGCCGCGCCGCCGCAATCTCGACGTCGTGTCGCTGCCCGTAGCGAAAGGTGAGGGCATACACGACAAACCCTTGCTGTTGGGCGATGGCGAGGGTGGTCGTGGAATCCAGACCACCGCTGAGCAACACGACTGCTTTCGGTCCCGCCGACATCGCACGTCCTCCCCTGCTGCCGACGTTGATCCGCACGCAGGAGCAGTACCACCTTATCATGGGAAGCGCCATGGCCCGATTGCTGGGCATGGCGTAGCACGACAGGAGAACGAGCGCATGTACACGCAAACCGCCACCGACCCGATCCGCGTCGGCATCGCAGGACTGGGCCGCTCCGGCTGGAACCTCCACGTCAACGCGCTGGCCGACATGCCCGAGCAGTACCGCGTCGTCGCCGTCTCGGACCCGAACGTCGAACGCCAGCAAGAGGCCCGGACGCGGCTGGGCTGCCGCGCCTACCCGGACCTGGCCGGCCTGCTGGCCGATGGCGCGGTCGAGCTCGTCGTCCTCGCCACCCCGAGCCACCTGCACCCGGCCGAGGCCATCGCTGCCATGCAGGCAGGGAAGGATGTGCTCGTCGAGAAGCCGTTCGCTCCGAGTCTGGCCGAAGCGGACAGCATGCTCGCTGTCGCCCAGTCCACCGGCCGCGTGCTCTCCGGCAGTCAGAACTCCCGCTACGCCGCCGACTTTCTCAAGGTGCGCGAAGTGCTGGACTCTGGGAAGCTCGGCCGCATCCTCCAGGTCCGTATCAACTGGCACTCCTTCCGGCGACGCTGGGACTGGCAAACGCTCAAGGAGTTCGGTGGCGGCAGCCTCAACAACGACGGCTCTCACGCCATCGATCAAGCCCTACTGCTCCTTGGCGATGCCGCGCCGCGCGTCTTCTGCCATATGGAGTGTACGCCGCTTTCCTCCGGCGATGCCGAAGACCACGTGAAAGTGCTCCTGCATGCTCCGGGTGCGCCGCTGATCGACCTGGAGTTTAGCAACGCCTGCGCCTATCCTCAGGAGCCCTGGCTGGTGCTGGGGACCAGCGGCGGTCTCGCAGGCACGCACAGCCGCCTGCGCTGGAGGTACGTCGACGCGGCGAAGCTCCCCGCGCGTCCCGTCGACCGCGAGCCGACGCCCGACCGTACCTACAACCGCGAAGAACTGCCCTGGGTCGAGGAGTCCGCCGACCTCGCCGGAGAAGCGCCGCGCGCCAGCAACAAGCGGCTCTACGCCGACCTCTATGCCACGCTCCGCCAGGGGGCGCCGCTCGCCATCACCCCGCAGAGCATCCGCCGCCAGATTGCGGTCCTGGAGCAATGTCGCGCCTTGAGCCCGGTGTAGGAGGCTAACTCCGAACACCATGACCAGGGGGATGCTGCAGTTGCCGCCGCAAGCGGGCGATCTCCTCTTCGGCTGCCAACCGCGCGGCGGTCTCCGTCGCGCTACGGGCCTCCGCCTCTTGCTGCCGGACCTCCGCCTCCTGCCGCCGGGCTTCCGCCTCTTGCTGCCTGGCTTCTGCTGCCAGGCGCCGTTCCAGTTCCTCGCGCGTGCGTGCCTCCGCCGCTCGACGCCGTTCCAACTCCTCGCGTGCCTCGGCTTGTGCGATCAAACGCCGTTCCAACTCCTCGCGTGCCTGGGCCTGCGCCTCGCGCCGCAGTTCGGCCTCCAGTCGCCCCTGCGCCAGTTGTTCCCGCAGCAAGGGCAGTTCCTCCCCGGTCGCCGGGTCCACCAGCCGCACCCAACCATTGCGCACCACCAGACCGAACGGCAACACCAGGCTGGCGATGCGCTCGCCCTCCAGCCCAACGTCCGGCGGCGCGTTGCTCTCCGGCCGCTCGTCCTCCAACCGCCAGCGTTGCAGCCGCCGCGCTCCAGCATACTTCCCCTCGGGGTCGGCCACCACGTACTCGCGCACGCCGATCGCTCGGTACCAGCGCCGCTTCTCGCCGAGGTCGTTGAGGTACGTCGTCTCCGACAGCACCTCCAACACGAAGTCTGGAGCCTTCCCCTCGTCGCTCAGCAGGTAGATCACCCTGGCATAATCGGGCCGGTCGAGGGACACCAGCAGGTCCGGCTCGCGAAAGGCTCGCGCCGCTACGGCCGCCAGGTCGCGATAGATGCGCACTTCCGCCGCCACACTCAAACTGGGGCCGGCCAGGCGCTCGCGCAGCGAGTAATAGAGCGAGTCGATCACGTCGCGGTGGTGCTGGGTCGCCAAAGGCTCATCCTGCTCCTCGAACGTCGGGTCATCCGCCAGGAGCGCTTCCAGGTCGACGACGCTTGTGTTGATCACGTTCGCTCTCCCGGCGACGAGCATAGCATGCGCTTGACCCGGTGAGCCACGCCCGAGCCGTATGCTCGCCAGGCTGGCCGCCATCGCACGGTCACGGCCGCCGCTGACCACAAACTCGGAGAAAGTCCTCCCCGGTCGCCGTCCAGGCAATGTCCATCATCTCAAAGTCTCGAATTGCCAGCCTGGTGATGAGGAGGTCATCGACGGTGTCGTGCGCCTCAATGGCCGTGGTGCAGTCGCGCAGTAGGATGGGGTTGTAGCCGCGCTTGCGGAAGGCACGCATGCCGTAGTCGCGGAACGGCACACAGATGTTGGTGGCGAAGCCGACGTAGAACAGATGGAGAATCTGACGGTCCGCCAGCAGTCGCTGCAATTGCTCACCGGTCCCCACGACAAAGTCGTCAGCCTCAGGTTCCACATCCGCCAGGATGCGCCGTGCTGCCAGCCGATCCTGCCAGAGGTCCATCATCGGCTCGGCCGGCCGGGCGAACTGGGCGTAGTCCCCCTCCCGACGGGCGAAGGTCGGCGGTGGCCAGCGTTCGCCCGTCGGGCTCGACTGAGGGTCGACGTCCTCAGCGTAGCGCACCCATTGCGGATACTTCTTGGCGATCGGCAGCGAGGGGGCGTGAATCACCGTCACACCCGCCTTGCGGGCTGCCTCGACAACCGGCACGATGCGCGTTCGGGTGATCTCATCAGTACGGGCCAGGTGGCTGGCAACGGGATGGACATCCCAGACATCGACCAGGATCAGGGCAGCTTGATCGGTCGGGATGCGCAACGTGTGCTGGGCGTACTGAAAGTTGGCCTCAACGCACGGCACGCCGGGGTCGGTGTGATGGCGATAGTAGCGAACGGGTAACACGAACTCAGACACGCTGTTCCTCCAGACGCTGGCCGTTCAGGCCAATGACGACCATACCTTGCATGGCATGGCGCTGCAAGACAATGCTGATCTTCGCGTCAAATGCCCCCTAATTGCCGGCATGGAGTGCCTTATCCAGCTTGAGTTGGATGGCGGCTGGCACTTTCTGCAGCGCGGCCAGCCCCAACGCGCCTGATCGGACGAGGGCGCGGCGGCTCGTGACCGACGTGCCCATTCCAACATCATCCACTGGAATCCCCCTTCTCGTGACGTCCGCTGATCTGTCGGCAACGCGCGAAGCATCCAGGAACCGGCGCCGTCTGCTCTCGACTAATAGGCGTCACGATCGACCGGCTCGACAGCAGTTGCCGGCTGCCCCTGGAGCAACGCGTCGAACTCGCGGTCGACTCGTTCGCACTGTCGGCCAGGATCGACCGTATAGCCAAAGTCCTGTCTGACCACTTCGATGGCCGCTACCGCAACGTGCGCCTGGCGTTTGCCTTCCTCCCAGTAGCGGTCGGAATCGGCAAGGGCGAGCTGCTTCCCCCAGCGTTTGCCGAAGTTGACGTGGACAATCTCGTCGCCAGAGAGGTGCTCCAACCCGTGGCGGAGCCAGTCGTTGCCCCACCCGGCGGTGTACTTCAGCGCCACGTTGGTTTGGGCGGCGGCGCTGCCTTCGCCCATGATATTCCCCATCACCATGTGCATCACCGGATGGTGATGATCGCGCCGGAGATGCTGGAAGTAGGGCGGGAAGGGATACTGCCCGAGCCGTCCGCCGAGACCCTCGATCAGTTGGGCGCCGATCTGGATGTGGCGGGCTTCTTCCCAGGCCTGTTGCGCCATATCTTTGCGCATGTCCCAGGGCAAATCGGGAAAGTCGACGAGCAGCCAGCCCATGCGGTCAACCGTCTGGCATTCGCCGTGGAACAGGCCGTGCAGCCAGTGGACCAGCCCCTCGACCGTTTCTGCCGGCGGCGTGATCGCCAGCTCGGCCGGCGACTCCGCGTAGCGGAACCGGCTATCCCAGCGCAGCCTGGTCACCCCAGGCTCGAAGCGTTTGGCATATCGATAGCCGGTGGACTGCCACTGGCCGATCGCGGACGGCAGTTCGGAGCGCGCCGCCCTCGACTCTTCGGCTTCGGGCCAGCCCTGGTAGGGCAAGAAGTAAGCTGCCGCCCCGTCCGTGCCGATCCCGCCGGCGGCCAGCAGCGCCAGGTGTTGGGCATGGGCGAAGTCTGCGGCGCGGCGCCGCTCGGCCGGCGCCGGGAGGAGCGTCGCCAGCATGCGCTCGGCCCAGCGCTGCTGGGCAGCGTGTTGTTGTCGGCAGAGTTCGAGCGCCTCGACGGCGTTGGCATCGGCGAGCGGGTCGGTTGCCTCCAGGTAGGCGTCCTCCTCGCGGGCGAGCGCCGGGATCAACACCTGGTACATGCCCACCAGACGTAACGCCGGGTCTTCCACGGCGTGGAGCGCTTCGCAGTAGCGCACGAATTCGTCGGTTGGCGCGTGCGTGCCGGCAACCCGGCCCATGTACTTCAGGTTGCGCAGGGCCCAACCGAGCCGGTCGCAATGCACAGCCTGCTCCCAGATATGCCGGCCGATCATGACGCGAACCGGGATGTGGACCATCGTCTCCGACCAGGATGCCAGGGTTTCCATGACCTCCATCTCGACCCAGTGGAAGCGCAGCAGCCGCCGTCGCTTCTCCGCGAGGCCGATGTGATCACCGAGACGTGGGCTGAAGAGTGGGAGATCCATGAATGAGCGCTCCGTTCGGGCCTCAGGAGGTTTGTCCAGTTGCTGAACGAACAAGAGTATAGGTCACTGCCGATCTAGCTGTCAAGGAGATCGCGTGCCCTTGACAGGCGGCAACAACAGCCTTATACTGCCATTTGATCGACTTCCAAACGAATGAGGCCCATGCAACGTCGCCCGATCGATGCCCACGAGGCCGCCGCCCTCAACCGTGAGCTGGTATTTGCGGCCTTAGGCGCGGAGAACGTCATCTCTCGCGCTGGTCTCGCTCGGTCCACCGGTTTGAGCAAGGCGACCGTCTCGCAGATCATTGACCAGTTCAGGCGCGACGGCTTGATCGAGATCGTGGGGCCAGGACCATCAGTCAAGGGACGCCGACCGACCCTGCTGCGGCTGGACCCGCAGTCGCGCTTCGTGGTTGGGGTGCAACTTGAAGCGACCTCCTGTAGCGCCGTGCTTGCCGATCTCCACGGGCAGCCGGTACGAAAACTGTCAACGGCGATGCCGCTGGCTTCTGCGGAGGACGCGCTCGCTGCCGCCGCCGATCTTATCCAGCAACTCCGAGCGGGTCTGCCGGCCGGCAAGCTCCTGGGCATCGGCCTCGGCGTCCCAGGACTCGTCGACTCAGCGCGGGGGATTATCCGGAGCGCGGCGAACCTCGGCTGGCGGGACGTCCCGGCCGGTCCTGCCATCGCCGCGCGCACCGGTATCCCGACAGTATTGATCAATCGCGCCAAAGCGGCGGCGGTGGGCGAGGCCTGGTGCGGCGCGGGCAAGGGCGTGGACGATCTCGTCTGTATCTATGTCAGTACCGGCATTTCCGCCGGGATTGTCCTCCGTGGCGATCTGTATCGTGGCGCCTTCATGAGCGAGGGGGAAATTGGGCATCACACGATGCTCCCTGATGGACCGCTCTGCCCGTGCGGCAACCGCGGCTGTCTGCAGATGTTCGCCTCCGGGCCGGCTATCCTCACCCGCCTCCTCGAACGGCTGCGCGCCGACCCGATGTTACGAACCGGTTCCCTGGCCGACGATGAACCGGATGCCCTCACGTTCGAACTGCTGGCGCAAGCAGCGGCTGAGGGGAACACCGCCGTCACCGACGTGCTCGATAGCGCTGCGGACTACCTCGGCATTGCTGTGGCGAACCTCGTCAACACGCTCGATCCGCCGCTGGTCATCCTTGGCGGTCCGGTGATCGACGCCCTCCCAATGCTTGTGCCGCGTGTTGAGGCGGTGATTCGCCGCCGCGCGCTCTGGGTGTCGGCCGCATCGGTACGCGTGGCAGCATCCCAGTTGGGACAGGATGCCGTGGCGCTCGGCGCCGCCGCATTCCTGCTGCGCCATATCTCGGTCATCGAGTCGGGGACGGGGAACGGCGCTACCTTGAAGAAGGTCCAGACGGTGGTCCTGCCGGAGCAAGGACCGCAGGAACAAGGTCCCGTCCTCGTGCCGGATCTCATTGGAAGGGGAATCCTGTGACGTCACCTGCCGGTACGCCGACCAGCCGAAACCAGCCGCGACACGGTTCCTCTGGCGAGGGAGCATGGCAGTGGTGAATCCTCCCAATGTCGTGTTCATTCTGGCGGATCAGCACCGCTGGGATTTCCTGGGGGGCGAGCGCAACGGCGTTACGCTGACGCCCAACCTGGACCGCCTGGCGGCGGCGGGCACACGCTTTCGCGCCGCCTACCGCACCACTTTGCAACAGATGCAAGAGCAACTGCTGATCCGGCTGAACGAGAACACCCAGACGCAGCAGTTCCTGAGCCGCGGCGAGTATCGGCCGTTGCGGGTGAAACGCACGTATCCAGGGGAGTCGTAGCATCAGGTCGACAGTCGGCAGAGAAAGGTGGGCAGACATGGAGCGCGAGGCCCGGAGGTGGGTCTCGTCACGGTAATGATCGACAAGGCACGAGTGACGCGCCGCAGCCGGCGCGTTGTAGAATGGAAGGTTGACATGCTGTACCAGATGTGGACCCGGCGATGCCTCTTGCGGACTACTGCGGCCCTGGCCCTCGGCAGCGCCGGAGCAGCGTTGCTCTCGGCGTGCGGCGGCGCGGCGACCGCCGCATCAAGCGTGGCTACCGGGGGCGCTGCAACCATCGCGAGCACCTCTTCAGCCACAGTGCATCCATCGTCGGCTGTCGGGAGTTCCTCAACGGCTAGCCCGGCACTGGCAGGACCGTCGCCAACTCCGGCCGCGCCAGTGTTCGGCAGGGGCAGTACGCGACTCCTCTTCCTCAACGGCTGGACCGGCAATGACGGGGCAACGATGCGGCAGTTGCTCGCAACCTATGCGGAGCAGGAGCCCCAGGTGACCATTGACTTCCAGACATCGGACTGGAATCCCATGTTTGCGAAGTTGGACACACTCCTCGTCGCTGGCACTCCTCCCGAACTCGTGGCCATGCATGCCACGGAGATCCCTGAGTACGCGAATCGCAGCGCTCTGCAGCCGGTCGATGATTGGTTCGCTCAGAAGCTGTTACCCAAGGAAGACTGGAGTCAGGCCGTCCTCAACAAGGCAACGTGGAACGGGAAGATCCAGGCCATTCCGCTAGACGTGCACTGTGTCAACACGTTTGTCAGTGCCGATATGTTACGACAAGCCGGCTTAGACCCCGCACAGCTACCAATCGGCAGCCAGTTTATTGACGTATGCCAAAAACTGTCTCACGATCAAGCCGATACGGCCAAAGGAACCTTTGGCATTGCGGGTCTGGACGGTCAAGGTGGCCTGGCGCTGCTATGGCAATATGACGGCGATGTCCTCTCTGCAGATGGCAAGAAAGTGACATTCAATTCTCAGCAAGCGTTGGATGCGATGCAAATGCTCAGTGACCTGATCTATAAGTACCGAGTCCACCCTGATCCGAGCATCCACTTTGGCGATCTACATGTCCCTGGTCGGGTCGGTTATTACACTACCGGGAGTTGGGACTATCCTTACTACGCGAATAAGAAACTGCAGCCTCCGCAGGTGATAGCGACACAATTCCCACAAATTGGCCCCAAGCCAGCCGTCTGGATGAACTCGCATGAACTGGCCATCCCTGTTGGGATCCGGGGGGAGAAGTTTGCGGAAGCGCAGAAGCTCATCGTGTGGGTTTCCAATCATGGTCTGGACTGGTCCCACGGCGGGCACCCACCGGCGCGGACCTCGCAGCAGAATAGTCCGGTCTTACAAGAGGACTGGGCCTGGAGCGTCCGTGTTTTCGCGCAAGCTGCGCAAAAGTACGGGCGGTATATGGTCTCGCCACCGCGCTTCACACAGGTGCGGGCCTTGCAGTTCAGCGCAATTGATGAGGTGGCGAAGAACAAACGCCCAGTAAAAACGATACTTGATGACTACGCTGGCCGCATCCAAGCGGCGCTGACGCAGTAGTCGGCTGCTCTCCAGCTGATGGTCGAGGCTGATCGCATGGCCATCCACCACGTCGTGCCGACTGGACCCCATCATGGCACGGCCTCATTAAGGGCGTTATGACCACCGGCATTGCCGGGCGGTAATCCACGCCACCGTGGCGAAGCCCGCTCCCGGGCGAATTGAAGGATACAAGAGCAAAGTGGCTGGAACACCCAACATCGTCGTCATCATGACCGATCAACAGCGGGCAGACTTCACGCGCGCTGGCGGGTTTGCGCTCGACACGACGCCGTTCATCGATACGCTTGGCCGCTCCGGCGCCCGCTTTCGAAACGCCTACACCCCTATGCCCGTCTGCGCGCCGGCCCGCTGCAGCCTGTTCACCGGTCGCTACCCCAAGGCCACGCACGTCCGCCAGAACAGCGCCACCGGCAACATCTTCCGGCCGGCCGATCTGGTCGACGTCCTGCGCGAGCGCGGCTACCGCCTTTACCTGGCCGGCAAGAATCACAGCTACCTGCGCCGGGAGGACTTCGACGGCTTCGCCGCGCCCTATAGTCATGTTGGCGGCCCAGCGGAAGGAAAGACTGAGGCCGAGGCAGCATTCGACGCGTGGCTGAAGACGCTGGACGGCGGAGTCAGCCCGGAGCCGACACCGTTTCCGCTCGCTTGCCAGTTGCCTTGCCGCATCGTGCGCGATGCCATTGCGCTGGTCGATCATGCCGACGAGCGGCCGTTTTTTCTCTGGCTCTCCTTTCCGGAGCCGCACAACCCGTATCAGGTGCCGGAGCCTTACTTCAGCCTGTTCCCCGAGGAACTGCTGCCGGACCGTGTAGCCGGGCCGGAGGCGGCGGAGGCCAAAGGCGGCTCGTGGCGTTGGCTGCGCCGCCTGACCGAAAGCAAACGACCGGGCTACGACAAGCAGTGGCGGCGCTACCGCGCCACCTACTGCGGCATGCTGCGCCTGCTGGATGACCAGATCCGGCGCTTTGTGGCCCACCTGGAAGCCCGCGGCGTGCTGGACAACACGCTGCTGATCTTCTGCTCCGACCACGGCGACTACGCCGGCGACTACGGCTTGCAGCGCAAGGGCGCCGGACTGCCCGAGTGCCTGGTCCGCGTGCCGTTGCTCATGACGGGGCCCGGCATCGTCCACCAAGAGGCGCCACTGCCCGAATTCGTCTCCCTGGTCGACCTGATGCCGACGCTCTGCGAAGCCATCGGCGCGCCAATCCCCTACGGTGTCCAGGGACGCAGCCTCTGGCCCCTGCTGACCGGGCGGGACGACTATCCGCCGGAGGAGTTCCGCAGTGTGTACGCGGAGCTCGGCTTTGGCGGTCTGCCATATACCGCTGAGGAATATCCGCCTCTGCACTTTCCCTACGAGGGGAGGCGCCTCGACGAACTGAACAGCGTCACTCAGAGCGGCAACCTGAAGATGGTGCGCATGGGCCAGTGGAAGCTGCTGTTCGATCTGCTCGGTCGGCGCGAGCTGTACGACCTCGAAAATGACCCGGGCGAGCTCCGCAACCGCCACGATGATCCGGCGCTGCGCGATGTTCGCCTTGCGCTGACTGAGGAACTGCTGCACTGGACGATTCGCACAGAAGACGACCTACCCGATGCCGCTTATACGCCGAAGCGCGCTGAACATAACTGGCAGGCGCTCAATCATCTGGATGACCGTCCCGGGGGCACAGTAGTACTGGCGGAGACTGGAGGAATGTCGTGACAGAGCAGGTGACGGCACGGATCGGCATCGACAGCCGAGGCGTCCTGGGGCGCGTTGATCGTGCCATCTACGGTCACTTCCTGGAGGGCAACTTCTTTGGCAACATCCAAGGCGGTGTCTTCGATGAAGGCTCGCCGCTGGCGCTGACTGAGACCGGACCGCGCAACGGGTTGCGCCGCGACGTAGTTGAGGCTTGTCACGAGCTTGGCGTGCCAGTCGTCCGCTGGCCGGGTGGCAATTATGCCTCAGCCTACCACTGGGAGGATGGGATCGGTCCGCGTGACCGGCGTCCCCGGCGCCTGGAACTGACCTGGGGCGGGCAGGACGGCATGTCCAAAGAGGAGGACAACCACTTCGGCACCGACGAATTCCTGGCCTGGTGCGCCGCCGTCGGTGCCGAGCCCTACCTCAACAACCCCTGTCGGAGCGTCGAGGAAGCCGTGCGCTGGGTCGAGTACACCAACTACAATGGCGACTCCTTCTACAGTCGGCTGCGTGCCGCCAACGGTCATCCTGACCCCTACGGGGTGCGGTACTGGGGACTGGGCAACGAGGTCTACGGCCGGTGGCAAATGGGCCACCGCGACGCGGCACAGTACGCCGCCGACGCGCGCGAGCATGGCGTCTTCATGCGTCACGTCGACCCGTCGATCCAGCTCATCGGCGTCGGCTGTCCCAGCGAGGAGTGGACACGGACGCTCCTGCAAAAGGCCGGATCGCTCCTCGACTACGTCTCCATCCACCTCTATGGCGCCAGCCGGCACCTGTTCACGGCACCCGCCGGCAACGACGAGTACGAGATGACCGTGGCACAGCCGCTGTTCTTCGAAGCGGAATTGCGCGCCTACGCCGACCTCGTCGCTACGGAGGCGCAGCGCGCGGGCATCCAACGACCGCTGTCGCTGGCCCTGGACGAGTGGAACATGCGGCACTACGAACCGGCAGACTGGCCGGTGCCCAGGCCCGGGCAAGACGGCGGAATCGCGCCACGCCAGCTTCCCCTGACCGACCCCTCTACTGTGCAGCGGCTGCGGGTCAACCGCTGGAGCCCGCGCACATCGGCGGACGCGCTCTTTTACGCGGGCGTGCTGCACGTGCTCCAGCGCCAAACTGGCCACATCGTGCCGGTGCGTCTCGCCAATACCGTGAATCTCGTTAATGCGAACGGGTTGTTCGCGGTGCGCCCGGACGGACTGGTGAGGTCGACAATATACTACGTCTGGGAACTCTTCCAGAACCACACCGGCCCGATCGCCCTTTCTGCTGCCGTCGAAACGGCTGGCGAATTGCGGAGTGTGCGGTGGGGAGCAGAAGTCTCGGCCCAAGGGCTATTTAGGAGCCGATCTGCCTTCGTGCCCTATATTGACGCCGCTGCCACGCTGAGCGAGGACCGACGGACGATCCACCTTAGTGTGATCAACCGCCACCGCTCGGCGGCCATTACGACGCAGCTGGTCGTGGACGGCCGCCTGGAGCGGGTGCCGCCGCGGGCGAGCGTGGCGGCCTTGGGAGCCGACATTGACGACCCGCTGGCCGTGAACACGATCGAGGACCCCGACCGAGTCGTGACGCGCCAGCTTGGTACGGTCGATCTTGCTGAGGGCAGGTATACCTTCCCGCCACACTCTATCACCCTCCTGTCAATGCTTCAGGACTGGTGATTCTTAGTGCGACAACGGGGCTTGCTCGGTAGCGGTCAACGGAACCGTGGCCATGCCGCCATCTTGAGTTTGGGCGGTCGTCCGCGGCGTTTGGTATGAGCCAGGCTGGCAGGGCGAGCTGGTAGCACAGCAGCTCGTCCATGGATCGGCGGTCGTCAGTGAGGCCGGCGGCCAGCAGAAGTTGTGAGCGCAACCCAGCAGGAACATCCCGGCGACGAGGCGGACCTCCGTCTCGGCGTGCCCCGGGCGATGCGATGCGGTACGGCGACGACGTTGCGCTTGGTGTACTGCTTGACCACCTGACCCGACTGGAAGCCGGCGTCAAGCGCCAGGCGGGGCCGTTCGCGCCGGCCCGTGCGAATCGGATGGCGGAAGGGTCCCCAGGCCGACCAAATCGGCCTGGGGACTCGCCGTGTCACCGCCTCGGCCGGCGGCATCCCGCCCGACCATCCTGCTGCCGCTTTCGGAAATCGGCGCGATATGTTTCCAGCAAACCCAAGTCGCGCCAGCGGCGCGAGAGGTAGCTATCCGTCTTGGTCAAAGCCGCCGGCCCGGGAATTTCATGCACATCGTCGAAGCCGCGGGTGTGAACATACGGCTCGTGCTCCACGAGGCTGCGCCCCGCATCGTCCGGCCAGAAGTGCAGCTTGCCAATCGCTGCCGTGTGGTAGCCGGCACGCTGGAGCAGTTGCCCATAGGTCTCGTCGTCTTCGGGAAGATGTCCGGCGTTGTCCTGGATGTGGTGATTGTGTGGATAGAGTCCCGAGATCACCAATGCACGAGCGGGCATGCACAGTGGACTGGCGCAGTAGGCCCGTGTGAAGACCGTCCCCTCGCGGGCCAGCCGGTCGACGTTCGGCGTGCGGTACACCGGATGCCCGGCGAAACCGAGCGCGTCGGCACGCATTTCTTCCGGCATGAGGATAAGCACGTTGGGCCGTTGGCCCGCTCGCTGCATCAGTGTACCTTTCCAGATATGGTCCGGGGCACATGCAGAACGGGGTCCGCCAGGGCGCCGTACACAGCCGGTCGCCGCATCGACCGGAGCACGGCCTGCATGGTGGAACCTCGCCAATGCGCCCGGCAGTCATCGACATTGACGTCCGCCCAGATGACGTCCCGACCGCCATCGTTATAGGCCAGCGTTTTGCCCCAGGGGGCGGCGATCATGCTGCCTTCGTTTTCGTTGCGCGCTGCCGCGAGGTACAGATGGTTGTCAAAGGCATGGGCACACTGGGCGAGTTCCCAGCGCTGGCGATGGAAGCCAGCGTTGCCATGCACCCAGTTCGTTGCCCGGAAGTCGCCCATGATCGGCATGAGCACCACTTCCGCGCCGCGGACGGCTAGAATCCTGGCGGCTTCCGACGCGGCTGAATCCATGCAAATGAGCATGCCCACCCGGACTCCGTCAAACTCGTAGACCGGAAAGTCCTGGCCCCCCGTGATCCCCTGCCGCACCTCGCCGATGGCCAGGTGTACTTTCCGGTAGCTTCCGCCAATGGCGCCGTCACGATCAAGGAGTAAGGCCGTGTTGTAGACCACCTCGCCGCACGCTCCGGAGCGCTCGAACACGGAAAAGCAGATACCCATCCGATACGCCCGTGCCACCTCCTGAAATGGCTTGAGCCAGGTGCCGTCGAGTGGCACAGCATTGCGGTGCAGGGCGTCCGGGTCACGGTCGGGGCCTCCCCAGGTGAGTATCGTTTCGGGAAGGCACACCAGGTCGATGCCGGCTTCGCCGGCTCGCTTGCACTGGTCGAGGTAGTGTGACGCATTCGCCCCAGTACCCGCCCAGTGTGGTGGGCGGCCCGAGGCAATGCCCAGCCGCAACGTCCGGGCCGGGCGCGGCGCGACCGCCTGGAGACGCCAATCGTGCCAACGAACGCGCCCGGCAGAAGACCAGCGCAAGCCGCAGCGTATCCCGAGATGTATCGCGCCGGGCAGACATCGTAAGCGTTTGGCGAAGCGCAACTGAAGATTGGTCCCAGTCGAGCCTTCAGCGGCAACGCAAGCCTCAAGGAACACGGGGTCCCAGTCCAGCTCGGCGCCGGTGGCGCCATACCAGTAGGCCTCGACAACGAGCTCGTCGGGGCCACGCGTGAGATTGGTGCTATCTGCAGTCAGGTCGAAGAACAGTTCAGTATCCGGTGGCGCCGGCATGGCGTAGCGAAGTTCCCAACCGCCGTAACAGCCAACGCTGCCGTTGGATTCCGTCCATAACGCGGTCCCCGCGCCTTCGATCCAGACGCGCGGCGCGATCGCTGCGCGGCAGACCCAGGGCGCCACAGTGGGGCCCGATACGCGAACCGGCCGCGAAAGTGTTGGAGATGTTGCAGCCAGGATATCACCGACTGTACGCATACTTTGGCCCTCCAGGGCATCCCGCACGTAACGACGCGGCTTGACTATAGACGCTGGCCGAATGCATCGACCTTTGGCGCGTTGTGCGACGCCGTGCGCATCGCCGGATCGCCAGACCAGGCGGTCTGCTGCGTCTGGACCAAGCGGTCGAGCAGCAGTTCGGCGTGGCGTACGACCTCCTGGCGGTAGGCCGGATCGCTCGCCACGTTGGTGAGTTCGTTCGGGTCCGCCTGCAGGTCGTAGAACTCTACCGGCCGGCCGGCTCCGGAGAACACATACTTGTAGCGGTCGGTACGCAAGCACATCGAACGCCAGCGCTGGTGCTTCGGGACGTACTCGCAAAGGATCGCCTCCTTGCCTCCGAGCGCCGGGTCCGTCAGGTCTACCGCTTCCAGGATCGGGCGCAAACTGACGCCCGGCAGCGAAGGCGGCTGCGGGATGCCGGCGTAGTCCAGCATGGTCGGGGCCAGGTCCATGTGCTCGACCAGCCCGTCATAGTGACGCTGCTCCGGGGCGCCGCCGTTGCTCGGCACGCTGCCCGGTGGCACCAGCAGGTAGGGCACTCGCACCACCGGCTCCGTGAAGTTCTCCTTGCCGAGTTTGCCGAAGTCGCCCAGCATGTCGCCGTGGTCGGACGTGAAGATCACCAGCGTGTTGTCCCAGAGGCCACGGCGGGTGAGGGTCTCCATGATCCGGCCCACCATGTCGTCGATGAACGTCGTCATCGCCCAATAGTAGGCGGTGATCTTGCGGATGAGTGCTTCGCCATCGGGGCGGTCGAAGCGGCTGGGCCGGTCGCCCCCATCGACGCCCTGCTGCCGGGCATGCAGCAGCCGCGGCAGCGGCACGTCGTTGGGACGGTAGCGACTGGCGTAAGACTCCGGCGGGTCGTACGGTGGATGCGGCCCGCAAAAGCCGCACCAGGCGAAGAACGGGCGCTCGTGTGACCGTTCCAGGTAGTCCCAGGTCTGTTCGGCGATCCAGTAGTCCACGTACTCGTCTGCCGGCAGGACGTTCACGATTGCAGTCGCCTGCCCCCGATATTCCTCCTGTCGGCGCTGCGCGTACAGCGCCTCAGTAGCGCCTGGGTGCTTGCGCTCCAACCATTCGCCATAGACTGGTCCCAGTTGGGACGGCCCGAGCGGAGAACCTTCCGCGACGGTCCAGCGCGCTCCTTTGCCCATGGTGAGACCCAGTTCGTCGAGGCCCTTGGGAGGCAGCATGTGGATCTTGCCAAACGCGGCCGTTGCGTAGTCGGCCTGCTGCAGGCGCTCCATAAAGGTGGTTTCCCAGGGTGGCAGGCCGGGCGTGTCCCCTATGGCTTCCACCATATGGTCCACGCCGTGCTGGTGCACGTAGCGTCCGGTCTGGATGCAGGCGCGGCTCGGGATGCAGACCGGGTTCTGCACGTAGCCGTGGCAAAACGTCGTGCCCATGCCTGCCAGCCGGTTGAGGTTCGGCGTCTGTACCAAGGGGTTGTTCACGCTCAACGCGTCATAGCGTTGCTGGTCGGTCGTTATCAGCAGCACATTCGGCTGCCGGGGCGATGCGGTCATGCGCTCTCCTCGTCGATTCGATCCATGATGTTCGATCCTTGCCCCGGCTATTGCTTCGCCTGGCTCTTCAGCATGTTGTCCAGGGTCGGCGTGATCTTGGCGGCCACGTCGCTGGCGGAGGCCTGCCCATTCCAGGCCGGGGCGAGGCCATCGTTCATCACCTTACTCCACTGGTCCCAGCCTGGGACGTACCACCAGGGACTGAAGCCGTCGGTCGTGACGGTGTCATAGAAGGCCTCCAGGAAGCGGCTCGGCTTGCCGTCCGGCGGCAGGGCGTACTTGCCCATGGAGCGGCGACCTGGGTTCCAGACGCTATTCTGACCGATATACTTCTGCGCGTCGTCGGAAATCATGAACTTGGACCAACTCCAGGCTTCGTCGGGGTGCTTGGCGCCGCTGACAATGGCGAAGCCTTGCCCGCCAACGATCTGCAACCGCTGCGTGCCCTTCGGGACGGGTGCGACGTCGTAGTTCTGCACGGCGACACCTGGGGAGTGCTCAACCATTCATCAAGGGCAACTCGGCCGTTCGGAAGTGGTCACGGGTGAGCTGGGCCAGACGCATGCTCCCCCACGTCTGAAAGATCGGCTCAGCATAGGCCACGCCACAGCGCATGCCCCAGAAGCGATTCGCCGCCTGGACGACCTCCCGCATTTTCTGTTGGCCGGCATGGCTGAAGATGGGGCGCGTATCGGTGAGTGCTGCAAGCTTCTGGTCGAACACGTCGGAAATGTCGAACAGGAGATCCGGCGCATGCAGTTCTTCGGTGTCATATTCGATGGTGTACATCCAGGCGCTGCGGAGTTGACATGGCGGCGCATCGAATGCCATGCCCGGGTGACCGACATAGTACATCACATCCTTCATCACCTCGGATAAGTTGCGATGATCGGCGTGGGTGTCCCATGGGGTCGTAAAGAGGATGACGTTCGCCGCTAATTGCCGGAGCTCGTTCACCAGGCGGGTCTTCACCTCCCAAGAGGGGATGATGGTATTGCCAGGCAGGCCGAGGAACTTGGTATCCGCGCCGAGTACACGCGCGATATCCTCGCCCTCCTTACGACGGATCTGTTTGGCTTCCTCTTGTGCCGGTCCGGGTGTGCGCACCGTCTCTCCGTAGGTCACCGAGAGGATAGTGGCCTGGTGGCCGCGTTTCACGTAGCTGGCGATGATGCCACCGGCTCCCACGGCAACATCATCGGGATGGGCGCCCACGCCCACGATATGCAAGGGTGCTTCAGTGGCCACGGTGTCTCCTCATCAACTTCAATCGCCGGGTTTCAGACGAACTGCGGTAAAGACGACGCATCAACACGCAAGAACTCCGCTAATACTGCCTCCGCCTGTTCCAGAGCTTGGTATCTGTTGAATGCCGGACAAATCGGCCCACGCCAATCCTTGCCAAAGTTATGGCCATGTGCTTAGGCGCCGACATGGAGCGCCTTATCCAGCTTGATTTGCATGGCGGCTTGCGCTTTCTGCAACGAGGCCTGAATGCCCAGGTTGTTCTGGAGGATATCAGCGACCACGCCGATGATATCACTGCGCATGCCTCCTGCGCCCGGCGCCGCGATCAGCCAGTGGCGCCCCGGCATCTCCTCGCCCACCAGCTTCCGGAACGGATCGCCCTGGATGTATTGAGCGGAATAGGCGACCGATTGGCGGACGGGCACCCGATCGTAGCGCAGGGAGAATTTGAGATTGTTCTGCTTGGAGAGCAGGGCTTCCAGGAAGAGCCAGGCGCCGTCGGGTAGCTTGGCGCCCTTCGGCAGGACGAAGGTGTGGACGCCCCCGAATGTGACTCGCCGGCCGCCTGGCGGCAGCGGGTATGTCGTATAGCCAAAGTCCGGGCTTGCCTTGAACTTGGGGAAGGATTCGGCGCGCTCGGCGTTGGTGGCATAGTAGAGGCCCATGAGGTCGGTGGCGAAGAGTTGATTGGGATCGTGCCCCTTCTGAAAGGCCTGGAGGGCGGGCCAGCCTCCTTGCTGGTTGATGATCTTCTGCAGCCAGGTCCAGGCGTTGAGGCCGGCATCGTTGGCGATGGTAACTTTGGCGCCATCCGTGCTGAGCAGTTCACCGCCAAGTTGCCAGAAGGGAACCAGCCAGAGGTTACCGATGCCACTGCCAATGAACGGGGAGAAGCCGGCGACCGTGATGTCCTGACCGTTCCGTTGCAGCGTCTTGCCGATGGCCGTTTCCAGGTCGTCCCACGTTTTGGGAGGTTGGTGAACATCAAGGCCCGCCTGCTTGTAGCGACCGGCGTTGAGATACATGATCCGAATGTCGGGGGCGTAACCGATACCGAACAGCTTGCCCGTCCAGGTGGCATCGGCAAGGAGCGACGGCCACAGGTCCGCTTTGTTGATGGCCGTCGATTTGGCGAGGTACGGATCGAAGGAGCTGGCGGCGCCCGCCAGGGCTAGCCCCTGCGGCAAGATGCCATTCACGTCGTCCAGGTCCGGCGGAGTCCCTCCGGCCGCCGTGACTTGCAGTTTCTGGCCGTCGAAGTCGTCGATCGGGCTGAAAGCAACCTTGAGGCCGGGGTGCGTGCTCTCCAACTCCTGCACAATCTGGCCGCCCACATCCTTATCGAACGGGAACACTGCTTCACCCCAGACCTCGACGGTGCCGGTGAGCGCCTTCGGCTGAGCGGTGGCAGCGCCAAGTGGACGCGCGCAGGCGGTCAGCAACGGCAGGGAAGCAAGGGCCGTCAGTCCGGACACTGCGAATCGAAGGAGAGCACGGCGGCTCGTCATCACCCCACGTGTCAGGACACTGTTCATGGGAACCTCCCGTCACACCTTGCGTTGATCGCGAAGGCTCGGCTGCTCCGATACGAACCGACTCCCGTCTGTTCGCCCCGGCATGTCCTCCCTCGTATCTGGCCCGGCTGCCGCCGGCTCCATACGAACGTGGCATCGGGGACAGCAGTCGCGCTCCTCACTCAGTGCCGACATTCGTTCGTGTCGTCAACAAATGCACTGTACCCAACGCGACGGTACTTGTCAAAGTGGTAGCCGGTCTTGCCCGCACGACGACACCCCGAAGCAATTGACAGTGAGGAAGAGCTAGGCTATGCTCGTTTTAGTTTGAAACACGTACGAATTTCCGCCGATTCGAGAGTAACCCCGTGAACGAAATCGGTATTGCCGGCTGGGCTTTCCGCCGGAATGCGGGGCGTGGGGGCTTGGAAAGGGGAACGGCATGCGTGGGCGTCGATTGATCATGCGGCAGCCGCTTGCCGTGGACCTGGAGGACTTTGAGTTGGACGAGCGTTCCCTCCATTCGGGCGACCTCCTGGTCCGCAACCGGTTCACAGCGATCAGCCCAGGCACGGAGCTGGCAAGCTTCACAGGCCTGGCCCTGGAGAGCGACGTCAGCGACTATGGCAAGTATCCCTTTCGCCCGGGCTATGCAGCCGTCGGTGAGGTGATCGCAGCCGGCCCGGACACGCCGCGCTTTCCAGTTGGGCAACACGTGCTCCACAGCAGCGTCCACGCTTCGGTGGCGATTGTGCGCGCGGACGCCGTGGCCGTGCCGGTCCCCGCCGGCGTGCCTCCCGACGCCGCCGTCTTCAGCCGGCTGGCGGCAATCAGCATCACAGCGCGACGCCTCTCCAGTGCTGAGCCCGGCGAGACCGTCGTCGTGATCGGCCAGGGGATGATCGGCAACCTGGCGGCCCAGCTCTTTCGTCTCAGTGGTGTTCGCGTCCTGGTAGTGGATCCGAATGAGAGCAGGCTCCGGATCGCGGCGGTCTGCGGTCTGGAGGAACAACTCCGGGCGGTCGAACAGGTCCTGGCCGCCACCGGCGGCGCTGGGGCTGAGACCGTCGTCGATGCGACGGGGCTTCCCGATCCCGTCGCCGCCGCTATCGACGTGGTAGCCCGCTTCGGCGAGTTGATCCTGCTGGGAACACCGCGTGGTCGGCCTCGTGGCGACGTCAGCTTCACCCATTTCGTCGGGACGGCGCACACGCGGTCGATTCGCATCATCGGCGCCCATGCCTCAACGAGTCCCCAGCAGGACGGCACGGCCCTGCCACGCGTGCCGGTGCGGCTAAGTATCGAAGCTAACCTGCGCTACATCCTGGACTGCATGCGCGAGCTGCCCAACGCGCTGCGCCTCCAGGTCGCCCCCCTGCGCACGCACACCTTGCCGCCGGAGCGGGCGACCGAGGCCTATGCTGGGCTCCACGAGCATCCCGACGTGTACCTCGGCGTCGCGTTTGCCTGGAGTTGACTCTACAATAATGGGGGTCCGACTTTGTGCGGCTCCACGCCTCTGCATATATGGAACGGAAAAGCGATGGCACAGTATCCGGTCAGCAGTCGTTTGCTCCCTCGGCGACACTTCGTGGTGTCGGCATGCGGGTTGAGCGTTGCCGTCCTACTGTCGGCCTGCGTGGGCAGCGCAGGCAGCGAGTCGTCGCAAGCGGCCACAACGACAACTGGCTCAGCAGCGCCCTCGGTGACAGGTGCGGCGAAGGCGACCAGCACCGCGGGCCCGCCCTCGGCATCGGTCACCGCCAGTTCGGCTTCGGCCGTTGCGCCTGCCTCGACATCCACCATCCAGTCCACCAGCAGCGTACTGGCGACGCAGGCGCCGAAAGCTGGGACCACCAGCCTACACGTGATGGACTTCGACATCGTGGGGACGCCGCAGGTAAAGGCGCGTTGGGAGAAGACGAAGACGGCCTTCCTCCAAAGCAATCCGGAAGTGACGATCCTGGAGGATTTTACGAACACCTTTGCTGCCAAGCTGCCCGTGCTCGTATCGAGCGGCACGCCGCCGGATGTGGCGCGAATTCGCCGGCAGGCCGAGTTCCCATCCTTCGCCCCCCACGGCGTGCTGGTCGACCTCACTCCCTCCATTGCGCGCAGCAAGGTGGTCCCGAAAGGAGACTTTTACGCGAGTGCTCTCGATATGCAAAGTATCTCCGGGAAAATCTACACCTTACCGGATGTCCTCGACTACTCCTTCCTGTACTACAACAAGAACCTGTTCGATGCACAGGGACTCAATTATCCGGATCTGACCTGGGACTACCAGGACTGGCTCGACGCAGCGACAAAGCTCAACAAGTACCAGGACGGCGGTTGGACTCAGGTTGGCGGGCGCGTGCCGTCCTTCTGGACTGTCGAGTACGCCGGCAACGTGGGGCAGCTCTTGTGGCAAGGTGGTCCCACGCAGCCCGGGGTCTGTACTCGGGTCAACTACGATCAACCGGGCGCTATTCAAGCGTACGAGTGGTACCAGGGCATCACGTGCAAGAGCCATGTGAGCCCAACGGACGCCGAGAACGCCAAGCTGAAGCTCGACTTTACGAGTGGCAAAGTCGCCATGCTGCTGTCGTTCGATCAACGCCAGGACTTCAACACGGCGATTAAAGGAGCCTTCGACTGGGATTGCACGTTAGAGCCGCTGGGAGATAAGACCAAGCCGCGCATTGAAGGACTGGTCGGCGAAGGAGTGGCCATCTTCAGCCTCTCGAACGTGAAGGATGTCGCCTGGAAATACCTGGAGTTCACCAATGACCCATCCACGCTCCTGCAGCAGGTTCGGGACGACGGCGCCACCAGCGTCTACGCGAACCGCAAGGTCCAGGAGTCGCCGGAGTACAACGCGAGCACGATTCCACCGAGCAACAAGAAGGTGATCGTCGACGGAATCGCCGCCGGGCGGTTCTTTCCGCAGCCGTCCTGGGAGATGAAGGGCATGAATATCGCCTGGCCGACTGCACCGGCCACACCGAATCCTGCCATTTGTGGAGGAGCTGTGCCGGTGTTGGCAGCTAACCTGAACAAGCAGTTGACCGACAACTTGCAGGCGCACGGCGTGGCACTCTGTCCGTAGGCGAGCGCGAGCCTGGCGCCACCTGGACCAACGGGGCCAATCACGAGGTTGGCGTCCGACAGGAGCAAGTGAGGAGGAGTGTCGTGACAGGGCAGCCCAATGTCGTCTTCATCCTGGCGGATCAGCACCGCTGGGATTTCTTGGGGGGCGAGCGCAACGGCGTGACCTTCACGCCCAACCTGGACCGCCTGGCGGCGGCAGGCACACGCTTTCGCGCCGCCTACTGCACCGCGCCGCTCTGCTGCCCCTCCCGCGCCGCCATAGCTTCCGGCCGCTACGGGATGAACACGGGCTGTTTCACCAACTTGCATCAGTTGCCGCCGGGCACACCCTCCTTCGTGCAGCAGTTCCGCCAAAGCGGCTACCGCACCTGCGCCATCGGCAAGACGCACATGGAGATCCACGCCTACGACTCGGACCTCTGCTCTGATCAGCACCGGGCCTTGATGGACTCCCTCGGCTGGGATGAGATCTGCGAGACGTCGGGCGATGACATGTTCCGCACCGGCATCCGCTGCGCCTTCAGCGACTTCCTGAAAGCCAATCATCAGCTTGATGCTGCCCTCGCCTTCTATGATCACTGGGGCTATTTCATGGATGCCAGCCATCGGGGTGATCCCAGCTTTCTGTCCCACACCTGGACGCTGCCCGAGGCCTTCCACGGCACTTCCTTCATTGGCGATCAGGCGCTAGCGTGGCTGCGCGGACGCGATCAGGGGCAGCCCTTTTTCTTGCAGGTCGGCTTTGCGGCGCCGCACTCGCCGGTGGCGCCCGTCGCGACCTACCTGGACCAGTACGGCCAGTCGGCGGAGGCAGCGCCCTGGGGCGTCACTTCGGCGCCGGCCTGGCTGCCGGAGGGCCGGCGGGGCTACCGTGCCACGATCAGTCAGGTCGACGCCTACGTCGGCCAGATTCGCGACTGCCTGGCCCAGCAAGGTGTCCTGGAGAACACGATCATTGTCTACACCGCCGACCACGGTGAGATGGCGGGCGATCACGGGCGATTCGGCAAGACCACCTTCTACGAAGCGAGCGTGCGCGTGCCGATGCTCTTCGCCGGTCCCGGCATTCAAGGCGGCCAGGAGAGCGCAGCCCTCGTGGAGCTGCTCGACGTGGGCCGGACACTGAACGAACTCTGCGGCGTCACGCCCCATCGGCTGGACCAGGGGCACAGCCTGCTGCCTGTCCTCAGCGGCGCCCAGACGGCGCATCGTGCCACGGTGTACGCGGAGATGGGCTGCGACCGCATGCTGCGCGACGAGCGCTACAAGCTGGTCTGGGGCGATCCCTCGCTTGATACCAGGAAGCTCGGCCGGCTGCACCTGGACAAGCCGGTGAACATCCCGCCGAGTCCCGCTGCGCTCTACGACCTGCAGGAGGATCCGCACGAGCTGCGCAACCTGGCCGGGCTGCCGGAATACCAGGCCACCTTACAACGGCTGCAAGAGCAACTGCTGATCCGGCTGAACGAGAACACCCAGACGCAGCCCTACCTGAGCCGTGGCGAGTACCGACCGTTGCGGATATAGTGGTGCATCGATCAAGTCTGGCGCAGTTCGTGGGTAAGACGGCCGGCGACTAAAGTCGCGCCTATTGGGAGCGAAGCCCGCCTGCGCGGGCTGGGAACGAGTCCGCGAAGGTGGACTTCGCTTCGTTAGCCGCGACTTTAGTCGCCAGGCAAGCGTTGGCAATGTGGAAGGAAGACTCACGTGAGATACCAGATGTGGACCCGGCGATACCTCTTGCGGACTACTGCCGCCCTGGCCCTCGGCAGCGCCGGAGCAGCGTTGCTCTCGGCGTGCGGCGGCACGGCGACCGCCACCACGAGTGGCACGACCAGCGCCGCAACATCCACCGGTACCGGCAGCGCCGGGTCAACGGTGAGCGCCGCAGTGGTTTCCAGCAGTGCCGCCACAACAGCGGCCACGGTGAGCACGTCCGCCAGCACGGCGAGTTCCGCGCCCGCTGCGAGCGTCGGTACGCCGGCCGCCGGAACCGTGGCGTTGCGCCTCGGCTCCTGGCTGGTGCGCGAGACCAATAAGGCGGTGTACAACGACCAACTGATCGGTCCGTACCAGAAGTTGCATCCCAACGTGAAGCTCACTGTGGAATACACCTCGGGCACGAACACGCACATCACCAAGATGCTGGCCGAGACGGCCGCTGGAGACCCGCCCGACATCATCGAGGTGGACTTCGACGACATCCAGAGCTTTGGCGATAAAAAGGTGCTGCTGCCACTCGACCCGCTGATCGCGCAGACGAAGATCGACGTCAACAACTACGTCAAGGCGGCGCTCGAGCTGGGCCGCTACCCGCAGAATTCGGGGACCTACTGGGCCTGGTCGACGATGCTGGCGATCGGGGTGCTCTACTACAACAAAACCATGTTCCAAAACGCCGGACTGCCGCTGCCCGGCGACAGCCTGGACTACCAGACCACGCTGCTGGACGCGGCCCAGAAGCTCAGCAAACCGGGGGTGGACGAATCGAGCTCCTTCTGGGGGTTCGATGTCAACTACTTTACGCGCAGCTTCCTGTTCTCCTGGGGCTTTCAGGAGGTGAGCGCGGATGGCAAGAAGGCGCTCTTTGACTCGCCGGAGTCCATGACGGCGCACCAGTTCTGGGTTGACCTCGCCACCAAGTACAAGGTCAGCACGCCGAGCGACGTCAATAAAGTCTTCAACGTCGGCAGCCCCTTCGAGACTGGTCATCTCGGCATGAGCATTGACGGATCGTACGAGATCCAAACGTTTCAGCAACGCAAGTCGTTGGACTGGGACGTGGCGGTGCCGCCGAAAGGACCGGGGGGGCAGTTTTCGGTAATCAAGGGTGCGCCTTCGCATGGGCTGTCGCCGTTGAGCAAGCACCGGTCGGACGCCTGGGATTTCATGAGCTGGTGGATCCTCAATGAGACGCCGGACCAGGTGGTGAACCCCGGCAACTTGCCGTCGCGGCTGACGGCGCTGCAAGGTTGGGCGGCGGCGCAGCGCAAAGCCAATCCGGTTCCGGCCGGCATCGCCAAGCTGGTGGACATCGCCAGCAAGAACGGTCAGTCGGTGCAAATCCCGCCGCACTCCAGCGATGTCTGGAGCGCCTATACCAAGGTGCGCGCCGATATCCTATCCGGGAAGACAGCGGTGGCCGATGGGCTGCACGCGGTGACCCAGCAGGTCAACGGCATCCTGGCGCAACCATGACCGGCATGACCGCGTCCCCGAATATCCTTCCAATCACGGCCAATCACGGAGGAGTCGCTGCATGACGACTGTGACCACCTGGCGACCACTGGAGCGGTTGGCCGGGCTGGGCGGGCTCATCCTGGACTGGCAGAGCTGGCAGCCCGCCGGAGAGGCGCCGGCACTGGCCGCAGACATCGCAGCGCTGGTGAGTGCTGACGGCCTGCCCATCTGGGCCGGCGCTCAGGTGCAGCGCCACGCCGTGCGCGACGCAATCGGGTTGAACTGCCGGAGTTGGCCGCTCAACGGAGGCCGCTACGTTTACCTGGCGGCCCGCCTGCGCGCCGAGCGGGCACTGCAATGCAGGCTACGGTTGGGTTCCTACCTCGGCTACCGCGTGTGGCTGGACGGTGTGTTCGTCGCCTCGGCGGCGCCTGGCCCGTTCTTCGATCTGGACGACAACTGCTGCTTGCTCAGTCTCGCCGCCGGCGAGCATTCGCTGCTGATCGAGCTAGACCGCACGGAGTGGGAGACGATCTTCCACGTCCAGGCATCGCAGCCCGATGGCAGCGATCTCGCCGCAGAGGCGGTGCAGGTGGCGGACTGCTCGCCGGAGCCGACGGCGCCGAGTGCTGTCCCGCCAGCATTCGCCTTCTACAACGAGCAGTTCAACCGGCCCGGCGCGTGGTCCCTGGGTCGCTCCCAGGCAGAGCACGGCCCAGGGACGGAGGGGCAGGGATACAGCGACTGGCGCGGTTGGAGCGACGGCTTCCGGCGGCAGTACGCGGCGTTGCTCGACCTACCGCCCGCGGCGCTGGCCGGCGCGGAATTGCTCGCGCGGGAGCCGTGGCAGGGCGTCTGGCGAGAGCGCCTCCTGCTGCACGGCGGGCTGACCGGTCCCATACCGCTGGACGTGCTCGTGCCGGAGGGTGACGGAGTGCGGCGGCCGGGGCTGCTCTGCATCCACGGGCACGGGGCGGGCAAGGCCGACGTCGTCGGCGTGACGGCCACCGACCCGGCGCAGGCCGAACGGATCGCCGCCTCGAACTACTCTTACGCGCTGCAGTTCGCCCAGCGCGGCTACGTCACGCTGGCGCCCGACCTGCGCGCCTTCGGCGAGCGTGGCGATGCTCCGCGACAACGCGGGGGGCGTGACCCTTGCGACAACTCCTATTTCAAAGCAGCGCTGCTCGGGCTGACGCCGCTGGCGCTCGACCTGACAGACCTGCGGCTGGTCGTCGATTACGCGCTGCAACGGCCGGAGATCGCTGCCGAGCGCTTCGGCTGCGTCGGTCTCTCGCTGGGCGGGCGGATGACCATGTACCTCGCCGCGCTGGACGAACGGATTGGCGCGGCGGTGGCGAGTGGGGCGCTGAACACGCTGCGCGAGCGGCTGACCTCCTACGCCGGGTGTGGCTCGCAGTTCCTGCCGGGCCTGTTCCGCCTGGGGGACACGCCGGAACTGTTCGGGCTGATCGCGCCACGGCCGCTGCTGCTGGAACTGGGTACGCAGGACGGCACCAGCCCCGAACTCTACGCCACCGAGGCCTACCGACAGATCGAGCGGGCCTATGCGCTGGCGAGAGCCGAGGAACGGCTGGAGATCGACATCTTCGCCCGTGGCCACCGCTTCAGCGGCCGCAAGGCATTCCCCTTCCTGGAGCGCTGGCTGAGGCCGACTGCGCGCTGATGCGCTGCCCAGAGGGCGACCCACGATCTCCTGTCGGCTATGTCATCGCAGCCATTTGCCGACGGCGGCGACCAGGACGATACTGGCCTCGCCGCGGCAACCGTCCGCTCATTGGAACAGGCGCCCGGAGAAGATGAGCAGGCCAAAGCAGAAGAGGTTGAAGGTGAGCGCCAGGCCGATCAGGTCAGTACGCCAGCCGATGGGGACAATCCGGCGCTGCCGATTGGCGCGCCCGACGACATCGTAGAGCACCATCATGCCGCCCTGGTAGAAGCCGTAGACGATGTAGTGCGGCAGCAGCCCGTGCCAGAAACCCATCAGGCCGAAGGTCAGCACCAGGGCGACGTGGTTGGCGCGGTTGCGGTCGCCGCCAAACCACCTGCGACGCGTCGCCAGCAGCAGAAAGCGCATATACACGTGGTCGCGCAGCCAGAAGGAGAGCGTCATGTTCCAGCGCGTCCACATCTCCCGAAAGTCGCGGCTCAGGAAGGGGGCATTGAAGTTCTCCGGCACGCGGATGCCGAAGAAGCGCGCCGTGCCGATGGCGAAAGCGCTGTAGCCGGCGAAGTCGAAGAAGAGGTAGAAGCTGTAGGCGTACATGTAGCGCAGCAACCCGCCGATGCCGGCCATATAGGAACTGGGAACCAGCCAATGGCGGTAGATCAGGTAGGCGACGATGAACTTGTAGACGAAGCCCTGGACGATGCGCAGGAGACCTGCCTCGACATCGGCCAGATAGGTCGCCCGCCGCGGAGGCAGCCCTTTGAGGTTGTCCAGGAAACGCCGGTAGCGGTCGATGGGACCGGCACTGATCGTGGGGAAGAACAGCAGGTAGGTCGCAACGCCCCCTGCCGAAGGCGGCTCCTTCGCCAGGCCGTCGTGGATGGCGACAATGGCGTCAATCACGCGGAACGTCATGTAGGAGATGCCCAGGAAGCCGAAGGCATCGAACAGCCCGGCGCCAGGCAGCAGACCGTTCACCGTGCCCGTAGCGGCGGCCGTGGTGCTCGAGCCGGACACGAGCCAGTGGTGGGCCGCCAGCAGCGGATAGAGCTTGACGGCCAGCAGCGGCAACAAGGCCAGCACCACTGCCAGGTAGAAGGGCGCCTGACGTTTGCCGCGCCGGCGGATGGCGGCAAACGTCAGCACCAGCAGCACGCTCCCCACCGTGTAGGCGGTCAGGAAGTTGAGCTGCTGCCGGCCGGCGGCCTGAGCGGCGGCGCTGCCCAACGGGTTGAGGTACTGGAAGAGCAACGCGAGGAGGCTGATGAGCAGGAGAGCACGCCAGCCGAGCAGCCGCAACAGACCGAGGAGGAGCGCCAGGGCGAGAGGGTAGAGCAGAAAAGAGAAATAGGTGAAGGAATCGTAGGGCGTCACCGCGGCAACGCTTCCAGCGCCCGCCGGTCCAGCTTGCCGTTGGCCGTGAGTGGCGGCTGCGCCAGCAGTTGGACGCGGCGCGGCAGCGCGTAGGCGGGCAGCTTCTCCGCCAACCGAGCGCGCACGTGTTGCGTCAGCGCCAGCCCTGTGTCGGGAAGTGCGCCCGTAGCCGGCTGCTGCGCCGGCACGACCAAAGCCAGGAGGGAATCGGGACGGCCGTCACGCTCGACAACAAGCACGGCGGCATCGGCCACGCCTGGAATCTGGCGCAGATGGTTCTCGATCTCCTCCAGTTCCAGCCGGTAGCCGTGCAGCTTCACCTGACGATCCAGCCGTCCCTGGCAATACAGCAGGCCGGAGGCGTCGAAATGGCCGAGATCACCAGTGCGGTAGGCCTGGCCGCCGGCGGGCAAAGCGAGAAAAGGACCAGGCATGCTGCCGTTCTCGGTGTCGCTGAGGTAGCCGAGGGCGACCTGAGGGCCGGCGATGACAATCTCGCCGCATGCGCCGGCCGGCAGGCGGCGCAGCGACGCTGCCGGGTCGGCAATCCATACGTCCATGCCGGGCGCCGTCCGGCCCACCGGCAACGGCTGGTCCGCCTCAAGCATGCCAGGCGTGAGGCGCACGGCGGTCACGGCCACGGTAGCCTCCGTTGGACCATAAGTATTCCAGACCGCGGCGGCAGGGAAGCGCCTCTGCAGCTCGCGCGCCACGGCAGGCGGCAGCGTCTCGCCGCAGAAGAGGAAACGTCGCAGTGCCGGCAGCATTGTCCGGTCAAAGGTAGGTTCGGCCAGGCAGAAGCGGGCAAACGACGGTGTGGACACCCACGTCGTCAACGGCGTGTCCCGCAGCCGGGCGAAGAGGCGGCGGGGATCGGCGATCTCTTCTCGGCTGATCGAGCAGAGGGTACCGCCGGTGAGGAGGGCGCCGTAGAGGTCCATCACCGACAGGTCGAAGTTGAAAGGCGCCTGATTGAGGAACGTTTCGCCGCCGGGCGTGAACTGCTGGCTCTCGAGGAGCCAGGCGGCGAAGTGCGCCAGTCCCCGATACGGGATCGGAACGCCCTTCGGATCGCCGGTCGTGCCGGATGTAAACATGATGTAGGCTGGATCGTCCGGGCGATCAGACAACCGCTCCGGCGGCTGACTCGCAAGCGCGAGGCGTTCCACCGCTTCCGCCAGGGGGTCGAGGGCAACGACGGGAATCGCGCGCTGCGCCAGATCGTCTGCCAGCGGCGGCGGCAATGCTTGCGCCGCGATGACGATGCCGGGGCGGGCCAGATCGAGGATGCGCACGATGCGTGCGGAGGGCGCCGAGGTGTCCACCGGCACGTACGGCCGGCCACAGCGCAGGCCGGCCAGGAAGCCGGCGAGCAGCGCCGGCTCTTTGTGGCCATAGAGCAGCAGCGGTCCCGTGCTCTCGGCAAGCGGACCGGCAAGTAACCGCGCGCGCCGCAGCAACTGGCCGTAGGTCAGCCGCCCGGCGGGGCTGATCACTGCCGGACGCTCCGGGTCGGCCATCGCGACGATGCGAGAGAAGAGTGACGTTGGGCCTGGCATCATCAGAACCCCTGGTAGATGAAGGGCGGCGGCGTATACGTTGCGCCGCCGTAGAGCACGATCAGCGCGGCGATGACGGCGAGGAAGTAGAGCGTCAACGCCGGGAGGCGCACCAGGTCGTGCGACCACAGGCGGCAGGTCAGGGTCCACGCTGTCGCCAGAGGCGGCAGCCGGTCCAGCCACCACGCCGTCGTCTGCCGCTGCATCATGCTGGTCAGACCTTCTGGTACTGCTCGCTGGCGAGCCGGCGCTCGATGTCGGCGACAAGCTGTGCCGGCGTTGCCCAGGCTTGCGGATCGAACTCGGCCGGCGAGACAGTGAGACCAAACTCCTCGTCGAGCGCAACGATCAACGTGACCGTGCCGAGCGAGTCCAGTAACCCGGCGCCGTAGAGCGGCAAATCCGGCTGGCTCAACACATCCTCACTCTCCGTCGCTTGCCGAAGCACGCGGAGCACCCGCTCCCGCACGGTTCGTTCCATTGACATTCCCTCCTCAGTGTTGCTGCACATGACTATCCGCCGCCGGCTGAGCAGGCCCCTACTGTGGCCGGGCTGGGCAGACTGGCCGGTGGCGACTGCTGGTTCAGCACGTCCAGGGCCTGATGAATAGCGATATTCGACTGGCCGTGCCAGAACAGGTCCAGGGCGCGATTGGCAAAGATCCAGCCGCGTGGCGTGAAGTGCGCGCCGGTATCGTTCAGGAAGAAGCGATCTTCGTCATGCGACTGGTAATCGACCGCCGGCACACCGGCCTGCTGCGTCACCTGCATGAACCTGGCGTAGTAGCCCTGGCGCGCCTCCTGAGAGATGGTGGTTTCGTCATCGTAGATGCCCGGCATTGGGACGCTGGAGACGAACGGTTGCGCGCCGAGTTGGCGGAGCGCTTCCAGTTCCAACTGCAGGTCGGTCCACTCGGCGGAGTGCAGCATGCTCTGCTCCCAGCCGGTGGGATAGGGGTAGAGCTCGCCGTTGCGGTTGGTCGCCCCGTTGCAATAGAGTTGGAGGGCGGTGCGAAAGGGCTTCTGCTGGCGCAGCGTGTTGAAGATGGCAGTCGGATAGCCGAAGGGATCGCCCGCAGCTCGTGCCGCAGCGATCTGCGTGCCCTGCCGAACCAGGGCCGGCCAGTTCAGGGAGCGAGGCTGTGGCGAGGTATTGCGCTTGAAGGTGGGGTGCTGCTGGATGAACTGCACGGTCTGGTAGGCGTCCTGCATCTGCTTGACCCAGGCATCGAGCCAGCCAACGGGCCGCAGGGTGTCGTACGCGGCGAGCGCGCGCGGTGTGCCGCGGGCGAGCGTCGTCAGGCCGAGCTGGAGCAACGGCTGGCCGCTCAGTGACTGCGGATAGGCGAGCATCCGGCGCGCACCCGCTTCGCGCAGTTGTAGGGAGAGCGGCGACTGATAGACAAACATCTCGGCGATCTCCGGCGAAAAATTCCCGTCATAGGGTGTCGGAGCCAGACCACCACGTCCGAAAAACCAGCCCGGCGAGTCGGAGATCACCAGTTTCTTGCCCTTGAGGGCGTCGCCCAGGGCGCCGAAGGTTTCCAGGAAGAAGAGGTCGGCCGTACCCGCCCGCCCGACGGCGAAGAGGTCGAAACCGGTGGGCATCTGGGCGAACAGTTGCGTCCCTCGGTAGGGGTCGCCGCAGCAGTACAGTTCAGAACTGCCGTAGATCGGCAACCAATCGCCGCTGGCATACGCGGCCCGCTGGAACGTGAGGTCTTCCCACTTGATCGGCAGGGCTTGCAAGTTCACGGCCTGCAAGTACTGGCCGGCCAGCGTCACGGCGTAAGACTGGTACATCAGCGCACCGCCGACGGTGATCAGCAGGGCGAGGGCAGCCGCCAAGAAGCCCACCGGCCGCCGCTGAGAAGCCCCACCGGGGGGCCGCTGCTCGCCAGGGTGATCGGGATTCGGCATTCGCTCTGACGCCCATCCTCGTCGCTACATCCGGCCGCAGACGCACCCAGCCGGTGTGTCCTGCCATGGCCGCATCCTATAGTGAAGCCACGATGGGATCTACATGGCCCAGCGCGTGACGACTGCGGGTTTCATCGTGGCTTCACTATAGTGTCGCACGGGAGGGTTAAGAATTGCTTGCTATGGGGCTTGCGAAAGCGGGGCGCACCGCAAGATGCCTCGTAGACCAGTTGTAGCGGCCCAGCAGGGCCTTCGCGCCATTGGGGGCCAGGTATTGGCTACTCGCCTTTCAGCCACTCGCGGCGCTTCCCTTGCGCATCCACGAACGGATAGAGCTCGCCGCACTGCCGCGCTTCCTTGATGTAGGCACGGCGGGTGGCCTCGCTGTAGAGCACGGCAACGTGTTGGCGTAACAGCGGTGACGGCATGCCTCAGCTCCCGTCGCTGCCGGGTACGCCGGACGGCGTCGCGTAGACCGCGCCGTGGTCGGCGACAACGCGGCCGGAACGCAGTACCTGGCGTGTCCGGCTCAGCGCGCGAATGTCCTGTTCGACGTTGCCCTCGACGATCAAGAGATCGGCTGCTTTTCCCGGCGCCAGGGTACCGGTGATCCCATCGATGCCGATGGCCTCGGCCGCGCGGGCGGTGCAGGCGTGAATGGCCTCCGGCAGCGAGAAGCCGCCGTAGCGGATCGCCGCGATGATGCTGAAGGGAAAGGCTTCATAGGTGGTGATCGGCGCGATGGCGTCGCTGTGGAGGACGATCTTGCTGCCCATCTCCCGCATCTGGCGCAGGATCTCGTAGCGGCGGCGCAGCTCCCCGTCTAACTCGGCAAAGGGTTGGTCCGCTATCGCCGCCTGTTGTTGCGGTCCGGAGAGCGTGATGCCGATATACACGCCGGCCGCGTTGAGTTCGCGCGTCAGGTCTTCGTCGAAGCACTGGCCCGCTGGCGTGTGCCAGTTGCAGTGCTCGATCATGCCGATTCCCGCTTCCAGACAGGCGCGTTGGCCCTTCGGCGAGTGCGAGTGGGCGGTGACGCGCCGCTGCAAGCGGGCCGCCTCGCGGACGATGGCGCGCAGCTCGGCCACCGTATATTGCGGCTCGTAGATGTTGCTGGTCGGCGTCATGCCGCCGCCGGTGGACATAACCTTGATAAAGTCGGCGCCGGCCAGCACCATGCTGCGGGTGGCCAGGATGACTTCCTGTTCCGAATCGGCCTGTTGCCCGAGCCAGTGACAATGGCCGGCCGTCGTGGTGATCGGCATGCCGCAGGCCAGAACGCGCGGCCCGTTGATGAAGCCGCTGGCGATGAGCTCGCGCAGGCGGAGGGCCACCAGCCCTTTCGCGCCGCAATCCCGCACGGTGGTAACCCCGGCGGCGAGGCAGGCCTGCGCCGCCTGCACCGCCCGGATGCCCAACGTCGCCTCGTCGTCGCTCACCAGTTGCTCGATCACGGCTGGCGAGGTGGCGGCGGTACGGGTGTTGAAGGTGAGGTGGACGTGGCTATCGATCAGCCCGGGCAAGACGCTGCCGTCGCGCGCATCGATGATCTGCTCCGGCGGGGCATCGACCGTAGGAGCATCCGCCGGCGGACCGACGTAGGCGATACGGCCATCGCGAATCACGATGACCATGTCCTGACGCGCCGCCGCGCCGCTGCCGTCGAGCAGAGTGCCGGCTCGGATCACCTGCACGGTATGTGTTGCCATATCTGCCTTTCCTCTTTGCCAAATGGGGGTCGCGCCGGTCAGGTTATATCGAACTCTTCCAGGCGCTGGGCGACAGTGATCGCCGTCTGCGGGTCGAGCGCGCGGAAGACATCAACCATCAAGGCGATGTCGGGGCCGATGGCGGCGCGCGGCGCACGAGTCGTCCCATGTTGGCTGGAACAGCGTGATCTCGATGCCGGTGATCTTCACCGCGCCAGCACCGCCTTCCGTGCCGCCGGCTGCAGGATCTCGCCCATGATCTGCAGCGCCTGACGGACGCCGTCGCTGGTGACGCCGTAATGGGTCACCAGCCGCAAGCGCCGGCTCTGGCCACGCGGCGCGCTCACCAGGACGCCCCGCTCCGCCAGCGCCGCCACGAACTGCGCGGGGGTTATGGCGTCGGTCACCATGTCGACAAAGAAAATGTTGGTCTGCACTTCCTCGCGATCGAGCGCCAGCCCGGCCAGGCGACGCACACCGTCGGCCAGCAGCCGGGCGTTGGCGTGGTCCTCCGTCAACTGGCTATCGGCGTGATCAAGCGCGTATAGGCCTGCCGCGGCCATGATGCCGGCCTGCCGCATAGCGCCGCCCAGCACCTTGCGGGCGGCGCGGGCACGGGCGATGAAGGCGCCCGAACCCACCAGCAGCGAGCCGATCGGCGCGGCCAGCCCTTTGGAGATGCAAAACATCACCGAATCGACCGGCGCGGCAACGGCAGCGACGGGCACGCCCAAAGCGAGCGCCGCGTTGAAGAGGCGGGCGCCATCCATATGGATGGGCAAGGCATGGCGCTGCGCCACGGCCGACAGGGCAGCCAGGTTATCGAGGCTCATCACATAACCGCGCGTAGGCTGTTCGACCCAGATCAGCCCGGTCGGCGGATAGTGGACATCACGGGGACGGATCGCCGCCTCCACCGCCGCCGGGTCCAGCTCGGCCTGCTCTTGCGGCAACGTCCGCATGGAGAGGCCGCCAAGCCGAGCGGCGCCACCGGCTTCGGCGACAAAGGTGTGGCTCAGCACACTGCAGATCACCTCCTGGCCCGGCGCCGTGTGCGCCAGGTGGGCGCAGAGGTTGCCCATCGTGCCCGACGGCACGTACATGGCCGCGTCTTTGCCGGTTACGCTGGCCGCCCGCGCTTCCAACGCGTTGACACTCGGATCCTCGCCGTACACGTCGTCACCCACTGCCGCCTGCGCGATGACCACGCGCATCTCCGGCGAGGGCAAGGTCACGGTATCACTGCGCAAGTCGATCATGTCCACCACGTTTTCTGCCACCCTTCACTCTCCGCTGCTGTCGTTCGCACCATCGAACATTCCGCTTATTTTCGCAGCCGCGGATCGAGCGCATCCCGCAAGCCGTTGCCCGGCCCTCTCACACGCAGCCGCGGCAACACGATGCGGTGCATGCCGATATAATAAGGAGCAGGCAGCACGATAGATGGATCAGCGCCACGGCAGACCTTGTTCCGACGCATGTCCTGGGCCGAAGTGAACGTCGCCGTGCAGGAGCGCCGCGTGGCGCTCATCCCTGTGGCGGCCATCGAGCAACACAGCCCCCACCTCCCCGTGGCTACCGAGAAGCTCTCCGTCAACTCCCGAAGAGCTCCTTCGTCAGGGAGTTGGCCGTAGCGACGAGGGCCTCGCCGGCGCCGCGCTCCACTGCCTGCGAGCGCGCCGCCCACGTCTCGTAGCCCCCCTGGTCAAAGCCCTGTGCATCGGGCACATAGCCCAGGTAGCCGTTGGCCAGACCCACCACGGCGGTGCGCGGCGCCGGTGAGGCGGCCTTGATGGCCAGGCCAAGCTCGACGAAGATTTCTCCCGGCAAGCTCACGATGGCCACGTCACCCACGCGCAATACCTGCACCTCCGCCGGCAGGAATGCTGGCAACACTGCCAGTTTGGGCATCTCGCGGGCATAAGCGTGGGCGACCGTGGCCGACAGCGGTTGCCCACGCAGCCAGCTAAAGGAACCGGCCGGTAGAGCGCCGGCACGCTGTTCCGACGCGTGCAGAAGCTGCTCCGCCAGACGCAGGTCGTCGTCCGTCACGCGTCGCCGTTCGACCTGGAGCGTACGCGAGGCCGACCCGAGGGTGACGCGCTCGTGCAGCCGGGCTACGCCGGCGCCGGCAAGGGCGCTGCCGGCGACGACCCGCGCCACCCGTTCCGCCTGATAGGCCCCGCTCGGCTGGTGACTATCATGGATGTCGATGTTGTTGATCTGCCCGGAAGCGCCATTCGTGAGCAGCGCCAGGGCCTTCCCACCCAGTCCCGCCTCGACAATGCGGGCGAAGCGACCGAAGTAGTCGGCGGAAATTGCGTCGCCGTGGTCGGTACCGACGTAGTGCAAGGTGTAGTTCGCCCACAGCGCCAGCGGCTCCCGCCGCTCGCTGTCCTCGAAGTAGAGCACCGTCAGCGCCGGATCGACCGGGCTGACCGGTTCCACGATGTCCGGATTGCCCCGACTGGGGTTCATGTGGACCGTGCTGTCGCGCATGCGGAAGCGCCGGCAGAAGGTGACGCCTTCCACCCGCAGCGTGGCGCTGCCCAGGCGGGCGGGGCGCAAGCGCTGCGCCGCCAGCTCCACGACGCTTGCCAGCCGGGCCGGCAGGGCCGCCATATAGTCTTCCGCCCGCGGCGTGCCCAGCAGGCCGGTAGGCGACGCGGCAGTATGGGTATGGGTGGCCGCGAACTGCACATGCTCCGCCGGCAGGCCGAGGCGATCGGTCAGGAGAGCGCGGGCGCGGGCCACATCCGGCTCCGGCAGGCAAATGATGTCGCAGGCCACCAGCGCCAGGCGCACATCACCACACTCCAGCACCAGCGCCCGGGCGTAGAGCGGGTCGTCCACATCGGCGGCCCGCCGCTCGTTGAAGCTGCCCGCCACCGGCGTATCCAGCGGCGGCGTGATGTCCAGTTTTGCCACCCCGACGCGCAGCCCCCCACTTACCAGAGTCATCGTCGCCTCTCCTCTTCCTTCGGCATTCCCGACCGCGCCGCACCTCAAACTTTACATCACGCCGCAGTGGGCGGGCGTGATCAAAGCACTGCCGGCCCGGCGTCTGGCCGACACCATCTTTGCCCAGAAGTAGCTACCGCTCCTCCTCTGCTCCACCTCGCCGGGGCGCCGATGATGGCGCTCCGGCGAGGTGGAGGGCGATGCGCCGGTAGAGTTCCGCCGCCGCGGCAACGTCCGCCAACGATACATATTCCTCCGCCGTATGCGCCTGGGCGATGGAGCCTGGGCCCAGCACGATGGCTGGAATGCCGCCAAGCGCCCAGAGTTTGCTGGCGTCTGTGCCATACGGGACACCGATAGGCCGGGTGGGTAGGTTGAGGTTGGCGCAGGCCGCACGTCCGGCGCTTACCACGGCAGCATCGTCAGGCGTCTCGAGCGGCCAATCGACAACGAACGGCTCCTCTCGCGTGATCTTGAGCACCGGGTTGGCGGCGGCACATTCGGCGAGGAATGCGTCCACTTCGGCGAGCGCTCCCTGGGCGTCTTCGCCGGGAATGAGCCGGCGGTCAATCTCGATAGTACAACGTTCGGGTACGACGTTGACGCCGGTACCACCCCAGATCCGGCCAACGCTCAGGGTCGGGGACCCCACCAGGGGATGCCGGCGTCCGCGTAGGTGCGCCTGAAACGCCCGCAAAGACTGCAAGACCTCGGCCATCTGGTCAATGGCGTTGTCACCCTCCTCGGGACGCGAGCTGTGCGCCGCCCGTCCGGTCGTCGTCAGGCGCCAGCGGACGCAGCCTTTGTGCGCCACGACAATCCGCAACTCCGTCGGTTCGCCAACGACCGCCGCGTGAACCGGGCACTTGCTGTCGACAAATGCCGTCACGCCGCGGAAGGCGTGCTCCTCGTCCACCGAGGCCAGGAGCATGACGTTGACCCGGAGGCGCTCCTGCTCTTTCTGCAAGGCCTCCAGGGCCAGCAACATGGCGGCAAGCGAGCCCTTGGTGTCGCAGGAGCCCCGTCCGTACAGCCTGCCCTCGCGGACTTCGGGCTGCAGCGCACGCGCTCCCATCGGCCCCAGGTCGACCGTGTCCATATGGGCCTCGAAGAGCAGGGTCTGCTGGGCGCCGGGCACGCACAACTCGGCCCGGATGTTGTCTCGACCTGGAAGCACAGGCTGACGGGTGACCACCAGCCCCAGGCGGCGGCAGTAGCCCTCGACGTAATTGGCCACTGCCGCTTCGCCGCGGCTGCCGCCGGGATAGGCGGGGTTGACACTCTCCAGCGCCACAAGGTCGCTCAAGAGCTGGACGAGTTGTTGGGTCATGGCAAACGACTCCGCTGCTTCCTCATGTCAGTTGTGGCGGGGGCAACAGGTTGGCGATGGCCTGCATTGCCTTCTCCACCTGCCGCCGCCCATGCCGGACGGCAAAGGTGAGATGGCCCGGAAACAGGCCATCCACCGACAGGGCAGCCAGCCGTTCGATGCTGGCGATGGACTCCTGCAGCGAGCAATCCCAGGTGTGTTGCAGCAGAATCGTGCCCCCGAAGAAGACGGCGTCGCCACAGAAGACCGACACCCGGTCACCCTGGCGCAGGACGTAGGCGATGTGGCCCGAAGCATGCCCCGGCGTGTTCAGGGCTGTGAGGGTGAGATCACCGACCGTCACCTGGGCGCCGTCGTCAAGCTCGGCATCCACCGGGCAGGGTGGGAATATGAAGTCGGGCGGATAGGCGCCGGCCTTGCGCGCCACGTCGAGGCTCACCGCGCGCTCGTCGCCCTCGCGCAGGTAACGCGCCACGGCCGGGGACGCCAGGACACGCAGACCGAAGTGCTGGCGCAGCGGGGCGGCGCCAGTCGCATGGTCGGCGTGCCCATGGGTAAGCAGAAGCTGTTTCACCCGCTCCAGATCGAGCCCGTCTCCTTCGATCTGAGCGACGATGCCGGCGATATTGCGCCCCCCACCCGCGTCGATGAGCGCATATTCGTGTCCGCCATCGACGAGGTAGACGTGACAGTCGAAGTCATCGGTAATGCCGAAGCCAAGCCGGCCACTGGCGACGATGTGGATTCGGTCGGCAATCTTCACGACATTGCTCCTTCTCCCTGCCATTGACGTCACTGATGAAGCGGTTGTCCAGGGGACCGGCCGCCACTGTCGGCTATCCCTCTGGTGTCTGCGTGATGGCTACTCGCTTCCCCTCACGGGCGGAACGGTACGTGGCCTCGGCCACCTCGATCACCCGCATGTTGTCCACCCCCGTGATCGGGGGCGGCGTTCCCGTTTCGACCGCATGCACGAAGGCGCGCGTCAGTTCCCGCAGGGCATCTCCCCAGTGCTCCGGCACCGCGTATTCCACCGTCCCGGCGCCCAGCGACGAGACGCCCCAGACTTTCAGGCGAGGTTCAGGCGCCATCGTGTAGGCCATTCCCCCACTCCGGCAGATGACGACGACCTCCAGCCGGATCGTCGGCGAGACGGCATCTGAATGGATAATGGCCGTACCGCCGTTGCTCAGGAGGAAGTGCGCGACGCCGTAGTCCTCGACGGCGTACTGCGGATAGCGCAGGCGTCGCATGTCGGCGAATACCTCGGTGAACTCGACGCCGAAGATCCAGCGCGTCAGGTCGATCGGGTGATCGCCGTGGGTGAGCCAGCCGCCGCCGGGTGTTGCCGCCGGGTTGGTCCAGTCTGAGTCATAGGTATCCTCCCACTCACTGCGGCGGATCATGCCCGTGTTATAGGCGCAGTACAGATGCAGGAGATCACCGAGCTCGCCTGTATCCACGATGCGCTTCATAAGTCGCCAGGTCTTCCAATAGCGAAAGTTGTAGCCGCCCATGAGGACCACGCCCGCCTCCCGGCAAGCCCGGATGATCTCCCGGCACTCCACTGCGGTCATGGCCATCGGCTTGTCGGAGAGCACATGCTTTCCGGCAGCCGCGAGTGCTCGGGCGATGGTACAGCGCAAACTCGTGCGCGCCGTAATAATGACGCCCTGCACGTCCGACTGGCAAAAGGCATCGAGGTCACGATACCCGGTCGCGCCCGTCAGCTCGACGAGCCGTTCCAGGTGGCGAGGCTCGTCATCCCACACCGCACTGACCCGGCAGAAATCGGCATCGCCGAGCGCACGGCAGAAGTTGATAGCATGCGGCCACAGATCGTAACCGGCAATGCCGATGCGAAAACGCTGATCGGCTGGCGTCGGCATCCGCTGGGCAGTCGTTTCATCCTCTCCCCGTAGCTCGCCGGTGACCGGGTCGAAGCGATCCGTGCTATTTGCCATCGTCCTGTACCTCACTCAGCAATACCGTGCAGTGCCGTTCGACGGACAGGTTGATGGCCTGCTCCAACCGCAAGGCCGCGAGTCCGTCGTCAATCGTGCAGGCCGGCGCCCGTCCCTCGCGCACGCTTTCCACAAAGTCGCGCAGTTCGCCGACGAAGCCATGTACCGCAAGGCTGTTCTGATCGTCGGCTGGGCGGATGTCTTCCGGCTCCCAGTAGTAGGTTGGGGAATCCGGCAGGAAGCCGATGACGCGACGCCAGTTCTCCACGAAGACGCGTCCGCCGACGCCGGTCACCGCCACGCGCTCGCTCCAATTGTTATGTTCCCCTTCCAGGCAGTTGACGTTCACGAGACCCACCCCACCGTTGCTGAAGCGTAAGGTCAGGGCGTAGCCCTCCAGCCCTTTGCCCCGACGAACGTGCTCGGCATAGACCGACTCGATCTCCCCAAGGAAAAAGCGGGGCAAGTCCAGGTGGTGCGTCGCGAAGCCGTTGAGGAAACGGTAGACGTCTACGGGATACTGGCCGTACGTGTAGCGAGACTCGAAGACTGAAGGCTCGCCAAAGGCAGGCTGATCCACGAAGGCCTTCGCCCGCCGATACGGAGAGGAGAAGCGCTTCATGTAGCCGACTGCCAACTGTTTGCCCACCCGGCGCGCGGCGGCGGCCATGGCGGTGGCCTCCTGGATACTCTCTGCTGGCGGCTTTTCGACCCAGACGTGGACGCCGCGCTCCAGACAGTCGATGGCCACCGCCGCCTGCCGGCGCGGATGCATGCAGACCAGCACGGCATCGAGGCGTTCCCGCTCCAGCATCAAGCGGTGGTCGGTGTACACAGCACGGACGCCATGGAAGGCAGCCACTCGCTCGGCGAGCGCACGTTTGTGGTCGGCGAGGGCGACCAGTTCGGCAACGAGGGGCGGTTGCTGTCGCCCCTGTTGGGTCAGCACCAGGGCCGGTAGCCCTGCCGGTGCACCGCCGAATGCGACGCGCAGACTGGGGTAAAGACTCATGCGGGCGTGCTCGCCGCAACCGACGAAGCCCACGCGCAGCGGTGTCATCCTTGACCGCCTCCGTCTCAAGCAATCTCCGTCAGGGCAACCGGGCGTCCGTGTTGCGCCGACCGCTTCGCCGCCTGCTCAAGCTTGAGATGGGCGATACCATCGTCAATGTTCGGCGTGCCAACCGTGCCGTCGCGCACGCACTCGATGAAATGGCGAACCTCGCCCGTGTAGCCGTGCAGCGTGCGGGAGTCGAACTGATCACTCGGACTCTGGTCGTTCGGCTCCCAACTGTAGGGAAGCTCCGTGTTGCCGACATAGGCAGTGACGCGACGCCAATCATCGACGGTGACCCAGCCTCCGCGGCCGGTGATGGTGACCCGCTCTTGCACGCGTTCCAGACAGTTGGTCTGCAGGAAGCCGACGGCGCCGCTGGCGAACTGCAGACTGAGCAACCAGGCTTCCTCTTGCGGCGCCGAGCGATTGCGATCCCGAAGCACTTCGGTATACGTTTGCGGCCGTCCGGTACTCCCCCCAGAACGAGAGACGTACAGCGCGTAGACACTGGCCACATCTCCCATGAAGAAGCGGGCCAGGTCGAGATGATGGCAGGAGAAGGCGTTGAGGAAGTCGTAGACCTCAGGGGCCGCATACCGGCCATAGTTGTAGTGCGCTTCGTACGTCGTCGGCGGGCCGAATTCGGGGCGTTGCATCTGGCTCAGCGCACGCTGGTACGGTTTCGAGAAGCGCTTCATGAAGGCGATCATCGCGAACTTGCCGGAGCGCTCGCACGCGTCCTTGACCGCGTAGGCATCCTCCAGCGTCTCTGTCGGCGGCTTCTCCACGAACACCGGCTTGCCCGCATTCAGGCAGTCGATGGCGATTGCAGGCTGCTGTCGCGGGTGCATCACCGCGAATAGGCAGTCGAGATCCTCCCGCTCCAGCATGGTCCGGTAGTCGGTGTACCAGTGCGCAAAGCCGAACACTCGGGCGTTACGCTGTGCCCGGCCCTCGTCGAGGTCGCAACACGCGACGAGTTCGCCACTGGGCTCCTTCAACGCGGGCGAGCCATTGACGCCCAGACGCAATGCCGGATACAGATTCTGACTGGCGTGGTTCCCGCAACCGATAAACCCGATGCGAACGAGACGACCCATCTGTTTTCTCCTTGCTTGCATGTCAGCCCCCTGCTGCGCGCCAACGCCTCAGCCCCGACAGCGGTGCCGAGGCGTTGGCGCGCAGCAGAGAACCGTCCACCGCAACACAGCGGTGGGTAACCCCTCCTCCGGCCCGAGGAAGTCGATACGTGGCGCCGGCGTCACGTATCGACTTCCCTGCCATCAGGTGAACGGCTCGCGGGCGGAGTCTAAAGGCCGCTCATGTTCTTGTCCAGCACCACCTGGATCGCCGTCTGGGCCGCGGTGAGCGCATCGTGGGGCGACTTGGCGCCGCTCAACGCATCAGTCATCAACTGGCCATGCAGCTTGAGGATTTCGGCGCCGCCGGGGACGACCGGCACCCACTTACCGCCAAGGGCGAGCTGGGCATAGATCTTCCGCACCGGATCCTTGCTGAGGTAGGCGTCGCTCGCCAGCGCCGATTTCGACGTCGGCACGGCACCCGGACCATCGGCCCAGCGCACCTGGTTAGCAGCCGTGGAGATGTACTCCAGGAAATGGAATGCATCGCTCGGGTTCTTGGCCCCAGTGGGAATGACGTAGGTGGGGCCTCCCTGGTAGGTGGTGTCCTTGCCGTCCGGCGGCTTGGGGATCAGACCGGCGCCGTACACGTCAGGCGAGAAGTTCGGCACCGCCGGCTTCCAGATGGCGCTCACTTCGCCCTGGTAGTCCAGGTGCGAGGCGATCTTCCCCTCGGGCAGCGCGGCTTTCTGCGCCTGCGGCGAGAGGCCCTTGATGAAGTCCTGGTAGTGCTGCCATCCGCCCTGCATCTTCACGAAGTCAACGACGAGGTTGAGGGCGTTGAGACCGAGGTCGGTATTAAAGATCGCCTTCGTGCGGTCCGGGCTGAGTTCATCTTGCCCTTGCTGCCACATGAAGATGAGCCAGGCGGCCTGGGGACCACCATTGCCGAACTGCGGGGCAAAGCCGTAGCGCTGGATGGCCCCGCTGGCATCGGCTTTGAAGATCTTCTGGGCTGACTGTTTCAGGTCGTCCCAGGTAGCAGGCGCCTGGTCCGGGGCGAGCCCAACCTCCTGATAGGCCGGCTTGTTCCAGTAGAACAGCCAGACATCCGAACCTTGCGGGACGGCGAAGACCTTCCCCTTCCAGGTGACGTCGCTGCGCAGTCCGTCGCGCCAATCCGACGGGATGAGCACCTTGGATTGGCCGATCATGGCATCAAGCGGCTCGATGATGCCCTTGTTGCCCCACTCCGCGGCCAGGTAGCGATCCATGTGGGCAAAATCGGGCACGGTGCCGGCCGCGACCATTTGCGGCAGCTTGGTGGTGCTATAGACTTGCGGCTCGCTCGTGACCTTGATGGTCGGGTTCTGCTGGGCGTACTCCTTGATGAAGGTGTCGCCCAGGGTCCCCGGCTTGTAGAAGACGTCTTGCCCCCACAGCAAGAGCGTGCGCTGACCAGCGGCGGCCTGGGCAGCGGCGGATGTCGTTGTGGCTGCGGCGCTCGATGTCACGGCGGCCGCCGCCGCGGCAGAGGTTGTGGTCGCGGCGCTCGTCGCCACTGTGGTCAGTGCAGCCGTGGCACTGGTCGTGGCGGCCTGAGCCGTTGTCGCGCTGGCGACGGCGCTGGAGGTTGTACCGGCGGCAGTGCTACTGCCAGTGCTACTGACCGTGGCGGCGACACTGCCGCCGCAGGCGGCCAGCAATGGCACGAGTGTACCAAGAGGCGCGAGCGCCACCAGAAAGCGGCGGCGGGTCACCGCACGATGGTACCGCGTGATGGTTGAGTTGAACCAGGATTCAGCATCTTCTCTTGTCCTTTCTCTTTGCGGGGCACTGCGCGACCCCGATGACGCTTGTTCACGACTGGGGGACGGTCAGGGCGATAGGCGCTCCTTTCCTCGGCTGCGGGCAGGCCGTCGACACGGCCATCGTCACGTTATCAACGCGCTGGTTCGCTTCGGGCGTTCCAGCGGGCGCGTTGCTCGGGCAACCAGCGGGTCAAGAGCTGGTCGCAGTTCACGATCTTTTCCGCTAGATCAAGCGGGATATAGTAGTACTGGTTGCTCGCCTCGAAACCGATCCGGCTGTCCGCCATTTGCAGGGTGTACAGGCGGCGCGCCAGTGCGCTTTCCGCGTGGAGCAGCCGCTCGAGTTCTGCAAGCCCGTCCCGGGCCGCCTCGCTGGTCCCGGCCGCAGGGTCTCGCTCCGCTCGCCAGCCCGCGTCGCGTGTCCGGACGAAGTCCGTCTGGTTGGCCACACTCTGGAAGTGGATGCCGGCGGCTTCGATCACGCGCGCTTCTGCGTTGACCGCTACGCGCGCTTCTGCGTCGACCACCGGACGATCGGTTGATGAGGCCTCCGCCAGAGCGCGTCGCAGGAGCGCTGTCGCATCTTCGCAGCCGACGGCCACCAATGCCATTTGGCGCGCGAACACGTCTGCCGGATAGATGGCGCGCCAGCCGTCCAGATCGTCGTAAGGAAAGCCGATCATGGTGGACTGGTAGCCGGTCGGCTGTGCCCAGAGCAGGTTGGCGGGACCCCAGTGGGTCGGCGCACGATAGACGACGCCGCCATGGTAGGGAAACTCCTCGAACGCCGCGCTCAGGATGCGCCAGGCTGCGATCACCGCCGACGCGGCTCCGCCAAAGCGGCGCTCCGCCACCTGCCGGATGGCTTCTTCGGGAGTCGGCTCCGCCGCACTGCCCATCGCCGCCACGACCTCCAGGTTGGGCGAGGGATAACCGCCCAGCGTCCAGCCCAGCATCAAACCGTCGACGCCGGCCGCCCGCACGTTGGCGGCGTGGCGCGCCACCAGCTCCATCGCCGGGATGTACGGTACCGCCGAGAGCTCCCAGGTGACGGCGGCTTGAATTTTGGCGATGGGCGTGAGACCGCGTTGGCGCGCCAGGTCCCAGTGGCGAGTGGCGCGCGGACCCGGGCCGACCGCCGAGATGCTGTACTCGCCGACGCTGCTGGCGACGCCGCCACGACGGATCGGCAACTGCCACTCGCTCACGCTGATCAGCGCCGCGTCCGCCGGCAGCGCCGCGATGGTCGCCTCGACGGCGTCGTCGCGCCAGCCCCAGTCCCAGATGAGCAAACGGCTCCGGCTGCCGGCGGCCCGCCTACCCTCATCAATCAGGCGATTCACCTCCGCGATCACCTCAGCAGCGGAACGGCGGGCGCAGCGCGGACAGCCCTCACCGTGGTGGTGCGACCAGCAGTTGGTGAGGTTTTCCGACGCCGTGATGGTGAAAAGACCGGCCAGATCCGGCACAGCCAGGCAGAGCGAGCGCACTGCCTCCCGCAGGTAGTCCTGGACCTCCGGCAGGCTCGTACAGATGGTGGCAAGATCCCGCTGGGCGACGCCTTGTAACTGCGGGTGGCGCTGGAAGAATTCGGGCGGCATCGCGCGGGGCTCGTTCAGGTACAGGTACAGGCCAATGCCGTGCGCCCTGGCCCGCGCCACCAACGTGTTCAGTGCGGCTAAGCGTCGCTGATAGTCGGCGCTGAGCTCGGGCTGCCAGGGAAAGAGGGCCAGCCGGTAGAGCACGGCCTGGAGCCAGATCCCGTCGACACCGCATCCTGCCAGCCGAGCAAGGTAGCCATCGGGATAGGGGTCGAGCGCCTCGTCCAGCAGGGGATCGCCGTAGAGGGCGAAATAGGAGGAGCAAAAGCGCGGCCGAAATCGGCTCTCCGGCGGTGGCTCCCGCCGTTGTGCCGGCGCCGCCACCAGCGCCTGGACGAAACTGAAGAGTGGCTCTCCTGCCGCGCCGACGCCGCCCGGGAACTCTCGGTGTACCAGCAGGCTGATCTCCTGCGCGCGCGCGACGGCGTCGGCGTCGGGCTCACGATACTCCAGCCGCGTACACTGCGGCTTCAAGTTTCCCAACTTGTGCCAGAGGAAATCGTCCTCGCGCAGGCTGTAGGACAACTCCTCCTCCGTCCAGCCGAGCAGCGCCAGCAGTTGATCATAGGGGAGGAGATGCCAGTTCCGGCGAATCACGGTGATGGCGGAGCGCCGCCGCTGATCGGCGCTGATCTCCGGCGGTCCGGCCAGGCCCATTGCGCGGCCCAGGCGCAGCACGTCGTCGGCTGTGGCGCCAATGACGGCGGCGAGCTGCGCCACCGGGACGAGCTGCCAATTCCGCCAGACATAGGCATGCAGCCGGTCGGGGAAGTGGGGGACCGGCAGCGCAGCGGGCGCCGCACCCGCCGGCAACGGTGCAGTCATCGTCGGTCCTTTCCTCGCTGATGATCAGGCCATCAAGCCCGAAACAACCTGTGCATCCGGCGTCAGACCCGTCGCAAGATGCCGGAGAGGGCGTCGAGGTACCGCTCGACGTCAGCCTGACCGTTGAAGAGGTGGGTGGAGGCGCGCACCCGGCCGTCCCCCGCCCAGACCAGCACCTGACAGTCCGCCAGTACACGTCCGATCTCCGCTGCTCGCGGGTGCAGGAACGAGATGCTGGCGCCCCGTCGCCGGCGATCAGCGGGCGATATGATCTCCAGGCCAAGATCCGTCAAGCCCTTGATCAGCAGATCACCGAGGGCGAGGGTGTGCTCAGCGATTCGTGGAATGCCGGCCTTCAGTAAGTAGGGGACGGACCTGCTGAGCGCGTAGATGGCGGGGAAGTTCACGTAGCCGGTTTCGAAGCGACCGGCATCGGGTTTGAGCGTGTAGCGTTCGTACCGATCTTCGGCGAATGTGTCGGCAAGCGAGTACCAACCAATAGCAGCCGGCTGAACGTCGGGCCGGCGCGAGCGATTCCAGTAGAGGACAGCGAGGCCGTGCGTCCCGAGGAGCCACTTGTAGGTGCTGCTCACCACGAAGTCTGCCGCGCTCGCCGGAACAGGGAGAACGCCGAGCGATTGGGTGGCATCCACCATGAAGATGACGCCCGCAGTCCGCAGCGGCTCCGACAGGGCCTCAACATCATGCCGTAGCCCATTCACGTAGCTGACATGGCTCAGTGCCATCAACCGGGTCCGCTGATCAACGGCGGCCAGGAGCGCATCGGCGCCGATCTCCCAGTGCCGATGGCGCACCACGCGAACGTCGATGCCGCGCTCGCGCATTCGCAGCCAGGGCAGCGCGACCGATGGGAACTCCAGGTCGTTGATGACCACGTTGTCACCGGGCCGAAAGTCAATCAGGCCACAAACGGCATTGATGCCGTCGGACGCCGACGGGAGGAAGGCGATATCCGACGGGGGGACGTCCAGGAGCTGACCCAAGGCGTTCTTGCAACCGAGCGCAACCTCGGCAAAGCGCGCGCGCCCTGACTCGGCCGTCGCCTTCAAACGCGCGTATTCGTGCAGAGCTTCGGCGCTGGACAGCAGCAGCGGGCACTCGGCCGCGGTGTACAGATGGCTCACGCCTTCAAGTCCGAGAAAGTCTGTGGGTGGAGCAAGTGCCGTCCTCCGCCCGGTCACGATGGCACCGTTAACGCCAGCGACTGGCGATAGGCAGGAAACTCGCTGTCGAGCACCCGGCGAACCTGGGCGATCTTCCAGCGCAGGTGTGCCGCATCGGTCATGTACTCCATGCTCGGCTCCCAGCCCAGCCGGGAGTCCGCTTCGACCAGCGGGATCGTCGCCTCGGCGTTGGCGATCTCCCGCTCGGCCAGCGCCGCCATGGCATCCAGGATGGCAGCGGCTTTGCTCGGATCGGGCTCGCCGAACAGGCGCTGCTTGAGCAGCCACCATTCCTTGCAATGGATGGTGGTGTACACGGCATGGAGGATGAAGCGGCCGAGGCCGAGCATGGTCTGGCCGGCGGACCGCTTGCCCTCCGGCGCCAGCGCGATTGCCTGCTCCAGGCAGTCCAAGCCCTGTTGCCAGCGTTCGGCCATCCGCTGCAGGCTCCGGATCTCCACGGGGAAGCGTGCCACCCCCAAGGACTGGCGCCCGCTGTCGTGGGGTTGGTAGCTGGTGTTGACGATGCGGTTGCCGAACATGGCGTAGTCGGCGGCCGGCAGGCTGGCGCCGCTGCGGAAGACCAGCGGGTAGGAAGGGCCGACCCGAAAGGGGCCGTACTGATCCTCGTTGGTCGGGATGTAGTCCGTGATCGCTTCGCTCCAGTGCTGCCAGGCCTCCAGGGCGAGCGGCGCGCCTGCGGCGCCGAAGTCACGCCGGGCGATGGCGGCCAGCGTCTCCGCCGGCGGCGGGCTGGGCGCCCAGTAATCCCACTTGGTCAGCTCGCTCACGAAGGATGGCCACCAACCGTAGTGGTGCGACTCCATCAGACCGCTGAGCCCCCACTCGTCGCGCGCTTGCAGCAGCGCCGCGTGGCGGCGCGCCCACTGGTAGGGGATGGGCTCGTAGGGGATCACCCCGACATCCCAGGTCAGCCCGCCGGTGTTGCTCATCGTATAGAGCCGTAGCCCGCGTTCATGCGCCACCCGTGCTTCGCTGCTGAAATACTGCCCCGGCCCCACAAAGGACGCTGTGTAATCGACGCAGACGTTGGTGATGCCCTCGTGTTGCCGCTGTTCAAACATCTCGAAGGTCACCTGCAAGGTGATGTCGGTGGGCAGGCTGCGGATCAGCGCCAGCCGGTCCGCTTCCGGGGCGTAGCCCCAGTTATAGGTCCAGAAGACGATGTCGGCCTGGGGGCTGTGCCGCCGGATGACGCGCTTGAGGAGGTTCAACCACTGCGGATAGTCGGCACAGGGCCACCAGCCTGGGCTGGGCTTGTCTGGCGGCAACCCGTCCGGCGTCGGCGTGCCGCGCAAGACGCCGGTGGTGCGGGGATCCTTGCTCGGGAACTCCACCGATTCCCCGACCAGCACCACGCCCTTGGCGTCGGGGCAGGCGGCGAAAAGCGCCCCATAGGTGCTGTCGTAATAGGCCTCGGCGCCCGGTTCCTCCGGGTGTTTCAGGCTCTTGAGGTAGCTATACAAGTAGACGTCCAGGCCGTGGGCGGCGGCGCGCCGCACCAGCGCTCGGAAGTCCTGGTAGCGGCCGGCGCCTGGCTGGCTACCTTGGATGTGGCGCTCGTCGGGCGTCCGATCTACACCCTCCGCAAACACCAGAATGGCGTCCAGTCCTGCGTGCGCCATGGCGTTGAGATGCGCGTCGGGGAACTGATCCAGTCCCCAGCCGGAGTGGACCATGCGCGGGGCAAAGAGCGGCACGCGCGTCACGTCTCCTACCGGCAAGATCGGCGCTTCGCGCAGGTTCATCAGGTCTTCCAGGTAGTAACTGCCCTGGCCGGCCCCCCGCTCGTCGTCGCCGCAGACGATCAGGGCTGTCGGCGTGCAGTGGACACGGTAGCCGCGCGGCGTCGCTACCTCGGCAGCAAGGTCAGGCAATTCGGCCTTCGTGGCCAGGACGATCACTCGGGCCTCACCCTGGGCGCCGCTGGCGACGTCCTTGACACGGCGCAGCGGCACGGATTCACCCATACTGACGAGCAGATAGTCTTCGAGGTCGCGCGCCACGCCGTACAGGAGCGCTCCGGCCTGCTCGCTGATGACGATGCTCCAGCCGGCGCCAATCGCTACCTCATGGTCTCCCGCAAGCACGGTCGGGTCGCGCCGATCCGGCTGATGGACCACTTCCAGGCGTCGTCGGAACTCGTAGCCTCGCTCCGCCACCGATGGCCCCCTCACCGTTGCTTGTCCGCCGTTGCAGCCGTTGTCTGCCATTGCTCCTCGCTTGACAGCCACCGACCGATGCGCTAGTATTCCATACAAATGTGTATACATGCAAGTGCCCTGGCATGGACTGATCCTCGTATTCGGTAGCACATGCAGAATGGACGAAGAACAATTGCTGCGTAACGGGACTGCGATGCTGGCCGAGCGGGCGGAAGAACCTGCCGCCCAGGCAGGGGACCTGGCCACCACTGCCTACCGGCGAATCCGGGAAGCCATCTTACGGATGGAGTTTCAGCCGGGCCAGCGACTCCAGGAGGTGGAGATCGCGGCATGGCTCGGCATCAGCCGTACCCCCGTGCGCGAGTCGTTTCGCCGGCTGCAAGCCGAAGGGTTGCTGCAAAGCCTCGCCACGCGCGGCGTCATCGTCGCGGAGGTTTCCATTGAGGAAGTCGACGATGCCTATCGCGTCATCGAGATGCTGGAAGCGCTCTCCAGCCGCCTGGCGGCGGAGCGTCTGACGCAAGACGGCGCCACGGCAATCCGCCTGCTGCTTGACCAGATGCGTGACGCGGCGGCAGCCACGGAATTGGAACGCTGGGTAAAGGTTGACGGCGATTTTCACACCACCATCCGCGCTATCGCCAACAATCCCAAATTACTCCAGGTCGCGGAACTGGTCTACCCGATCATCGAGCGGGTGCGCTATCTGCACTTGCGAGAGGGATCCGAACCGGAACGGCTGGCGGCGGAGACGACGGCGCACCAACGCCTGGGCGAGGCTATCCTGGCCCAGGACGGTGAGTTGGCGGAGCGCCTCGTGCGGCAGTTGTTCACCAAGGCCCGCCAGGACAACGTCCGCTTGCTCCGCCGCTGGGTCGCGCCGTTGCGCCGCAGCTTCTGATGGCCATGGTCAAGCACCGGTGGCGGCCGGTCTGACGCTCTGAGCGCGAGGGTTGACACGTCCAGGCGACTGCATCGACGGAGGGCGGCGGTCGCTCTCCACGTAAGCGAGGGAGATCACTCGTGCCAGGAACACAGCTCGGCGTCGCCATCTTTGGCTGCGGGCACATGGGGACGGTGCATGCCAAGAACGTCGTTCGGGACGAACGCGCGCGCCTCGTCGCGCTGGTCGATCCCCGTATTGAGGCGGCGGAGCACCTACGGGGGCAGGTCGATTTGCCCGCCGACAGCGTCCGCGTTACCGCCTCGGCCGAGGAGGCGCTGGCCGATCCTGCCGTGAGCGCGGTAGTGATCGCCACCCACCATGACCTGCACCCGGTGCTGGCCACCGCCGCCGCCCGTGCCGGCAAGCATGTCTTCTGCGAGAAGCCGCTGGGGCTCACCAACGAGGCCTGCGCGCAGATCGCCGACGCGGTGCGCGCTGCCGGCGTGCAACTCGTCGTCGGCTTCCAGGCGCGGCACGCGGCGCTGGTGCGGCTGGCGGCTGAGCGGATTCCCGCGCCACGCATCCTCTACGGCCAGATCATCGATCCCCGCTGGTCCGACCGTAGCTGGGCGGTAGACCCGCTTGAGGGCGGCGGGAATGTGCTCTCCCAGGGCGTCCACACCTTCGATCTGCTCTGCCACCTCGCCGGCGCCGAGCCGGAAGCCGTCTTCGCCGGTGGCGGGACGCTCACCCACGATCCGGCGCGAACCGCAGTGATGGATAGCATCGCGGCGACCATCCGCTTCGCCAACGGCGCGACGGCCTCGCTGCTCATCGGCGACTTCGGACCGAGCCCCTGGACCGGCAAGTCCTTCTACGAGTTGTTCGATGCCAACGGCAATAGCGCCACTGTCTACGGCTATTACGAGCGCGTGCGCTTCGCCAAAGGCGAGCCGCAGGAAGTCGGCAAAGACGACCTGTCCGAGGCGCAACGCGAGGATTATCAAGGGTACGGCGGGCTGATGCGGGAGTTCATCGGCTGCGCACTCGCCAACCGGCCTCCCGAGATCGGGGCCAGCGTCGCCGATGGTGTCCGCGCGACTGCACTCGCGCTTGCCTGCTTCGAGAGCATTCGTAGCGGGAACGTCGTCCGGCTGAAGGCGTAGGGCACACCGTACCGAGTCTACGATGAAACTCGCCTCGGGCCACGCCGGCAGGTTTCATTGTGGCTTGAGTGTCGTACACACGTACTACCAAAGAAGTACAGGAGGTTGGCGCCTATGAATGGAATTCGCGGCAGCGCGGCGACCGCGTGGATGGCGGGGCCGCAGTACATCCGGCACCTGGACTACTACCTCTCCGGCGATAGCCCGGACGCCTTCGCCGACTACGACCCCGATCGTCTGGCCGACGAACTGTGCTCGGCCAAACCAAACGTCGTCGCCATCTTTGCCCTGAACCAGCACGGCTACGCCTACTATCCTAACGAGGCTGCGCCTCAGACCGACGAGTTGTAGCGCCGGTGGTATCCTTGCTCGTACAAGAGCGGCAGATCTGGTCGCGCGCCAGCAGGCAGAAGCACGGCAGAAACGGGTCGCCACGCTGCGGCCCTCTTTGGCGCCTGATCTTCAGGCCCCGGCAATCTCTAGCCACCCGCTGTCGCCAATGGCACGCACCGGTTCCGTCACCTTGCAGCTCAGCACCGAGCCCCTTCACTGGGGAGGGGGAGTTTATGTGCCGCGTCAACATCACGGCGAAAACTTGACTCAATCGCAACGACTTTTGGACACCTAGTACAGGATTCTGGAAGTCACTATGCGGTTCGGCTGGCGTGCTGCAAGGGAGAATATGCCTGCCTAACCGCCCAAGGACTTGCAAAACCTCGTACTAGTCTTCAAATCTTCTGGACCTGTACGACATCATTGTGCTGGAGCACGAGTAGTGCAGAACTGCACGGCAAATGTGGCTGTCAATGAAGGCGCCCTTGGCGCCTGGGTCGAAGCGCTGGTGGACGTCGGCGCCGTATGAAGGACGGGAAGGTACAGGGGAGGGGTCGGACGTGGAGTATGTCAGCTTCGGCAGGGCGGGCATCAAGGTCTCGCGCCTGGCGCTGGGCCTCGGCCTGCGCGGTCAAAGCGACGAAACGGCGGCGGAGCAATTGACCTACGCCGCACTGGACAGCGGCATCAACCTCTTTGACTGCGCCAACGTCTATGGGTTGATGGACGACCGGGCCTACGCCGGCCGGTCGGAGGTGATTCTGGGCCGCGCGCTCAAGAGGCGGCGGGACGAGGTCGTCATCACCTCCAAGGTCTGCAGCGCCATCGGCAATGGCCCCAACGATGCCGGCGGCTCGCGCTACCACATCATGCGCGAAGTAGAAAGGTCCTTGCGGCGACTCGCCACCGACCGGATCGACATCTATCTGCTCCACACCTTTGATGCTTCCACGCCGTTGGAAGAGCAACTGCGGGCGCTGGACGATCTGGTGCGTCAAGGCAAAGTTCGCTATGTCGGCGTCTGCAACTATGCAGCCTGGCAGGTCTGTCAGGCACTCTGGGTGCAAGACCACATGGCGGCGGCGCCGTTGCTCACTGTACAGAATCCCTACAGCCTCCTGAACCGGGATCTGGAACGGGAAATGTTCCCGCTCGTCCGCGCGCTCGGCATCGGCGTGATGGCGTACGCGCCGCTGGGAACGGGCCTCCTCAGCGGCGCCTATCGCCCGGGTGTGGCGCCCTCGCCAGAGACATTGTGGGGCGGCAGTCGGCGTCCTAGCTATGAGCGGACGCTGCGCGGCGCCGTAGCCGACGTCGCGACCACGCTGCAGCAGGTAGCCGAACGCTGCGAGGCCACGATCGCCCAGGTCGCCTTGCGCTGGGTGCTCTCTCACCCGGAAGTGACGGTGGCGATCTCCGGCGCCGACACCGCCGTCCAAATGCGAGAAAACGTCGGCGCCCTGAACATCGAGATCGCCCCGGACGACCTGGTCCGGCTGAGCCAGGTCTCGGCGGGCCTTGATCTCATCCTTGATGGTCCGGGTATCGGGTCATCATCTGCGAGTCAGCGCTGAGGTGACCGAGGCGTGCCTGGCAATGGATATCATGAGCCAACTGGCAGACTTGAGCCGCTGCCGCGCACGATGGCGGCCGCCGTCATCGCCGGATAGTCGAGATCCTCGACCTGGGCATCCTTGTAGGTGCAGATAGCTGCCCAACGCTCCCTGCCACTGGTGTTGGGATAGGAGGCGTGGAGGGTGAGGTCGTGGAAGATGACGACCGAGCCGGCGGGCACGGCGGCCGTTACCACCTGCGCTTCGTCAATATGCCGGGGATCGACCCGATGGACGAAACCGGCGCCCGGGGCCGCCCTGCCGTCGTGCTCCGTCGACCAGCTCTGGCTGCCGGGGACCAGCTTCAGGCAGCCGTTTGCGGGATCGACATCGTCGAGCGCAATCCAGGCATTGAGCTTGTGGCAACCGTGCCAGTAGGCCCAGTCCTGGTGCCAGGGCGTATTCTCGGCGACCTCTTCCGCTTTGAAGACCACCTTGTCGCTCCAGAACATAATATTCGGGCCGATGAGCGGCTCCATCAGGTCGAGCAGTCGCGGATCGCGCGCGAAGGCGCGGCACAAGGAGCTGTTAATGGACAGCCCGACGAAGACGCCGGACTGCCGGAACTTCGGCAGAGCTGCACCGCGCGCCTGCGCCTCAGCCGTCAGCCGGTCCAGCAGGCGTCGACACTCCTCTTTCCATGCCTGCGCCTCCTCCCGAGCGAAAACGCCGGGCACGACCAGCACCCCGTTACGGGCAAACGCTTCCGCCTGCTCACTCACCGTTGGCGTAGTGCTCTGCATCGCTGTCTCCTTTCGCTGCGGACGCGGCGCTTCTCTGCCGCGGTTGCCCGGGGCATCCTCGCCTCCTGGGCACTCCAAAGTGTATAGTCTGTGGCCGGTATGTATGGAGAGGAGTGTAGCGCGAATGTGTGCGCAACGGCTGATTGATCCCCTGGACGGCATCCTGGCGCGCGCGGCGACCGGAGCATCGCTGACGCTGCCGGAAACGCCGACGGCCTGGCAGGCATGGCGGCCCCAGGCGCTGGAGCGGGTGCGTCAGGCTCTGGCGCCGTGGCCGGAGCGGGTACCCCTGGCAGCCGAGGAAACGACGCGACACGATGCCGGCGACCACTGGCGCATCCGCGTGCTCTACGATAGCGACGCCTTCACGACAGTTCCGGCCTGGCTGCTCCTGCCCAAGGATCTGTCGTCCGGTGAGCGGCGCCCAGCACTGCTCTGCGCGCACGGGCACGGACGAGGCAAGGATGACCCGGCCGGCGTCATTGACCCTGCCCTGCCCGAAGAAGAGCGGCAACGCCAGGAAGAGAGCCTGCGCCGGCAGAACTACGATTACGCCCGGCAGTTCGTGCGCCGGGGCTACGTCTGCCTGGCGCCGGATTGGCGCGGCTTCGGTGAGCGCACGCCACCGACCGAGTGGGTTCGGGGACGGCGCGACCCCTGCAACGTGTTGTACCTCGCCTACGGCTACCTCGGCTTCCAACTGCTCGCCCTCGACCTCTGGGACGGCATGCGCGGTATCGACTACCTGCAGTCGCGGCCTGAGGTGGACCCGGAGCGCATTGGCTGCGTCGGTCTCTCCTTCGGCGGCACCATGACAACATACCTGACCGCCCTTGACAAGCGGATCAAGGCGGCCGTCGTCGCCTGCTACTTCAGCACCGTCCGCCACGACGCGCTGACGATGCGCGGACGCGCCAACACCTGCGGCAACCAGTTCCTGCGTGACCTGCTGACCTTCGGTGACATCTCCACCGTCGCCGGCCTGATCGCGCCCCGTCCGCTACTGGCCGAGAGTGGCGAGTACGACGATTGCTTCGTGCTGGACGACGCGCTGCGCTGTTACGCGGAGGTACGCCAGGTATACACCGCGGCCGACGCCGCCGACCGCCTGCAACACGACGTGTTCCCGGGCCCCCACGCCTTCAGCGGCCGCATCGCCTTCGACTTCTTCGCCCACTGGCTGGGCTGAGGCGTAGAGTAGTTACTGGTAGCGAACCTCCAAGAGTGTGCGGATGGCACGTGTACCCGCCCCTGAACGGGCGGGCTAGCAGGACGAACCCTGCTAAACAGGCTGCGCGGTCTCCGAAACGGTGTCCAGCCTGCTTCAGCAGGCTTGTCGATCGTAGCCCTACGATTTATCGTAGGGTGCGGACAGGCTCTGCGTCCATCCGTTGTGCGGCCCGAACTGCACAGCATGGTAGTGTCTGCCCAGGTGAGGAGCAGGAGCACCGGAGACTATATGGACTTGCACGCCGTCATCGCAGCCTTGAAGATCACGTCCGAGGCCGAAGCTTTGGAGCCGGACTGGACGGCGTCGCTAGCGACTCTGCCCGTCGGACCGCTGGCCTTCCTACAACCGGCCTTCGTCCGCAACGCTGGCGAGGCAGCCGGACTGCCTGCGGAGATCATAGACAGAGCGTGCGCGACCGCCGCCAAAGTTGCCGCGACTGACGCTCTGCGCGCCCTGGCTTGGCATTGTCACTACTGCGTCTATCGCGCCCCGCACTATCCGCGAGCGGCGATCGCCGCCTGGCCCTCGCTGTCGGCTGCGCTCGGTGAGCGGGATACGCTGTTCTATCTGCTCATCCTGCTCTCCGGGATGCCCGAACTGCAGCGCCTGTATCGGGAGCACGGCGTCCCCGCCGACGTGGCCCGCGCCACATTGTTCGACATTGAGCGCTGGATGCATGTGCATCACGAGCGGCACGGCGACTGGGGTCTCGCCCCCGACCGCATCAACTGGCTGCGCAACCACATGCGCGGTGAATTGTATCAAGTCGGCCGGTTGCAGTTTCAATTCGGCGCCTTTGCCCCTGGCTTCCCCGTCTTCCGCCACCGCCGCACCGACCATGTGCTCGCGCTCGCCGGCGACGGCCTGCGCTTTCGCGCCGACGGTCAACTCGATGGCGCGGGCGGGGTCATCGACCCGGATACTGCCTGGATCGCCCATTTCGACCTTGGCGAATCCGATATTCGCGGCGTCCCCATCTCCCCTTTCGGCGCAGCACAGCGAGAGGAAGTCAGGCTGTCTCGGGCGGACTGGCAGCCTGCCCTGTCGCCGGGCGACCCTGTGCTGCACCTGCACATCCCCGCCGGCGGCCCGATGGACTTTGACGCCTGCGGCCAGTCTCTGCAGCAGGCCCTGGAGTTCTTTTCCCGGCACTTCCCGCAGCAGCCGTTCGTCGCGTTCGCCTGCAGTTCCTGGCTGCTCGACGCGCAGCTCGAGCAGATGCTGCCGCCAGCGTCGAACCTCGTTCGTTTCTTGCGGGAGACGTACCTGCTGCCAGCACGCTCCGGTGGCGCCGGCACGCTGGAGCGCGTCTTCGGCGCCGCCAGCATTGATCCGCACACGGCGCCGCGCGATACGACCCTACGCCGGGCCATCGCCGACCATCTACTGGCCGGCGGCCACTTGCGCGGCGCCCGCTGCTTCCTCTTCCCGCGTGACCTGGACTGGGGCAGCCAGGTCTACCGCCAGCGGCTCATTCCCACGCCTGCCGATCTCAGATAAGTCGATAACCAGCGGTTGTGCGGTTCGGCGTCACCCGGCGCTCAAACACCGGGATCTATGTGTCAACCTTCATAAGCCAGCGCTGAAACCAGGCCAGCAGTTCGGTGCGCATCTGGGGCGTGACGGTGTGTCCCGTGTCGGGGTAAAGGACGCTGCGGAAACGTTCGGGCGCGCCGAGCGCCGCGTAGACGGCGCTGACCTGCGTGTCAAGTTCCCGGACGCCGTCCGCCGGCGAGCCTGCATCCAGTTCGCCGGTCAAGGCCAGGAAGGGCCGTGGCGCGATCAGGGCCAGCACTCCTTCCGTGTCGAAGTGCTGGAGCAACGCCTGCACGAAATAGTAGATGCCGTGCTGACGCAGCTCGCCGTGGGCGATGAGGTTCTGGTAGCGGGTGAGGCAGGCGATGGCCACCGTGGCGGTGACGCGCGCATCCACGGCGGCAAGCCACCAGGCTCGCGTGCTGCCCATGCTCATCCCCGTCGCGCCAATGCGCCCGGCGTCTACCTCGGGACGACTGCACAGGTAGTCCAGGGCGATCTGGTCATCGCGGACGAACATGCCCCAGAGTGTCCGCCCAAACCAGAGGTGCAGCTTGAAAAGACTCTCCTGTTCCGCCCGCCCCGTCTCCAGCGGGCCTGCCGGACCAGTACCCACCCGGTTGCCGTGCCAGTAGGCGTCCGGCGCCAGCACCACGTAGCCGGAGCGCACCAGGGCCTCGCCCAGCGGCACGCTGCCGCCGTTGGTGTGCGGCATGAGCACCTGCGTCTTGTCCGGCGTCGAGGAATGCAGCCAGAGTACCGCTGGCGCCGGCGTTTGCCGGCGCTCCGGGATGAGTAGGAGCGCCGTGACCTCGCCATCCACGCCGTTGTCGAGCGCGACCACTTCCACTGCATAGCCGTCCCGCAACTCCCGCGACACGAGCCGGGCACGGGGACGGGACGGCCTCGGTGGCAGGTCGCCCAGTGAGGCCAGCACCGTCTGCAGTACCTCCGGCCGACGCGCCTGCCAGGTAGCGGCATCTTCCGGCGTGAGGAAGGGAGGCGTCTGCAGATCCCGGTAGGCTGCCGGGACGGCGGCACCGCGCTCCATCTGCCGGCGGGTGTAGGCGGCTGCGCTCTCAGCGCCGCCAGCCGAGGCCGGCGCCGGCTGGGCACGGCCGATGGTCAACTGGCGCAGCACGCAGTCGGCCACCGCTTCGGCCAGCCGTTCGTAGCCCGCCGGTGTGTAGTGCGTGCCGTCAGCCATCAGGAGTTCGGCGCTTCCCGCCTGGGTGACGATCCCGTGCAGGTCGTCGACAGTCATCCCCGCTGCCCGCATCACGGCAATGGCGGCGGCATTATAGCGCTGCACATCGTCCTCGAAGCGATCAAAGTCGGCGCCACGGCGGGCGTGCCGGTCGTCGAGGATGGGGGTGGTAGTGGCGAACAGCAACGTAGCAGTCGTTTCGGCGCGCAGGCGCCGGACGATCTCCGTCAGGTTCGCCGTATAGGCGTCGAGTGGTACCTGGTACTGCCGGCCGTCCCGCGAGCGCTTGAGATCGTGCAGGCCACAATTGAAGTGGACAAGCTCCGGCTGCTCCTGCACCACCCACGCGACCAGATGCTCCAGCACATTGCGACTGTCACCGCCGTTGGCCGGTGGAGGCAGCACGACGGCCTGCCCGGTGAGACGGTCGACGACAAGGGCGGCGTAGCCCAGGCAGACGGAGTCACCCACCAGCACCACTTTCGGCGGCATGCTCGTTGACACAGGTACCGCGCTCGCCAGCGGCGCGGAGATCATGTTCATGCGCATCCTCCTTGCCCTAGAACGCCGGCTAGAGCTCCTGATACGGCCGAGGCGCCATCATCCCACCTCTGCACCCTGCAGCAGGGTATTGATGCGCGGCACCAGCCGGGTCACGCCATCCTTGGCGGAGCGCTGGCCGAGGAACACCGGCGTCAGTTCCTCCGCGTTCGCCTTTTCCATGTCCGTCCACACCGTCGTGTACTGCGTCACCACGCCGTACTGCGGCAGGTCCAGATAACTCGCGATGCTGGCCGGCAGCTTGTCCGTCTGCAAGAAGGCAGGCGAGTTGGCCACGCTCTTGAGCACTGGTACGCCGCGGCCCAAGGTGGTGATCGTCGTCTGCCCCTCTGGACCCACGACGTAGCGCAGCAGCCCCCAGGCGGCATCGCCCGCTTTCGTGGCGGCATTCATCGAGATGGAGTCCGGCCAGAGCGGGGCGGCACGCTTCTTCTGCATCGGCATTGGGACGACATCCCAGTCAATGTCTTTGATCTGACTGCGCAGATCGAAGAAGTACGGCGGCGTCGCAATCATCGCGGCCTTGCTCTGGGCGAAGAGGGTGGTATCGTCGGCGTTGTTGGCCGCCTTGCGTTCCTCCGGCGTCGGGCCGACGTGGTGGACATTCGGCAGATCCGCGTAGAACTGCAAGCCTTCGGTCGCCGCTGCCGTATCCAGCACGCACTGCTTGAGGTCCTCGGAGAGCACCTGGCCACCGTTCTGCCAGACCCACATGCGCCAGCGCGTCCAGGAGTAGCCGGTGAGCGGGAAGCCCCACTGTGTCGTTTTGCCGTTGCTCTTGACCGTTAGCTTCTGGGCGGTGTCCAGAAAGGCGTTCCAGTTCCAGGATGGGTCCTTCCAGTCGACCGGCGGGAAGGGGATGCCGGCGGCGCGGAACAACTGCTTGTTGTAGGCGATGCTCTGCGTCAGCCAGTGCTGCGGAAAGCCGTAGAGCTTGCCGTGATACTTGAGGCCGCGCTGAACTGCTGCCCTACCTTCTCCCAGATGGCCTTCTCGTTGTTGTCGCCGAAGAACGAGAAGCGGATACCCCCATTCGCCTTGGCCACGGAAGACACGCTGGCCGCGACCGCCGTCGTGCTGGCGGCAGCACTCGTGGTGACGGTCCCGGCGGTTCGGACGGCGCTGGATGCAGTTGCCGGGACGTTACCGCCGCTCGCGGAAGTGGACTGCTGCACGCTGACGCTGGCCGCAGTGGCGGTGCTTACTGCGCCGCCACCGCAGGCAGCGAGCGACAACGCACCGGCCAGCCCGGCGAAGCAGATCAGCGCTCGCCGCCGGGACATACCGTTGGGTTTCTCCGCCCCACGATCAGTCGATGCTTGTTGAGGCATTCATCCTGCTCCTTCTGTTGACGGGTCGTTAGCAACTACCCAGCCCCAGTCTATCCGCCCGCGGCGATCACCGCCTGGCCCTCGCTGTCGGCTGCGCTCGATGAGCGGCAGACGCTTTTCTATCTGCTCACCCTGGGGCGGCTCGCCGCCACACCTGCCGATCTCTGGCACAGTATAGACTATGGTCCACAGATGAGGCGATAGGAGCAAGGCATGGACACAACGCAGTGGCTCGCTATGCCGCAACAGGTTGAAGCCCAGGTTTTGCGCTGGGAGCGCGCCTTCTCTCACCTGCTGCGCGTCGAGTATCTCACGCAGTACACCGGTCAGCGCTGTTTTGCGCTGACCGTGGGCCCGATGGGTGACGCTCCTGGCCAACGTCCTGCTGCCTGGGTCTGCGTGCCGCATGCCCATGAGCCGGCCGGTACTGCCGCGATCATGGATATCATCGAACAACTCCTGACCGGCCGCGACCTGGCCGGGCGGCCAGCGGACTTCGACTACCTCGCAGCGCGGCAGCGCCTCTTTGTCACCTTCAATCCCGATGCCAACCCTGGCGGGCGAGCCTGGGCTCCCTGCCTCTGGTGGGACGGCTCCAAATACACCAATGAGGAGTTCTGGACCTGGATGCGCGGCGTGGATCCTCAGACACTCGGCATGTGGCAGCGCGTTGCCCGCTGGAGCCTGCACGAGCAACAGCCGCTACGCCGCGGCATCGTCTATGAACAGTTGAACGCGCACGAGTTCGTCGAGCCGAACCGTGATCCTGGTTCGTCACTGGTACGCCTGTTCCGCCGTATGGACGCCCAGTACCAATTCGCGCTTTCGCTGCACCTGCACCAGACCGAATTTGTGGGCTCGACGCACAGCTGCATGATCAACTTGCCGGTGCTGCAGGCGGAGCTACCGGAGCAAATCCAGGCGGAGAACGTGGCCTGGGGCCAGGCTATCATCCAGCGCTGGCAGCGCCTGGGCGCAGCAGCGATGCCGGAGCCCCGCTCCTTCCCCTACCAGGCCGACACCGAGTCGATCCGCTGGTTCCGGGAATGTTGGGGGCATGCCCAGCACCGAGCGCCCGAGCTCGTCGTGGAAGTGCAGAATAATAGCCCCCGCACGCCGCCGGAGCAGCAACTGGCGCTGGAACAGGCGGCGGTTAAGGTCACCATCGAGCGACTGCTTCAGATTGGCTGAGGCCAAAGGCGCTCCGACTCCGAGGCACGGACAAGGCGCCTCAGGATCAATACGTTTCGGCTAGCGCCGTGAGAGGTGAAGAGCAGGGCCGCGACTGCAGTCTGCGGCCCTGCTTGGTCCGCCCGTCACGTTCAGCGCAGGACGGCGCGCGGGTCGTCGGTCTCCAGGAGCACGGTGCGCTCGTCCAATCGGCTAGCGCCGCGTTGCAGGTAGCCATTGAGGCTCGCTTCCTGCCCCGGTAGGACACGTACTTCGAAGTGGTAGGGCGGCGGGACGCGGACGGGGGCAACTCGTCCGGCCTGGACCTGCCGGCAGGCCGTCGTGGCGCCGGCTCGGATCAGCGCCCGTGCCCGCACCGGCGCCAACGATTGCGCGGCTTCCAGGCCGAGGCCGACCTTGGTGGCCACGCCGATGAGTTCCGGCGCCAGGGCCTGCGCCTCCGCTACCGCCCGGTCATCGCCGGAGAGGAAGGCAGTGGGCACGCCGCAGAGGGTCCCGGCCATCGTGGCGCGCAGACCAAACTCGCCAATCGGCACGCCGTTCAGTTGGTAGTACTCGACGGTGCGTGACGAGTAGGTGTGCGCCAGCGGGGCGTTCGCTGTGCCCGCCATGGCATGCTGGCCCACGAAGAAGAGAGCGTCGAAGCTGTCGTCGAGCCCGTAGGGCGCCCGCACGCCGCGCCCGGCCACGAGTTGTGCTCGCTCGTGAAAGAGTTCGTAGTCGATGCCGCCGGAGCCGTGGCCATCCCAGACCACCACCTCCGCCTGCGGATCAGCGTCCAGAATGCCGTCGACACAGGCGTTCACTTCCAGCGTGAGGAGGCGTTTGGACTGCGCCATGCGCTCCACCGCCTCCGGCAGACGGGTCTGGTCGAATCCGAAAATCATAGCCGGACCCTCCAGATCCGTCAGGATGAAGATCTTCAACGACGCTTCCCTCAAGACTTCGCAGCGGCGCTGGTCTTCTTGATGACATCTTGAGCGGCGGCAGTGAGCGACTGGATGGCGGTCTGTGCATCCTGCTTGCCGCTGAGTACATCGCCCATCGGTTTCTCAATAATCAGGCCAAGGTCCGGCCAGTTAACGGTAAAGTTGTCGGCCGAGACATGGGAGACGGGGATGGCATTAATGGCGACCTGAAGGACTTCCGGGGGGACTTTGTTCGAGTCTTGACGGAGCTTGATCCAGTTCGGGGCGAGACTCTTGAGCGAGGGGACGGCGCCGGACTGGAGCGGGTAGAGCACCTGGGCCTCCGGGGTCAGCATGTACTTGAGGAGCGTCCAGGCGGCATCGGGATCCTTAATGCCCTGAAAGTAGCACCAGTAGTCCGCCCAGATGAGGGTGCGGCGCGGCTTGTCGGCCGGCTGCGGGATCGCCGCGAGGGCCCAATCCACCCCTGACGTCTGACGGCGCAGCGTCTCGATGAAGCTAGCGTCGGAGATGTGCATCCCGATGAGGCCGGACAGGAACATCTTGGAGATGTTGCCGCCGTTCGCCTTCTGTTCGTCGCTGCTGGGGCTGACGTGGTACTTGTGTGACAGATCGGACAGGTACTGGTAAGCCTGGATCACCTCCGGCGCGTTCCCTGTGAACTGCTTGATCCAGCCGTCAACGTAGGAGTCCTCCGGGAACCAGTCGCCGCCGAACAGCATGGCGGAGAAGCGAGCGCCGCTGAACGAGGCATCGCCGATACCCCATTGGGTGGTCTTGCCACCGTTGCTCCGCGTCAGCGTCTTGCCGGTCTCCAGGAACTTATCCCAGGTCCACGTCTTGTCGGACCAGTCGGTCGGCGGCGGCGGCGCGCCGGCCTTCTGGAAGAGCGACTTGTTGTAGTAGACGTTCCACGGCTACTCGTCGACCGGCAACGCGACCATCTTGCCCTCAAACTTCATATACGGCAGGTACTGCTCATAGAAGCCGCTCAGATCGTACTTGTCGCGCTGGATGTACTGGTCCAGAACCTGGATCAGCCCTTTCGCCGCCCAGTGCTTGACCCCGGTGTCGGCGGCTGGGAACCAGAGCCCGGGCGGCGTCCCCGAGGCGACAAAGGTGACCGTCTTGGCGTCGTAGTCGCCCGTCGTATAAATGGCGTCGACTTTGAGCCCTGGGTTCTTCGCCTCGAAGTTGGTGAAGATCTGCTTCCAGGCATCCACCTCCTGCGGGTCGCCGCGCAGCAGCGGCTGAATCACCCCCTTCGCGCCGGGCTTGGGCGTCGGCTCGGCGGGCGGGACTGTACTGCTTACGGCAGCGGCGCGGCTCGTGGCGCCACCGGTTGAGGTGGTCGACGCGCTCGCCACGGCGGTGGCAGCGGCCGTGCTACTCGTCGCGCTGGCGCTACTCGTGGTTGGCGCGCTCAATGTGGCCGCGCTGGAGGCGGCCGGCAGACCGGTATTTGCGCTTGCGGAGAGCGCGGCCGTTGTGCCGGCGGTGGATGTGGTCACCGAGCCGCCGCAGGCCGTCATGAGCGCCAGGGCGGCCGTCGTGCCCGAGAAGCCAAGGGCGTTGGAAAGGACAGCTCTGCGCGTAACGCGCGAAAACCGGAAGGCCATGGAACCACTCCTCTCTCTAACCAGCGTTGGCGGAACTAGCGAAAGTGTACCACGACTACGCGTTTGCCGGCCGCGCCGACCAGGTCTGGAGGTGGGCGAGCTGGATCAGGCGCGGCGCCTCGAACTCCGGCGCGAAGATGCTCCAGGTGTTGCGGAAGTGCAGGCCGGCCACGTCGGGCCGCCGCGCCAACTCGGGCAACTCCTCCCGCCCCTCCAGCCGCAGCCGCTCCGGCGCCGTACTGATTACCTGCCCGAGTGCGCGCAAGAGCGCGGCCGGTCCCACCAGGTGAGCGCCCACGCCAACGGCAGCGGGAACGCGGCCGCTCTGGCCGACGAGTAGGCTCGCGGTAGCGGCAGCCTCCAGCAGGATCGCCCTCTCGACGTCGCTCGGCTCGGTCTGGAGTGACGGAGCAGTAGGCCCGAGCAGGGGGCGCACCGGCGTCTCCTGCGGCAGCGTCCCGTACTCGCGCTGCCAGGCCGCGCCGAACAGCAGCACGCCGAGCTGCTCAGCCGGACTGAGCCACTGGCCGCCGATCTGGCGCGGCTGCAGCGGCCCGCGCACCGCACCGGCCAGTTGTTGCACTGCCGCGCGGTCCAGCCAGCGGCTGCCGGCCTTGCTGCGCTGCCAGAGTTCCCGGTAGGTAATCACCCGCGCGTCGGTCTCCCGCGCCACCCAGCCCAGGAAGTCGTCGAAGTCCGCCATGAGCGCCTCAATCTCGGCACGCGGCCGCAGCGGCGCCGGCCCCCAGCCCGAACGCGGTCGGTTGACGCCGCCGCGAAAGGTATCGCTGAAGCTTGCCGTGATCAGCCGGCAGGGGTGCGTGAACATCACCAGCACGCCGCCGTCGCGATGGCGCTGCTCCAGGTGGGCGAGGAAGTCGGCCCGCATGCGTTGGCGGCGGTCGCTGGCAGTGAAGTAGCCATCGAAATGGGTGTGGTACTTCAGGCAAACCTGGCCGCAATACTGCAGGGGCTGCCCGAGAGACCACTCGAAAGGGGCGTCGCAGAAGACGGGGATATCCAGTAACGCCATGGCCGCCGGCACCTGGGGGGCCCAGCTATTCCCCGGCTTGCAGTAGGCGCTGGGCTGCTGGCCGGTGAGGCGGCGCACGTCGGCCACGCCGCCGGCCTCTCGCGCCAGCACTGCCGCCACGCCCTCGTCCCAATCCATCGCCTCCAGATACTCGGCATGGACGGGATGGGCGGAGTGCAGATCGGAGTGGTAGGCAATCTCGTGCCCGGCTAGCGCCGCCAGCACGTCGCGCCGGCCCCGCGCTTCCAGTGCCCGCGCCAACTCACCGACCAGGCAAAAGCAGCCGGTGAAGCCGTGGCGACGCAACGCCTCGGCCCACCACAACTCCCCTTCGTCCGCCGCCGGCGTCTCGTAGTCTTCGCTATCGAAGGAAAAGATGACGTCAACGGGCACGCCGCGCCTCCTTCCCGGTCAGCGCGGCGATTCGCCTCGCGGTCACGGCCATGGCGGTCACTCTCCGCCCTGAACAGTCAGGGTGAGGCTCCGGCTACCGGCCGGCGGATCAAAGGCCACCAGCGTGTCCGTTCCCTCGCGGAGGAAGGAGCCACTCTGGAACGTCGCCCGGCTGCCGGCTTCGCGCAGAGGCTGCTGGCCCAGGCTGATGCCACGCGCCTGTGTACCGCGCAGGCGCAGTGTCAGTTCCGGCACCGACCGGGACAGGTCCAGGCTGATTGTGTCGCCTGCAACGGTCACGGTCGCCAACTCGCGCACGCAGGCATAATTGGTGATCTCACTGCAGGTGCGCCAGCGCGTGTATTCCCCCCGCGGGTCACGCTGCCGCAGGCGTTCCACCACGGTCTGCAGGGTGCGGAAGCCGCGCCGGTCCTCGTCGTGCAACCCATACATGCCCTGCCAGTGGCTGCAGAGGACGCAGGGGCTGCCGGCGTCGATCACTTCCGGCAGGCGCCCGCCGGCAAGGTCTTCGGTGATGTAATAATCAGCGTTGACCTCGCCGTAGCCGGTCCAGGAGCCGGTGTGGTCACCGGTGCAGGCGATGATCTCCCCGACGGCGGTACCGGCCGTACGATCGGCGTACCAGACGGGGGTCTCCACGTCTGTCCCTTTGGACGTCACCCGCTGGAAGAAGAACGGCGTGGGATTGCCGGTGACGGAACGGACACCCTCACCGGTGACGCGGGCATAAAGATCAAGGCTCTTGCCGCCGAAGCCACCGGGCGAGGTGACGCCCTCCGGCGGCAAGCCAATATTCGCCAGGATCTGGCAGGACAGGGCGATGTAGCGGTCGACGTGGTCCTCTTCGCTGAACTGCCGCCACTCCATCTGCTCCCAGATGCGCGAAGGTAGCGGCTGTAGCGTGGCGAGGTCAAGCACGTAGGTGTGCGTCAGCATCTCCGGCGTGATGTCGAAGGAGGGGACGATCACCTCCCGGCACATGCGTAGCCAGCTCTCCAGTTGCGCCTGGCCGAACAGCGCCAGACCCTGGTCGAGGCGGCCGATGTTGGCCGGGTTGGGGACGACGCTGAACTTGCCGCGCACGCCGTGCTCGGCGCACCAGGCGCCCCACTCGCGCGTGAAGGACTCCGGCGTCACCACCGGCACGTCCTCCCAGCGCTGATTCTGGTCAAGGTGCAGGTTGCGGTCGCGCAGAAAGAAGTAGTTGAGGTTGACCAATGCCGTCGAGTCGTCGATGATCAGTGACAGCGGCACGCGGTCGAGGGCGTACCGGCAGATCTCAGCGTCCACCGCTGCTCCTTCCGAAGCTACTTTTTGTTGGCTTTGGCCGCCTGCATGATGCCGTTCATTTGCGACTGCAACGCCGTCAGGGCATCCTGGGCGCTCATCTGGCCATCGACAGCCTTCTGGCCAGCCGTGGCCATATTGTTGTAGGCGTCGTCTTCATTGACATACGGCGTGCCATCCGTCGTGGTGCCATCCAGAGCCGGCCTCAGGGTGGTGCGGCCGGCTGGTGGACCGGCGACCGCCGGCACCAGATAGGTCTTGCCGGCCGAATCCATGCGCATGGGCACCTCCGCCAGCGTGGCGGTGATCGTGTCCTGGACCTCCGTGCTGCCCAGATAGCTGAGGAACTGGAAGGCTTCGTCGCGGTGCTTGGGGGTCGGCGGCATCACCAGGCCGCGCAGGTTGGACCAGTTGCCCACCTTGCCGGTCTTCGGCGCGTAGGGCAGGATGGTCGCGTCCCAGTTGATGGTGGTCTTGGACTGCAGGATCGGCTTGAAGTTCCAGTCACCGGTGTACTGCATGGCCACCTTGCCGGCCAGGAAAGGCTCCATGGATTTCTTGTATTGGGCGGTGATCGTCTTCCACCAGGTTGGCGTGGCGATGATGCCGGCCTTCGCCATGCTCACGACATAATCCAGCGCCTCCACGCACTGGGGGCTGCCGATCGTGCATTGGTCGAGCGCCTGGTTGTAGTAGCTGCCGCCGTTCGCCAGCGCCATGCTGTACCAGCTATTCTCGTAGCCGCCCCAGGAGAGGTAGGCGCCAACGCGGTCGGGGGTTGCGCCGGTCTTGAGCGTGAGCTTTGTCGCGTACTGCTGCAGGGTATCCCATGTCCACTGCTTGGGATCCTTGGCCAGTTCGGCTGGCGGCGTGAGGCCGGCGGGGTGGAGCAGGTCGAGGTTGTAGACGACGACACCAGCGCTGTAGTCCCAGGGCAGGCCGAAGCGCTTGCCCTGGTAGGTGTACCAATCCACCGCCGCCGGCAGCATCTGCTTGAGGTTGTCACTGGCCGTCTTGTCCTGAGCAGCGAGGTCGTCGATCGAGCCTTCCAGACCGGCATAGGCGCGGTTCTTGAAGCCATCGCTGTCCGAGAGGTAGGCGTCCGGCCCCGTGCCGCCGGCGATGGCGACCGTGATCTTCTGGTTGTTGTTCGTCGCGTACTTGGTAACGTTGACCTGAACGCTGCTATGGCGATCGCTGTAGGTCTTGGCCCAGCCTTCGAAGCCTGTCTGGTAGCCGGACCCCCACTGCCAGAACTCCACGGGCGTCTTACCCTTGCCGGGCGCTGCCGCTGCGGCGGATGCCGTTGAGGTCGTAGCCGGCGCGACGCTGGTCGATGCCGCCACGCTGCTCGTGGCGAGGACGCTGCTCGTGGCGAGGACGCTGCTCGTGGCGAGGACGCTGCTCGTGGCGGCGACGCTCGCTGTCGACGCAGGGGCGCTGCTTGCGGTCGAAGCCGCCGCGCTGGTGGCAACGGGCAACGTCGCGGCCGCGGCTAGGGCCGATGACGTGCTGCCGGTACTGACGGTGGCGCTCGCGGCGCCTCCGCAGGCGGCAAGAAGAGGAATGGCGAGACCACTCCCTAACATGGCCAGCAAACGACGCCGAGGTAACGATGCCGCTGTTGCAGAATGCATGAGACTGCTCCTTCCCCGTTGGGCTGTCCTGTGGCGAGGCGTCACGAGCGACCGCCTGTGCAGACATTGTAAGCACTCTCTACAAATATGGCAATCGCGGCCCTGCACTATTAGCCACACACGTCGTTCGCCTGCTAAGTATAAGGCCGCGTATGCTACCATCCTACGATGCGCCGACGCAGCTTGCCGGTCGCTCCCGTTGCCCTTGCATCAGCGAAGGAGCATGCTCTTGGAGCCGCTTTTCACTCGCCGCGTCGCGCTGTGCGGCTGCGCGCTGACGACGCTTGGGCTGGTCGGCGGCGTCCTGCTCGCCGCCTGCGGCGGATCGACCGTCGTGACCACGGCGCCACCGGCCGCTACGAGTTCCCAGGCGACGGGCGCAGCCGCATCCTCCACAGGCAGCGCGTCCAGCACACCGTCGTTGGGCGTCTCCGCTGTGGCGTCGACGACGACCGCGAGCCAAACCGCGTCCGCCGCCACCAGCGCCGGCCGGACTGTGCCGAGCGTTGGACCGAAAGGCGTGACACTCACCTATATGTCGCCCGATACGTCGGGGCGGCACGCCGTGGAGCAGGCCATCTACAACGACTTCACCAAGGTCCATCCGGGCATCGCTGTCGAGATCATCTCGGGCGGCACGAGTTGGACCACGGTTACCGAGAAACTCACGGCCATGATCGCCAGCGGCACGCCACCTGACTTCTATCAAAACGCCACAGGCAACTGGCTGAGCGTGCAATCTGCTCTGGTAGAAATGTCCGGCCGGCTCGCCCAGGCGAAGTTGGACCCGCAAAAGGTCTTCCTTCCCCAGGCGATTCAGATCTTCACCGACCAGGAGGGGAAGATCTGGGGCCTGCCGCTGGTCGGCATCTCGGTGGATGCGCTCGCCTATAACCAGGGCCTCTTCGATTCGGCAGGGCTGTCGTACCCGCCGGTCGATCCCACCGATCAGAGCTGGACGATGGACCGCTTCCTGGAGGCTGCGCAGCGGCTCACGAAGGCGGACCAGTCCCAGTTCGGCTTCGGCGGCACGGTGGGCGGCGCCGACACGGGCGGCGACGAGCGGCCAACCTACTTTGGGCAGGGGCCGTGGGACGACCAGGCCAAGAAAGCGCTGCTTGATCAGCCGCTGGCCGCCCAGGGGTTGCAGTTCTTCAAGGACCTGCGCGACCGCTATAAGGTCGCGCCCACCGCCGCACAGGTCAAGGGCATCGGCGCCAAAGGCGACGTGTTCACCAGCGGCCGCATCGGCATGCAAGTGGTCTATGGCTACGTACCGAAGCTGAACTTCACGTGGGGGCTGGCGGCGCTCCCGCACAGCAGCTCGCAGAACGTCTCCGGCCGGCAGTTTGCCCAGCCGCTCTACACCGTGCAGACGCCGCGAGCCGACCTTACATGGCAACTGATGCAGTGGCTCATGGTCCCCGCCAACGCCGCGCGCTTCCCACCGAGCGGCCAGTACGCGGTGTCTCCGGTAACCGGCGCCTCCGACCTGGCGATGCAAACGTACAAGCAGCAGATTGGCGTCGATCCGCAGGCGTTCCTGAACATGGCCCAGCACTCTCACGTCTCCTCCTGGGGCATGCCGAAGTATCCCGGCTGGAACAAGGTCAACCTCTGGCTGACCAACAATTTCCCGGCGTTCGACCAGGGCAAGCAGGGCGCCGCCGACTACGGCAAGGCCGCCACCGCCTATATCGACGCCAACCTCCAGCAGGCGTGATGACGCCGAGGCGCGGTGGAACCGTCCCTCGCCCTGTTAAAGATGGAAACGGGCGGCGCTGACGGCCGGCGGATCGATATGGCGCTGGACAACAACACAGAGAGGAGCAACTCCATGGGAGATGTCTGGGCAGGATTGGCGCGGACGGTCATCACGCCGCCGGTGGAAAGCACGTGGCAGGCGGGCTATGCCGCCCGCCGGCACGCCGCCGAGGGCATACACGACGACCTGGTGGCGACAGCGCTGGTGCTCGACGACGGCTCCGGCGAGCCGGGCCGGCGTATCGCCTTGATCGCCGTCGACATCATCACCTTGCGCGATGAGCAGGTACAACGCATCCGTGGCCTGCTGGCCGAGCAAGGGGCCGTACAGCCGGAGCGCGTGCTCATCTGCTCCTCGCACACCCACGGCGGTCCGGCGGTACTGCAACGCGCTACCCTGCCCAGCAATGCTGAATACATCGGCGCCCTGGAGCAGCACCTGGCGGGGCTGGTCGCCGCCGCGGCTCGCCGACTGACGCCGGTCGCCATCGGCCTCGGCTTCTCGGAAGCGCGATTCAACGTCAACCGCCGTCTTGCTCAACCCGACGGGCAGATGGTGATGCGGCCCAATGCGCAGGGCATCGTCGACCGCTCCGTCACGGTGCTCCGGCTCGATACCCTGTCCGGCGGCCACCCGACGCCCGGCGCTGCGCCGCTGGCGCTGCTCTTCCGGTACGTCTGCCACCCCACCTCGATGGGCGCGCAGAACTACCAGTTCACCGCGGACTATCCCGGCGCCGCTCGCCGCTTCGTCGAGCGCGCGTACGCCGACAGTACGAAAGCCCTATTCCTGCCCGGCTGCTTCGCAAATATCCGGCCGAACCTGACCAACGACGAGGGCGCCTTCCGCAGTGCCACCTGGGAGGAAGTCGAGGCGCTGGGCCGCCAGCTCGGCAGCAGCGTGGTACAGGCTGCCGAGGCCGTGTGCGATCCCACCGCGCCGCCCGCAACCAACCTCGGCGGCGTGCTCGGCGCGGCGCTGGAACGGCTCGACTTGCCCATCGAGACCAACGATGGCGGCGTCACCGGCTGGCCGGCCGAGGTGCAGGTGCTGCGCTGCGGCGAGACCTATATCGTCGGCTTGCCTGGTGAGATCTTCCTCGAGACGGGGCTGAAGGCCCAACAGGCGGTGGCGCGGGCAAGCGGTGTCGAGCCGGCGCGCGTGTTGGTGCTGGGCTACTGCAACGGCAGCATCGGCTATCTCCCCACCGCGTCAGCCATCCCAGAGGGCGGCTACGAAGTCGGCGCCTGGCGCAACAGCGAGCGCCCCGGTGGCTTCACGGCCGACGCCGAGCGGCGGCTGGTGGAATGCGCGGCGCGCCAGGCCGCGCGCCTGGCGGTGATGTCGGCTCGCTGACCGGGTACGAAGGCTATGGCTAATCTACCAAGCGCCACTCCGGCGGCGCCTTGTCCAGCAGCGTCTGGAATTGCGGCTGCACCTGCTGCATCATGTCCTTGGCCGTGATCTTGCCGGCGAGCAGGTTGTCCATGACCTTGCCGAAGGCCGTGTTCACGTCCACATAAATGTAGGGGATGGGCGTGGGCCGGCTGATCTCCAACCCATCAATGAACACCTGGCGGTTGACGTGGCCGGTGGGCTGGAGGAACTCCGGTGACTGCTGCGCCGCCTTGAGCACCGGCACGTAGCCGGCCTGGGCCAGCATCTTCTGCCCGGTGAGCCCCGTTATGAACTGGATGACCGTCATCCCGTCGTCCGGGTGGGGTGCGTGGTTGACCATGCAGCAGCAGTCGCCGGGGGCACGGGTGAACACCCCGTTTTTGCCGGTCGGATAGGGAGCGATATCCCAGTCGGTGCCCTTCATGCGCACGTCCATACCGACGGTGCCATAGGAGCCGGTCGACATCATGGCGACCTTGCCGTTGTTCCAGGTCGCCTGCTTGGCCTGCTGGGAATCGGGCGCGACGTGCTGGACGTTGCGCAGGTCGGCATACCACTGGTAGGCGTCGGAGAAGGCAGTGTCGGTGATGGTGATCTTCGTGCGCGCCGAATCGCTGAATTCGCCGCCGTTGCTCCAGGCCCAGGGGTTGTAGTACACCCACCAGTTGGTCTGGCTGTAGCCAAAGGTGGCGTCGGCGCCGCTGCCGGTCGTCGTCCGCTTGGCCGCCTGCAGGAAAGCGTCCCAGGTCCAGCTCGGGTCGCCCCACTTCTTGGGCGGCTCGGCGACGCCGGCCTTCTGGAAGAGCGTCTTGTTGTAGAAGATCACTGCCGGTGACGTATCCCAGGGGATGCCATACCACTTGCCATTAAAGATGACCTTCTGGAGCTGGGAGGCGGTGTAGTCGGCGGCATTGATCTTCGCTTTCTGGACGTAGCTGGTCATATCAATGTCGGCCTGCTTGGCCACCCAGGACGGCAGTTCCTTCGTCACCGGCTCGTGAACGTCTGGATAGGTGCCGCCAGCGATGGCAGCCGTATACTTGTCATTGCTAGTGCCGTTCGTGAACTGGACCTTGAGCTTGCCGTTCTCCTTCTCGAACTGGGCGAAGATACCCTTCCAGGCGTCCTCTTCCTCCTTGGCCAGGCCGTTGGTGGCGAACCACCAGATGGTGTTGGCGGCAGTCGGCGGCGCGATGGCGGCGGCGCTCGAGGCGCTGGCGCTGCTCGCCTTCGGCGCTGCCGTCGTCGTGGCGCTGGCAGCCGCAGTAGTGGCGTTGGACGCCGCCGCGCTGCTGGTCGTTATGGCGGCAGCGCTAGCGCTCGGCGTGCTGGCCGCCGTGCTGGCCTGCGCCACCGTCGCCGTGTTGAGGCTGGCGGTCACGGCAGCACTGGTGCTGCCGACCGTGGTGGCGGCGGCCCCACCGCAGGCGGCGAGCAGTCCCCCCGACGTGACCGCAGCAGCGGCTGCGCAAGATTGGAGCAGGGCACGGCGACTGAGTAGACGATGCAGCATAGAACCCTCCTGGCGATCACAACACTCAAGACCGAACGGCGTCGCTCTTAACCGCAATCTGGCGTGCGCTGCCAGGTGTGCCACGATGCCGTGGCGCGGGCCAGGCTGATTCCTGCCCCCTGGAAGGCTACGATAAAGAAGCAACGCGCCCGTTGGCAGGATAGTACCCGCGCCTCAGCACTTTGTCAATGACGCAATGAAAGTATGAAAGTCGTTCGTCCGTTCGAAAAACTGGCTTGACTCCGGGCGAACGCCGCGGATACAGTCAAAGCGTGCCGCGCTCGGACGAAGGGGACCGGGAGCGGTCGCAGACGGAGGCAGCGACCTGGCACGCCATCGCGGTGGCTACCCTCGCGGCGCTAGCATGCGCGGTCCCAGTCTGCGTGCTGCTCGCCAAGCTGGCATGGTGGCGCATGATGACGCGCTATTGAGCCGCGCTGCGGATAGGACGAACTTCGCTAACTGCTCGGTTGCTCCAGCCTGAGCAACCGAGCAGCGTTGTGCTCCACGATGTCGTCGTAGGTCGCCCGGTCGGCACACAGCTCCTGCAACGCCACCAGGCTCTGCGCGGCGAAGCATTGCCGCGTCCGACCATTCGGGTAGGCGCCGCGGCCATCCAGGCATGGGCAATCTGTCGCCCACATGAGCTTCGCCCGATGGCGGTTGACGAAGCCGCGGGCGAAATCCCGGTCTCGGGTGAGCGCGTTCAGAGCGGAGCCGGCGGAGAGATCGGCGTACAGGTTGGGGAACTCGCTGAGCCAACGATCAGTGAGTCCGCCCGCTACTACCGGGCCGGTCGGGTAAGCGGAATACCCCGACGCACTCGGGTCACGCGGGGCATCGGCGCTGATGTTGGCCCACCAGGCCTGGGCGTGGCCGATGAAGGTTGTCTGCGGGTGCGCTCGCACGACCTCGCCAAACGCCTCAAAATTGAAGTTATAGTTCCGGTATTCCAGGTGCAGCAGCACCGGCAACCCCAACTCGCCACAAAGCTGGTACATCGCCACCGCCTCCGGCGCGTCGCACGGCATATGGAGCTTGTGCTCACCGAAGCCACGCGCGCCCTCGCGATGGTACCGGCGGACGGTGTCCAGAGCGTCTGGCCGCCGCGGATCGACGTGAACAAACGGTATCAAGCGATCTGGATGGGCCTGGCAGGCGGCCCAGGCCGCGGCGAGTGGGAAATCGTTCGCGGGTAGGCCGCGAGCAGCGTCAGCGGCGCCATCAATGGGTAGGACCACTGTGAACCGGTGACCATGCACGTCCTGGTGCGCCAGCAAATGGTCGACGGTCCCGTACTCCCACAGATGTTCGTGCATGTCAATCACGGTAATCCTCGCTCCTTATTCCATGGACCGGTCGATCATACCTTAATCATTAGTCAGTGGGTCGCCGACAGGGGAACCGGCTTAGAGCCGGCTCGGTATCAGCACCAGTTCGGGTACGTGAGCCCGAGCAGGAAGCGCCGCCACAAAGACGCAGGCGTCGGCGACGTCATCGGGCTGCAGTGCCCTGGCGACGATCTCCGGCGGCGTGGGTGTCGGCCGTTTGAGCAGGAGCGGCGTGTCGGTGAGGCCGGGGAAGATCACGGTCGTGCGGATGCCGCGTTGCCGTTCCTCTTCCATGACGCCGTGTGCCAGCCCAACCATTCCGCGTTTGCTGGCCTGGTAGGCCACGCCGGAGACGTCCGGTCGGTTGGCGGCGTTAGAGGAGATGTAGATAATCAGCCCATCGCCCGCCGCCCGCATCCCCGGCAATACCGCCTGGGTGACATGGAAGGCGCCGGTGAGATTCGTGTCGAGCAACTCGCTCCAGACCTCGGGCGTGAGCCGGTCGAGCGCGCGCTCCCTGGTGTTGGTACCGGTAGCATACACCACGAGGTCGAACTGCCCCCATTCGGCGCTAACGCGGGCAACCGCGGCGTCGATGGCCGTCCGGTCGCGCACGTCGAGTGGGCAGACCAGCACCGTAGCCCCTCGCCCGCGCAGTTCTGTCGCCAGTTCGTCCAGGAGCGCCGCATTCCGCGCTGCCAGAGCGACCCTGGCTCCCATCCCGGCAAAGCGAGCGGCGATGGCGCGTCCGATGCCGCTACTCGCCCCCACGACCAACGTTACCCGCTGGGCCGACCGGGACTGACCTTGCCCATCCAATCTATTCCTCCAGCCCTCGTTCGCGCCGCGATCATCGTAAGTCGCCATCGGCCGGTGCCGACGGGCCAACGGAAATGCCGACCTGGCCCCTGCTGCATGGCGACGGCAAGTGTAGCCTCTCCGGCGGCCAGCCCTAGGAGCGAGCTGACCGCGCGGCAGTGATCGTCTGGCAGGCCGCGATGTACTGCGCAAAGCCGATGCTGTCGCCGACCTTGAGTTCGAAGTATTTGATGGCGATGCGGGTTACCAGGCGGTCAGCGAAAGTCTCCGGGTACTCCACCCCCAGGGTTGCCTCCCGGATCAGGAAGATGCGGTAGCCGTAGCCCAGCATCTCCCGTGTGGCGGCGGCCGCGTCGAGGATGCACATGTTCGTGGCGAACCCGGTGAACACCAGATTCTTGATGCCCTGGCTCCGGCATATGCGGTCGAACTGTGCGCCGGTCAGAATTACCTGATCGCCCGGTTCGGCATCGCAGGAGGAAAGGATGCGCATCTGGCCCCAGCCCGCCCAATCCATGTAGCCGCGCCCATGGGTCCGCTCGGCCCGTTCCTTGTTCCAGCCAGTGTTCACCTCGGCTGGCCGCGGCCGCACCGGAGCCGACGGGGATCCGCTCTCCTCCTCCAGCATGTGGTGCACCGACTCGTATTGCATGGCGATGTTCGCCGGCTCGACGTGAAAGATCGGCAAACCCGCGGCTCGCGAGGCGGCGATGGCCGGACGGATGTACCGCTCGGCAATGCGTACCGCTTCCTCCTGGCTCTCGCGTGTGCCCATGTCCACCAGGAATGCGTCCGGCACCGCCGGGCCGCCGGCATCCCCCACATTCCAGAGGTGCAGCGCGACAAACCCGGTCTCCCGCGGATCAAGCGTATAGGGCGTCTCTACCCAACCCGCGCCGTCGAGGCTCGGCGTCTCCCAATGCCGCCCGACGAGGCGCAAGGCGACCGCCGCTTCCACTGCCATCAGTTACTCCTGTCGTTACCCGCCTGCCTACACGCGGTTCGCCTCCGCTACCTGCCGCACGATCGCAGCGGCCAGCGCACAGTGCTCCGGCTGGTACTTCTCACAGAAGGAAGACCAGCGGATGAAGGTCTCCAGAAAGGCCTGGGCCGTCGGGCAGGAGTCGCCGCCATAGGCGTAGTCGCGCGAGGCCGGCGGCTTGCTGTAGGGGTAGACCTGTGCGCTGACCTTCTCCTGCAAGAACGGCAGGGCAGCCGGCATCAGGTAATAGCGGCAGGTGCTTGCCCCCGGAATGCCGCCGGTGGCGCACTGTTGGCCGAACTCGTCAGCGCTGCAGCGGAAGGCCGCCGGATCAATGCTGAAGCCCACCATCCAGGCCGAATAGACGTCTACATAGTCGGGAATTGGCAGCGGCGTAATCCCCGGGATGCGCGCCAGCTCTTCGGTCAATAGCCGAACCATCCGATCCCGCTGCGCCACCTGTTCGTGGATGATCTCCAACTGCGCCAGCGTGATGGCGGCGGTACATTCCGGCATGCGTAAGGCGTTGCCTTCAGCGACGTGCATGCGACCGAAGCCAGGTTTGTTCAGCCCGCCCCGGCTCTGGCCGAGGAAGCGCGCGCGCTCCGCCACTGCATCGTCGTTCGTGACCAGGCAGCCGCCGGTGTCCGAACCCATGGTCTTCTCCGCGTCGAAGGAGAAGCCGGCGGCATCGCCCAGCGTGCCGGCGATCCGCCCCTTGTAGCGGCCGAACACCGCCTGGCAGACGTCCTCCACCACAAACAGGTCGTGCTGCCGCGCCAGGGCGACAATCGGGTCCATGTCGCAGATCAGGCCCGTCTTATGCACCGCCAGGATCGCCCGCGTGCGATCCGTGATCAAGGGGGCGATTGTCTCCGCGCTGATGTTGACAGTCCCTGGCGCTGTGTCCGCGAAGACGGGAATGTAGTGCTGGTTGATCAGCCCCATAACGGTGCCGTAGTCGGTGATCGGGCTGACAATCACCTCGTCACCAGGCTCGAACGGCAACGCCATGGCGAGCAGCAGCAGCGCTGGCGTGCAGCCGGGCGTGGCAATGCAGTGCTTGACCCCTATCTCTGCGGCGAAGCGCTGCTCGAAGCGCGAGATCATGCTCACGCGCAGCCCACTCTGGACCACCTCTTCCAGATAGCGCATGGCGTTGGGACCCATGGTGCGGGGGAACGGGGTTGGCAGTTTCCCCGGTTCCCAGTTCTGCGCGGCGGCGCCATACGTCGCTCGCTCCGTCAACACTGCCATCGTGTTCCTCCTCCTTTGTCGTTCGGTCCCCGGTCACTGTTGGAGCGGCAACGCAGTCGCCCCATCCTGCTGGATCAGCCGCAGACGGCGCTCGGCGGAAAGGTCGACGTCGACCAGCGGTTTTCCCACTTTGCGGTAGAGTGGCGCAGGGTGGCCGTCGATCTCCACGGCACGCGTGCCGGCCGGCAGGGCCAGCGTGACCGTGCGGCGGCGTACGGCCGGCGGCAGGCCCGGTGTCGTGATGGTGTACGTGCCTGCTTGTCCCTCGCCGGCCAGACGAATCTGCGTGTGCCGCCGAGTCAGGCGGTAGTCCACCGGATCTTCCACGGTGGCCAGCCAGACCGCGTCGGCGCCTACCGTCACCACCGTCTCGATCCGTTCCCGCAGTTGGGCGGCAGAGCAGTCCTTGTTCGGGTGTACTGCAACTTCCAGGGGGCAATGCAGGTAGTCGATGATCCAGCCCCGGTCGCGCTGGGCGTGCTGAATGTTGCGAAACGGGTCGAACTCCGAAAAGAACGGACCGTAGCCCTGGGTGTGCAGAAAGGTCCGATTCAGCCAGAGCAGGTCCGCGTCGTCCGGGCGGTTCAAGGCGTCGGTGATGCCCATTGCCCCCAGGTAGCCGAAGCGACGGCAGCCCTCAAGGGCCCCTTCGTTCATATTGGCGTTGGAGCCGGGTGCACAGTAGATCGTGACCGGCTGCCCGATCGCCTGCTCCAGGACCTCCTTCGCTCGCCCCAACTCCAGATTGGCAGTCTCGGCGTTGACCATCTGGTGCGACCAGGAGTGGTTGCCCACCCCCCAGCCGCGCTCTACCATGTCCCGCAATTCTTCCGCGCCCATGTGGTGGTAGCCGTGGAAACTGGAGCCAGGGAGGTTGCGTACCTCGCCCATCTGCCCGACCATTACCTCCAGGTGCCCCGGCACGCCAAACTCCTCCAGGATCGGTATCGTGAAACGGTGCAGGTCGCTCAGGGCCTCATCGAAGGTGATGGAGTAGACCCAGCGCCGATCAGCGGGCCAGGTACAGACCGTGGGAACGGCGGGGTGCTCGGTCACGTTTGCTCCCTGACTCAGCACACGCAGCCGCCATCCTGCAGGTAGCCGGTCGCCTTCTGCTGGAGGGTAGTCAGCATGTTGTTCACGTCGATGGTGCCCGCCGTCAGGCTCTTCCAGTTGTCGGACCAGTCCTTCTCGATGTCGGACTCGTGGAGGATGAGGGGAGCGCCCCGGCTTCGGGCGATACTCTGCTGGTACACGTTCGCATCCTCGAACGGAAACAGCGTCACCGGCTGCACGTTCTTGTTGGCGGCGTAGCGCCCGCCGCCGAGCTGGGCGATCTGCGGTTGAGCCGCCGCGCTGAGCAGGTACTTGTTGAGCGCCCAGGCTTGCTCCGGCTGTTTGGCGCCGGCACCGATGTAGTTGCAGTTGTTGGCAAGGTCCACCGGGCGCAGGCCAGTGGGACCCTTGGGCAGTGGCGCTATCTCCACGGTGAAGAGGCTCTTGGGGACGATCTGGTCCTGCACGGTCCGCGCCTCGAAGGAGCCGGTCATGAGCATGGCCAGGGTCGCCTTGGTGAAGTCGCCCCCGCCGGCCACCTTGTACTTGGTGTTGAAGTCGCTGGCGAACTGCAAGGCGTCGGTCTGCTCTTTCGTATTGAAGGTCGCCTGCTTGAAGTCGGCAGAATACGGGGCCGCGCCCCAGGCCCACATGATCATCCAGTAGTCGGGCAGGTAGGGGAGCGAGCTGTTGTCGTAGCCATACACGGTCGTCTGGCCGCCCGAGCTCTTGGTGAGCTTCTGCGCAGCGTCCAGCAGTGCCTGCCAGGTCCAGGTTCCCGCCTGTTCCATCTGGCGCGGCGTCTGCATGCCCGCTTGCTTGAAGAGGTCGGCGTTGTACCAGATCTCCTTGCCGTTGGTGAACCAGGCGAGGCCGTACAGCTTGCCCTTGTCGTGTTCGGTGGCGGCGGGATAGAAGTCGCTGGCCGAAACGCTCTTATCGGTGGCCAGGAACTGGTCGAGCGGCTGGATCACCTGATGCTGGATAAAGCCCGAAAGCCAGCCGAAGTAGCCGTACAGGTAGTCGTAGTAGCCGCCGCCGGCGTAAGTCGTCAGCGCCTTCTCGCTGGCCTTGCCGAACTCCACGGTGTCGCGTTGGATCTGGACTCCGCCGTTCGCGGCACTGAAGCCGCTGAGCATCGTGTTCCAGCTATCCTGCCAGACCTTCTGGCCGGTGTCGACCCAGAGGAACTGCACAGCAGTCTTGGCAGCATTGGGCGCAGCACTCGCCGCCGTGCTTGCACTCACGGCCGTGGTCGCGCTGCTGGCGGCAGTGCTTAGACTACTGACGGCTGCCGCACTGCTCGTCACCGAGGATGCGGCACTGGAGGCAGCCCCAGTCGTCGGGACCGCCGCGGCGGTCAGTGTGCTCGAAGCGCTCGCCAACGCGCTGGCACTTGTACTCGCAAGCGACCCTGTGCTGCTCCCGCCGCAGGCGGCGAGGAGGGCGCTCCCGAAGCCCACCCCGCCGATTCCCTTGAGCATTTGTCTTCGCGTTACCCGTCCAGGTCTCATGCCAGACTCCTTTCTCTCGTTGCGATATGCTGCTCTGCCAACTGCCCCATAGTGGCCAGCCAGGCGGTACCAGGTTCCGAAGCTACGCTGCCCGACACCGCCAGTATAGGACAGCGAGTTCACTTTGTCAAGATACTGTATGAAGCCATCTGAAGTGCGCACTTGACGATTCCAGTTGCGATCCGTACACTAGCCATGCCGTGCGGTGCCGAAGACGCTTATCGGGCAATCGTGATCCAGGCGAAGATGCCGCGCGCCGTTGACGGCGATGCGGTTTTCTTGTGCCTCGGACAAAGGAGCGGCGAAGTCCAGCGGCGCCGGTTGACTTGCCGGGCAGGTGAAACGTCCCACAACACTGTGTAGCCGACGCTCGTGTAAGATTTTCTCACACAAGATGCGGCCGGCCATCTGGGGCTGGCAGCCTTCCCGCTACGGGAAAGACGCAGAACCGGATACAATGAAAGGAACCACGTATGCAGTCATCTCCCTCCTTCCGACCGATTCGCCGCCGAGCCTTTCTGGCGACGGCTGCCAGTATAGGCGCAACACTGGCGTTAACCGCTTGTGGCGGCGCCGCAGCGACTACCGCGACGGCATCCCTGGCCAGCAGCAACGCAGCCTCGTCGGCAACCACGGCGTCGAGCGCGGCGCTGACTACATCGACCACCGCAAGCCAATCCGCAACGGCGGCACAGGCTGCCACTTCCTCCACCGCCGCCGTCATCAGCAGCGCCGCAGCCAAACCGGCGACCGCCGGAGTGACGGTCACCTGGTGGAGTGGCTGGGGCTCCGGCGGCATAACGGGGCAGACCTTCGATCAGGTCGCCGCCGCCGCGAACCAGGCGGCGCTCGGTTACCACGTGCAGCACGAGCCCCAAAGTAGCGTCGCCAAGAAACTGGCCACCGTCATCGCCGCCCGCACGCCGCCCGATGTCGAAGTCGGCAACCTCTCCTATCCAGAGTTCTGGACAACCGGCCAGGCGATGGCGCTGGACAGCTACCTCGCCAAGAGTCAGACGCTGAAGCGAGAAGATTTGCTCGACACCTCCTGGAAGTTCGGTACGTATCTGGGCCACACCTATGGCGTACCGGCGGCCGAGGCCTTCGTCCGCTGGGGGACGGTCGCCAACACGGACCTCCTGGCCAAGCGCGGGCTGGACCCCACGCAGGTCCCGACCAACTGGAGTGACCTGCTGGAATGGCACAAGGAGTTGACGGTGCTCGACCCCGCCACCAAGGCGATCACGCAGCTCGGTCTGGACCCGCTGGACGCCATGGGCGGCTCCGCCTCCGGTGGTGATCCATTCTTCTGGGGGCCGTCCTTTGGTTTGGGGACCGGTTATTACGACGAGGGCGCCGGCAAGTTCAACCTGGTGACCCCGCAGCTCACCGATGCGCTGACCACGATCAAGAGCTTCTACGACGCCGCCGGTGGCTACGCTGCGGTGCAGACGTTCCACAAGACGAACGGCACATGGACCGGCGCCAAAGCAGGCATCGTGTTGGGGACCCAGGCCATGCAGATCAACGGCTACTGGACGCCCGGCTCCCTCACCAAGTTGGCGCCCACCAAGCACTACGTGTATACCTGGGCGCCGGTGAGTGCCGACCGCAAGGGGACGAAGATGCAATCAGCCGGCGGCCACTTCGCCGTGCTCCCCAAGGGATCACCGCACGTCGACCAGGCCTTCTCCTTTGCCGAGTTCCTCACCGGAGAGCCGGCCGAGAAGATCATCTTCGACGGTAATGGGTTCCTCGGCGCCCGCAAGTCCTTTCTCGCCAAGGTGGATGCGAAGCAGTATCCGGGAATTGACTTCTATCTGCAGTCGGCAACAACGGCCGGTGAGCAATGGGCAGATCCGGTCGATCCGATCGAAAGCTTCTTTTCAGACAACTGGCAAACGCAGTACACCAAGGTCTTCCAGGGGCAACTGACGCCGCAGGATGCGCTCAGCCAACTGCAGCAGCTCTGCACGGCGCAACTGGCCAAGCAACTCGGCAAGAGCTGAGCTCGACCTTCCTAGGGCGGCGAAGATACTTCGCCGCCCCATGAGGACCTGCGCCGGATCGCTGATCACAACGAGGCGAGGTATTTCTGGTCGCTGGCCAGGATCACATCGACGTGCGGTTTGACGCTGGCGATGACGTCCTGCGCCGTCTGCTTGCCCTGCCAGAGCGGCGTCAACTCCTTGCCGAACAGGGTCTCGAGTTCGGTATCGGAGACTGCACGCTGCCAGTAGGGAATGCTGGATTTGGTCGCCAGGTCGGCCAGGATGGGCATGCTGGCTGGCTGGGTGACACCCTGGTAGACCTTCGCCGCCACCGCTTTGAGGGAGGGGACGGAGGCCACCGTGTACTGGAAGGCCAGTTCCTGCCCGGCCGGCCCCGTCATATAGCTGTTGAACAGCCAGGCGCCGTCGGGGTTCTTGCCCTCCTTGATCTGGCTGATCCCGGAGGCTTCCGCCAGGATCTCATCCTTGACCGGCCCCTTTGGTGGGATGGCGATGTCCCAGTCGAAGCCGAGCTTGGCCTGCCGCTCGGCGCCGATGCTCCAGCTTCCGCCGATTTTGAGCGCCAGGTTGCCGGCATCAAAGGTGATCTTCTGTTTGGTGGTGATCCCCGGTCCCAGCGCCGCGTGCGCCTTCACGCTCAAGTCGGCCACCCACTGCAGACCATCCAGGGCAGATTGCTCGTTCAGCGTGCAGGAGCTCGCGTCGGCGTTGAAGACCGAGCCACCGTAGCCAACGGCCGGGATGTCGATGCCGTAGCGCAGGGAGCCGGCATCGAAGCCTGCCTGCACGACCTTGGCCGGGTCGAGGCCGGGAGCCGTCGCCCCGGTCTCGTCGCGCGTAAGCTGCTCGGCCACCTGTTGCAGCTTGGCGAAGTCCCAGGTACCGTCCGGCAGGGGTACCCCGGCTTTCTTGAACAGATCCTTGTTCACGAAGAAGACCCAGACGCCCAGGTCGAGCGGCATGGCCCACTGCTTCCCCTTGAGGAACTGCGCATCAATGGCAATAGGGAAGTAGTCGTCCTTGTTCAGCTTGTCGCGGCGGAAGTAGGGCGCGATGTCGAGCAGCAGACCTTTTGCGGCGAGCGAGAACAGGTCGTCATCCGAGGTGAAGGCGAGGTCCGGTGGTGTGCCACCTGCCACCTCCGCCACCAGCTTGTCCGTGTACTTGTCGGTCCACTCCGCCTGGATCGTCAGGTCGGGGTGGTCCTTCTGGAAGGCAGTGATCGCCGCTCCAAAGTAGTCCTTGTAGTTTGTGCCGGCGCGCTCCAGGAAACGGACGGTCACGCCCGCTTTTGCCGGCGCCACGACAGCGGCGGCGCTTGTCGTGGTCGCTGTCGTGGCGCTCAGGCTGCCGGCAGGGGCGGCGGTGGTGCTGACAGCGGTACTCGCCGGCGCCGTCGTTGTGGTGACGGCGCTCGTAGCCGCTGCGGAAATCGTCGCCGTGGTGGCGCTGGCCGCGCCGCCGCAGCCGCTCAAGGCGAGGGCGGCCCCAGCGCCCAGGACGCTGAGCAGCAGCGCGCGACGCGTGCAGCAAGAGGGGGACCGAGATGTCTCGCCAACGGGCCGGGACTGGATCATGGTGACGCTCCTCCTTCTTTCCCTACCGGAGATTCCGCTCATGAGCCGACTGATACGGGAATGCAGGGACTCGGCGGAACAATCGCCGTCCGGTGCGGCGTGGCCGATCAATACTGCCACGGAGTATTGTAGAGAGTGAATTGATGTTGTCAAGCCTCCGGTGCTACCATATTCTGACCAGTGGAGGGCAGCATGTACCGGCAGATCGGCAGCGGACGGCTCAGCAGCGGCGAGGATATCACGCTCGGCGTAGTGGAGGCGCCGGACCCGGACTGGCTCGACCGGATCGTGCCCTTCCTCAGTCACAAGGGTGGGGACTGGAATTACCACATCCGTCAGGCGCTTTCGGAGCCACTTGACGATCTGACGAGCCGCTTCTACGTGGCGACCGTGGGCGAGCAGGTCATCAGTCAGGTGATGATCGTCGGCGCGCAGGGCAGCGGCATTCTGGGGCACGTCTACACCGCGCCTGCCTGGCGGCAGCGGCACGCCTATCGCCAGCTCATGGCGGCGCAGATGGAGGACGTCCGGCGTCTCGGCTTCCACCTGCTCACCCTGGGCACCGGCTTCGAGTCACATCCGTACTGGATCTACCACTCTTTCGGCTTCCGTTCGGTTGCGCCTGGCTCCGGGCTGATGCGCTGGCTGGCATTCCCGGAGGCCGAAGAGCGCTACCTGGCGCCGGCAACGGCCACGGTTGAGCCGCTCCGCTGGCAGCACTGGGCCGGCCTCAACGTGCTGGCGCTGCGCCCGGTGGCGCCGGACGAACCGCTCCCCCGTTTGCCCACGCTCAGCGCCAAGGCGCAGCACAGCGTCGAAGGCTCCTTCGTCAGCTTCATGCGCCGCCACCGCTCGCTTGACAAACCACAGAGTCGCGTGCTGCGCAGTGCGACGGGTGCGGTGGTCGGCTGGTGTCTGCTGGCGCCGGACCCGCGCTGGTTCGGCGACGTCTGGCTACTCGACATTGGCCTCCTGCCGGCCTTCGCCGGGCAGGCTGCGCCGCTCCTCGCCAACCTGGAGTGGCCCACCGCGCCGGTGTACGCCCTCACCACTCCCAACAGCGCGCGTGACGGCTGGTTGCAGGGCGCAGGGCTGCACGCTCAGGCGGCACTGCCGAGCTGGCTGCGCCTTGGTGAGGAGCGCCGGGCATTGCAACTCTGGGCACGTTGACAGCCGATCCTGGCCTCGCTGTGAGGCCAGGCACAACATAGCCCGCCAGGCCCGACGTGGCTGGTCGTGGTGACAAGTACAGGGAACGGAAGCAGCAAATGGCGCGTACACCGCTTAGAGTCGGCCTGCTCGGGGCCGGCACCATCGCCACGTCGAACTCCGGCTACCTCCTCGGTCTCGCCGAGCTGCGCGATCAGGTAGCCACGGTGGCCATCGCTGACGTTTCCATCGAACGAGCGCGCTCGGTGGCCGAGCGCTTCGGTATCCCGGCGGCCTACGGGAGTCTGGAGGAGTTGCTGGAGCGGGCCGACCTCGACGCCGTCGTCAATGTCACACCCATACCATTTCACGGGACCACCTCCCGGCAAATTCTCGCTGCCGGCAAGCATCTGGTCGTTGAGAAGCCAATTGCGACCACGCTGGAGGAGGCGGATGCGCTGATCGACCTCGCCCGCGCCAAAGGATTGCAGTACGTGGTGGCCCCGCCCAACATGCTCCAACCCAATCGCCTCCATGCCAAACGCTTGGTGGCTGCCGGGGCGATCGGCCAGCCCTGTTTTGCCCGGGTGCGCAGTTCCCACGGCGGCCCTGCCGCCGGCGCCTGGCCACTCGACCCCACCTGGTTCTATCAGGATGGGTCTGGTCCGCTCTTCGATATGGGTGTCTACGGCATCCATGACATCACGGGCATCCTTGGGCCCGCCAAGCGTGTAGTCGCCTTCTCCGGCATCACCGAGAAAGTGCGTACGGTGCGCGCCGGTCCGTTTGCCGGCAAGCAGATCGAGGTCACGGCAGACGACAACACGCTGCTGATGCTGGACTTCGGCAACTCGACCTTTGCAGTGGTCGACGGCACCTTCAACGTCAACGCGGCCAAGAGTCCCCAGATCGAGATCTTCGGCCGGAGCGGCACGATCAATCTCAACAATCAGACGCAGGACGGCGCGCCACCGCTGGAGATCTTTCGCTTCGACGCGGCGCCCGGCATTGACGGCTGGATCACTCCGCGCGGCGGCATGGGCGATGGCGACCGTCAACGCTACCGCCGGGCCATCCTGGTCAAACACCTGGCCGACTGCCTCGCCAGCGGCAGCCAGCCGGTCACCAGTGCCGAACACGCCCGGCACGCCCTGGAGATCATGGTGAAGGCCATCGAATCGGCGCGCAGCGGTCGGGCACTGGAGTTGTTGACTACCTTTTAGCAGCCGACACGGAGTCCGGTCAGCAAGGATGCTCCGAGCCGGTCTGCTGACTCGCCGCGTATACCTTCCCAGGCTCCCAGGCCATTGCCCTCTTTGCTCGCCGGCTCGGTGACACCGGAACAGCGTCCGCCATGACCGCTCCGCGCAGGTCGTCACAGCAGCAGGTCCAAGCCGGATGCTCACCCGTGCTGCCGCCACTCGTCCTGCGCTTCGGCGATACGCGCCTCGGTAGCTCCTGTCTCGAGCGTCAGGGCGGATTCGGCCCGCTGCATACGATAGGCCTCGCAAGTGACTTCCCACGCTACTTGCACCTGCTGCGGGTCCGCCTGCCCACCAACAGCATCCAGCGGGTTGAGCACGAGGAGCCGTCGCGGCGCCAGGCAGGCCGCCAGATCCGGCAGGTCGTACGCCCCCAGTGCGTCGGGGACAATGGCGGTGAAGTCCGTCGTGGAGGACCGTTGCTGGACGACATCCTGCCAGGAGAAGAGCGTCTGAAAGAGGACGATGGGCTGCAGGCCGGCATCGAAGAGCGCCGCGTGCAGCAGCGCTGGACCAAGCGGGCCGCTGGCGATGGCCGCGCTGGCGCCCGGCTCCACGTCGTCCCGTGATCGGAGATACGCTAGCGCTTGTCCGATCTCCCCGGCTCGAATGCCGGGCCAACTCCGCCCAAGCAACGCCGGCTCGAAGGTCCAGTCACCGCCTGCCGTCGCCAGCTCTCCCACCAGGCTGAGATCAGGCAGGAGCACCACCCAGCCGTGCCTGGCCAGCGCAACCGCCGCCCCCGTGGGCGCCACGGCAGCGTTCTTGCCCGTCGCGTCCAGCCAGAGCGCTGCTGGGAACCGTCCGGACCTTGCCGGGACGAGGATCAGGCTGGGCAGGACGGTTCCATCCGCCCCTTGCAGTACGACCTTCTCAATGTTATAGCCGCCTCGTTGGTGGCGGCCCACCATGATGGGCACCGGTGCAGTGGGCGCCCGGTAGCCGGAAAGCCGCTCCGCGGCGGCGCGAACGGTCGAGAGGTGCTGCTGCAGTGCCCCCCGCCGCTGAGCGACCTGGGCGCCCAGCACTCCGGCCTCCGTGCGATTGAGACTGAAGACCGTTTCGCCACCGAGCGAGGTGGCAAGCTGTCCAGTGGGTGTCACCGTTAGGTCCGCCAGCGGTAGTGGTTCCACTGGAATTTCCCGCGGGTCGCCCGGCAGGTTCAAAGCCTGCTGAAAGAACTCGTAAATCAGGGAGCGGCTCACCGGGGTGAAGCCGTGGGGGGCGTCGTCCTCTTCTTTCTGGAAGGCGTTCGGTGCGCCGAGGGCTGCGTAGGCGCGGGCGACTTCGGCGCAGGTTTCGCGCGCGCCCTGAATACTGAAGTAGTCGCGGGTGTTGGCCATCACCAGGATTGGTCGGGGAGCCTGCACCTCCAGATAGTCGGCATGGTCGATCCCGGCGACAATGCCACGGAGGAGATTCTGCTCGCCATCCTGGGGACCCAGCGACTCCAGCAGGAGATGCAGACTCGTGATATAACAGGTTGGCGCAGCGGCGGCCAACCGCTCATCCAGCGCGCTGATATAGGCGGTCTGCGTACCGCCACCGGAGATGCCGGTGATCCCGATGCGCTGTGCGTCGACTTCCGGTCGCGTCTGCAAGTAGTCGATGGCCCGAATGCCGTCCCAGGCGAAGTAGTGACCCGAGGAACGCCCAGCCAGGAGGGTCTGGCGGGTGAAATGGGAGTGTTCGCGCGTGCAACCACCCAGGCGTGACCGGCCGGTGGCGGGGTCGAGGTACTGCACGCGCTCACCCTGGCCCACCGGATCGAAGCAGCAGACGATGAAACCTTTGAGGACGAGGTTCAGCGCCAGCACCTGATTGCTTGATTCCCGAAAGCCGATGTCACTGTGGCCAATTGGGTTCACAATCGCTGGCGTTGGGCCAGAGAGATGCTCGGGAATGAACAGGCAGGCCGTGACGAAGAACTGGGGCCGGGATTCGAACACCACGTGTTCGATGCGGTAGCCCGGCTTGCGGACGACGCCGGTGATCCGCGCATTAAGCGGCGTGCGCTCCGGAAATGGCCCGAGCAGGTCATGGAGGGTTTGACGCACCGCCACCTGACGGCGGCGCCAGTCGTCGGCACTGTTGAGCGCAGCGACCTGCTCACGTCGTCGCGCCAGGAGCGCCTGCGCCTCGGCGTTCAAACGCTGGCGGGCGCCGTTCGGTGCATCGCGCCAGCGGAACCAGCGGGCGAGCACCGCCAGGTCTTCGTCCTCCGCCGTGCGCACGCTGGGCAGTACGGCCGTAGCCATGTCGTTCTCCTCGTGTCAGTGCTGCTGATCGCTCAGCTTACTCGGGCTGCGCCAGGACGGCGTTGCACGCTTGCGCCATCTGGTGCGTGGCATCCGCTGCCGAAACCGTTCCCGCCAGCGCCTGTTTGATAATTGGTTGCACGGCCGTCGTCAGGGCTGCCTGGCGGAAGTAGGCGTCGCGTCCACCGACCTCGCCGACCTTCTGCACCCAGGTGATCTGCGGTTGGGTCTTGGCCCGGGCGATGAATTCCGGGGACTGGAAGAAGTCGAGGCGCGGGCCGACGCGATTGAGCTTGGCAAGTCGCTGGATGATGGTGTCCTTGCCAGCATAATATGCCATGAAGTCCCAGCCGGCGTCCGGGTTCTTCGCTTGCTTGGGCAGCGCCACCATATTTTCCCAGGTACGGGTTGACGGCTTGCCGTGCGGACCCGCCGGCAAGGGCACAATCTGGTAGTTCAGCTTGGGCGCGAAGTCGGAGATCGTCTCCACATTCCAGGTGCCGGTGATGGCCGTCGCGGCAACTCCGTCGAGCACGCGGCCATTCTTGGTAGGCGGCACGTTGCTCGGCCACCAGAACTTGTACTTCTGGCTCAGGTCGACCAGGAACTGCACAGTCTCGATGCCTTGCGCATTGTCAAACGCCACGCCGTTGATCTGCTGGTTGTACAGGTCAACTCCGTTGGTATTCAACCAACGTGAGAGCCCCGTGATACTCAATGCGAGGGCAGGCCCGTCGAAGCCGGCCACCGTCACGTTGCCGGAGCCGTCGAGCTTGGTTAAGCTCCGGGCGGCTTGAGTGAACTGGTCCCAGGTCCACTGGGAGACCTTGGCTGGATCGGGGTCGAGGCCGGCAGTGGTGAACATGTCGGTGTTATAGATGAAGGCCTCGGAGTCCGGTCCCTCCATGGGGATGCCGAAGATATGCCCCTGCGCCTGATTGTAGAACAGGGATGTCGGCATGAATTGATCCATACTTACCATCGGGGTCTGCGCAATGCGGCTCTCCAACGTGGCGAGGGCGCCGCGCAGCCAGAAGTCGTAGGTGAAGGCGGTCGAGGTGTGCATGGCGTCAGGATACGTTCCGCCGGCGAAACGGGTCTGATACACGGTGAAATCGCTGAGAAACTCCGTCTGGAGCTTGATGCCGGGATGCTTCGCCTGATAGTCGCTCTGGATAAACGCCCACCAGGCCGTCATCGAGGGGCTGCCGGTCGGACTCCACCAATCCCAATATAGCAGCGTGGCCTGCGTTGCCGGGGCGTTGGCTGCGGCCTGTGTTGCCGAAGTGGCGGTGCTTGACGTCGCGACAGGCGCCGGAAGCGCTGTGCCGCTCGTCACTGTGGACGATGTGGGCAACGCGGAACTGATAGCACTGGCGGCGCTGCCCGTCGCCGCCGAACTGGTGGAGACGGTGGCTTGCGTGCTCCCCCCGCAAGCGGCGAGTAACCCTGCCGCACCGCCAGTGACCATGGCCAAGCAAGCTCTCCGCGAAAAACGGGGACCCTTCATGCTCTTCTCCTCTCGAGCGAATTGCCGTCAACTGCGCAAGACTCCGCACGCAGCCAGCCAGGACTGCGTGGTTGATACGCCGACCAACCGGCGGAATTATAGCCTCGATAGGTAAGGTTAGACATGGTTCAACCCAGGCGTGGCCCGACATGACAGTTTGCGGCCGTCTACCAGAGGGGAAGGCGGCTGAACTGTAAAGGCGGTTTGAACCGTGCCTTAGCCTGTCAAAAGACATCATACAACACCGAGGATGGGTGCAATGCGCGATTTGGTGGTCGAGGATGAGGGTTGCCGGGCGCGGGGGCACCAGGACCATCGTTGCCGAGCAAGAAGGTGGTTCGTGGCAGGACCAGCGCTGTGGTCCGTACTTACGTCACAATATCCACCGGCTTCGTGGTCGCCCATTTGCCCCGCGTAAAGTCCGGGAAGTCGACCGCTGCGCTCTTCGAGGCGACGGACTGCTCGGTCAGCGGCGTAATGACGCTCCACGTCGCCGCATCGTACACATCGATGGGGGTCTGGGACTGGCTGCGTACCGCCTTCACAAACTGGTGCAACTCCATGTAATCCGCTGGCCCGTGTGGGTATTGCTTGGCGGTTTGCCCCAGCGTCTTCCAGATGGGATGCTCGTACTGCCGGTAGTAGTCGGCCATGTCCTCCCAGACCGGCGCCTGGTGACGGGCGCCCTGCCGCGGGCTTCGACCTTCGAGGTAGATCTTGTCCAGCGTGCCGGAGTAAATGCCCTCGGTTCCCTGCACCTGCAGGATCAGGTCATAGGGCCGCGGCGATTGCGTGTCGTGGTAGAGCGTGACAGTCAGGCCGCGGGCCGTCTTGATCAGAGTGGTGTTGACGTCGCCCAGCGCGTACTCGCGCGTCGCGTTCGGGTGATCCGCGCCGAACCGCTCGGCGACGTAGCGATTGATGCCGCGCGACCGGCTGCTCATGGAGACCAGATAGGTGAAGCGGTCACCTCGGTTGATGTCCGCCCACCATGCGATCGGGCCGATGGGATGCGTGGGGTACAGGTTGGCATTGCGCGCGACCGAATGCATCCCCCGCCATTTTACCTCGCCCGTTGGCCCGATTTTGGCTCCGCGCACATCGTGCTGGTAACCGCCGGCGGCGTGCAGCAAGTCGCCGAGCATGCCCTGCCGAATCAGATTGAGCACCAGCATGACGTTGCGGTAGTAGCAAACATTTTCCAGCAGCATGCACGGTTTGCCGGTCTGCTCGGAGGTATCCACCAGTTCCCAGCATTCATCCACCGTGAGCGCCGCCGGGACCTCCGTGGCGGCGTATTTCCCCGTCTGCATGGCTGCCACGCAGACGGGGGTGTGCCACTCCCACGGCCCGGTGGCAATCACCGCGTCGAGATCGTCACGCTCCACCAGGCGCCGGAAGTCCTCGATTCCCCCCGCGTAGCCTACCGGGCGCCGCCGCCCGGCCTGTTCCACCAGGTCCTGGCTGCGCGTGACCAGGCTCTCGTTGACGTCGCAGATCGCCGGAATCTCCACGCCAGGCACATCGAGCAACGTGCGCACGTGGGTAAAACCACGACTCCCAACTCCGACGACACCCACGCGCACCGGCGTCTCGCCATCACGGCGATGCTCTGCTCCCTCTTCACTTATTAGCGTATCTTGGGTTTCTTCCGGCACTCGAATCCCCCGTCTCAAACACGAACCGTCCGCGCTCTGCGTAGAGGCGGCGATCCGCCAGACGCCGAATTCGGCAACGTGATGGTATACCACACCTGAGGCCCTGGGCCGACCGGGACACAGCCGGATACCGAAAGGGGACGCCAACAATGACGGCATCAGTAGACACTGCCAGCGCTGCCGGGCTCACCGCCGCCCAACGAGAGCGCTACGAGCGCGACGGTTTCCTGGCGGTACCCGATGTCTTTCCCGCCGCCGAGCTGCAGGAACTGGACCGAGAGTTGGACCGGCTGATTGCCATCCCGGGTAATGAGGCCGGCAAGAACCGTGCCGGCTGGATCTACGCAGTGGCGGGCCGCTCGGACTATGCCGCCCGCTTTGCCGAGGACGCGCGATTGCTGGCGATGCTGGAGGAACTCGTCTATCCCGGCATCAGCATCCACTCCAGCAAGCTGGTGACCAAGCTGCCCCATTCAGAGGATGTCTGTCACTGGCATCAGGACGAAGCGTTCTACACGAAGCCGGACGATCCAGACACGTTTGCCGCCCGCCGCATGTCGGTCTGGGTCCCTCTCCAGGACACCGACGAAGGCAACGGCTGTCTGTGGGTGGTGCCCGGCAGCCACCGCTGGGGCATGGAGGAATGGACGCTGCAACAGACGGGAACATGCCAACGCCGCGTGAACCGCCTCGCCTACGCCAACGAACACGCCGTGCCATTACCGGTACGCGGCGGGACCGTGGTGCTGTTCAGTGCCTGGACGTGGCATCACTCCAAAGAGAACCAGGCGGACAGCATCCGTCGCGCCTTCATCGTCTCCTACCAGGAAGCGACAGTGGCGCACGGCGCCGGGGACCAGGGCAAGGTGCTGCGTCCGGCACCGGCCAGCGGTTAGGCCGAAGGGGAAACCAGAAACCCTGGCGCTCCCGCGCGTGATATGGTCAAGTCGGGTTGGCGAGCACGCCATTGGCGAGTTGGGCAGCCTGCTTGATGGCGTCGGCCGCTGACATCTTGCCGATGGCGCCGTTGTGCAGGACCGGGCTGGCGACTTTGTTGATCTGCGTGCCTTCGATAAAGGGGTAGGCGCCGCCGATGTCGCCATATTGGGGGACGTACTGCAGGTTGGACACCTTCTGTACCTGCGCCTGGTACTCCGGCGAGCTGTAGAAGTCCAGCCGTGGACCGACCCGGTTGGTGGTGGCAAGGCGGATCAGGAGCGCTTCCTTGCCACCATAGTAGGTGGCGAAGGTCCAGCCGGCGTCTTGCTGCTTGCTGCCTTTCGGCAAGGCAATCATGTTCTCCCAACTCATCGTCCTGTTGGCCTTGCCACTGGGCCCGCGTGGCAACAGCGCGATGCGCAAATCCAGGTTCGGCGCAAAGTCCTTGATCTGCTGCACGTTCCAGGTGCCCTGGAGAGCCATGGCGACCGTGCTGTCGTAAATGCGGCCGTTCTTGCTGGTCGGCGCCTTCTGGTCTGCCGACCACGTTGCGCTGCCCTGCCACTTCGTGCTGTTGACGTCCGTCAGGAACTGCAGCGTTTCGATGCCCTGATCATTGTTCCAGCCAACGGTCTGTTCATCCTGGCTGTACATGGAACTGCCATCGCCATAGCCGAACTCGGACACGCTATAGATGTCGGCGCCGACACCGTCGAAGCCGGCGACGCTGACGATGGCGCCGTTGTGCTGCGTGAGCTTGACGGCATTGGTATGGAATTCATCCCATGTCCACTTGTTCACCGTGGCAATGGTCGGGTCGAGGCCAACTTGCTGGAACATCTGGGCGTTGTACATGATGACCTCGCTGTCGGGTCCCTCCACCGGCACGCCGTAGACCTTACCCTGGTACTGGTTATAGAACAGGGCCGACTTGACGAACTGATCCAGGCCCATCGAGCGCGTCAGGTTGATCTTGGCGCTGAGCTCCTGGAGGACCCCTTTGTTCCAGAAGCCACGCGTCCAGGCCACGGAGGTATGGATGACGTCCGGCGCCGTGCCGGAGGCAGCAGACGTGAGCATCTTCTGCTCATAGTCACCAAAGGCGGGATAGGTGATATTCAGTTTCAGACCGGGATGAGCGGCCTCAAATCCTGCCGTGATCTGCTTGAAGTAGGCGATGAGCGACGGCTGTCCGGTCGGATCCCACCAATCCCAATACTCCACGGTCGTCGCCCCCTTGGCGGCGCTGGCGGCAGGTGCTACGGCCGAGGCAACGGATGCTGACGTTGTCGTCGCCAGCACAGCGCTCGTGGCCGCCGGAGCGACGCTGGTGGTAGCAGCCGCGCTGCTGGTAGCAGCCGCGCTGGTAGCAGCCGCGCTGGTAGCAGCCGCGCTGGCGGTGCTGGCGACGCTGGCGGTCGCGACCGAAGCAGCAGTGGTGGCCGTCGCCGTAGCGGCGCCACCGCAGCCGGCCAGAGCCAGTACACTCCCGCCAATGCCGACGAGACCGGCCGCACGCAGAAAGACCCGACGCGAGACGAAGACTGCCATATGCCCAATTTCCTCTCTACCGCGAACGCCACTTCAAGACCACGTCACAACAGGACTGGCTGGCAACGGCATCACAATACCCCAGTGTCACCGCACCACGCCACTATGCTGCACTCCAGCCCGCTCTTTGTCAAGCGGGCAGGAAACGCTCCGTCCTGGCCATTGGCCTGCTGGTAGAAGTGATCGCCGGCCAGGTCGTAGTCGAGGGTATCGGCGTGGGCTGAGCCAGGGATTGGGGGATTACTTCAGTGCTGGACCCCATGGTTCCGCCAGCAAGAGGTGTGGTCGTTGGCGCAGCGCAGCAGTCGCAATAGTCATAACGGCACGAGCGCGCATGAGGCGGACCGTCGCGGCGCCGACCTTGCCCACGATGAGGGCGTGCTCCGCCAGCAGCAGCGGCTCAATCTGGTCAAAGGCCCGCCGCACCCCCGGGCGGCCCACCGACGTCCGAATGTGTTGCACCTCCCCATCGCGCAAGACGCGGGCGGTCAGCGGCTCCGGCCAGACAAAGTAATCCAGGCAATTTTGTTCTTCGACAGCGTGTAGGAAGGTACTGGAGCGATGCGTCACGCCGAGCAAGCAGATCCAACCGTCAGCAGTCAGCAAGCGGCCAAAGGGGCTCTCCGGTCCGAACGTCAGCCAGGGATCGTGGGACTGCGGGGCAGTCAGCATGGGCGCCGCTGGTCCGATGGCGCTGACGGAGTGCGACGGGTGCCAACTGCGTCGTGCGCCGGGACGCAGCCGCACGGACTCCGTGACCCGCCCCATAAAGGAAGGCGTCGTGTCAGGATCGAAGAGCGGGTCCGATTGCAAGTAGTCGAATTGCGAGCCACGGAACGGCAAGGTTGGCACGACTAGGGTGCCGGCCGGACCGAGGTGGTCGAGGAAGGCATCAACGACCGTCTCGGCGCCGCCGTCCACCCAACCCAGACTGGAAAGCGAGCTATGGATCAGGACGATGGCTGCGCTGGGCAGCCCAAGGGCGCCCAGGTCGCGCTTGATGGTTTCCTTGGTTGCCATGCGCCGTACCATAGCATGCACCGTTCAAGGCAGGACGGCCACGGGCCTGGAGAGAAAGGAGAGGGCGCGTGATCGTCGTCGAAACGGTCGAGGATGGCGGGAACCCGCGGGAACCGGCGGCGATTCGACGCCTGGGGGATGCGCACTACCGCGTTGTGCCTCTCAGTGAGGACGGAGACGCCAACTACAAGTTCGCCCTTCACGTCGTAGCGCGTAACGACCGTCTCTCTCCCGCGACGCTGACCTTGGAGGTCGACTGGGGCGACCGGGACTATATGGTCAGTCGGCGCTTCGTCCATTTCCGGCTGGGCGTGAGCTGGGTGTACCTGCCGGTGGAGGTGGACGGCTCGGTCGGCCGCTTACGCGTCGAGCTGCCGCCCGGAGAGTCAGCGATCGGCCTGAGCCCAGCCTACGGCCTGGGTGACCATGCCGCCTTTGTGAAGCAGATCGCCGCCGCCCCGTGTCGCCCCGAAGTGATCGGCCTTAGCGCGCAGGGGCGACCCATCGAGTCGTTCTCCTTCGGCTCGGGGCCGCGACAGGTCCTGATCGCTGCACGCTTCCATCCGTATGAGACGGCGGCATCCTACTGCATCGAAGGGCTCATGGGCTGGCTGGCATCACCGGGCGAAGAGCAGGAGCAGTTCCTCCAGCAGGCGTCCGTCGTTATCGTGCCAATGCCCAACCCAGATGGCGTAGCCATGGGTCTCTGCAAACGGACCGGCCTCGCCGGGACCGATCTCAGCCACGAAGCCGTCGGCAGCGCGGATGCGGCTGCTCGCACTCTGCTGCATCTGCTTGACACGCTGCGTCCCGCCGCCTTCCTCGATATCCACGGCTGGATGCACTTCGATGAGGATGGCCTTCATTCCACGGATGCGAGTCTGGCCGCTCGTTTCCAACAGGCCGCGGGCAGCCAGGAAGAGTTGGCGGATAATCGCTGGAAGAGCTATCTGGAACGCCCCAGTGCCGGGTCGCCGCTCTACTACAGCACGGAACGCTTCGGCACACTGGCGCTGGCGGTGAGCTACCGTTGGCCGGGTCGCACGCCGGAGCAGATGCGGGCGATTGGCGGAGCAACGCTGCGGGCCTTCACGGCGGCGGTGGGTTGAAGGTAGTGCAAAGCCAGTTGCATGCGCTTGTGGTGCATCCCGCCTGCTCGACAGCGCATCGCCAGTCGACGACCTTCCACGCTGAACTCCCGGCTGGCGAAAGGTCGATTCGGGTAGGTGATCGCTCCGTCAGTCGATAACCACTTCCCGGCCGCTCTTGCTGGATTCCTCGCAGGCGAAGAGGGCGCGCATCACGTCGCGTCCCCAGGTTCCTGGTACCTCCAAATCGCCCTCACCTCGGATCGCCGCCACCACATTCTGCAACTGCCGGACAAAGCCGTTCGCCGGAGCTACCGGGACGACCTGATAGGCTTCGGCATCCGGACGGTCGGGATCGGTGGCTTCCAGTTCCTTACCGTAGCGCAGCATCCCTTTCGTGCAGACGGCCTGCGCCTGCGACGTGGAGGCGCCGCTGAAGTGACCGGTCAGGGCGAGCGTTCCGGCGGCGCCGTTGGCAAACTGGAAATAGGCCAGCGTGCCGTCGTCCGAGGGGTAGGCGTTAAAGAAGCTGCCGACGAGCGCCTTCACTGCCACGATGCGACTGCCGGCCAGCATCGTCAAGCGATCAATGAAATGGACACCGTTAGCCAGCAACTGGCCCCCACCCTCGGCTCGCTCGAACAGCCACGCCGGGTTGGAGCCCAGCCGCCGCTGGCTGTACTGCGTTTCCGTGGCCCACACCAGGCGGCCCAGGCGGCCGGAGCGGATCAGGTCGCGCGCCGCCGCCGGAACCGGGTGGAAATGGTGCGTCAGGCCGACCGTCAGCAGCCGGCCGGCACTCTGGGCGGCGGCAAGCATGCGGTCGCACTCCGCAACGGACATGGCCATCGGCTTCTCCACCAGGACGTGCTTGCCGGCCTGAAGGGCCTGGATGGCGGCGTCGGCGTGCAGCCGGTGCGGCAAGGCGAGGACGACGAGATCGACATCAGCACGTCGGAGGAGCGCGTCGAGACTGGTCTCGCCGGCACAGTCGTATTGCTGGGCAAATGATGCGCGACGGGTATCATCCACGTCGGCAATGGCCTGCAGGGTCACGCCATCGACCTGCTGGGCCGCGTGCGCATGGCTGCCGGCAACCCGTCCCGCTCCAACGATGCCCAGTCCAAGTGTTTCCGTCATTGCTGCATGCTCCTCCAAACCGTTCGCACATCGCCTGGCCGCGCAATTGGTCAGCGCGCACCGGCCGTTCTCGTGTCGCCGTCCCTGCCAGTATCCTATGCCGTAGCCAACCGTACCTCCGCCCCGCCGCGCTCTGCGGAGGTATTGGCTGCCTCCTGGAAGGCGATAGGCTCCAGCAACTCCGCCATCGTCAACGGCGCTTCTCCCGTCAGGAACATGCCGACGATGCGTTGGAGCAACTCACGATAGATGACGGTCGTGTCCACTGCCGTGACGACGGTGCGCTTGGCGCAAAAGGCGGCGAAGCCGTACGAGGAGGCGCCCTGGCGCATTGCCCGAGCCGTCGCCAGCCGCCCGTCCTGCCAGCGGCCCGTAGCTACGTGTGCCCCTGCTGTGGCGATGCACTGCACCGTCTCACAGCCCGTGCCCATGAGCGTGTAGAGCATCTCCACCGCGTGGATGCCGTAGTGGAACCAGCCCGGATTCCGCGGATGAAGTGCGCCCGGGCCGTACACGTCACAGCCAAAAACGGCGCCCAGACCAGCACTATCCTGGCGGATCTGCTGCACTTGCGGCGCATAGCGCAAGCCGGAGGCGCTGAAAAGTGGCAGCTTGCGCGCCTCGGCCATCTCGATCAGCTGACGGGCCTCCGCCACTGAGCAGGTGAACGGCTTGTCCACGTAGGTCGGCAGCCCGGCCTCGAGGAAGGGCAACGCCCGCTCCAGATGGACGGAACCATCGACACTCTCGATGAGAACGCCATCGATCGCACCAAGCAAGGCCTTGGGGTCCTCGACGATCTGGACCCCCCAGCCGCGCAGGCGCTCCACGAAGCCGGGGATGCGCTCGGGGGAAAGTTGCGACGTGCCCGGAACCGCCATCACCACCCGCGCCCCGTCGACCCATTGATCCTCGGGGCCGTCCACATGATTAAGCCGCGCGGTGAATGCCACGACGTGGCTGGTATCACAATCCACAATGCCGAGACGAAACACGGATACCCTCCAGGAACGCCAGCCTCCGGCAAGCAGCGCCGCCGGACTAAGCGATGGTAGCATACCGCGTGTCGTGTTCTGAGCGGGGCCGGCGTGAGTAGGCTAGAATCCAATGACGGTGCCGGGATAGTGGTCGTAGCTGTTGTGGCACACGAGCACGCCGTGCGTACGGCGATCGGCGCGATCCAGGAGGCGAAAGGAGCAAGCAATGGCACTGCGTGCGGCGCAACTTGCCGCGTATCGGGAGCAGGGGTTTCTCGCGATCGAGGGCCTCATTCCAGCCGACCGAGTGGCCGGCATGCGCCGGAGGATCGAAGCGCTGGCGACCCAAATCGACAGTGCCGAGGCGCGCCGCGTTGGGGGACAACTGGAGCAAAGCGCCGCCACTTCAGGAACAATGGTCGCTCCCTCGACTGCTGTGCGAAAGTTTGACAATCTGACACGCCACGAGCCGACTTTCCTCGACCATGCCCGCTTCCCGGCGCTCGTGGATGTGGTGGCGGAACTGATCGGCACACCGCTCAGCCTGTATGTCGATCAAGCAATGCTGAAACCGCCGCGCTACGGTTCGGAGAAGCCACCGCATCAGGACAATGCCTACTTCCAGATCGACCCGCCGGAGGCCGGAGTCACCGCCTGGTGTGCGCTGGACGACGCCTCCCTGGAGAACGGCTGCATGGAGTACATTCCCGGCTCCCAGCAACTGGGGTTGCTGCGCCACGACGGCATCGCCGGCACGCCGCATCTGGTACCTCAGGAGGAACTGGGCGCGTTCATCCCTGTACCGGTGCCGGCCGGTTCCGTCGTGTTCCACCACTTTCTCACCTTGCACCGCTCCAAGCCCAATCACTCGGATACCTGGCGGCGTGCTTTCATTTGTCACTACGTCCGATCAGACGCGCGCATGCCGAAGCGTCGACCGGACTCCCCGCCGCTCCTCCAGGTTCGCTAGCCGGTGGCGCCCCTTGACGGGTCGGCGGGAATAGTCTACACTGCGGCTACTTCCTCGGCGTGGCTTGACCCACCAGGCGGATACAACACCCGCCTCGCGGGGCCTGGTGGGCCGCGGAAGGCGGTCTTGTTGCTCCGTTGTTTGACCAGTACGAGAAAGGCAGGCTTGGCGTGATCTATCCACTGTCCCGACGCGCCGTACTGCGCGCGACCCTTACAACCGCAGGTGGTATGGTCGGAACCGCCCTCCTGGCGGCCTGCGGAGGTGGCGCCCCCGTCAGTGTGGCGTTGTCCTCAGCCGCCGTCACCGCTACGGCGTCGGCGCCACCCGCGGTGACGAGCGTCGCCACGACTGCCAGCGCCCAAACCAGCAGCGCCGCCGTGACGGCCTCCAGTCCCGCCAGCGCGGCGGCCGCGCCGGCTGCCGCCAACGGCCAGCTCCTCTTACTGCTGGAGGCCGACGACAACCAACGCAAGGTCTGGCAACAGGTCGTCGACGCCTTCCATCAGGCCGGCCACAAGCCTTCGGTCGAGCTCTCCAACCCGAGCGATATCTACACGAAGTTCGACACCATGGTGGCCGGCAACGCCGGACCGGACCTCTTTGCCGGTTTCGAGACGAAGCAACTGCCGCACTATGCCGGCGCCGGCGCGGCCCTCAACATGGACCCGTATATGGCTCGGTCGACGACGATCAAGCCGGCCAGCTTCTTCGCCTATACCTGGTCGAAGCACGTGATCAACGGCCACCTCTCGGCGATGCCCACCAACAACGCCATGCTGGCCCTCTTCTATAACGTGGACTTGTTCAAAGAGGCGGGCGTGGCCCCGCCGCCCAAGCAATGGGGAGCCAAAGGCTGGGATACTGCCGCCTTCCTGGACACCGCCCATAAGCTGACCAAGACCAGCGGCGGCAAACAGCAGTGGTTCAGCAGTTGGAGCACCTGGTGGGTCTATGTGCTGCCCTGGGTGTGGGCGAACGGCGGCCACCTCTTCGACGCCACCATCAATAAAGTGCTGGTCGATACGCCCGAAGTGGTCTCCACCTTTCAATGGCTGGCCGACCTGACCTGGAAGGAACACGTTCAACCGACGCCCGCCGAAGCAAAGACGGCTAAACCCTCCTTCGTCAACGGCACCCTGGCTATCCAGGGCACCACCGAGAATTCGGCGCCGGGCTACCTCCAGACGATCAAGAGTTTCCAGTGGGATGTCGCGGTGATGCCGACCGGCACTGCCGGCGTCTGGACCCGCGACCCATCCAACTCCGCCATCGCCTGGTCCGGCACGAAGCAACCGGACGCGACCTGGGAGTTGGCGGAATACATGGGTGGCGATGAAGCGCAGCTCGTCATTGGCCTGGGTGGCAACGGCGTTCCGGCCCGTATCTCTGCCGCCCGGTCGCCGAAGTTCCTGAAGCAACCCAACGGCGTGGACTGGCAGGTCTTTGTGGACGGCATCGACCACGAGGGTATCCAGCCGATCACCGACAATTTCCCCGTCGTCGACAGCACGATCGGCAAGCAGACCGCCCCACTGTGGGCCAACCAGCAGACCGCCCAGCAGGTGATGACGACGCTGAAGCCCCTGCTTGAGCAGCTCTTGACAACGGCGAAGTTCCGGCGCGACCGCACCAGTTTCTGGCAAGACCACGGTTGGGCGACCACCACGGGCTGAGGGACGCGCCGCAACGCCACTCGAAGTCAGTCTCGCCGGTGTGGATGATGTGCAACAGATCCTATCAGGCCCGGTCGCACTTGTATTGCCGGGGCACAAGAACCGTCGGCCATCCAGGCGGTCATCGCTCGACGGCCAGCTATACTTTGGGCAGCCAAAAGGGTCCACAGCGCGAGCGATTCGGGGGTGCAGCGATGGCGGTCTTGGCGCGACTCAGCCGGCGAGGCGGAAGCACGGTTGGACGTCGAGCGCCGGGCAGTAACGGAGGCAGCGCGAGCGGAGGCGGAAGCAGCACGCGCGCAGGTCGCTGAAGACGAGGTAGCGCGGCTTCGGGACGAGTTGCGCCGCTTACGCGGCGAGCAAGCATAGCCTGGGCGGAGGATTGCTCGGCCCAGGCACCCGCCCGCATCCCCCTCCGAGGGACCCAGCAGCCGTGCTGGTCACGGTGGCGCGGCTCCTTCAGCAAGCAGACCGGGGGCGTATCGTTGCAGACATCGCTCCGCCACATAGCGAAAATAACTCCCCGCCGGTCAGCAGATCGGTATCGGTGGCTTGAGGTGAGCGCTGCCTGTCTTCAACGGCGCGACTCGAATGCTTTGAGCACGGCGGAAAGTTCGTTCAAGGTGGCGATCTCAGCGTCGGGACGCACGTGGGCGCTGGGTGGCAGGCCGTGGCGATTCAGCCAGACCGTGCGTATGCCCAGCGCCTGGGCGCCGCCCACGTCGTTGGCGAGCGAGTCCCCGACGTGGATGACCTCCCGCACCGCCACGCCAGCGGTGGCCAGGACGATCTCGTAGAACTGCCGGTCCGGCTTTTGGACCCCGTGATTCTGCGCGAAGACGGTGAAGGCGAAGCGGTTGCCAAGTCCGGAGCGTTCCGGGTAGCTGTTGCCGTTGGAGACCAGGCCGAGTCGGTAGCGGCTGCCGAGCGTATCGAGGGTCGGCATGACGTCCGGGTACAGCGCGACCTCACCGAAGCGGCACGCGAGGTAGATGTCCAGGAGGTGGGCGGCGAGGGCCGGATCGGGCCGTCCGATCTGCTCCAGTGTGCGCGTGAAAGCAGCCAGACGCACCTGCTCCATCGTCAGGCGCTGGCCCCGCAGATCCGCCGCGACCAGGTCGCGCGTCAGCCGCAAATCCTCGACGGTCAGGGCGGCGGTGCACTCATCCGGTACCAGCCGCTGCAACTCGGAGAGAGTAGCAGCGAGGGCAGCCGCCATCAGCCGCTGGAAATCGCACAGCGTGCCGTCGGCATCGAAGGTCACGACCGCCGCCACCCGCTGTCCTTCGCCATCATGTCCCCTACCCTTGTTAGGATAACGGGAGGAGCGCCCTGCCCACCCGACAGGCACGCCTGGTAGGCAAGACGACGATTGGTTCAGACAAAGGGAGCGTATGCATCTGTATCTCGTTCGCCATGGCGAGTGCCACAGCGAATCTTCCCCAGGCGTCTTCACGCCGGATGGCGAGTTGTCGGCCCTGGGCGAGCGGCAGGCGTGCCTGGCTGCTGAGCGCCTGACCGCTGTATCCGCCGGTAGGCGTAGAGTTGCTCAGCTTGAACGACCGCTCGCATCTGCCATCTGCAGGGATAGGCAACATCCTCGCCGCACGAGCAAAGACAGCACCCGACCTCCAGCTAACTTCGCCGCCCGATATAGGGGTCGCACACGACCGCCATCGGCACAGGCAAGCAGCGTCTCGACCGCATCCGCCTCAGCCGTCATCACGGACCGCCTGCATCACCCGTGTCCTGCCGAAGCTGCCTGAACGCTCCCGCCATCCTTGCGCAAGAGGTACGCCACCGGCAACAGCTTACCGAGCATGATGAACGGGAGCCAGAGCGCGTCGGCCAACGCCTGCTCGTACAGCACCTTACCATATATCTGGACGAAGTAGTCCCGCTTACGGAGCAGCCGGCAGGCATACAATCCGTGGCGGGAACTGTGCTCGCCGTGTTCAATCTCGTACTCCCGTACCTCCCCGCCAATCACGTCTTTCTTCTCGATTCGGAAGCCCGCGGTAGTACCCCACCAAAGCGTGGTGAGGAGGTTGATTGCTTGAAAAAGGTGGGTC